>NZ_JBHRXV010000010.1:0-305934 GCF_042648405.1 Sphingoaurantiacus capsulatus | reverse complement strand
CACAACAAGCCCACTGAGGGAATCCAAATTCGATTCAGAGGAAAATCATCCCGCTCTAGGCCCGCGCCCGCGCCTGCGGGTACGTTCCGATCACCCGCACCCAGCGGCTGTGGTAGCGCAGCTCGTCGAGCGCCCGTGCGATTGACGGGTCGTCGGGCGAGCCGACGATGTCGGCGTAGAATTCGGCGGCCTGGAAACTGCCGTCACGCATGTAGCTCTCAAGCTTGGTCAGGTTGACGCCGTTGGTGGCGAAGCCGCCGAGCGCCTTGAACAGCGCGGCGGGGACGCTGCGCACCTCGAACATCACCGTCGTCATCAGCCCGCGACCGTCGGCCTTGGGTGTCTCCGGGTCGCGCGCCAGCACGACGAAGCGCGTGGTGTTGTGGTCGGCGTCCTCGATCGCCTCGGCGAGGATATCGAGATCGTAGAGTTCGGCGGCCAGCCGCGAGGCGACGGCGGCGATGCCCGGATTGGCCAGTTCGGCGGCCTTGGCGGCAGCGCCGGCGGTGTCGGCGAAGGCGACCGGCTTGATGCCCCAGTCGCGCAGGCGTTTCCGCGCCTGGCCGAGCGCCTGCGGGTGCGACAGCGCTTCGCGCACGTCCTCTCGGCGCGCGCCCTTCGGCCCGAGCAGACAGTGGCTGACGCGCACGAAATGCTCGGCGACGATCGATAGCCCGGATTCGGGCAGCAGGAAGTGAATGTCGGCGACGCGGCCGTGCAGCGAATTCTCGATGGGGATCACCGCGCGGCCGGCGCGGCCGGTCTTCACCGCCTCCAGCGCCTCGTCGAACGAAAAGCAGGGCATCGTCGGGGCGTCGGGAAACAGCTCGCGCGTCGCCTGGTGCGAATAGGCGCCGGGCGCGCCCTGGAAGGCGACGGCGCGGGCCGGATCGGCTTCGGCGGCGGCGGCAAGCCCGACAATGATGTCGTGCGCGAGCTTCGGGTAATTCTCCATGACGGCGGCGCTTATCGCCGCGCCCTCGCCTCAGGGCAAGCCACGCGCCCAAGCTGCGGCGAACAGGGCCTTGGCAACGGCAGGTCGCCTGACTATGGAGGGCGCAATTTCGCGGGGTAGCCGGAGGCGCTGGTGGACAGTTTCGAGTGGAATAAGATTGCGGGATGGGTGCTTGCCGCCCTTATCGCCGTGCTCGGACTGTCGACGGTCACCGGCATGGTCTATGCGCCGCACAAGCTCGAAAAGCCCGGCTACGTCGTCGAGGGTGTCGAAGTCGAGGGTGAGGCCGGTGGCGCTGCTGCCGAGGCCGAGAAGCCGATCGCCTTCTACCTGGCGACCGCGAACCTCGAGAAGGGCGCCAACAGCTTCAAGAAGTGCGCCGCCTGCCACACGATCAACCAGGGCGGCGCCAACGGCATCGGCCCGAACCTCTATGCGACGGTTGGCAAGAACCACGCGCATATCGCGGGCTTCAGCTATTCGAGCGCGATGCTCGAGACCAAGGGCAAGACCTGGGACTTCGACGCGCTCAACGAGTGGCTGAAGTCGCCGAAGGCCTACATCCCGGGCAACAAGATGAGCTTCGCCGGCCTTGGCAAGCCGCAGGAGCGCGCGGACGTCATCGCCTACCTGAACGCCCAGGGCACGAACCTGCCGTTCCCGGCCGTCCCGGCCGAGGTGGTGGCGGGTGCGCCGGCCGATGCCGGTGCCGCCGCCACCCCGGCCGCCGAGCAGGGCGCCGCGCTGCCGGGCAAGGCCCCGGACGTGCCGGAAGCCGAAGTCAACGCCGCGACCGTCGCGCAGCCGCAGAACAACCGCGGCGGCCCGGGCGCGTCGGACATCACCGGCACCTCGAAGAACGACAAGCAGCAGCAGTAATAAGCGCTGCGGCCCGTCCGAACGTGAAACGGCCCCGCTCGCGCGGGGGCCGTTTTCGTTTGGCGCCGGCCACCACTCCCTCCCGTCATTCCGGCAAAGGCCGGAATCCATGCGACGGTGGCAATGGATCCCGGCCTTCGCCGGGATGACGATGATAGAAGGGGTGAGTAAGCGCTACGCCGCCGACTTCAACCGGTCGCGGTACTTCTCGCGGAATTTCCGCACCTTCGGGCCGACCACGAACGAGCAATAGGGGTTCGAGTCGCCGTTGGTGGCGTAATATTCCTGGTGATAGGCCTCCGCCGGATACCAGCGGGCATCACCATCCTCGATGGTGGTGACGATCGGCGCCGGCCAGTCCGCCTGCGCGGTGCGGATCGCTTCTTCGGCCACCGCGCGCTGTTCGGGCGTGTGCGGGAAGATCGCGGAGCGGTACTGCGTGCCGACGTCGTTGCCCTGGCGGTTCAACGTCGTGGGGTCGTGGACGTGGAACAGGATGTCGAGCAGCTCGGCGTAGCTCACCTGAGCGGGATCGAACTCGATGCGGATCGCCTCGGCATGGCCGGTGTCGCCGTTGCAAATCTGCTTGTAGGTCGGATTGTCGAGGTGGCCGCCGATGTAGCCGCTCTCGACCGACTGAACGCCCTTCAGATCGTCGTAGATCGCCTCGTAGCACCAGAAGCAGCCGGCAGCGAAGGTCGCGGTCTCGGTGGCCATCGTCATCTCCTGTGGAAATCCTTGCCGCCTAGATGCGACCGCGGCAGCCGGCTTTCAACGCTCGGATCGCCATGCCGCTCCCTCCCCGTCCCCGAACCGTAACTTGACCCGTCCGCCGCGGCTTCGCAACATCGGCGCATGTCATTGCTCATCGCGCTTGCCGCCGGCGTCGCCGCCGCCCAGCCGCTCGTCATCGCCCACCGCGGCGCCTCGGGCGACCGCCCCGAACATACGCTCGCCGCTTATGAGCTGGCGATCGACCAGGGCGCCGACTTCATCGAGCCCGACCTGGTGCCGACGAAGGACGGCGTGCTGGTGGCACGGCACGAGAACGAGATTTCGGGCACGACCAACGTCGCCGACCGCCCCGAGTTCGCCCGCCGCAAGGCCACCAAGACGATCGACGGGCAGGAAATCACCGGCTGGTTCACCGAGGATTTCACGCTTGCCGAGCTGAATACGCTGCGCGCGAAGGAGCGCATCCCGCAGCTTCGATCGACGGCCTATGACGGCCAGTATCAGGTGCCGACCTTGAAAGAGGTGATCGCGCTGGTGAAGCGCAAGGAAAAGGCCGCCGGGCGGCGCATCGGCCTCTACCCGGAGACCAAGCACCCCAGCTATTTCGCCGGGCTGAAACTGGCGATGGAGAAGCCGCTGGTCGCCGAGCTGCACGCTGCCGGCTACCGCAAGGCGAGCGACCCGGTGTTCATCCAGTCGTTCGAGATCGACAATCTGCGCGCGCTGAAGGGCATGACCAAGCTGCGGCTGGTGCAGCTGATCGGCGATCTCAACAGCGGCCCGCCCGATCGCAGCGGCATCGGCTATGCGACGATGGTGACGGCGCCGGGCCTGAAGGGCATCGCCGCCTATGCAAGCGGCGTCGGGCCTGAGAAGTCGGCGGTGATCCCGCGCGGCGCCGACGGCAAGCTGGCCGCGCCGACCGCGTTGGTGAAGGACGCGCATGCGGCGGGGCTGGTCGTCCACCCCTACACCTTCCGGCAGGAGAATTACTTCCTGGCCGCCGACTTCAAGAAAGGCGGCGATCCGCGCGCGCACGGCGACCTCGCCGGCGAGGTCTGCGCTTTCCTGAAAGCGGGCGTCGACGGGGTGTTCAGCGACAATCCCGGCTTGGCGGTCGCGGCGGTTAAGAGCTGCAAACCCTAGAGGAAAAGCTCCGCCGCCGCCTCGACAATCGCATCGGCATCGAGCCGATATTCGCGGTAGAGATCGGGCAGATCGCCGGTCTGGCCAAAGCGATCGGTGCCGAGCGGCGACACGCGCTGGCCGCGCACCCCGCCCAGCCACGACAGCGCCGCCGGTGAGCCGTCGATTACGGTGACGAGGCCGGCGGTCGGGCTGAGCGCCGCCAGCAGCCTGGCGGCATGGCTCGGCTCGCCCGCGCTCGCCTTCCAGCGTGCCGCGCGGCTCGCCGACCAGCCGCGGTGCAGCAGGTCGGGTGAGGTCACGGCGAGCAGGCCGATGCCGGGCAGATCGTCCTTCAGCTGTTCCCATGCCGCCAGCGCCTCGGGCATGATCGCGCCGGTGGCGACGATCGCCGCCTCGGCGCCGGGCGCCGGCGCTTTGAGCCAATAGCCGCCCTTCAGCGCGTCGGCCTGCCAGCGGTCGTCGTCGCGCGCGATCTGCTCGAGGCTGCGCGTGGTGAGGCGCAGATAGACCGAGCCGCCGTCGGGCGCCTGCATCAGCGCGAAGGCGTGGCGCATGATCGCCGCCAGCTCGTCGGCGTAGGCCGGTTCGTAATAGGTGAGGTTGGGCTGGCCCATGCCGATCAGCGGCGTGTTGGTCGACTGGTGCGCGCCGCCCTCCGGCCCGAGCGTCACGCCCGAGGGCGTCGCGACGAGGAGGAAGCGCGCGTCCTGGTAGCAGCCATAGTTCAGCGCATCGAGGCCGCGGGCGATGAACGGATCGTAGACGGTGCCGATCGGCAGCAGCCGCGTCCCGAACATCGGTGCCGACAGGCCGAGGGCGGCGAGCATCAGGAACAGATTATGCTCGGCGATGCCCAGCTCGATATGCTGGCCCGCCTTGCCGCCCGACCATTTCTGCGCAGAGGGGATCTTGGCGAGGTGGAAGACGTCGGCGAGGTCCTGCCGCCGGAACAGCCCGCGCTGGTTCACGAACGCGCCGAGATTGGTGCTGACCGTGACGTCGGGCGAGGTGGTGACGATGCGGTCGGCCAGGGGGTGCCCCGACTTGGCGAGATCGAGCAGGATGCGGCCGAAGGCGGCCTGCGTCGACTGCTCGGCGCCCTCGGGCACCGGCAGCACGTCGGGCACCGGCACCGCCTCGAACGCGCGGTCGGCGACCTTGCGGCCGATCACCGACGTATCGACGAAGGATTTCAGGCTGGCGGCGGCATTGTCGCCGAGGCCGGCGTAGGGCGCCCACTCCTCGCCTTCGGCGATGCCGAGGCTGGTGCGGAGCTGCGCGACCTGGCCTGGGTTCATCAGCCCGGCGTGGTTGTCCTTGTGGCCGGCGAACGGCAGGCCATAGCCCTTGATCGTGTAGGCGATGAACAAGGTCGGCTTGTCATCCTGCGCTTGCGCAAAGGCCCCGAGCAATGATTCGACGCAGTGACCGCCCAATCCGGTCATCAGCTTGCCGAGCGCCTCGTCGTCGAAGCTGTCGAGCAGCGCCGCGACGCCCTTGTCCTTGCCGATGTCGGCCACGAGCCGCGCCCGCCACGCCGCGCCGCCCTGATAGGTCAGCGCCGCATATTCGGCGTTGGGGCAGTTATCGATCCAGCGTTCGAGCGCCTGCCCTCCGGGCCGCTTGAACGCCGCCTGCTGCGCCTTGCCGTGCTTCAAGGTGATGACGCGCCAGCCGCAGGTTTCGAAGATGTCATCGAAGCGCGAGAACATGCGATCGGCGGTCGTCGCATCGAGCGACTGCCGGTTGTAGTCGACGATCCACCAGCAGTTGCGGACATCGTGCTTGTACGCCTCGATCAGGCATTCGTAGATATTGCCCTCGTCAAGCTCGGCATCGCCCATCAGCGCGATCATCCGGCCAGCGTCGGCCTCGGCCAGCTGGCCGTGCGCGATCAGATAGTCCTGCACGAGGCTCGCGAAGGCGGTGATCGCGACGCCGAGGCCCACCGATCCGGTCGAGAAATCGACGGGAATCTCGTCCTTGGTGCGGCTCGGGTAGCTTTGCATGCCGCCGAGGCCGCGGAAGCGCTGCAGCTGGTCGAGGCTCTGCGTGCCGAACAGATAGTGGATGGCGTGGAGCAGCGGCCCGGCGTGCGGTTTCACCGCGACGCGGTCGTTGGGGCCGAGCGCGCCGAAATACAGCGCCGCCATGATCGCGCTCATCGAGGCGCATGACGCCTGATGGCCGCCGACCTTCACCCCGTCGCGGCTGTCGCGCAGGTGATTGGCGTTGTGGATGGTCCAGGCCGAGAGCCAGCGGAGGCGCGCATCGAGCGCCTCGATCGCGGCAACGGCTTCGGGATCGATCTGGGGTTTGGCGACCGGCTTGTTCATCGCCCCGCTCTACAATTTCGGCCCCGACTTGTCGAAGGGGTCAGGTTGTGCGGCGCGCCGGGCCGTGCATGCTGAGCCCTGAGATTTCAGGGGAGAGACGCATGGCCGCCTACGAACATTGCACCGTCGAGAAGGACGGCAAGCTGCTGATCGTCACGATCAACCGCTCCGACCGCATGAACGCGGTGCACCCGCCGGCGAACGAGGAGCTGGCGCAGGTATTCGACGATTTCGCCGCCGACCCCGAGCTGTGGGTGGCGATCATCACCGGCGCCGGCGACCGCGCCTTTTGCGCCGGCAACGATCTTCGCTGGCAGGCGGAAGGCAACCGGCTGACGGTGCCCGCCACCGGCTTCGGCGTCTCACCTCGCGCTGGGACCTCGACAAGCCGGTGATCGCCGCAGTGAACGGCGTCGCGATGGGCGGCGGCTTCGAGATCGCGCTGGCCTGCGACATCATCGTGGCGTCGGACAACGCCACTTTCGCGCTGCCGGAGGTGAAGGTCGGCCTCGCCGCGCTGGCCGGCGGCCTGCACCGGCTGCCGCGGCAGATCGGGCTGAAGCAGGCGATGGGCATGATCCTGACCGGCCGCCATGTGCCCGCCGCCGAAGGGCAGAGCCTCGGCTTCGTCAACGAGGTGGTGCCGCAGGCGCAACTGATGGCGGCCGCGCGGCGCTGGGCCGACCTGATCCTCGCCGCCTCGCCGATGTCGGTGCGCGCGTCGAGGGCGGCGGTCACACAGGGCCTCGCCGAGCCAACGCTGCGCACCGCCTATGAAGCGCAAATGCGCTATCCGGCGGTCGGCGCCATGCTGAAGAGCGAGGATTTCGTCGAGGGGCCGATGGCGTTCGCGCAGAAGCGCAAACCCGACTGGAAAGGTCGCTAAGCCCAAAAAAGCGAAGGGCCGCTCTTTCGGAGCGGCCCTTCCATTGTCGTTGCGCGTTCGGCGCTTAAGCGAGACCCCCGCGAGCGGAGAGCCAATGCGTCGATTGCACCTTGAGACAATGAGACACTGGATCACCTCCTTTCGAATGTTTCCGACAGACGCGAATATGAATCCGATTCTTCGCGAGCGAAAGGGGCCTGCGGCGAAATGAGCAGCGGGGGTGGCGCGGAAGCCTCACTGCGGGCGGTCCATGTCGGCCGCATCGCCCCGCTGGGGCCGGTGCCGAGCGCTTTTTTCAAGCAGCCGGTTTCCGGTCGTGTCGCCGCCGGGCCGCTCGGCCTCGCTGGCGACGAGCAGGCGGACAAGAAGGTGCACGGCGGGCACGACAAGGCGGTCTACGCCTATCCGTCGGAGGGCTACACCGCTTGGATCGAGGATTTCCCGGCGCGGGCGCGCACCCTGGTGCCCGGCGGCATGGGCGAGAATCTCGTCACCTCGGGCCTCAGCGAGGACGAGATCCACATCGGCGACGTGCTGCGCATCGGCAGCGCGACTTTGCAGGTGACGCAGCCGCGCCAGCCCTGCTTCAAGCTCGGCCTCTATCACCGCGAACCGAAGATGGTGCGTCGGATGATCGAAACGGCGCGCTGCGGCTGGTATCTGCGCGTGCTTGAGGCGGGCGACCTCGGCGCCGGCGACCGCATCGAGGTGATCGAGCGGCAGGAGAAGGGCTGGACGGTGCGGCGCTTCGCGGCGCTGATCGCGCAGAAGACGCTCGATACCGAGACGCTCGCCGAGATCGTCGCCATGCCCGGCCTCGCCGAAAGCTGGCAGATGAAGGCGCTCGGCCTGCTCGCGCAGATGAAGGGCGTCCACCAGCCGCAGTGACGAACGCCGCGCCGCGCGGCATACTGCGCCCGTCCTTGGGGGGTATGCGTACATGATGAAGCTGTCGAAGGGCCGGCTGGCACTTACCGTCGCCCTGACCTTGCTTTCCGCCTGCGGTGGCGGCGGCAGCAGCGGCGGGACCGCGACTCCCCCGCCCAGCGGCGGGGGCGGCGGAGGCGGCGGCGGCTCATCGGGCGGCCAGAGCGCGACCTGCAGCCTGCTCGCCCGCCAGCAATGGGCCGATGGCGTGCTGCGCGAATGGTATCTGTTCCCCGAGACGCTGCCCGGCAGCCTCAGCCCGGCGGGCTATTCGACGGTTGAGGATTATATCGACGCGCTCACCCTCAACGCGCGCAACCAGCGCCGTGACCGCTATTCCACCTATCTGACCTCGATCGCCGAGGAGAATGCCTTCTTCGCCTCGGGGGCCAGCGCCGGCTTCGGCTTCCGCGTCTCGACCGACAGCATCAACCGCCGCGCCTTCATCATGGAGACGTTCGAGGATACCCCCGCCTTCACCGCCGGCATCGAGCGCGGCGACGAGATCGTGGCGATCGGGGCCAGCACATCGAGCCTGCAATCGGTGTCGACGATCATCTCGAACGGCGGCTCGAACGCCGTCACCAACGCGCTCGGCGCCAACACGGCGGGGATGACGCGCGTGCTGCGGATCAGCGGCGCGGCGGGCACGCGCGACCTCACCCTTACCAAGGCCGATTATTCGCTGACGCCGGTGTCGTCGCGCTATGGCGCGCGGATCATTCAGGATGGCGCGAAGAAGGTCGGCTACCTCAACTTGCGCACCTTCATCACTGCCGCCAACCCGCAACTGCGCTTCGCCTTTGACACCTTCCGGCGCGAGGGCGTCACCGAGCTGATCGTCGATTTCCGCTACAATGGCGGCGGCCTGATCTCGACCGCCGAACTGCTCGGCGACCTGCTCGGCGGCAATCGCGCGTCGAGCGAAGTCTTCTCGTCGTTCGTCTACCGGCCGGAAAAGTCGAGCAACAACAGCACGCACCGCTTCGTGGCGCAGCCGGAATCGGTGTCGCCGACGCGGATCGCCTTCATCACCACCGGCGCCTCCGCCTCGGCGAGCGAAGTGGTGATCAACGGCATGCTGCCCTATCTCGGCGACAATCTCGGCATGATCGGCGCCAACAGCTTCGGCAAGCCGGTCGGCCAGGTCGCGATCGACCGCAGCGCCTGCGACGACCGCCTGCGCGTCGTCGCCTTCAGCAGCCGCAACTCCGCCAATTCCGACGCCTATTACGACGGCCTCGCCTCAACCGTCCGCCGCACCTGCCGCGCCACCGACGACCTGACCCGTCCGCTGGGCGATGCACAGGAGTCCTCGGTGCGCCAAGCCCTCGACTTCCTCGCGGGGCGCACCTGCACACCGATCGCGACGGGCCAGACGGCGATGGCGGCAGTCGAGGGCCGCACGAAACTGGAGCTGCTGACGCCGGAAGATGCCGACGTCACACAGCGCGAGGTGCCGGGGGCGTTCTAAGCGGTCGAAAATTGGTGGGCCCGGAGGGATTCGAACCCCCAACCAAGCCGTTATGAGCGGCCAGCTCTACCATTGAGCTACAGGCCCGTCGCCGGAGCGTCCTTCGGTTACCGTGGCCCTTCGGCGGCGGCAAGCACCTCCTCGACGCTCACCGGATCGACCCCGGCGCGGGCGAGGAAGCCGAAGACGCCGTCGAACCAGGCGTAGAAGCGCTTGAGGTCGGCGGCGTCGCGCACATAGGGCGTGTGCCCCGGCTCGACCGAGGGCGAGTGGAAGCTGATGCTGATGAGGCGCGTGNGGGCGAGTGGAAGCTGATGCTGATGAGGCGCGTGCCGCCGTCGAGCAGCAGGCGCAGCGCCATCAGCGCCTCTTCGAGGGGAATGCCCTCAGGCGTCAGCGCCACGCGATTGACCGCGCGGCTGCGGTTCAAAAGCGCGCGCACCGCGGGGAAGCGGGCGCCGAGGCGAAACAGCGGTTCGCCGAGGTGACGCAGGCCGCCGAGGAAGGCGGTGGTCAGCGGCACCTCGAGGATGCGGCGTTCGGGGCTGGTCCAATAGGGCGCGGCATAGGCGTCCTCGAAATTGGGGCCGCCCTCGTCGGTGTAGGCGAACAGCGGGCGCACCGAGGCGTCGATGCGGTAGCCGGCCTCATCGAGCAGCGCCTCGGTATTGGGGCCGATGCCATAGCGGCCGGCGCGGTAGATGATCGGCTGCACGCCGAAGCTCGTCCGGATCGCCTCGGTCAGCTCGCCGAGCTTCGCGCGCTCGGTGCGGCGCGGCAGATTGCCGGGGAAGCTGTTGCGGACGTCGATCGCCTCGTCGAACGGCGGGTTCACCCACGGGTGAAGCTGCGCGCCGACGCTCGCCTCGCCGTCGGCGAGGAAACGGTTGATGACGGCGACGCTCTCCGGCGTCGTCGCCACCGGATAATCGACGAGATAGGCGGGCTTCACCCCGAAGCCGCGCAAGTGCGCGTGAGCGGTCGGCAGGGCCTTCACCGCTTGCACCGAAGTCGCGTCGCGCCGCTTCGGCTGGGTCCAGTCGAACTCTTCCTCGGTATCGACGGTCACCAGCACGCGGCGGCCGAAGGCGGCAGGGAAATCGACATGGAGGGAGGGTGACGCGGTCAGCACCGGCCCACCGGTAAACCTCTGCCCGACACAAGAAAAGAGGGGCCGACGCACGGCGGCGCCGGCCCGAAAGTCATGAAGGGAAATCCCGTCAGGAGGACGGGGAGGGCCCCCGGCACAAGGGAGGGAGGGAGGAGTGCCGGGGGCCTCGTTCGGAGCCGCGGGGAGGGAGGTGCGGCTTCACGACCGGTTCGCTGCAGTGCAGCAACAATCCCCATATGCTCGTGCTTGAGTGATTTGAGCAGGTGTCGAAACGCTATCGCAGCTATGCAGCCGTTGCATGGGACGCAAGGCGTGCGGTGTCGAGCGCCTGCGGCGTCATCCGCTTGACGATGAAATCGCGCAGCACCGCGACGCGTACCGACGTGCGAAGTTCCGGCGGATAGACGAAGAAGGTGCGGAACACCGGCCCTTGCATATGCGTCAGGATCGGCCGGACTTTGCCCGAGAAATCGACGAGATAGCTCGGCAGCGCCGCGATACCGACGCCGGCCTCCGCCGCCTGCAGCAGCCCGAAGATGTTGTTCACGGTGAGCACCGGCACGCGCGGCGGGCCGCTATGGCCGACGTCGAGGATCCAGTTGACGCCGCGGATCGGGTTGGGCGCCAGCGGGCCATAGGCGACGAGCCGGTGGTTATCGAGATCCTCGGCGACCTGCGGCGTGCCATGCTTTTCCAGATAGTCGGGCGAGGCGCACAGCCAGTAGCGCACCGGCGCCAGCGCCTTCTGGATGTGGTCCGACTGGTGCGGCGCGTGGAAGCGGATGGCGACGTCGGCCTCGCGCTTCGACAGGTCG
Source organism: Sphingoaurantiacus capsulatus (assembly GCF_042648405.1). Classification (NCBI taxonomy): domain Bacteria; kingdom Pseudomonadati; phylum Pseudomonadota; class Alphaproteobacteria; order Sphingomonadales; family Sphingosinicellaceae; genus Sphingoaurantiacus; species Sphingoaurantiacus capsulatus. Next base: position 294,667 of record NZ_JBHRXV010000010.1, on the reverse strand, counting down.
AGATCGTCGTCGGACAGCATCAGGTCGACGTTGATGTCCGGGTAGAGCTCAAGGAAATCCTTCAGCTGCCGCGCCAGCCAGGTCGAGCCGAAGCTGACCGTGGTGGTCAGCCGGATTTCGCCGGTCGGCCGCTCGCGCGAGAATTCGATGCCCTGCTGCGTCCGCTCGATGCGGTCCTGCATCTCGTGCGTCGCGTCGTGGAGCTGCTCGCCCTCGTGCGTCATCGCGAGGCCGCGGGCATGGCGGTGGAACAGCTTGGCGCCAAGCTGCGTCTCGAGCCCCTGGATCTGCCGCGACAGCGCAGGCTGGCTCATGTGCAGCCGCCGCGCCGCCTCGGTGAAGCTTCCCGCTTCGGCGACGCAGTGGAACAGCCGCAGCTTCTCCCAATCGAGCTGCATCCCTCCCCCTTCTCCCGCGGCTACTCGGCCGCGGCGGTTCGCACCGCGGCGTCCACGTCATGCGCGGCGTCGGCGGCGATTTCGGTGGTGGCGTGGTGCGCGAGGAAGCGCTCGGCCTCCAGCGCCGCCATGCAGCCCATGCCGGCGGCGGTGACCGCCTGGCGGAAAATCTTGTCCTTCACGTCGCCGGCGGCGAACACGCCCGGAATGTTGGTCGCGGTCGAATCGGGCGCGGTGACGATATAGCCGTCCTCGTCCATGCTGACCTGGCCCTTGAACAGCTCGGTCGCCGGGTCGTGGCCGATGGCGATGAACAGGCCGTCGACCGCCAGCTCCTTCCCCGCCCCGCCGGTGGTCGAGCCGAGCGTGATCGCGGTGACGCCCGGCGGGTTCTGCGTGCCGAGCACGTCGGTAACCTCGGCGTTCCAGATCATCTCGATCTTCGGATTGGCGAACAGGCGCGACTGGTTGACCTTGTCGGCGCGCAGCCCTTCGCGGCGGTGGATGAGGTAGACCTTCGACGCGAAGTTGGTGAGGAACAGCGCTTCCTCGACCGCGGTGTTGCCGCCGCCGACCACCGCGACCACCTTGCCGCGATAGAAGAAGCCGTCGCAGGTGGCGCAGGCCGACACGCCGAAGCCGCGGAACTTGGTCTCCGACGGCAGACCGAGCCAGCGCGCCTGCGCGCCGGTGCAGATGACGACGGTGTCGCCCTGATACTCAGTGCCCGAATCGCCGATGGCGACGAACGGGCGCTTCGACAGATCGACCGAGATAATGGTGTCGGAGATCAGCTCGGCGCCGACATGCTGCGCCTGCTCGGCCATCTTCACCATGAGATCGGGGCCCATGATCGACACTTCGCCGGGCCAGTTTTCAACATCGGTGGTGACGGTGAGCTGGCCGCCGGGCTGGATGCCCTGCACCAGCACCGGATTGAGCGCGGCGCGCGCCGCATAGACGGCGGCGGTGTAGCCGGCGGGGCCGGACCCGATGACGAGGACGCGGCTGTGCTTGATCTGGCTCATGGAGGAACGACCCTGACGAAACGAAAATGAAGTCGGTTCGTATCTAGGCGCTTTGATCCCCGTTTGCGACTGGTTGTTCGCCTTCTTCGGCGCCGGGAAGCGTCAGGGTGAAGCGCTGCGGCTCGATCGCGAAGGTGCCGCCCATCGCCTCGCCGAGCTGGCGGACGAGACGGAGGCCAAAGCCGAGCCCGAGCAGCGGCGCGGCGCTGACATCGCCGGCGACGGTCGCGGTATCGAGCAAGCGATCGGGCGGCAGATCGTCGAGCGCGCTGGGGCGGGTGACGAACAGGCGCAGCGCGCCGCCGGCCCGCTGGACGCCAAGCAGCAAGGTCTCGCCGCTTTCCGCCACCGCGATCAGCGCCGCCAGAAGCCGGCGGACGGCGCGATCGAGCGTGCGTTCGTCGGCGATGGCGGCGGGCAGGCTTGGCGCAAGGGTGACCGCGATCGACACGCCGCGGCTGGCGGCGAGCGCGCGGTGGCGTTCGGCGGCGCGTTCGACGAGGGCGGCGACATCGACCGCCGCAGGATCGACCGACCAGTGGCCGCGGTCGAGCCGCGCGGCGTCGGTCAGGTCGTCAAGCGCGGCAAGCAGGCGCTGGGCATTGTCGAGAATGGCGGCGGCGCGGCGGCGATAGGCCTCGGGCGCTTCGCCCAAGGTCTCGCTCTCGATCATCTGCGCGAAGCCCATGATCGCGTTCAAGGGCGAGCGCACCTCATGCGCGACCTTGGCGAGGCCATCGCTTGACGCCCCCGTGCCGAACAGGCCGGTCGCCTCAACCGATTGCGCGGTACCTCGATAGCCAAGGAAGCGGCCGCTGCCGCGTTCGAAGAAGGGCACGCCCGCGAGCGTGCAGGTGCCGGTATCGATGCCGCGAAAGGCGGAGCGGCGGGTGAATGGCGCCCAGATCGCATCGGCGCCGTCGAGGTCGAACAGCCGGTCGCCGACCGCCAGCGGCGCCTTGCCGTCAACGAATACCAGCGTCCCCTGCGCGTCGCATTCCCAGCGCCAGTCGCCGGCCAGCGCCGCCAGTTCGACGGGCGGTAGCGGCGCGAGCGGCTTGTATCCGGCATCGGGCGTCGATTCGGGGCGCGAGCGGCCAACAGCGAGCAGACGCCGCGCCTCGTCGGGCAGCTCGGCGGCGAGCACCTGCCATTCCGGCTCGTCGAGGCGGACCAGCGCGGCGAGCGCGAGCAGCTCGGCGGGCGGCTCGTGGCGGAACAGCCAGAGCATGGTGCGGTCGGGCCAGTGTGCGGCGGCCAGCCGCAGCGCCTCGCGCCGCACCGCCTCGGGCACCTGTGGACGGAGCCGCTCAAGCGCCGCCACCGCCTGCACCTGAAGCTCCGGATCGCCGGTGCCCTGCCCGCGGATCAGCAGCTCGGCAATGCGGCGGAAGGCGAGCGTGCGCGAGGTTTCACCCCATGCTTCCGCATGGGGGAGCGCGCGCCGCAACTCCTCCTCGATCGACATCATGCGAGTCTCTAGCATGAAGCGCGCGAGCGATTGGTTAACGCCGATCAACCCTTGCGGATTAGATCGTTGCGCCTGTCCGCAACAATCTTATAGTCGGCGGCATCAACACGCAGGTGTCCTTGCGCATGCCCCAAAACCAGCCGATCCACCTCGACTCGATCGACCGCCAGATCCTGCGCAATTTGCAGGCCGAAGGCCGGGTCACCAACGTCGAGCTGGCATCGCGCGCCGGGCTGACCGCCCCGCCCTGCCTCCGCCGCGTCCGCGCGCTGGAGGAAGGCGGCGTCATCCGCGGCTATCACGCCGATCTCAACCCCGAGACGCTCGGCTACGGCATCATGGTGTTCGCCATGGTGTCGCTGAAGAGCCAGGCCGAGGCCGATCTGCGCGCCTTCGAGGAGCATATCGCGCAGCTCGATCCGGTGCGCGAATGCCATATGCTCAATGGCGAGATCGACTTCGTGCTGAAAATCGTTGCGCATGACCTTCAGGAGTTTCAGCGCTTCCTGACGACGCACCTGACGCCGGCGCCCAACGTCGCGCATGTGAAGACGTCGCTGACCATTCGCACCTCGAAGAACGTCCCCGGCGTCCCCGTCGACGAATAGGCGGCGGCTTCGCGGGGCGTCAGCGCTCGCGCGATCTTCCCGGGACAAAAGAAAGGCGGCGCCGGATCGCTCCGGCGCCGCCCTCTTTCGGTGTCCGTTCGGCCTAGAACTTGAACTTGGCGCCGACGCGGATCTGGTACAGCGACTGACGGCTCTGGAAGCCCTCGATCGGCGCCGTGACCGCGGAGTAGCGGTACTGGGCGCACGCCTGCGTCGGCAGAGTCGCGATCTGCGCGGTGGTCGGCGTCGTGCCGGTGGCGACCGGCGCGGTCAGGCACTGCACGTCGACGATGCCCGCGGTCTGCGGGAACGCCACCTGGCGCAGCGAGCCCCAGTCGCTGTTGAGGATGTTGAGGAAGTTCTCGACATCCGCGAACAGCTCCACGCGGCTCTTGCCCACGAACGCCGGGATTTCCTGGCCGAAGTGCAGATCGACCTTGAAGAAGTCCGGCGCGGTCTGCGTGTTCTTCGGAATGATCCGGCCACGGAACTTCTCTATGCCCAGCTGGGTCACGAGATTGTCGAAGGCCGTCTGCTGCGCCGCGCTGGCGAAGGAGACCAGCGCATCGGTGCCCGCGGTCGGAACGTAGAGGAGGCCGCGGCCACCGTTGCCGACGGTGCCGAGGACCGCCGAGCGACCCGACGAGCGGTCGATGCCGACGACGCTGTACGGACGACCCGAGCGATACTCGCCGAACAGGCTGAAGCGCGTCTTGTAGTCACCGAAGAACGCGTGGTTGTAGTCGACCGAGAACTTGTACTGGTCGCGGATCTGGTATGCCGAGGTACCGTAGGCCGCGAAGTTCGGGTCGAGGAACGCGTTGTTGCCGTAGTTCGAGCCCGCCGTCGACGAGGTGATGGCGTTGGTGTCCTTGATGTCCGAGCGCGTGTAGCTGACGCCCGTGTTCAACGACGGCGACCACTCCTTGTCGACCGAGACGACACCGATCATCGACCGGCCCTGGCTGCTGTTGGTGAGCAGCAGGTCCTGGTTGGTCGTCGCCACGCCGCCGCGCGGGCCGTAGCGGGTACGGCCGTCCGGCAGGGTGCCGATCGGCACCGAGCGCAGGTCGGTGTAGGTGTAGCCGTTGATGACCTCTCCGTAGAGAAGGTCGACGCCGAAGGTCCAGCCGTCGCCGAAGGTGCCGCCCCAGTCGGCCGCATACTTGCCCGACAGGGTGGCGCGGAACTGCTTGGCGACCTTCAGGTCCGGATCGACCGCGTTGACCGGCGCGGTGGCCAGCGACGCGACGTTGGTCGTCAGGAAGCTGGTCAGCGAGGTCGGGAACGAACGGCCCGTGACGCCCGTCAGCGCGCCGCAGGTGTTGCCCGACGCCACGCAGTTGGCGGCGTTGATGTCGACCTGGTTGGTCAGCAGGCCCGTGTTCGAGAAGCTGTTCGACAGGAACACGTCCGGGGTGCCGCCGGCGAAGATGCCCGCGCCGCCGCGAATGACGATGTTGTCGGCCGCCTGCCAGTTGAAGCCGAAGCGCGGCTGGAAGGCCGAGCGCCCCTTGAACGTCTCGCGGTTCGAGAAACCATTACGGGCCAGGAAGTTCGGGTTGGCCGAAGGCGTGTCGCCGCTGTCATAGAGATCGAAGCGAGCACCGTAGGTCACCTGCAGCTCGGGGAGGATGTCCCACTCGTCCTGCAGACCGAAGGTGTAGGTCGAGGTGCTGAACAGCGCCGCGGCATCGGCCGGGTCGAGGCTCGGCACCGCGCCGCCGAGGCGGACGCGACCAGCGCTGCGCGCCTGGAACGCCGCGATCGAGTCGAAGTAGACGTCGCCGAGCGAGCGCTGCAGGAACAGGTTGTAGACGTCGACATTGGTGTAGCCGACCGTACCCTTGAAGGTGTGGTCGCCGGCCTGCTTGCGCGCCGTGAAGTCGAACGACATCGTCTCGGTGTTCAGGTCGTTCGACTGGCGGCTGACGTCCGGGCCGAAGAACAGGCGCGAACCGCCGCACGAGGTCGCCGCACCGACGCTGGTCGGATCAAGGCAGACTTCGAACTGGGCGAAGTCGCGGCCGCCGAACGGCGTCTGGTCGCGGTTATAGTCGCGATAGCTCGCGCGAACCTCGGTCGAGAAGGTGTCGGTCCACTGCGAGTTCAGCTGAAGCACGCCCGAGTTGACCTCTTCGGCGAGCTCATAGCCGTTCGACTGGAGGCCGAGCGCCTGCGGCGGCGTCAGGAAGGTGTTCTGCTGGAACTGCTGCGTACCGACGTTGCGGATGTAGGTCAGCGACACGCGGTGGTCGTCAGCGACGTTCCAGTCGAGCTTGCCGACGATCTTCTCGTCTTCCTCGACAGCGTTCTGGATCAGGCCGAGCGTGTCGTAGCCGTAAACCGTCTGCGCGATCTGGGTCACCTGGGCGACCTGCGCCTCGGTGATGCCGGGAACCTGGTTGGCGAAGCCCGGGCCGACGCCGTCGTCGAACGGATCTGATTCCTTCAGCTTCTCGTAGCCGACCATGAAGAACAGCTTGTCCTTGACGATCGGGCCGGCGAGCAGGCCGCCGTACTGCTTCGAATCGAACTTCAGGTTGATGTCGCCGTTCGGGTTCGTCGCGGTGACGGCATACTTCGACTTGTTACCGGTCAGGCTGTCGTCGGTGTAGGTGTAGAAGGCCGAGCCCGAGAAATCATTGGTGCCCGAGCGCAGCACGACGTTGATCGCGCCACCCTGGAAATCGCCTTCCGACACGTCGTACGGCGCGACCTGCACGGTCAGCTGCTCGATGGCGTCGTACGGCACCGGGCCGCGCGAGGTCGGCAGACCGCCGTTGTTGAGGCCGAAGTCGTCCGAGAACTGCACGCCGTCAACCGAGAAGCGGTTCAGGCGGCCGTTCTGGCCGGCGATCTCGACGGTGCGGCTGTTGGTCGGATCGATCGTCGCGAACGGGTCGCGGCGGACGAGGTCGCGGATGTCGCGGTTGACCGAGGCGACGCCTTCGATCGCTTCCTGATCCAGGACGGTCGCCGGGCCGGCGGCGAGCTGGATCGAGCTGCTCTGGCGCGAGCCGGTGACGGTGATCGTCTCGGCGGCGCTGAACAGCGTCACTTCGAGACGGGCCGGGGCGCCGGCGCTGATGCTGGGGACGGTGTCGGTGACGGTCTCGAGACCCGACGAGGCGACGGTGACCTCGTACGGGCCGCCGACGCGCAGACCGGCGGCGTTGAACGCGCCTTCATTATTGGTGGTCGACGTCGAGGTCGTGCCCGACGGCGTGTGCTTCACCGTGACGGTGGCGTTGGCAACCGCGTTGCCCGCACTGTCGCTGACCGAGCCGCGAATGGTGCCGGTAGTTTCCTGAGCATAGACCGCCGTCGAGGCGACCAGCAGCGCGCCGATGGCGCAACCGAGCCGAAGAGAACGCATGTGAGTTTTCCCCCAGTTTGAGACTGTGAATTTATGCTTTGTCGGGCCGATGCTCGACTTGCGGCGGCTTGTGAAGTCGGATTGTGACAGTCCGGCGACGCCCTTAGTGCAGCGCAGCATTTTCGCATTCGACTCTTGGCGAGCGTGTCCCGGAAGCCACATCGAATCGGCGCTTTCCCGACCGTTTTGGGGGAATCCGGGGGTCGCGACGTATAAATGCTGCGACTCGGGCAAGTGACGGTTCGCCGCCGTGACGCCCGCGGTGTGATCGGGTAGAGGAGCGCGTCAGCCGCCGTTCAGGCGGACGGGGCTATTGCCTCGCGTGGGCTTGTGCGCGAAAGCCAGCAAGCCGTGCGTGGGGACATGGGGTTTTGGGAGACTTGAATGCGTTTGCGTAATGCCGGCCGGATGCTGACTGCCGCCGCCGCCCTCGCGGCGATGCCGCTCGTCGCGCAGGAAGCCGGCACGATCGTCGGGGCCAACGACCCGGTCACCATGCTCGGCCGCCTCGACCCGTCAGTTCGCAAGGCGACCGCGATCGTCAACGGCGATGTCATTACCGACACCGATGTCGAGCAGCGCCTCAACCTCGTGCTCGCCGCCAACCAGGGCCGCATCGACGCGCAGGAGCGCGAGCGGTTGCGGCTGCAGGTGCTGCGCAACCTGATCGACGAGAAGCTGCAGGTGCAGGAAGCCGCCGAGAATGAGGTGACTATCGACCCCAAGGAGGTCACCGACGCCCTGACCCGCGTCGCCGGCAACTTCAAGCAGACCCCGACGCAGTTCGCCGACTATCTGAAGGCGCGCGGCACCTCGACGATGTCGCTGCGCGGCCAGATCCACGCCGAATTGGCCTGGAGCCGCCTGCTGCGCCGCCGCATCGAGCCGTTCGTCAACGTCGGCGATGACGAGGTGCAGGCGCTGATCGACCGGCTGGAAGCCACCAAAGGCCAGGAGCAATTCCGCGTCGGCGAAATCTTTCTTGCCGCTACGCCGGAGAATGAGGCCGAAGTTACCGCGGGCGCCCAGCGCATCGTCGAACAGGTGAAGCGCGGCGCCTCGTTCATCGCCTATGCTCGCCAGTTCTCGGAAAGCTCGACCGCCTCGGTCGGCGGTGACCTCGGCTATGTCCAGCCGGCGCAGCTGTCGCAGCCGGTGCAGACGGCGCTCGCCTCCTTAAGCGAAGGCCAGGTGAGCGAGCCGATCCGCGTCACCGGCGGCGTGATGATCGTCGCGCTGATCGACAAGCGGCAGGCGATGACCGCCGATCCCGATGCCGCGCTGCTCAGCCTGAAGCAGATCAGCGTCGACCTGAAGCCGACCACGCCGCGCGCCGAGGCGGAGCGGTTGGTGAAGACGCTTCAGGAGCGCACCCAGTCGATGGGCGGCTGTGGCCGCGCCGAGGAAGTCGGCGGCGAGATCGGCGCCGAAGTCGTGTCGAACGACCAGGTCCGCATCCGCGACCTGCCGGCGCCGCTTCAGACGATGATGCGCGACATGCAGATCGGCCAGGCGACGCCGCCGTTCGGTTCGCCCGAGGAAGGCATTCGCGTGCTGGTGCTCTGCGGCCGCGACGACGCGCCCGACGTGGCCGGGCCGTCGTTCGACCAGGTCTATGCGCAGCTCGAGGAAGAGCGCGTCGGCCGTGCCGCCCGCCGCTACCTGCGCGATCTTCGTCGCGATGCCATCGTGGACTACCGCTAGGCGTGCCGCTCGCCGTCGCGCTTGGCGATCCTTCGGGGATCGGCCCGGAGATCGTCGCCAAGGCCTGGGACGCGCGGAATGAAATCGCGCTGCCGCCGTTCTTCGCGGTCGGCAACCAGACCAGCCTCGAGCGGGTGTGGGGCGGCCCGATCCGGTTGATCGGTACGCCGTCGGAAGCGATCGAGACCTTCCGCGACGCGCTGCCGCTGATTCAGGTCGACGACCCCGGCGCGATCGTGCCGGGCGAGCCCAATCTGCCGGGCGCGCGCTGCGCGCTCGACAGCCTCGAGATCGCCGTCGGCCTGACGCGCAGCGGCGCGTCGAGCGCGCTGGTCACCGGGCCGGTATCGAAGTCGCAGCTCTACGCCATCGGCTTCAGCCACCCCGGCCAGACCGAGTTCATCGCCGAGCGCTGCGGCATCGCCTACGAGAATACCGCGATGATGCTGGCGGGGCCGACGTTGCGCACCGTGCCGGTGACCCTGCACATGCCGCTGATCGAGGCGGCGACCAAGCTGACCACCGACCTGATCATTTCCCGCGCGCGCACCGTCTGGCGCGGGCTGCAGCGCGATTTCGGCATCGAGGCGCCGCGCCTCGCCGTCGCCGGCTTCAACCCGCACGCGGGCGAGGGCGGTGCGCTCGGCATGGAAGAGATCGAGATCATCGCGCCGGCGATCGAGGCGTTGCGTGCCGAAGGCATCGACGCGGTCGGCCCCCTCCCCGCTGACTCGATGTTCCACGAGCGGGCGCGCGCCGACTATGACGCCGCGATCTGCATGTATCACGATCAGGCGCTGATCCCGCTGAAGGCGATCCATTTCGACGAGGGCGTCAACATGACGCTCGGCCTGCCGATCGTGCGCACCGCCCCCGACCACGGCACCGCCTTCGGCATCGCCGGCGCGGGCATCGCCCGGCCCGACGCCATGATCGCCGCGATCCGCATGGCGGCCGAGTGCGCGGAGCGCCGCGCCGCGCGCGAGGCGTGACCAGCGAGATTTCGAAGCTGCCGCCGCTGCGCGAGGTGATCGCGCGGCACGGCCTCAACGCCAAGAAATCGCTCGGCCAGAATTTCCTGCTCGACCTGAACCTGCTCGACCGCATCGCACGGGTGCCGGGCCCGCTCGACGGCGCCGCCGTCTATGAAGTCGGCCCCGGCCCCGGCGGTCTCACCCGCGCGCTGCTGAAGGCCGGCGCGCGCGTCACCGCTGTCGAGCGCGACGACCGCGCGATGCCCGCGCTTGCCGAGCTGGGCGAAGCGGCGCCGGGGCGGCTGCGCGTCGTCGCCGAGGATGCGATGGCGATCGACGAGGCGGCGCTGATCGGTGAGCCGGCGCATATCGCGTCGAACCTTCCCTACAATATCGGCACCGCGCTGCTGGTGCGCTGGCTGACCCTGGAGAAATGGCCGCCCTGGTGGCTGAGCCTGACGCTGATGTTCCAGAAGGAAGTGGCGCAGCGCATTGTCGCGCAGCCGGGCACCGACGCCTATGGCCGGCTGGCGGTGCTGGCGCAGTGGCGGTCGAAACCGCGCATCGCGCTCGATCTGCCGCCGCAAGCGTTCACGCCGCCGCCCAAGGTATCCTCAGCTGTGGTGCATATCGTGCCCGCGGAGCCGCTGCGCGACATCCCGGCGTCGGCGTTGGGGGCGGTGACGGCAGCAGCGTTCGGCCAGCGGCGCAAGATGCTGCGCGCGAGCCTCAAGTCGCTGCCGGGTGCACTCGACGCGCTGGCGGCTTGCGAGATCGACGGCGAACGCCGCGCCGAGACGCTCTCGGTCGCGGAATTCGTCGATCTTGCCGCCGCCTGGACGGCGGCTAAGCGCTAGTTCTTCTGAGCGGGCGTCGGCGCCGGAGTCGCCGCCGCGGTCTGCGCACCGGTCGGGGCCGCCGCGATGGCGGTCGCCAGCTTGCGCGCCTCGGCACAGTCGGTCTTGCAGAGCTGGCGGATGCGATCGAGGTTCGCCTGCGCGCGCGCCTTTGCGCCCCGCTGGGCGAGCGCGGTGCCCTGCCCCTCGAGCGCGGTCAGGTCGTTCGGGTCGAGCTGCAGCGCCTCGCGGTAATATTTCACCGCGCTGCCGTGGAGGCCCTGCGCCTGCATGGCGCGAGCGATGCCGACATAGGCGTTGCGGTTCTTCGGATCGATGGCGAGCGCGGTTTCGAAGTCGCCGACGGCGGCCTGCGCCTGGCCCTTGCCCAGCGCCTCGAAGCCCGCCTGCATGAAGCTGATCGACGCCGGCTTGATCACGTCGTCGGCCGGAACCGCCGCCATCGCCGTACCCGCCAGCATCACCGCCGAAACACCGGCCACCAACCACTTGGAACGCATGTGGATCCCTCCGCGAATACTCGTCGTCTGACTACGTATCAGATAGGGGTTAACCCCCCAATGAAAAAGCCGTCGGTGCCGTGGCGGGCGGGCGACAGAACAGCGCGGCCCACCGCATCCTGTTCAGTCGGCAGAGAAAAAGGCGCGGCCTGCCAGTTCGGATTGGCCTTCAGGAAGCCGTCGATCTGCGCGTCGCCTTCCTCGGGCAGCAGCGAGCAGACGACATAAACCAGCCGCCCGCCGGGCTTGACCAGCGCCGCGCCGATCTCGAGCAGCCGCGCCTGAAGCGCGGTCAGCCGCGTCAGCCGCTCGGGCGTCAGCCGCCAGCGCGCTTCCGGGTTGCGCCGCCAGGTGCCGGTGCCCGAACAGGGCGCGTCGACCAGCACCACGTCGGCGCGGCGGATATAGTCGGCGAGCTTTTCCAGCTCCTTGCCGGGATCGAGCAGCAAGGTTTCGATCACGGCCGCCCCGGCGCGATCGGCGCGCGGCGTCAGGCGCTGGAGCCGGTCGCGGTTGGTGTCGGCGGCGATCAGCTTGCCGTCGTTGCCCATCGTTGCCGCCATCGCCAGCGACTTGCCGCCGGCGCCGGCGCACAGGTCGATCACCAGCATCCCGGGCGCGACCTGGGTAGCAAGGCAGGCGATCTGGCTGCCCTCGTCCTGCACCTCGACGGCGCCGCCGATGAAAGGCGCGCTCTGTTCGACGTTGAACGGTTCGGAGGCGCGCAGGCCGTTGGGCGCGTAGGGCGTCGGCGTGACCGGCACCGGCCATTCGAACGGATCCTCGCGCGTCGCCATCAGGCGATTGACGCGCAGGTCGAGCGGCGCGCGACCGATCAGCGCCGCCAGTTCCCGGTCGGTGTCCTTGCCGAAGCGCTGGCGCATCCGGGCGGCCAGCCAGGTCGGGGCCAGCCCCTTCTTGGCGACCGCTTCATACGCGTGGATGGCGGCGGGCGCATGGCCGTCCGTGCCGAACAATGTCAGCAGATCGGGCGCGCGCGCCTTCGCATAGCCGATCATCGCGGCGCGGCCGCTCAGCGGGCGTTCGCCCAGCGTGCGGATGGCGTCGAACACCAGCTCGCGCACCGCGCGGCGGTCCTTCGATCCAGCGTAGCGGCGGTCCTTGAAATAGCGGGCGATGAGCGTGTCGGCAGCGGCGCCCTCGTCGCGCGCCGCGGCGATCACCGCATCCAGGATCTCGATCGCAGCGGCGAGGCGCGCGGCGGGGGTCACCGGGTCGGGTAATTCGGAGCTTCGCGGGTGATCGTCACGTCATGGACGTGGCTTTCGCGAAGGCCGGCACCGGTGATGCGGACGAAATTGGCGCGCTGCTGCAGCTCGGTAATGGTGCGCGAGCCGGTGTAGCCCATCGCCGCCTTCACGCCGCCGACCAGCTGGTGGAGCACGTCGCGGGCATGGCCCTTGTAGGCGACCTGCCCTTCGATGCCTTCGGGCACGAGCTTCATCTGGTCCTTGATGTCCTGCTGGAAATAGCGGTCGGCCGAGCCGCGCGCCATCGCGCCGACCGAGCCCATGCCGCGGTAGGATTTATAGGCGCGGCCCTGATACAGGAACGTCTCGCCCGGCGCTTCCTCGGTACCGGCGAGCAGCGAGCCCACCATCACCGCCGCCGCACCGCCCGCGAGTGCCTTCGCGACATCGCCCGAGGTGCGTAGCCCACCGTCGGCGATCACCGACACGCCCGACTTCGCGGCTTCCTCCGCCGAATCCATCACCGCGGTCAGCTGCGGCACGCCGACACCTGCCACCACGCGCGTGGTGCAGATCGAGCCCGGGCCGATGCCGACCTTGATGGCGTCGGCGCCGGCGTCGATCAGCGCGCGGGTCGCCTCGGCGGTGGCGACGTTGCCCGCCATCACTTGCACGCTGTTCGACAGGCGCTTGATGCGCTCGACGGCGCGCAGCACGTCGCGGTTGTGGCCGTGCGCGGTGTCGACGACGATCAAATCGCATTCGGCGTCGATCAGCGCTTCCGAGCGCTCATAGCCCTTGTCGCCGACGGTGGTCGCGGCGGCGACGCGCAGCCGGCCGGCCGAATCCTTGGTGGCGTTCGGGTAGGTGACGGCCTTTTCCATGTCCTTCACCGTGACGAGACCGACGCAGCGATAGGCTTCGTCGACCACCAGCAGCTTCTCGATCCGGCGCTGGTGGAGCAGCCGCTTCGCTTCTTCCTGGCCGACGCCGGTCTGGACGGTCGCGAGATTGTCGCGCGTCATCAGTTCGGACACCGGCTGGTCGGGATTGGCGGCAAAGCGCACGTCGCGGTTGGTGAGGATGCCGATCAGCTTGCCCGGCTGGCCGGCCGGCGACGGCTCAACGACCGGAATGCCGCTGATCTTGTGGCGCTGCATCAGCTCGAGCGCCTCAGCGAGCGTCTGGTTCGCCAGCATGGTGACCGGGTTCACCACCATGCCGCTTTCGTAGCGCTTCACCTGGCGGACGGCGAGCGCCTGCTCCTCCACGGTCAAATTGCGGTGGAGCACGCCGATGCCGCCCATCTGCGCCATGACGATCGCCATGTCCGCCTCGGTGACGGTGTCCATCGCCGACGACAGCACGGGGATGTTGAGCGCGATTTCGCGGGTGAGGCGCGTCGAGGTGTCCGCCATGCTCGGCAGCACCTCGGATTCGGCGGGCACAAGCAGGACATCGTCGAAGGTCAAACCCAGGCGAATATCCATCTAGCGCTCCCGGCCGAAATCTTGGAGCGCCGCTCTATACGATGCGTTTTACGCTCTGGCTACCGCTGCTTCGCGCGGGCTTCGGCGTAGGGCGTTCCGCCCTTCCACTGCGGCCGGCCGCGGTCGTTGGCGAGGCTGAGGCCGACGCGATATGCCAGCTCGATGTCGGCCGCCGCCGCGGTGAAATCCATGCCCGGCGCGTAATTGTCAGTCGGCTTGTGGTAGCGCTCGGCGAAATATCTGTCTGTCGCGACCTTCGATCCGGGCGCGAAGATGCTGGTGGCGATCAGCACCGGCACGCCCGCCTTCGCCAGCGGATAATGGTCGGAGCGCTGGAAGAAGCCCGCGCTCGCCTCGCTGGCGATCACCTGGCGGCCCTGCGATTTCGCGGCCGCGGCGATGATCTTGTCCATGCCGGGCGACAGCCCTTGCCCGAGCACCACCACGTCGGCGGGCGTGCCGGCCGAGATGGTATCGGCGCCGAGACCACCGACGATCTGCTTCAACGGTACTGACGGATGGTCCGCGAAATATTCGCCGCCCATCAGCCCGCCTTCCTCCGCCGTGGTGGCGAGGAACAGGATCGAGCGGTCGGGGCGCTTGCCCGCGGCGAAGGCGCGGCCGAGCTCGATCAGCCCGCCGATGCCGCTCGCATTGTCGCTGGCGCCGTTGCAGATCGGGTCGGGCCCGCCGGGATCGCAGATGCCGAGATGATCCCAGTGGGCGAGGAACAGCACATGCTCATCGGGCCGCCTGGCGCCGGGCAGCAATCCGACGACATTCTTCGAGGCGAAGCGGCGAACGCCGCCCTCCAGCTTGACGCTGGCGCGGCTGCCGAGCGGGACGGCGCGGAAGCCCGGTTGCCCGGCGGCCGCGGCCAGCGCGGCAAACTCATGGCCGCTCGCGGCGAACAGCCGGTCGCCGGCGGCGTGGCGGAGGCGACCGTCAACGACGGGGCCGCTCGCCTTGCCTTCCAGCTGCAAGTCGCGGTGCTTTGCCGCCTTCACCTGCGTGTCCCATTGCTCGTCGGTGATACCGCGCGCGAGGATGACGATGGCGCCGGCCGCGCCACGGCTCGTCGCCGCCTCGACCTTCTCCGCCGACGACGAGGCCGTGCCTTTGAGCGCCTCGGGCACGCCGCCGAGCATGATGACTGTGCGGCCCTTCAGGTCGACGCCGGCGAAATCGTCCCAACCGCGATCGGGAAGCGTCAGGCCGTGGCCAGCAAAGACGATCTCCGACTTGTCGAGCCCCGCGCCGGCCTGCGCCCGCGCATTATAGAGAAGCGCGTCTTCGCCCCATTCGAACGCCGCGCCGCCCTTGCCGCCGGTGATGGTCAGCACCGCCTTCTCGCTGGGCAGCACCTCGATCAGCGGTACGTTCTGGAACCAACTCCCGCGATGGCCGGGCTGGAGACCCGCGGCCTTCATCGCCTCGACGATATAGGCGACGGTCTTCTCCTCGCCCGCCGTTCCCGGCGAGCGGCCTTCGTAGGCGTCCGACGCCAGCACCGCGACATGGCGCTCGATGGCGGCGGGTTCGATCGCGACCTGGGTCGGGGCGACGCGCGGCGCGCAGCTCGCCGCCAGAAGCAGCGCAAGGGAAAGGGAAAATCGGGTCAGCATAAGCGAGACCATAGTCCGCCCCGGACGAACGCGAAAGCGGCTGGCATCAACTGTGTTGTTGTGTTACTACACCAATAACGCAGGGAGCAGAATATGATCGAAAAAGCCGATCTCGACGCGGCGATCGCCGCCAATGTGATGAGCGAAGCGCAAGGTGCCGCGCTCACCGAGTTCGTCCGCCAGCGCCATCAAGTGGCGATGGGCGCCGACGAGGAGCACATCCGCTTCATCACCAGCTTCAACGACATCTTCGTCACGATCGCGGCGGTGCTGCTGCTGGTGGCAGTCGGCGCGCTCGGCCAGCGGGTCGACACCTGGTTCTCGGCGCTCGGCGTCGCGGTCGCGGCCTGGGGCCTTGCCGAATATTTCACCCGCCAGCGCAAGATGGCGCTGCCCAGCATCCTCCTTCTGCTCGCCTTCGTCGGTGGCGTGTTCGTGACGCTCGGCGCGGCCATCGTGAAGATCACCGGCGTCGACAACGTCCAGCCCGATACGCCGCAGGGCGCCGTCTATCTCGGCATCGCCGGGGCGGGCGCGGTGGCGGCGGCGATCGCCCACTGGCGGCGCTTCCAGGTGCCGATCACCGTCGCGGCGGGGGCCGCGGCGCTGTCGGCGATCGCCTTCGCCATCGTCGCGTCGATCATGGGTGAGGACCGCAACGCGCTGCTGACCGCCGTGTCGCTGTCGGGCGTCGGCGTGTTCGTCGTCGCGATGCGCTACGACATGTCCGACCGCCAGCGCGTGACGCGCCGCACCGACATCGCCTTCTGGCTGCACCTGCTCGCCGCGCCGATGATCATCCACCCGCTGGTGGTGATGTTCGGCGTCAATGGCCCCGGCATGGCGGCGGCGGAAGCGGTGGCGATCGTTGCGGTCTACCTGATCATCACCGTAGTCGCGCTCGCCATCGACCGGCGCGCGTTGCTGGTGTCGGGCCTCGCCTATATGATCTTCGCGCTGCAGACGCTGTTCAAGGAAACGGGCGACGTCGACCTCGGCTTCGCGCTGACCTGCCTCGTCATCGGCCTGTTCCTGGTGACCTTGAGCGCCGCGTGGCAGCGCATCCGGGCGGTGGTGATGCCGCTGGTGCCGCGCGACCTCGCCGAGCGGCTGCCGGTGGTCGCCTAACCGCGTACCAGCCTTTTGATCTGTCGCCCCGGCGGCAGGTTGGTGACGAGCCGCCAGAGCGAACGCGTTGGCGGCTCGCCGCTTTTCAGGGCCATAGCGGTGGCGCGCAGCGCCGGTCCCCACGCACGCGCCAAGACAAGGCCGGTGGCGGCTTCGGCATAGCGACGGCGGCGGATTTCGCGCTGCTCGGCCGGGGTCAGCCGGTCGGCGAATAGCGCCAGATGGCGTTCGTGCATCGCCAGCACCGGCAGGATGTCGGCGGCGCGCGGCAGCTTGGTGAGGCTGCCCGGCGCATCATGATAGCGGACCAGCGAGCGGTGAACGTAGGCGACCGGTCCCTGCCCGGCCAGCCGCACGAACAGCTTCTGGTCATAGCCAGTGCGCATCGACGCATCGACGCCGCCGTCCGCCAGCGCCAGATCACGCCGCACCAGCGCGGAGGACTGCAGGATCGCCGAATCGACGAGCAGATTGCGCCAGAACTCCGCCCCCTCATGCGGGAACGGCGTCACGCCATAGTCCAACGCCGGTTGCCCCTCACGGTCGATGAAGGTGAAGCCCGTGGCGACGATGCTCGCCTGCGGCTCGGCGACCAGTGCGTCGACCTGCGCCGCCAGCTTTTCCGGCAGCCATTCGTCGTCGGCGTCGAGGAAGGCGACCCAGTCGTTCGCCGCCGCCTCCAGCCCGCTTTGCAGCGCCGCTGCCCCCCCGCGATTGGCGGCGTGGCGGACGATCCGGGGCTTCAGCGGGTGCGCTTCGGCGATGGCCGCGGTGGCGTCGGTACTGGCGTCATCGACGACGATCACCTCGGCGGGCGCCACCGTCTGCGCCGCGATCGAATCAAGCGCACGCGCGATCGTCGGCGCGGCATTCCAGGCCGCCATCACGACGCTGATCGGCGCCCTCTCCATCGCGTCCCTCCAAGGCGTAAAATGCTGGCAATCGCTGCCCCGAACTCCTACATGACAGCCACGCGATAATTCCAGAACAGCTTAGGATTTCTCCACCCCGTGGACGTGACCCAGACGCCGCCGACGGACCCGTCGGATATCCGCCCGATCTCGATCGTCGACGAGATGAAGACGAGCTACCTCGATTACGCGATGAGCGTGATCGTGGCGCGCGCGCTTCCCGACGTGCGTGACGGCCTGAAGCCCGTCCATCGCCGCATTCTCTATTCGGCCTACGAAAGCGGCTATTCGCACAACAAGCCGTTCCGCAAGTCGGCGCGCATCGTCGGTGACGTGATGGGTAAATACCATCCGCACGGCGATTCCGCGATCTACGACGCCCTGGCGCGCATGGCGCAGGACTGGTCGCTTCGCGTTCCGCTGATCGACGGCCAGGGCA
Organism: Sphingoaurantiacus capsulatus; assembly: GCF_042648405.1. Classification (NCBI taxonomy): domain Bacteria; kingdom Pseudomonadati; phylum Pseudomonadota; class Alphaproteobacteria; order Sphingomonadales; family Sphingosinicellaceae; genus Sphingoaurantiacus; species Sphingoaurantiacus capsulatus. Next base: position 276,944 of record NZ_JBHRXV010000010.1, on the reverse strand, counting down.
ATTTCGGCTCGATGGATCCCGATCCGCCCGCGGCGATGCGCTACACCGAAGCGCGCCTGCGGCGCATCGCCGACGAGGCGCTGCTCGAGGATCTCGACAAGGACACGGTCGACTTCACCCCGAACTATGACGGGTCGGAGCGCGAGCCGTCGGTGCTGCCGGCGCGTTTCCCCAATTTGCTGGTCAACGGCGCGGGCGGCATCGCCGTCGGCATGGCGACCAACATTCCGCCGCACAATCTCGGCGAAGTGCTGAACGCCTGCCGCGCCTATCTCGACAATCCGGCAATCGATGTCGAAGGGCTGATGCAGCACGTCCCGGCCCCCGACTTCCCGACCGGCGCGCAGCTGTTCGGCCAGGCCGGCCTGCGCCAGGCCTACCAGACCGGCCGCGGCAGCGTGATGATGCGCGCCCGCGCCACCGTCGAGGAAAGCCGCGGCGAGAAGCGCCAGATCGTGCTGACCGAAATCCCCTTCCAGGTCGGCAAGTCGGGCCTCGTCGAGAAGATCGCCGAGGCGGTGAAGGACAAGCGCATCGAAGGCGTCTCGGACATCCGCGACGAATCGAACCGCGAGGGCGTCCGCATCGTCATCGAGTTGAAGCGCGACGCCACCGCCGATGTCGTGCTGAACCAAGTCTATCGCTACACGCCGGCGCAGAGCAGTTTCGCGTTCAACATGCTGGCGATCCGCGGCGGCCGCCCGGAACTGCTCAACCTGCGCGACATAATCGAAAGCTTCGTGAAGTTCCGCGAGGAAGTGATCACCCGGCGGTCGAAATTCGAGCTGGCGAAGGCGCGCGACCGCGCCCATCTGCTGCTCGGCCTGTCGATCGCGGTGTCAAACCTCGACGAGGTCGTCCGCATCATCCGATCGAGCCCGACGCCCGCCGATGCGCGCGCCACGCTCATCGCGCGCGAATGGCCGATCGAGCAGATCAAGCCCTACCTCGAGCTGGTCGAGGCGATCGCGCATGAGGACCAGGGCGACGTCTATCGCCTGTCCGATGCGCAGGTTCGCGCCATCCTCGATCTTCGCCTCTCGAAGCTCACCGCGCTCGGCCGCGACGAGATTTCCGAGGAGCTGAAAGAACTCGCGGCGAGCATCGAGGAACTGCTCGAGATTCTGCGTAACCGCGTCCGCCTCTATGAGGTGATGCGCGCCGAGTTCGACGAGGTTTCCGCCGCCTACGTCACGCCGCGCCGCACCGAGGTGACGGCGAATTACGACGACATCGACGACGAGGATCTGATCGAGCGGCTCGAGATGGTCGTGACCGTCACGATGGGCGGCTACATCAAGCGCACCCCGCTCGACGCCTTCCGCACCCAGGCGCGCGGCGGCAAGGGCCGCTCGGGCATGGCGACCAAGGACGAGGACGCCGTCACCAGCCTGTTCGTCACCTCGACGCACACGCCGGTGCTGTTCTTCTCGACGCTCGGCAAGGTCTACCGCAAGAAGGTCTGGCGCCTGCCCGAGGGCGGTCCGGCGACGCGCGGCCGGCCGATGGTCAATCTGCTGCCGCTGGCCGAGGGCGAGACCATCGCCACCGTTCTCACCCTCCCCGAGGATGAGGCGGAGTGGGGCAAACTGCACATCATGTTTGCCACCGCGCACGGCACCGTGCGCCGCAACAGCATGGATGCCTTCACCAACATTCCGTCGAACGGCAAGATCGCCATGCGCTTCGGCACCGACGAGGAAGGCGACGCTTCCGACCGCCTGATCGGCGTGTCGCTGCTGACCGAGGAGGACGACGTCCTGCTCGCGACGCGGAACGGCAAGGCGATCCGCTTCGCCTCCACCGACGTGCGCGAATTCCAGAGCCGCACCTCGGCGGGTGTGCGCGGCGCCAAGCTGCTGGGCGACGACGAGGTCATCTCGATGTCGATCCTCAACGGCTTCGAGGCTTCGCCCGAACAGCGAGAGGCCTATCTGAAGGCCGCGCCGTGGAAGGAAGGAGAGCGCGAAAGCGACCTGTCGGCCGACCGCATCGCCGAATTCGCCGCCGCCGAACAGTTCATCCTGACCGTCTGCGCCAACGGCTATGGCAAGCGCAGCTCGGCCTATGAGTATCGCCGCACCAACCGCGGCGGCCAGGGCATCACCAACATCGACAACCTCGATCGCAACGGCCCGGTGGTGGCCAGCTTCCCCGCCGACGCCGCCGACGAGCTGATGCTGGTGACCGACCAGGCCAAGCTGATCCGCCTGAAGGTCGGCAGCACCCGCGTCATCGGCCGCAATTCGGCCGGCGTCCGCCTGTTCAATGTCGCGGACAACGAGCATGTCGTCTCCGCCGCGAAGATCGGCGACCAGGGCGAGGACGGCGACGTCGAGGAAGGCAGCGAGACGACGGAAGCGACGGCCTGAACGCCGTCGCCCGCCTTCGCAGCAAACCTACTCCGAGGATCAAGGGCTCCATAAACCGGTAAAGCTTTGGCGGCAGCGCTTACGACGTTGCCGCCGACGCATCCCACGACCGGCAAGGAAGCCAATCGACCTGCATCAGGCTGCGTTCACCCCTAGGGGCGAATGCGGGTGACGTTGCGCGACGATCATGTCCGGGCCGGTCCATCCATGATGGAGGACGACATGGCCTGGAACGACCTTCCCCCGAGGCTCGCGAACAACGCCAAGACAACGCTGACTGAGTCGTTGGCTGCCACCAACGATATCCAACTTGATGTGAATGACAGTGCAGGCTTTCCTGAATATCCATTCTACGTAACCCTGAGCCATCCCGATGTTTCCGGCACCGAAATCGTGCGGATAACCTATGGCGTTTCTTCTACCAGTTGGTGGGGTGACCGCGGTGTCGAAGGGACGACGCCTATCGCGTGGCCCATCGGGACAACGGTCGAACTCTCCTTTACCGCTGAAGCTCTCACCAAACTCGCCGAGTTGGGCGGCATTTGCTTTGACCCGAGGAATGCTGTCTCCGTGCCGGAGGAACCGGAACGCCAGTGGGTCGTCTTTGCCGGAAACGATAGCATCGGACGGCCGGTGCTTCGCCTAGCCTCTTCTCTACTGAAACCTCTTGCTTGGCACGCCACGCTCGAATGGATCGAGGATATCTCCCCGGCCCTCCTCCACCTGGGGTATCAGCGCACCGATGTCGCCAATCTCATTTTCAACCAGAACGACGATGTCAGGGAAGTCGGTCACGCGCTGACTTGGGACGAAAACGGCGATGTCGTCACGGCACCGTTCCCGAATCAGGCGAGTCCCGTCATCGATGTCCAAACGTTCTCGGCGGACGGCATCTGGACCAAACCCGATAACGCAAAAACCACTCATATCGTGTGCATCGGCGGCGGCGGTGGCGGTGGCGGCGCCGGGCGGCGCGCCGGCGGATCGGCCGGAAGGTCGGGCGCCGGCGGCGGCGGCGGCGGCGGATACTCCGAACTCAAGATCAGCGCCGCTCTTCTTGGAGGCACCGAAGCCATCACGGTCGGCTCTGCAGGCGCTGGTGGCCTTCCAACGGTTGCGGACAACGGCTTCGGCAATCCCGGCACCGCGGGCACGTCTTCGTCGTTCGGCAATTGGGTTGCAGCGACGGGCGGCACTGGCGGCCAAGCGTCAGGTACCGGCATCGCCGGCCTGGCCGGAATCGGCTTGCAAGCCGGTGGCGCTGGTGGCGCTGGCGCGAATACCTCCGGTGGGAACGGCTACCGCTCGATGGCCGGCGGCTCGGGCGGTGGCGGCGGAGGTGGCCAAACCACTCCCGATGTCGCGGGTGCCGGCGGCGCCGGCGGCGGCGATCCCACGTTGTCGTCCGCTCTGACGAGCAGCGGTGGTGGCGGCGCTGGCGGCGCAGTAGCCACCAGCGGTGCCAACGCAACGGCGCGGAGCAATGGCGACCCTAGGGGTGGCAATGGCGGCGGCGGTGGCGGTTCGGGCTTCGGCGCCAACGCTGGCGTCGGCGGTGACGGCGCCTTCCCCGGCGGCGGCGGCGGCGGCGGCGGCTTGGCCGAGAACGGCTTTGCCGCGGGCGGCGGCGGTGACGGCGCGCCGGGCACCGTTATCGTCGTTACCGTTTGCGGCGATCCCGCCTAGCGAATGACGGTCAGAGGGCGGTCGCCGAGTGGTGGCTGCCCTCCAGCGTCCTGCTGACGCCGAGGAAAATCAGCAGCTGGCCGAGATAATAGGTCGCCCAGATGCCGTAGCCGGCCCAGGCCGCGTCGGCGAGCGGGCCCATGCGGGCGGCGATCAGGCCATCGGAGAATACGAATAGCAGCGCGCCGACACCCGTTAGCGCGCGCGGGAAGCGGCTGAGCCAGGCGGCGGCGGCCATCGCGGTCAGCAGCAGCGAGTAGACGACCAGCCCCGCCAGCCGCGGATCGTCGAGGTCGATCAGGAAGAACGGCAATATCGTGCCGGCGATCGCGATCAGCGCCGCGAAGGCACGGCGGCTGAACGGTGCGCCGACCCGCCGGTTGCGGCGGTAGAAGACGATGGCGATGATATGGCCGACCGCGAAGGCGGCGACGCCGGCCTCGAACCTGATGTCGAGCAGCACATCGCCGAGCGCGCCGAAGCCCATCACCGCCGCGAACAGCCAGCCATCGCGGCTGCGCGCCTGCGTGGCGGCGAGGACGGCAAGCAGGCCGACGCCGAGCCCTTTCAGGGCGATCATGCCCGGCTGCGGCAGGCCTGAGCCCCAGAACAGCGGATAGGCGATTGCGGCGACGAGGCTGGCGAGCAGCAGCGGCGAGCGCCAGTCGGCGGTCATTCGCGGCCCGCCGGCGGCACGAACAGATGCTCGGCCGTCAGGTCGGCGGTATCGAGCTGCTCGAACAGGATCGAGCGGTGGCATTGGCCGGGATCGCGCTCGAAACAGAGCAGCGCCGACGGGCTTTCGCGCGCCTGATCGGCCAGCATCGCCATTTCCGCCTGTGCATCGGGTGCTTCGAGGTGGGTGAGGTAGATATCGCGCATCTTCGCGATGTTGCCGGCGCGGGCGGCGTTGCGCCCTTCGGTCGGCGTGCCGAGCCGCTGGAGATGGCGATAGCCGATGCCTCGCTCCGCCAGCGCCGCCGCGAGGCCGCGTTTCGAGAAGCCGGGTTTGCGCGACAGCGGCACCGCGCGCACGTCGACGAGCGTCTTCACGCCCGCTTTTTCGAGCGTGTCGATGAAGGCGTCGATGGTCGCGCCTTCATAGCCGATGGTGAAAAGCCGGGTCATGCAGGGAGCATAGCCCCTTCCCGCGCTTCGGAAAGCCGTCGCATTCAACGGGCGTTCAGTCGCGCGGGAGCATAAGCGCCATCGCGTGCTTCTTGACGGCGTCACGTCCATCTACGACATCGCTACTCGCGCTTCGCGACGTGAGTCCGGGCACTAAGAATGAATCCGAGGGAGACACCATGAAGAGCATTTCCCATCTGGCGGTTGCCGCCATTCTGTCGACGGTTGCCATCTCGGCGCCGGTTCTCGCGCAGAAGGCGCCCGCCGCGGCGCCCGCAGCCCCGGCGCCGAAGCTGTCGAAGCCGGTCGCCTCGATCCTGTCCAAGGTGCAGACCGCGCAGGGCGCCGGCGACCATGCCGGTGCGCTTGTCATGCTGAACGAGGCGCTGGCGCTGCCGAAGGCCACGCAGGAAGACAAGCTGTGGATCTATCGCCTGATGCTGAACACGGCGCAGGCGACCAAGGACAACGCGCTGCTGAAGACCGCCGTCGAGGGCTCGCTCGCGACCGGCCAGGTTTCGCCGGCCGACGAGGTACGCTTCCGCACTGCGCTCCGCGGCCTCGCGCTGCAGTCGAAGGACTATCGCGGCGCCGCCACGCAGGCGCAGCGCCTCGTCGCGCTCGCCCCGACCGACGCCAAGGCACAGTTCGAACTGGCGCAGGTGTATCAGCTCGCCGGCCAGCCGCGTGAAGCCTATGGCGCCGTCGCCAAGGCGATCGAGGTCGGCAAGGCATCGGGCACCGTCCCCGAGGACTACTACAAGACCGCCTCGAAGCTGGCGCTCGACAACAACATGAACGCCGAGTTCGCGACCTCGTCGGCCGGCTGGCTCGGCGCTTATCCGACTGCGGAGAACTGGCGCACCGTGCTGGCGCTGTTCCTCGACGGCGCGAAGTTCGACGATCAGGGCAGCCTCGACGTGTTCCGTCTGATGCACGACGCCGGCGCGCTGGCGAGCGAGAAGGACTATTACGAGTACGCCGAGACGGCGAACCGTCGCGGTCTGCCGGGCGAAGCCAAGGCGATCATCGACGAGGGTCTCGCCAAGGGCAAGCTGTCGACCGCCAAGCCCTACACCAAGGAGCTGCAGGCGGTGGTGAACCCGAAGGTAGCGCGCGACAAGGCGTCGCTCGGCAGCCTCGAGGCTGATGCCAAGAAGGCGGCCAACGGCCGCGACGCGCTCATCACCGGCGACGCCTATCTGAGCCATGGCAACTATGCGAAGGCCGCCGAGCTGTATCGCCTCGCGATCCAGAAGGGCAGCATCGACGCCGCGACGGCGAACACCCGACTCGGCATCGCGCTCGGCAAGGCCGGCAACAAGGCCGAGGCCGCGACCGCGCTCAACTCGGTCAAGGGCGGCGCGCGCGAGCAGCTCGCCCAGTATTGGCTGATGTGGTTCAACCGCGCGGCGTAACGCCGGCGGCTGAGGCCAATTGAAAAAGGGCGGTGCCGCGAGGCGCCGCCCTTTCTCTTTAGCCGAAGCGCGCGATCAGCGCTGGAAGGCGACCTGGCCCTGCGCCGAGCCGTTCTCCGGCACGATCTCGCCGTCGCGGTTGCTGATCTCTTCCCAGCGCGCCGCGACGTTCTCGACGGTCATCTCGCCCTCGCCAAGGTGGATGCCCTTGGTGATCGTGATGTAGCTGCGCTCGAAGCCGCCGGCGCCCGCGTTGAAGATCGCCTTGTTGGGGGCATCCTCCGAGCACATGAACAAGGTCGCGGGCACCACGGTGTCGGGCTGCATCTTCGCCAGCATTTCGGGCGGCATCAGATCCTCGGTCATGCGCGTCGCGGCGAGCGGCGCGATCGAATTGCAGCGGACGTTGTACTTGGCGCCCTCGAGCGCCAGCGTGCTCATCAGCCCGACGAGGCCGAGCTTCGCCGCGCCGTAGTTGGCCTGGCCGAAATTGCCGTAGAGGCCGGTCGACGAGGTGGTCATGACGATGCGGCCATAGGCCTGCTCGCGCATGATGTCCCACACCGCCTTGGTGCAGATCGCCGAGCCCATCAGGTGGACGTCGAGCACGAAGCGGAAGTCGTCCATCGTCATCTTCACGAAGGTCTTGTCGCGCAGCACGCCGGCGTTGTTGATCAGGATGTCGATGCGGCCCCACTTGTCCTTGGCCTCGGCGACCATCGCGGCGACCTGCGCCTCATCGGTGACGCTCGCGCCGTTGGCAAACGCCTCGCCGCCCGCCGCCTTGATCTCCTCGACCACCTGCTGCGCCATCGACAGCGAGCTGCCGGTGCCGTCGCGGGCGCCGCCGAGGTCGTTGACGACGACCTTCGCGCCGCGCCTGGCGAGTTCCAGCGCGTAGGCGCGGCCGAGGCCGCCACCGGCGCCGGTGACGATGGCAACGCGATTGTCGAAACGAATGGTCACGGAAATCCTCTCCTCCCGAATAGGCTTGCGGGAGGGATTAACGCCCATGCCGGGGGCGTCAACCTCGCGGCGGTGTGAGGTCGGAGAACTCGATGCCGACGCCGTGCAGCGTGCGGATGGTGTCGAGCAGGACGCGGTGGCGGGTCTGCGCCATGATCTCGGCGGGCGGATCGGTCATGAAGAACATCAGCTCGACGTCGATCGAGTTGCCGTTCATGCCGATCACCACCGCATGTTCGAAGCGCGTCGAGGGCTGCGCCTCGACCACGGCGCGCAGCAGGTCGGGCACCTGCGCGAGCTTGTCGGCCTCGGTGTTCGGCTGCAGCGGCAGGATCAGCAGCACGCGCCGCTCGTCGATCAGGCGGAGGTTGCGCACCTCCTGCTCGAGCAGTTTGGTGTTGGCCATCACCACCTGCTCGCCAGAGACGGCGCGCAGGCGCGTGGTCTTCATGCCGATCGCCTCCACCCGCGCCGTGGTGGTGCCATACTGGATGGTGTCGCCGCGGCGGAACGGCCGGTCGAAGATGATCGAAAGGGCGGCGAACAGGTCGGAGAAGATGCCCTGGGCGGCGAGACCGATGGCGATGCCGCCGATGCCGAGACCCGCGACGAGGCCGGTGACGTTCACCCCGAGATTGTCGAGGACGAGGATCAGCGCGATCGCCCAGACGACGATGTTCACCAGGATGCGGATGACGCCCATCGCGTTGGCGAGCGCCGAATGGTCGGCATCGCCCTGCTCGGCGCGGTGCGCGATCGCCACCAGCACCAGCTCGCGCACCCAGATCGCGCCCTGGATGACGGCGGAGACGGTGAAGATGAAATCGACGGCGGTCAGCAGCCCGCCGGGCGGCGCGACGACGTTGGTGACGATGTCGGCCGCCAGCGCGGCGAGGAAGAAGCTGTGCGTGCGCCGCGCGACGCGCGCCACCACCGACCGCCAGGCGGCGGGATCCTCGCGCTTCTCGAGCAGCCGGCAGCCCATGCCGCGCAGCAGCCGCAGCAGCAGGAACAGGCCGACGCCGACGCCGATGGCGATCAGCGCCTCGAGGCTGTCGTTGCGCAGCCAGCCGTAGAAGCTCTGGGCGATCTCGGTGGTCTGGTCGGTGAGGTTGATCGTGTTGGTGGTCGCGGTCTTCTGCATCGGGCGTTGCTAACGCGTAAGCCCCCCGGTTTGTATCCCTAGTCGGATGCTCGGCCGTTCATTTCGGGCGATACGCCGGGATCGAGCGCCGGCGCGTGCCGCACCAGCAGCAGATACATCACCGGGGTGACGACGCGCGACAGCAGGGTCGAGGAGACGAGGCCGCCGATGATCACCCAGGCGAGTGGCGAGTAGAGCCCCGACCCGCTGAGCGCCAGCGGCATCAGGCCGCCGATCGCGGTGATGCTGGTGAGCAGCACGGGCAGGAAGCGCACCTCGCCCGCCTGCTCGATCGCGTCGCGCAGTTCGACGCCCTGCTGGCGCAGCTGCGTGGTGAAATCGACGAGCAGGATCGAGTTCTTGATCTCGATGCCGATGAGCGCGACGAAGCCGATGACGGCGTTGTAACTCAGCGAGTTGCCCGTCAGCAGCAGCGCCAGCAGGCCACCGAACATGCCGAGCGGAATGACGCCCGCCACCACCGCGGTTTCCCGGAAGCGGCCGAATTCGAGCACCAGCACGGCGAGGATGCCGAAGATCGCCAGCAGCACGATGCGGCCCATGCCCTGGAAGCTGCGCGAACTCGCCTCCGCCTCCCCGCCCTGCGTGATCGTGTAACCGGGCGGCAGCTTCAGGCTGTCGAGCTTGGCATAGACGTCCTTGCTCACCGCCGAGGTCAGATAGCCCTTGTCGATGTAGGAGGAGATGTTGACCGAGCGTTGCTGCTGATAGCGGTTGATCTGCGCCGGCGCGCTTTCGAGGCGCGGGGTCGCGATCTGGCGCAGCGGTATGGCGCCGCCGCTGGATGACGGGATGTAGATTGATTCGAGCGCCGAGACGCGCTGGAATCCGTCCATCGGCAGGCGCACGACGACGTCATAGGCATCGCCCTCGCTGTCACGGAAGCGGCCTGCCGGCTCACCCGCGAGTGCAAGCCGTGCGGCGCGGCGCACCGAGCCGGCCTGCACGCCGAGCAGCGCCGCCTTCTCGTCGTCGAGGCCGAGATTAAGGTCGATGCGGTCGACCGACAGCGGGTTCTCGATGTTGCGGGTGCCCGGCGTCTCGCGCAGGATGCCTTCGACCTCGCCAGCCAGCCGCTTCAGCTCGTCGAGTTCTGGGCCGTTGACGAATACCACGATCGGCGCGTCGATCGGCGGGCCGTTGAGGAATTCGCGGACGAGGATGCGCGCATCCGGGTAGGCGTCGAAGGTCGCGCGCAGCCGGGCGAGCAGCGCCGGCGATTCATCGGTGTCCCAATGGTCCATCACGGCAAGCACATTGCCGGCGTTGGTAGCCTGCGTTTCCTCGCGGACGTTGTAGAAGACCTGCGGGTTGCCACGGCCGGTGTTGGCCATGCGCGAGGTGATCAGCGGCTCCTTCGCCAGCACCGAATCCACATATCGGATTGCCTGGTCGGTCTTTTCGATCGACGCGCCCTCGCCGCCTTCGACCTCGACGAGGAAATAGGTGGCGTCCGCGGGCGGGAACAGGCTGGTGCCGATGACCGGGACCAGCGCGAAGGCCGAAAAGCAGAGCGCCATCGCCGCGAGCAGCGCGCGGCGCGGGTGGGTCAGCGACCAGTGCAGCACCGGGCCGTAGAAGCGGTGGATGCCGCCCTGCACCGCCTGCAGGATGCGGTTGCCGTGCGGATCCTCGTCACGCGGCAGCATGCGGCTGGCAAGGAAGGGCACGATGGTCAGCGACACCACCATCGACGCCGCCACCGTCACCAGCACGGCGAGCGGCAGCGAACGGGTGAACATGCCCGCGCCTTCGGGCAGGAACACCAGCGGCAGGAAAGCGAGCAGCAGGGTCGCGGTACAGCCGAGCACGGCGACGGCGATCTGCTTGGTGCCGTCGAGCGCCGCCTGCAACCTCGGTTTCCCCATGCGCAGATGGCGGGAGATGTTCTCGGCAACGACGATCGAATCGTCGACCAGCAGCCCGAGCGCGACGATGAAGCCGGTGATCGCGAGTTGGTTCAAGGTGAAGCCCAGCAACTGCATCGCCATCACGCCCATCGCAAGACTGAGCGGGATCGACACCATCACCACGATCGAGGCGCGGGTGCCGAGCGGCAGCAGCGTGATGAGCACGAGTGCCAGCGCGATGGTGAAGTCGCGCGCAAGGATGCGCAGCTTGCTCGAAATATCGCGCGACTGGTCGAAGCCGACCTCGAGCTTCACGTCGGGCGGTAACTGCCCGCGGAACTCCTCGACCGCCTCCATCACGCCATCACGGACATCGAGGACGTTGATATTGTCCTTCTGCAGCGCGGTGACGAAGATCGCGCGCTGGCCGTTGAAGCGGGTGACGTGGGTCACCTCCTCGGTCGACCAGGCGACATCGGCGATGTCGCCGACGCGCACCACGCGCCCGTCGGCGGCGCGCACCGGCGTTTCCTTCACCTCGGCCAGCGAGCGGAAGGCGCCGCCGGCCTCGACGTTCAGCCGCTGCCCGGCCGAATGCACGGCGCCCGCCGGCAGGTCGCTACCGCCGGCGCGCAGCGCATCGGTGACCGTGGTGACGGGGAGGCCGATCTGCGCGAGCCGACCACTGTCGATCGACACGCGGATTTCCGGCTTGGCGATGCCGAACACCTGCGAACGGCGGATGCCGTCGACCTGGGTGATACGGTCGCGCAGATCCTCGGCGATCTTCTCAAGGCGGCGCACGCTCGCGGTGTCGCTGACCAGCGCGAGCTGCAGCACCGCGGACTCGGTGGTGCGCACCTTGCGGAATTCGAGGCGCTGGAGGCTCGACGGCAGGGTACCGCGGATGGCGTTCACCTCGCGGACGACCTCGTCATAATATTTCTCGGTGTCGCCGCCCCAATCGAACTCGGCGGTGATGACCGACGAGCCATCGGTCGACCGCGAGCTGATCTCGTCGATATTATCGATGCCGCGCAGCACATCCTCGATCGGCTTGGCGACCGTCTGCTCCATGTCGGCGGGGTCGGCGCCCGGCTGCACGGCGATGATCGCCACCACGGGGATCGGAAAATGCGGGTCGACCGAGCGCGGGATCGACAGCAGCGCCGACAGCCCCATCGCCGCGAGCATCGCGAAGACGACGAGCGTGATCTGCCAGCGACGAACCGCGAATTCGATCAGCCCGTTCATGACGCTTTCCGCGTCGTGATCTTCACCCCGTCGCGGAGTCGCTCGACACCCGAGCGCACGACCTGCTCGCCGGCGGTGAGTCCGCCGGTGACGATCACCTCGCGGTCATCGACCGGGCCGAGCTGCACCATGCGCGCCTTCGCGACGCCCCTGTCGGCGACATAGACGAAGCCCTCGTCGGCGCGGGCCTGCCAGATCGCGCTCGCGGGGATGGCGACGGCATCGCCGCGACCCGCGACGCGGATGCGCGCCTGGCCGATCAGCCCGGAGCGCAGGCCCGCCCGGTTGGGCAGCGCCAGTTCGATCTCGAAGGTGCCGGTGCGGTCGTCGCCGCGCGCCGCCACCTCGGTGATGGTCGCCGCGAGCGGCTGATCGCCGAGCGCGGCGATGGTCACGGCCGCCCCCTGCCCGATCCGCACGCGCGGCACGTCGGCATCGGGCAGCGGCACGCGCATCACATAGCCGTCGCGCGCCTCGCCCAGCGTGATGACCGGCGAACCCGCGGTGACGATCTGGTTCGATTCGACATGACGGCGCAACACCACGCCGTCGGTCGGCGCGTAGATGCGCGCGAAGCGTTCGTCGAAGCCGCGCGCCGAGGCCTGTGCCTGCGCCGCGGCGGCGGTCGCCTGCGCCGATTCAAGGCGCGAGCGGGTCACCCAGCCCTTGTCGGCGAGCGCTTCCATGCGCTTCAGTTCGGATTGCGCGCGGGCAGCCTCGGCGCGCGCCGAGGCGCCGCCAGCGCTGATCGCGCTCATGTCGAGCCGGGCGAGCAACTGGCCGCGGCGCACCGCTTGCCCGTCCTCGACGAGCACTTCGGCGATACGGCCGGCGGAAACGAAGGCGAGCGCGGTCTCGCGCTTGGCGCGCACCGTGCCGCTGGCGAGCAGGCCGCCGTCCGCCGAGGCGGGCTGCGCAGCGGCCAACGCGACGAGAACGGGTCGGCTTTCGGGCGCCTTGGCGGCGGGCGCATCGCTGCCGCACGCGGCCAGCAGCGCCAGCGCGCCCAACGCCATGATGGATCGACCCGCGCTCATTGCCGCCTCGCCTTTTGACCGTGACTCACTTCCTAATACTGTACGGTACAGTTTACAAATGATATCGTTGCGCGATGGATATGAATTCCGCCCCCGAAAAGCGCGCCGGCCGGCCCGTCGATATCGGCAAGCGCGTCGCGGTGATGCAGGCGGCGCAGAAGCTGTTCATTTCCAACGGATTCGCCGGCACCAGCATGGACGCGATCGCCGAGGCGGCGGGCGTGTCGAAGCTCACCGCCTATAAATATTTCGGCAGCAAGCAGCAGCTGTTCGCCCAGTCGGTTGCCGCGAAGTGCGAGTCGGTGATGGGGCAGCTGGCGATCGACCATTCCGCCGGCCATGACCTGCGCGAGTGCCTGCTGGCGTTCGGCAACGGCTTCCTGTCGCTTATCCTCAACCCCGAAGCGATGGCGGTGCAGCACCTGGTCATCACCGAGCGCGAGCGGGTGCCCGAACTCGGCATGATCTTCTTTGAAAGCGCGGTGCGGCCGATCAGCGACAAGCTGGCGGTGATGATCGCGCGGCACGAGGAGGCGGGCGACATCGCCACCGGCGACGATCCGCTGGCGGCGGCGCAGGACCTGCTCGCGCTCTGGCGCGGCCGGCCGTTCATGATGCTGGAGCTGGGCAGCGGCGAGATGGACGCGGATGGCCTCGCCACCCACGTCACCCACTGCGTCGACCTATGCCTGAAAGCCTGGACGCCGCATTGAGTTTCGCGCCTGGGCGGTAAGGCGGCCCATGTTGTCCTCATCCGCTTTCAGCTTGGCGGCGATCTGGCTGCGCCGCGCGATCAGCTGAAGCGACGCGGCCATGCCGATCAGATAATAGAGCGTCGACTGGAACGCGGCGCCGAGGAACAGCGATCCGACCATGTAGATCATGATGCAGTGCGACAACGCGATCGCCAGTTCGGCGCTCCAGTTATCCTCCGCCTTTTGTCGCGTGGTCACATATATCGATCGCAGGCGCAGCAGCGTCATCAGCAGCATCAGCATGAAGATGGTAATGCCGGGATAGCCATGCTCGCCCAGCACCTCGAAGTAGGAGCTGTGGAAGGCACGCGCCTTGTCCTTCACCGTGCGCGTCACTTCCCGCGCATTGTTGCCCTCGCCCACCGTCTCATGAAGCACCACTTCGATCTCGTTGAGCTTGTAGGCATAGAATCCGCCGCCGAACGGATGGCTCTTCACGAAGTCCATCGTCCACATCCACACCGCCACGCGCGTCGACGCCGAATTGTCGGAGGAGTGGGTCTTGATCGTCCCCATCCGCTCGGTGAAGCTTTGAGGAAGCAGCGGGATCGCCGCGATGACGAAGACGCCGACGACCGCGGCGTAGACCACCTTCCGCTTGGCGCGCAGGAAGTTGAGCGCCGCAAGCACGCCCAGGCACACGAGCCCGGTGCGCGCTTCCGTGCCGACCGGGATCAGCGCCGAGGAGAAGATCAGCCCCATCGCCACCAGCAGCGTCAGGCGGCTCTTCGGCACGATCTTGTTGAACCGGTAGGAGTAGATGACGAGCGGAATGAGCGCGACCGAGACCGCCGAGATCGTGCTGCTCTCATACAGGCCAGTATTGCTGTCGACGAGCAGGCTGATCGTGCCATAGCCGCCGCCGCCGAGGATCGTCTTGATACCGCCGGTCACGGTGATCGCCCCCACACACAATATCAGTGTGAGCACGGCCGCCTCCAGCCGTTGCCGCGTTTTCAGTACGAACGGGAGATACACCCCGAAGATGATGGCCTTCCACGCCGGATCCCACTTGGTCCAGGCGTCGTCGATCTGGGCGTTGAAGGTCGTGAAGGTCACCCACCCCAGGAACAGCATCATCATGCCCTGCAGGCTGGTGAAGCCCATGTCGCGCTTTTCGTCGAACACAAGGAAGAAGCCGACCGCCGCGGCGCCGAAGATCATCGACACGGGGACGGTGTTGACGAGGTAGTAGCTGACCTGCTGCGGCTGAAAGAGATCGACGTACAGATAGGCGAGCGTCATCAGGAACGGCCGCTTGCACGCCGCGACGAACAGGAACACCAGCATCAGCAGGATGAAGATGTCACGCATCGGGGTCCCGGTTCGCCTTCCAGCCGCCCTTGCGGTGCCGCAGCACGCTCTTCTCGTCGGGGTCGCGCAGTCCCATCAGCCGCCAGATCACATAGACCAGCATGCCGTGGGAGATCAGCAGGGATAGCGCGTCGACCATCGGGCCCTCGACCGTTCGCCGACCGGCTTAACATTGGCCCCGCCTGCCAGCAACGCACAGCGATGCCGCGCGCTCGGCTTGCCGGTTGCAGGCCAAGGCTTTAAGCGGCGAAGGTGTCGCCAGCGAAAGCCTCTTGATGCCCGAGCGCGTACATCTGATCGCGGCCGCCCGGCCGAACTTCATGAAGGTGGCGCCGCTCTACCATGCGTTGAAGGCGTCGGGCGATTTCACGCCCGTGCTGATCCACACCGGTCAGCATTACGACGCCAACATGTCGGACGATATTTTCGCCGATCTGGGCCTCCCTGCCCCCGACCATCATCTCGGCGTCGGCTCGGGTACGCACGCCGAGCAGACCGGCGGCGTGATGATCGCCTATGAAAAGATCGCGATGGAGGACCGGCCCGACTGGCTGGTCGTGGTCGGCGACGTCAACTCGACGGCCGCCTGCTCGATGGTCGGCGCCAAGCTCGGCATCCGCACGGTGCATCTCGAGGCAGGGCTGCGCTCGCGCGACCGGGCGATGCCCGAAGAGATCAACCGGTTGGTCACCGACGTGCTCGCCGACGTGCTGTGGACCCCGTCGCCCGACGCCGACGAAAATCTCGCCGCCGAGGGCATCCCGGTCGAACGCATCACCCGCGTCGGCAACATCATGCTCGACAGCTACGAACTGGTGCGCCCGCGGATCGAGGCGGAGGACATCACCGAGCGGCTCGGCCTCAGCCCGCGCGGCTATGGCGTCGTCACCTTGCACCGCCCGTCCAACGTTGATGATTTCCGCCAGCTGGCGCGCATCGTCGAGGCGCTGTGCCAGGTGGCGCAGGGCCTGCCGCTGGTGTTCCCGGTCCATCCGCGCACCCGCCAGCGGCTTGGCCGCTACAATCTCGGCATCAAGCTCGAGGAAGCCGGCGTCCGCGTCGTCGAGCCGCTGTCCTACCTGCCGTTCATGGCACTGGTCAGCCGCGCCGGCGCGATCATCACCGATTCGGGCGGGTTGCAGGAGGAGACCACCTACCTCGGCATCCCCTGCCTGACCCTGCGCGACAGCACCGAGCGGCCGATCACCGTCACCGAGGGCACCAACCGGCTGGTGAAGCCCGAGACGCTGATCGAGGAAGTGAACGCCGCGATGTTCGCCAGCAGCCGATCGCGCCGCCCCGACCTGTGGGACGGCGGCACCGCCGATCGCTGCGTCGCCGATTTGCGCGCCCGCCGGAGCGCCTGACCCAAGCGTGCGCATCCTTCACGTTCTCGACCATTCGCTGCCGCTGCACAGCGGCTACACCTTCCGCACCCGCGCGCTGCTGCTCGGCCAGCGCCGGCTCGGCTGGGAGACGGTGCACCTGACGACGCCGCGGCACTTCAAGGACGGGCCGAGCCCCGAGGTGGTCGACGGCCTCGCCTTCCACCGCACCGGTCCCGCCGGCGGCCCGCCGATCCTTGGCGAGGTGCAGGCGAGCGCCCGCGCGCTCGACCGGCTGGTCGCCGAGGTGAGGCCCGACATCATCCACGCCCATTCGCCGGTGCTGACCGCGCTCGCCGCAGTGGGTGTCGCGCGGCGGCACAATCTGCCGCTCGTCTATGAAATCCGCGCCTTCTGGGAGGATGCCGCGGTCGGCAACGGTACCGGCACCGAAGGATCGCTGCGCTACCGCGCCACGCGGATGCTGGAGACCTGGGCCTGTCGCCGCGCCGATGCCGTGGGCGCGATCTGCGACGGCTTGTTGGGCGATCTGCGCCAGCGCGGCATCGACCCGGCCAAGCTGTTCGCGGTGCCTAATGCCGTCGACCTCGACCAGTTCGGCACGCCGCTGCCGCGCGACAGGAAACTGTCGAAACAGCTCGGGCTCGACGGCGCCGATGTCGTCGGCTTCATCGGCTCCTACTACGACTATGAAGGCCTCGACGACCTGATCGCGGCGATGCCGGCGCTGGTCGCGGCGCGGCCGAAAGCGCAGCTGTTGCTGGTCGGGGGCGGCCCGATGGAGGCGGCCTTGAAGGCGCAGGCGGCCGCCTCGCCGGTCGGCGACCGCATCCATTTCGTCGGCCGGGTGCCGCACAGCGAGGTCGACCGCTACTACAGCCTCGTTGACGTGCTCGCCTATCCGCGGAAGCACATGCGGCTGACCGATCTGGTCACGCCGCTGAAGCCCTTGGAAGCGATGGCGCAGGAGAAGCTGGTCGCGGCGAGCGATGTCGGCGGCCACCGCGAGCTGATCGAGGACGGCGTCACCGGCACCTTGTTCCGCGCCGACGATCCGGCCGCGCTCGCCGCGTCGCTGGCGCAGTTGTTCGCCGATCGCGAGAGTTGGCCGGCACGGCGTAAGGTGGCGAAGGACTATGTCGCCAGGGAGCGGACCTGGGATCGTTCGGTTACGGCATATGTTCCGGTATATGAACGGCTGACGGCGTCGCGCCGCGGCCAGAAATAAGCAGGGGTTCGCATGAGCGGTTTGAAGCGCGGTCTGTTCATCGGCCTGGTGCTGGCCGCCATCATCTTCTTCCTGCCCGACGGCGTACTCGGCGCGATCACCGTCGGCATCGGCCTCGCGTCGGTGCTGCCCGCCGCCGCGCCGCCGCTCGGCATGACCGCGCGCGGGCTGCTTGCCTTCGCCGCCTTCCTGCCGGCGTTTCTGCTGACCCTCTGGCTTATCCGCCGCCGGCGGAACGAATGGGATGTCGACGACGACTATGAGCCGGCGCCGCTCTCGGCCGCCGAGCAGATGGATAGCGGCGAGACGATCACCGAGCCGGCCTATGCGCCGCCGCTCGCGCCGCCTGCAGTTTACCCCGCGCCTGAGGTGATTGCCCCGGTGGCCCCGGCCCGCCTCGCCGCGGCGCCGAGTGATCTCGACGACCGTCTGTCACGGATCGAGGCAGCCCTGGCCGCGCTGCCCGGACAGATCGGCGGCGGCGATGTGCTGGCGCGCGTCGAAGCGCTGGAAGCGCAGATTTCGGAACGGCTGGCAGCGATCGATGGCCGGCTGGCGATGCAGGGCGTGCAGGGCAGTGTCGGGGGCCTGCGCAAGCCGGCCAACGCCGAGAAGACCATCGCCGACATCCGCCGCTCGATCGAGGGCGGCGGCAACTAACCTGCGATCAGCGCCGCATCTCCCAGAACGCGATCACGCCCGCGATCACAATGCCGGCGACGAGGCCGCCGATCAGGCCGAGCGACGGTTGGCCGTAGATCACGCCGATGATCGGGCCAGCGATCAGCCCGATCGCGATGAAAATGCCGCCGCCGGTGCTGCGCTTCATAAATTGCTTTCCGAAATCCCTTGCCGCCCTCTGCCACGCCTTCTCGCGCGTGGAAAGTCGCGCGGCCGCGTCGTTTCGCCGTGGAATCATTCAGTGCGCGCGCGCCACGCCTGTGCATTAATCAGCCATTCAGGGGGCGGTTCTTCTTGCCGGGGGCATGAGGCGCGCGCATTCTGAGCCTGATGGGGGGCTCAATGCAGATCATCAACGGCCGGGCGTCGCTCGAGGAAGCATCGCTGCTGATCGCCGCGTTCGGCGAGGACGCGGTTGTGGAGGCGGCGACGCGCGCCGATCGCTTCCGCGATGCGGGCGATATCGATCTCTTCTGCCGATGGCGCCAGATCGAGCGCGCGGTCGAGTTGCTGCAACTGCAGGACGTGGTCGGCGAACTGCACTAAACGTCAGCTCGTTCCGGACGCGGCACTTTGCGGAACCACCGGCGTTCCGCTAGAGCGTGGGCATGAATTCTCCTCCGGTTCGTAGGTTCGCGGCGCTGCTGTTGTGCG
Organism: Sphingoaurantiacus capsulatus; assembly: GCF_042648405.1. Lineage (NCBI taxonomy): Bacteria > Pseudomonadati > Pseudomonadota > Alphaproteobacteria > Sphingomonadales > Sphingosinicellaceae > Sphingoaurantiacus > Sphingoaurantiacus capsulatus. The sequence continues at coordinate 258,090 of NZ_JBHRXV010000010.1, read as the reverse complement.
CTGTCGCGTTCGAACCGCTGCGCGCGCAGACGCCGCCTCCCGCGCCGCCGGTCGCCGAAACGCTCCCCGACGTTCCCGAGATCGATCCCGACCAGCCGCTGGCGCCGCTGCCCGAGCTGGAGGTCGAGTTTCCCAACGCCGGCCAGCGCCCCGACGGCGCCCGCCCGCCGCGCCGCGACGACAGCGACCGCGTGGCACTGCGCTACACCGTCGAGGTCAAGGGCCTGTCCGAGGTCGGCCTGGGAGGTCGCTTCCGCGAGCTGTCGGCGCTCGAGACCGGCGACTCGCTCGACAATCTCGCGCAGCTCGATCGCCGCGCCCGCGAGGACAGCGCGCTGATCGACAAGCTGCTGCGCGCCGAGGGCTATTATGGCGGTGTCGTCGACATCGACATCACCCCGGCGGAAGCCGAAGGCGGCGCCGCCAAGGTCGCGATCAGCGTCGCCCCGGGCAACCGCTACACGTTCGACCGTATCGAAGTGGCGACCCCGCCGAGCGCCCCGCGCGAGCTGATCCTCGATACGCTCGGCCTGAAGGTCGGCGATCCGGTCGAGGCGCAAGCGGTGCAGGACGCCGAGGACCGGGTCCGAGTGAAGCTGCCCGAAATGGGCTACCCCTTCGCCTCGGTCGGCGACCGCGAGATCGGCATCGATCACGAGACGCAGAAGGCGAGCTACCGCGTGCCGATCGTCACCGGCCAGGCGGCGGTGATCGGCGATATCCGCGTCGAGGGCGACCAGCTCGTCAGCTCTCGGCATATCGAGCGGCTGACCCGTTTCCGCCGCGGAGAGACGTTCAATTCCGCCGAGCTTGAGGATCTGCGCCGCGCGCTGGTCGCCACCGGCCTGTTCGGCAGCGTCGGCGTCCGCGCGTCGGAAGCCAACGAACCGGGCGTCGTCGACATCATCGTCGCGCTGCAGGCCGCGCCGCTGCGCACGCTCGCCGGCCAGGCCGGCTATTCGACCGGCGAGGGCTTCCGCGTCGAGGCGAGCTGGCAGCACCGCAATATGTTCCCGCCCGAAGGCGCGCTGACCGCCCGCGGGGTGCTCGGCACCGAGGAACAGCGCCTTGCCGGCGAGATCCGTTTCAACAATTTCCGCCAGCGCGACAACATCCTGCTGCTCAGGTCCGAAATCAGCAACGAGGACCGCGACGCCTATCAGGCGCGCACCTTCACGCTCGGCGCCAGCCTTGCGCGTGAGACCAACTTCATCTGGCAGAAGAAATGGTATTATTCGCTGGGCGCCGAACTGGTGGCGACCGACGAGCGCGACACCAATCTCGATACCGGCATGAGCCGCCGCCGCACCTTCTTCATCGGCGCCCTGCCCGGCTCGCTCAGCTATGACGGCACCGACGATCTGCTCGACCCGACCGGGGGCTTCCGCCTGTCGGCGCGCGTCAGCCCAGAAGCCTCGTTCCAGGGCAGCGCCTTCGGCTATCTGAAGGGGCAGATCGACGCGAGCGCCTACCAGCCCTTCGGCGACCGCGTGGTGCTGGCCGGCCGCGTGCGGGCGGGCTCGATCTTCGGCGCCGACCGCGACCGCATCGCGCCGTCGCGCCGCTTCTATTCGGGCGGCGGCGGCTCGGTTCGCGGCTTCGGCTTCCAGGAAATCGGCCCGCGCGATCCGTTCGACGACCCGATCGGCGGCCGCTCGCTCGCCGAAGCGTCGATCGAGGCCCGCATCCGCTTCGGCGATTTCGGCGTGGTGCCGTTCATCGATGCCGGCCAGATCTACACCTCGACCCTGCCGCGCTTCGACACTTTCCGCTTCGGCGCCGGCATCGGCGCCCGTTACTACACGACCTTCGGCCCGATCCGCTTCGACGTGGCAACACCGCTCGATCCGCGCAGCGGCGACCCCAAGGTCGGTGTCTATGTGTCGATCGGTCAGGCCTTCTGATGGCTGAAGAGCCCACCTCGGTCTCGGAAACCCCCGGCGGCGGCGCACCGCTGCGGCGCATCCTCGCGATTCTCGGTATCGGACTGTTTGGACTCGTCGCGCTGGCGCTGATCGGGCTGCAGGTCCTCAACACCGCGCCCGGCCAGCGCTTCCTCGCCGCGCAGCTTGACCGTATCGCGCCGAAATCGGGCCTCACCATCTCGGTCGGTCGGCTGGAGGGCTCGATCTACGGGCGGCTGATCATTCACGATCTGCGCGTCGGCGACCCGAAAGGAACCTTCGTCACCGCGCCGCGCGTCGAGCTCGACTGGCGACCGGCGCTGCTCGTGCAGCGGCGCGTACAGATCAACTCGCTGACCGCCGACACGGTGCGCTGGCTGCGCATGCCGCAGCTCAACAAGACCGACCCCACCGGGCCGATCCTGCCCGACATCGATATCTACATCGGCAAGCTGCTGTTCGAGCGGGTGATTATCGAGGCGCCGGTCACTGGCCGCCGCCAACTCGCGCGGCTGGAGGGCAAGATCGATATCCATGACCAGCGCGCGCTGGTCGACGCCAACGCCACCTCGACCGGTGGCGACCGCGTCATCCTGAAGCTCGACGCCGCGCCCGACCGCGACCAGTTCGACATCGCCGCCAACGTGCAGTCGCCCGCAACCGGCGTCGTCACCGCGATGCTCGGCCTCAAGCAGCCGCTGGCGCTGCGCGTCGTCGGCGACGGCAACTGGACGCGTTGGCAGGGTAATGTCGACGGCACCCTCGGCGGGGCCAGCCTCGCCGATCTCGACCTCGCGGTGCGCGACGGCCGCTTCACGCTCGCCGGCACCGCCGCCCCGGGTCTGGTCGTCGGCGGCGTAGTGCGCACGCTGGCCGAGCCGCAACTGCGCCTGACCATCGACGGCGCCTTCACCGAGCGTCGCTTCGACGGCACGATCAGTGCCAACAGCCGCGCGCTGGCGCTGGGCGCCACCGGCGTCATCGACCTCGGCGCCGGCGAGTTTGGTGGTGTGTCGGTCAGCGCGCGCCTGCTGCGCCCGGAAGCGCTGATGGCGCGGCTCACCAGCCGCGACCTCGCGCTGACCGCCCGCCTCGAAGGCGCGTTCGCGCAGCCGACGGTCGATTATCTGCTGACGTCGAAGCAGGCGGCGCTCGCCGCCACCGTGTTCGACGACCTGCGCGCCAGCGGGCGCATCGAGGTCGGCGAGGGACCGCTGACCATTCCGCTGACCCTGACCGCGCGGCGGATCACCGGCGTCGGCGGTTTCCTGACGCCGCTGCTCACCAACGTGCGTGTCGAAGGCCCGTTGTTCGTGGACGGGCTCAACATCACGTCGAACGCGCTGCTATTGCGCTCCGATAGGGTCAACGCGCGTGCCATCGCCGCGCTCGACCTCGCCACCGGCCGCTACAATGTCGCGCTGGCGGGGAAGCTGCCGCGCTATGAGGTGCCCGGCCTCGGCCTCGTCGATGTCGATGCCGACCTGCGCGTGCTGCCGTCCGCCGACGGCCGCAATCCGCAGGTTGCGGGCAAGGCAACGGCGCGCGTCACCCGGCTCGACAATAGCTTCTTCGCCTGGCTGCTTGAGGGCCGACCGACGATCACCGCCGACATCGCGGTGGCGCCGAACGGCGACACCAGCTTCCGCAACGCGCGCCTCACCTCGCCGGCGGTAACGATGACCGGCAGCGGCTCGCGTCGCGTCGACGGCCTGTTCCGGATGCAGGGGCGCGGGCGATCGGTGCCCTACGGTCCTTTCGAAGTCAGCCTCGAAGGGCCGATCGACAAGCCAAATGTCGATGTGCGGCTCCTGTCGCCGGGCTTCGGCGTCGGCCTTGCCGATGTCCGCGCCCGCGTGACCCCGCTGCCTGAAGGCTGGGCCGTCGTCGCCAACGGGCAGACGACCTATGGCCCGACGACGATGCGCGCCCGCTTGATCACCCGCCCCGGCCAACCTCTGGTCGTCGACGTGACCGAGCTGAACGCGGTCGGGCTGACGGCCGACGGGCCGCTGACCCAGACCGGCCCGGCCTTCACCGGCATCCTCTCGGTGGCCGGCCCCGGCGTCACCGGCGCCATCCGCCTGTCGCCGTTCGAGAATGTGCAGCGGATGGAGGCGAAGCTTACCGCGCGCAACGGCCGACTGCAGATCATGGGCGAGCCGACCAGCATCGCGCGCGGCAATCTCGATGCGACGCTGGTCCTTTATGAAGCGGCGCCGGCGATCACCGCGAAGACGACGATGCGCGGCGTGCAGCGCGCGCGGCTCGAAATCGAGACCGCCACTGCCGATGTCGAATATCGTGCCGGCCGCGGCAGCGCCACGATCAAGGCGCGCGGCCAGCAGGGCGCGCCCTTCACCTTCGACGGCCGCGTCGGCTTCGAGCCCGAGCGGATCACCGTCACCGGCAACGGCTCGGTCGACCGCGAGGCGGTGAAACTGGCGGCGCCGGCGATCCTCGAACCCGTGACCGGCGGCTGGCGCCTGCTGCCCACGACGTTGCAGCTGGCACAGGGCTCGGCCGAGCTGTCGGGCACCTTCGGCGCCGACACCGCAATCAATGCGCGGCTGGACGGGCTCAGCCTCCAGCTCATCAACATCATCTCGCCGCTGGAGATCGACGGCCGCGCCACCGGCACCGTCAACCTCGTCATCCCGGCCAGCGGCGCACTGCCCCGCGGCCGCGCGCGCCTCCAGATCGCGCGGCTGACGCGTAGCGGCCTCGCCACCGTGTCGCTGCCGGTCAATGTCGGGCTGTCCGCCGCGATCGAGGGCAATTCGGCGGCGATGGTGGCGGTGTTCCAGCGCCGCGACCGTGTGCTCGGCCGCATGCAGGCGCAGCTCCGCCCGATTCCCGGCGAGGCGTCGGACCCCTGGGTTGACCGACTGCTCGCCGCGCCGCTCACCGCGCAGCTCCGCTTCAACGGCCCTGCCGGCGCCCTATGGCCGCTGACCGGCATCGAGGCGTTCGACGTGCGCGGGCCGATCGCCATTTCCGCCGACCTCGGCGGCAAGCTCGGCGAGCCGACGGTGCGCGGCGTGATGCGCAGCGAGGATCTGCGCTTCGAGAGCACGCTGCTCGGCACCGTCGTCGAAAACATCAAACTCGACAGCCGCTTCTCCGGCTCCCGGCTGGAGTTCACCAACTTCACCGGCCAGGCGGGCAATGGCGGCACCGTCACCGGCAACGGCTATATCGACCTGTCGATCGTCCGCGGCTTCCCGATGGACATCCGGTTGCAGGCGCAGAATGCGCAACTGCTGCGCCGCGACGACCTGTCGGCGACCGGCACCGGCCCGATCCGCATCAGCAGCGGCGAGGACGGCGGCCTCATTTCCGGCAACCTGAAGATCGACCGCGCCCGCTTCCGCATCGGCCGCACAGCGGTGGAGGAAGTGCCCGAGCTGATCGTGACCGAGCGCAACGCCGCGCTGGTTCGCCGTGCCAGCACCGCCGCGGTCAAACCGACCGTCTGGCGGCTCGACATGGGCATCGACGCCGACAACAAGATCGACGTCGACGGCATGGGGCTCGAGTCCGAATGGCAGGCCGATCTGAAGTTGACCGGCCGGGCCGATGCCTTCAACATCGCCGGCCGCGCCGAGCTGATCCGCGGCTCCTATGAGTTCGCCGGCCGCCGCTTCGAACTGACGCGCGGCCTGCTCCGCTTCACCGGCGGCGGCGCCTATCCGCCCGACCCGATCGTCGATATCGCCGCCGAGGCGCGCGTCGAGGGGCTGACCGCGACCTTGCGCATCACCGGCACCGCGCAGCAGCCGGAGATCGCCTTCAGCTCGATCCCGGCGCTGCCCGAGGACGAGGTGCTGTCGCGCGTGCTGTTCGGCGCCTCGATCACCGACCTGTCGGCGCCGGAGGCGCTGCAGCTCGCCGGCGCCGTCGCGAGCCTGCGCGGCGGCAGCGGCGCCAGCCTCGATGTGTTCAACGTGCTCAGGAAAGGCATCGGCGTTGACCGGCTGCGTATCCTGCCCGGCAACACCACGACGGGCCGCGGCGCCTCGGTGGCGGCGGGCGAGTATCTGGGCGACCGCGTCTATGTCGAGGTCGCCACAGATGCGCAGGGCTATACCGCGACGCAGATCGAGGTCGAGCTGACGCGCAGCCTGTCGATCCTGAGCCAGGTGGCAACGCAGGGCGGCACCAGCGTCAACCTGCGCTGGTCAAAGGATTATTAGAAGCCCGCCGCAGACCATCCTCCAACCTCGTCATCCCCGCGCAGGCGGGGATCCATACTCCGAAGCGTCGGCGTTAATGGACCCCCGCCTGCGCGGGGGTGACGATGTAGATGGAATAGCAGGCGACGGTTCGGACGACTTCGGCGCTGGCGCGAAGCCGGCCGCGCTTAGCGGCCGATCAGCTTCTGCGCCATGCGGTCGGCGACGACGTCGGTCGGCGTGCCGGTGCGGTCGCTCTCGACGAAGATGTCGGCGAGGCGACCTTCGATCTTGGCGATCAGCTTGGTCACCGCCTCGGCATCGCCGCTGCCGAGATATTCGGTCGCGACGTTGATGATGCCGCCGGCGTTGATGACATAGTCGGGCGCGTAGAGAATGCCGCGCGCATGGACGCGCGCGCCATCGGCCGGGGTCGCAAGCTGGTTGTTTGCCGCGCCCGCGACGATCGCGACGTTCAGCGCCTCGATCGAGGTGGCGTTGAGCGTGGCGCCCAATGCGCAGGGCGACAGCACGTCAGCCTCGACCGCCATGATCTCGTCGACCGGCACATGGCGACCGGCGAATTCGGCGGCGGCCTTGGCCGCCCGTGCCTCGTCGATGTCGGCGACGGTCAGCTTCGCACCCGCAGCCGCCAGCTTGCCGGCCAGCGCATAGCCGACCGAGCCGAGGCCCTGGATGGCGACATGGACACCCGCAAAGCCGTCACGGCCGAGCTTGTGCTTCACCGCCGCGCGCATGCCGCGGAATACGCCCTCGGCGGTCGACGGCCCCGGGTTGCCGCCCGCGGCGCCGCCGGCGACCGGCAGGCCCGAGACGTGCCGGGTCTGGCGTGACACAACGACCATGTCGGCGTCGGAGATACCGACGTCCTCGGCGGTGACGTAGCGGCCGCCGAGCGAGTCGACGGCGCGGCCGAAGGTTTCGAGATAGGCGTCGTTCTTCGGCGCCGCGGTCTTCAGGATCACCGCCTTGCCGCCGCCCATCGGCAGCTCGGCCATGGCGTTCTTGTAGCTCATGCCGCGCGACAGGCGCAGCGCGTCGGTCACCGCGGCATCGTCGCTGGCATAGGTCCAGTAGCGGCTGCCGCCGGCGGCCGGCCCGAGATGCGTCGAGTGAATGGCGATGATGGCGCGAAGCCCCGTCTTCGGATCATCGAAGAAATGAACGCCTTCGTGCGCGTCGAAATCGACCGCGTCGAACACCGCCATGCCGAGACTCCTCGCGTAATAATGTTGCCGGGTCGCGCAATAAACGAAATGCGCCGATTTGCAACCGCCGGGTACTGTACCGAGGTGAACGCCCCTCGCTTGAGCCGGCTCCACGCGTCATCACACGCACTGGATGGGCGCCGCCGCGCAAACACGTCTATCAAGGGGGGAAGTGGGGCGACCTACGGGGATTGAACCCGCAACCTCCGGTACCACAAACCGGCGCTCTAACCAATTGAGCTAAGGTCGCCACAACGAGGGGGCGGACATACGTGCAGGGGCGTTGAGCGTCAAGGAGGTGCAAAGATGAACGATACCATCCGCCGTTTCGGCCATCCCGACACGCTGATTGCCGACTATCGGCACTGGGTCGTGCTGCTCCGCCCCGAGCAGCCGACGCTCGGCAGCCTCGTGCTCGCGGCGAAGTCGGACGCCACCGCCTTCTCCGCGCTGGAGCCCGCCGCCTTCGCCGAGCTGGCGACCGTCACCTGGCATATCGAATCGGCGCTGGAGCGAGCGGTCGGCTATGCGCGCATCAACTATCTGATGCTGATGATGGTCGACCCGAACGTCCATTTCCATGTGCTGCCGCGCTATGAAGGCGGCCGCAGCGAGGTGGGCATCGAGGTGCCCGACAAGGGTTGGCCGAAGGCGCCGGCGCTCGGCGAGGCCGTCGCGTTGACGCCCGCGCAGATCAGCGATCTGGCGATCTGGCTGAAGAGATTCTGGCCGGACCCGACCGCGACCCGCTAGGCGGTGCGGCGGGTTTCCGTTTCGGCGTCCGGGTTCGCCCAGCCGGCGGTCAGCGCGCGAGCGCTCACCACGTCGGCGGGGAAGTCGACCTCGCCCCACTCGTGGCCCTTGATCGACACGGTGCCAACGTAGCTTTCCTGGGCGATGCGGTTGATCACCTTCAGATACCAGCTCTTGGTGCCCTCGGCGGTGTGCATCACCGCGTCGACCGTGCTTGAGAAGATCCCGGCGCCTTCGCCGCGGAACACCAGCATGCCGATCGATTCAGCGTTCACCTCGTCGAGCGGCAGGGTCTTGCCGATGGCGACGAGGCGCGGGCCTTCGCGGCGCACCTTCATGTCGTCGCTATCATAGCCGGCCTTCTGGTCGACGGTGACGGTGATCGGCGCACGCGCGTCGCGCAGCACCTTCTCGACGAGCGCCGGCGAGACGAGCGTGTCGCCGTTGAGGATGAGGAAGTCGCCGTCCATCTCCGGACGTGCCAGCCACACCGAGCCGAGATTGTCGGCGACCTGGAAGAAGGGATTGAACAGCGTGCGGATCATCGCGCGGCGCTCATCGCGCGCGGCGAGATGCGCCTCGACCGCATCCGACTTGAAGCCGACGACCACAAGGATATCGGTAAGGCCATTGGCGATCAGCGCGTCGAGCTGCCAGTCGAGCAGGGTCTTGCCGTTGAAGTCGATGAGGCACTTCGGGCGGTCGGCCGTCAACGGCAGCAGCCGCGAGCCCTGACCTGCACTCAGAATGATCGCCTTCATCATACTCTCCGAATTCACAACCGGCACGAACGCCGAGAGTGCGATGTCGGGTCCGTTTGTGGCGGATAAAGGGCAATCCCGTGACATCATACCCATGTATGATGCCCAAAATTTGGGCATGCGTGCTGTCGGCTTGGGCATCCAGCCTGCCGCGAAGCCCCTCGCCCCTGACGCGAGCTTCTGGCACGGCTCATGCAGAACGCGCGCTTAGGACATCACGGGGGTTCACGTGAAAAAGATCGAAGCGATCATCAAGCCGTTCAAGCTCGATGAAGTGAAAGAAGCGCTGCACGAGATCGGTGTGTCGGGCATCACCGTCGTCGAGGCCAAGGGCTTCGGGCGGCAGAAGGGCCATACCGAACTCTACCGCGGCGCCGAATATGTCGTCGACTTCCTGCCGAAGGTGAAGCTCGAGGTGGTCGTCGAGGACAATCTCGTCGAGCGCACCGTCGAGGCGATCGCCGGCGCCGCTCGCACGGGCCGCATCGGCGACGGCAAGATCTTCGTCACGCCCGTCGAGATGGCGGTGCGCATCCGCACCGGCGAGCGCGACAGCGACGCGATCTAACCACCTACCAACTTCTGCAAATCAACTGAGCCAGGGGACAATTCATGGCGACCACTGCGAGCGATATCCTGAAGCAGATCAAGGAAAAGGAGATCGAATGGGTCGATCTTCGCTTCACCGATCCGAAGGGCAAGTGGCAGCATCTGACGATGGTCTCGAAGGTCATCGACGAGGATATGCTCGATGACGGCTTCATGTTCGACGGCTCGTCGATCGAAGGCTGGAAGGCGATCAACGAGTCGGACATGATCCTGAAGCCGGATCTGGACGCGACCTACATCGATCCCTTCTCGGCGACGCCGATGATGATCCTCGTCTGCGACGTCGTCGAGCCGTCGACCGGCGAACTCTACGGCCGCGACCCCCGCTCGACCGCGAAGCGTGCCGAGGCCTATCTGCAGAACACCGGCATCGGCGACACCGCCTATATCGGGCCGGAAGCCGAGTTCTTCGTGTTCGACGACGCGCGCTTCGGCCTCGAGTATGGCGCCGGCTATTATCACCTCGACGACATCGAGCTGCCGGGCAACTCGGGCCGCCGCTACGACGAAGGCAACATGGGCCACCGCCCGCGCGCCAAGGGCGGCTATTTCCCCGTCGCCCCGGTCGACTCGGCAGTAGATCTGCGCGGCGAGATGGTCGCGACGATGCTCGAAATGGGCCTGCCCTGCGACAAGCATCACCATGAGGTCGCCGCCGCCCAGCACGAGCTGGGCCTGACCTTCGGTACGCTCGTCGAGACCGCCGACCGCATGCAGGTCTACAAATATGTCGTGCACCAGGTGGCGCACGCCTACGGTAAGACCGCGACCTTCATGCCGAAGCCGATCAAGGACGACAATGGCTCGGGCATGCACACCCATTTGTCGATCTGGAACAAGGGCAAGCCGCTGTTCGCCGGCAACGGCTATGCCGGCCTGTCGGAGATGGCGCTGTTCTTCATCGGCGGCATCATCAAGCACGCCAAGGCCTGCAACGCCTTCACCAACCCGAGCACCAACAGCTACAAGCGGCTGGTGCCGGGCTTCGAGGCGCCGGTGCTGCTGGCTTACTCGAGCCGCAACCGCTCGGCCTCGTGCCGCATCCCCTACGGCGGCTCGCCCAAGGCGAAGCGCGTCGAGGTCCGCTTCCCCGATGCGACCGCGAACCCGTACCTTGCCTACTCGGCGCTGCTGATGGCCGGCCTCGACGGGATCGAGAACCGCATCCATCCGGGCCAGGCCATGGACAAGAACCTTTATGACCTGCCGCCGAAGGAGCTGAAGAAGGTCCCGACCGTTTGCGCCAGCCTTCGCGAAGCGCTGACCAGCCTCGACAAGTCGCGCGCGGTCTTCACCAAGGGCGGCGTGTTCACCGATGACCAGATCACCTCCTACATCGAGCTGAAGATGCAGGAAGTGCTGCGCTGGGAAATGACCCCGGCGCCGGTCGAATTCGACATGTATTATTCGGCCTGAGGCCAGCTCGGCCGGCGCTTGCAAAAGCGTCGGCCGGTCGGTTCGAGAACAAGCTCCTGCCGTTCGCGGCGGGGGCTTTTTCTTTAGGCGCGCACGCCGATCAGCACGCCCTTCTGGGTGACGGCATCCTCGAAGGCGATCTCGGGATGCTCGGCGCGCCAGCGCTGCGCGACGCGCTGCTCGCCGGGGCGGGCCGCGTCGTCGAGCAGGACGATGCCGCCCGGCGCCAGCTTGCCGAACGCCGCAGGCGCCGCGCTGCCGCGCGATTCCGCCTGCTCCTCGCGCCACGCCGGCGGGCCGTCGATGACGAGGAGGTCGATGCCATCGGGCAGCTCGCCATGGCCGTACCAGCTGCCGCCATAGCCATCGACGCCGGGCTTCAGCGGCGCGGCATGCACCTCGCCCGGCACGCCGGCGCGCGCGAGGCGGCGGCGGGTCAGCTCGGCAAAGCCCGCGTCGTGGTCGAAGCTCACAAGGCGGCCGTGGCCGTTCAGTTGAAGACAGCGGCCGATGACGACGCTCGACACGCCCGAGCCGAACTCGACGACGAGGCCGGGCTTCTGCGCCAGCACCTGGCGAGCGAGCAGCAGCAGGAAATCGGCACCGGCGACCCAGCCGCCGTCTGGCGGCACCTGCGCGTCCGAAAGCCGGATCAGCGACAGCAGCTCACGGCGCGCGCTGGCGCGGGCGACCTGACCTTCGCGATGGGCGCGGAACGTCGTGGCACCGCCCGCTGCGGCGGAGAGCCAGCGCCCCCAGACCTGGAAGCGGTGGCCGACGCTGCCGACGATGTCGAGCGTGCGCGCGAGGGGATAGGTGCCGATCACCGGCTGGCCGATAGGCGAGCCGCCGACCAACGGCAAGCGGCGTTACACGGGCGGATCGGTGAATTCGGCGCAACGCTGCGACGCACAATAGGACGCAAGCGCGCGGACGAAAAAAGGGCCGCCCCGAAGAGCGGCCCTTAAAGTTTGAAATCCTTGGGGAGGATCGCCATAAATGGCAGAACCCTTATTGCACCGCAGCAAAGATGTTGCAATGCAAAAAATGATAGGTCCGGCGGCGAATTTACATCTTAACCGCTTCTTCACCCTCTTCCCCCTAGCCTTGCGGCGTGGACAGCAGTTTCAGCCAGACTTTCCTCGGCGAGGGGGCCAGCCTTTCGGGCACCTCCCAGAGCCGCCCGCGCCGCGCGCCGACACCGTCGCGTGTGGCCGAGATTGCCGCACAGGCGCGCATCGGCGTCGACTCGGTCACCGGCCTCGCCACCGATTTCCTCAATCAGTTCAACGAAGTGTCGATGCTGCTCGACATGATCGCCAGCGATGCATCGCTGCTCGATGATCTCGAGGCGTGGCGGTCACGCGATTATATCGCCCATTTCGCGGCCAGCGGCTTTGCCGACCGACACCTCGTGCTCGAAGCCTATCAGCTGTCGCCGCCGCTGACCCGCCGCCGCTTCGATGCGCTGTGCGGCGAGTTGGCCGACATTCTAGCACAGGGTCTCGCCTTTCTGTCGAACTGCCGCACCGCCGGCGCCGAGGCCGCCGTCGCCCCCGCCGCCGAGGCGCTGAGCCAGGAATTGCGGTCGCATCTCGATCGGCTCGACGCGCTGATCCACGCCGGTCGCCGCCGCCCGAGCCAGGGCTTCGTCGACTCGATGTTCCTCCGCTAGGATTTTTCCACTCCCGACGGACGCTTCCGCGCTATACGTTCGCTATTCGTTCTCTATTCGAGTAGCCGATGCAGCCCTATAAGAAGCGCATGATCGATCTGTTCGCCGCGAACGCGACGCCTGAAGACTATAACGCCCAGCATATCGAGGTCCTCGAAGGGCTGGAGCCGGTACGCCGTCGCCCGGGTATGTATATCGGCGGCACCGACGAGCGCGCGCTGCACCATCTCGCCGCCGAAGTGCTCGATAACGCGATGGACGAAGCGGTCGCCGGCCACGCGACGCGCATCGAGATCGGCCTCGCCGCCGACAACATGCTGATCATCTCGGACAACGGCCGCGGCATCCCGGTCGACCCGCATCCGAAATTCCCCAACCAGTCGGCGCTAGAGGTCATCCTCACCACCTTGCACTCGGGCGGCAAATTCTCCGGCAAGGCCTATGCGACCTCGGGCGGCCTGCACGGCGTCGGCGTCTCGGTGGTCAACGCCCTTTCCTCACAGCTCGTCGTCGAGGTGGCGCGCAACAAGGAATTGTACCGCCAGACCTTCTCGCGCGGCATCACCACTTCGTCGCTCGAAAAGCTCGGCGCGGCGCCGAACCGGCGCGGCACTACCGTCGGCTTCGTTCCCGACACCGAGATTTTCGGCGAAACCGCGAAGTTCAAGCCGGCGCGGCTGTACAAGCTCGCGCGCTCGAAGGCCTATCTGTTCCGCGGCGTCGAGATCCGCTGGAAATGCGCGCCGGAGCTGATCACCGACGACACGCCGGCGACCGCCACCTTCCAGTTCCCCGGCGGTCTTGCCGACCATCTGCGCGAGCAGATCGGCGACCGCGAATGCGCGACCACCGACTTCTTTGCCGGCCGCGCCGAGTTCCCCGACAGCCAGGGTTCCGTCGAATGGGCGGTCGCCTGGCCGCTCTATGGCGAGGGCGCCTACAGCTATTATTGCAACACCATCCCGACGCCCGACGGTGGCACCCACGAAAGCGGCCTGCGCGCTGCCTTGTCGAAGGGCATCAAGAGCTTCGCCGGCCTCGTTGGGCAGGCCAAGAAGGCGACCGAGATCGCCGCCGACGACGTGTTCAACGGCGCCGAGGTGATGCTGTCGGTGTTCATCCGCGAGCCGCAGTTCCAGTCGCAGACCAAGGACCGGCTGACCTCGCCCGAGGCCGCGCGCCTCGTCGAGGCGGCGGTGCGCGACCATTTCGACCATTTCCTCGCCGACGACCAGCAGCGCGGCAAGGCGCTGCTCGGCTTCGTGCTGGAGCGGATGGACGAGCGCCTGCGCCGCCGCGCTGAAAAGGAGGTGAAGCGCAAGACCGCCACCTCCAAGCGCAATTTGCGCCTGCCCGGCAAGCTCACCGACTGCGCCTCGGACGATGCCGACGGCACCGAACTGTTCATCGTCGAGGGTGACTCGGCCGGCGGCTCAGCGAAGCAGGCGCGCGAGCGCAAGACGCAGGCGATCCTGCCGATCCGCGGCAAGATCCTCAACGTCGCCTCCGCGAACACAGCGAAGGTGCTGGCGAACCAGGAAATCACCGACCTGATCCAGGCACTCGGCTCGGGCACCCGCGACCGCTACGACCCGAAGGCGCTGCGCTATGAGCGGGTCATCATCATGACCGACGCCGACGTCGACGGCGCGCATATCGCCACGCTGCTGATGACCTTCTTCTTCCAGGAGATGCCCGGCCTCGTGAAGGACGGGCGCCTCTATGTCGCGCAGCCGCCGCTCTACCGGCTGGCAAGCGGCGGCACCGTCGCCTACGCCCGCGACGACGCGCACAAGGCGGAGCTGGAACGCACAATCTTCAAGGGCAAGAACAAGCTGGAGATCGGGCGCTTCAAGGGCCTCGGCGAGATGAACCCGGGCCAGTTGAAGGAAACCACCATGGACCCGGCGCGGCGCACCTTGATCCGCGTGACGCTGCCGTCGGAATATGAGGAACGGGCCGAGGTGAAGGACCTCGTCGAGCGGCTGATGGGCCGCAACCCGGAGCACCGCTTCACCTTCATCCAGGCCAATGCCAAGAAGGTCGAGGCCGAGGCGATCGACGCCTAGGTATCCACGGCCTCAATTACACCCAGCGCGAGCAGCGCCGGAACCGCGGCAACGAAATCGCCGACGCTCCGCAGGCAATCGCGCACCACGGGGCCGACCGGTTCTCCGAAGCCGACGCGATGCGCCACCATCTCGGGCGTCAGCCGCACCCGGCGCGTGCAGTAAAAGCTCCAGCCTTGCCCGCGTCGTCGCGCGGCGTAGGCGACGGTGCGACCGTCGGCGATCACCAGATAGGCAGCCGCGACCGGCCCCTCCAGTGCGGCGACGGTCAGCGCGATCGGCCGCAGTTCGATCGACGGCCGCCGGGGACGCAGTTTGAGCGCCTGCCACCAGCCGGTCATCCACCGCATCGATCGAAAGCTCCGTGAGGATTGGGGACGGAGGCCGCCGCCGGGGTCTGATGTTTGTCGCGGCAGCAGGACCCGGCGGCGGCCCCGACCGGGCGTGGGCGCCCGGCCGGAAGCTGAGGGACGACCCGCTGCGGGAGCGTTGGGCCGATGGCTTCCGTCACCTCCTTTTAGGTCGCGCCGACCCTTACTAAAGCGACGCGCGACGGACGCGTCCGGCGGTCTGTTCAGCGGGCGCCGGTTGCGACAAACGGGCGGTATCCGCCGATGAAAGGTCGTCCGAAACGTCTGTCCGTTCGTCGACCGATTGGCCGCTTCGTCGAGCAGCGCTCGCCTGCCCCTCGGCGCTCATGCTTCTGCGGGTCCAGTAGTTACTGCCCCCAGAGGTGTCCCATGTTGTTTGCGCTTTCCCCCCTCGCCCGCGCCACCCCTCTCGCGCTCGCGCTGCTGCTCGCGGCCTGCGGCGGCGAGGACGGTGGCTCGACGCCGACCGGGGCTGGCGGCGGCCCGGTCGTCGATCCGCTGCCGGTGCAGATCAGCATCGCGCCGACCGAGGTATCGCTGGCCACAGGGGAAAGCCGGACCTTCGCCTGCACCGTCACCAACAGCCCGCAGACCGGCTGCCTGTGGTCGGTCGACAGCGGCGGCGGCTCGATCACCGATGGCGGCGTCTACACCGCGCCCGCCACCGCCGGCACCTATCGTGTCACCGTGCGCGCCGTCGCCAACCAGAGCGCGACGGCCAGCGCGGTGGTGCGCGTCGCCGGCGGCACCGTCCCACCGCCCGCGCCGGGCGGCAGCACGCCGTGGGTCACCGGCTATTACGCCGGCTGGTTCTGGGACCAGATGTACCCGCCGCAGGAAGTCGACATGAGCGCGATGACTCATTTCGTGTTCGGCCGCGTTGCGCCGGGCGGCGGCTCGCTGCAGGGCCGCCCCGGCCAGGTCGTCGAGGGCGCCGGCACCGCGCACCAGTCCGGGCTGTCGCCAGACGGGTCGCGCAGCGTCGAGGATTATCTGGTGAAGCGCGCGCATGACGCCGGCATCAAGGCGCTGCTGATGCTCGGCGGTGACGGCGCCGACGGCGACGGCTTCCTGCGCTCGACCGCCGACGACGTGCGCCCCGGCTTCGTCCGCGCCATCGTCGATTACCTCGTGCTGCACAATTACGACGGCGTCGACATCGACTGGGAGAACCGGCTGGAAGGCTGGCCCGAGCAGAATATCAGCGCCGCCGAGGCGCGGCGCCGCCTGAAGGCGCTGATCACCGAGGTGCGCGCCGAGGCCAATGCCCGCCCGCGCTATCGCGGCAGCAACGCGCCGGTGCTCGTCACCTTCCCCGGCTATGCGGTCAGCATCAATTTCCTCGAGCCCGGCGGCAAGGTCGAGGCATGGCAGGCCGAGGTCGCCAACATGGTCGACCAGTATAACCTCATGTCCTACGGCATCGGCACCGCCTTCAACGGCGCCGGCTGGTCGAGCTGGTTTACCGGGCCGATCTTCGGCGCCACCGGCGCGACGCCGATCGACCTCGACAGCAGCATCAAGGCCTATGTCGCGACCGGCGTGCCGCGTTCGAAGATCGGCATCGGCATCGGCTTCTACGGCATCTATTATGGCCCCTCGATCACCGGCCCGCGCCAGTCGACCGAGCGCAACAATATCTTCGAGGTGGACGACGTGGCCCTTCGCTACGCCGAGCTGGACCGGATGGGCTATCTGTCGAACGGCACCTATCGCTTCGACGATACGGCGAAGTCGTCGTACCGAGTCTATGGCGCGGGCGGCTACATCCCCACAGCTGATCCGCGCCGCAACCCGGCGGGCTTCCTGTCCTACGAGGACGACGCCTCGATCGCGGCAAAGGGCGAATGGGTGCGCAGCACCGGCGTCGGCGGCACCATATTGTGGACGGTCAATTACGGCTATCTGCCGGCGTCGAAGACCAACCCGCTGCTCGCCAGCGTCAAGCGTCACTTCCTCGCGCGATGAGGCCGCTCCGGGTCATGGCGGTGGATGACGAGGCGCTGGCGCTCCGCCGTGTCGAGCTCATGCTGCGCCATGTCCCGGGCGCCGAACTGGTCGGCACCGCGCGCAGCGGTGAGGAGGCGATCGGCGTCGTCGCCAAGCTGAAGCCCGATCTGCTGCTGCTCGACATCCGCATGGGCGGCATCGACGGGTTCGAGCTGGTCGAGGCGCTGATCGGCCCTGACATGCCGCGCGTGGTGTTCGTCACCGCCTACGACCATTTCGCCACCCGCGCCTTCGAGGTGGCGGCAATCGACTATCTGGTGAAGCCGGTCGAGCTCGATCGCCTGTCGCGCGCGCTCGACCGCGCCCGCGCCTCGATCGTCGCCGAGGATGCCGACACGCGCATTGCCGAGCTTCGCCAGGTCGTGGCTGCGCTGCGCGAGCAGGCGCCCGAGAACGCCGGCAAACGCTATGAGCGCGACATCTGGGCGGAGCGTTACGGCGACTTCGTGCCGGTGCGTGTCGAGGACATCTATTGGGTGGAGGCGGAGCGCGACTATGTGCGGCTGCACACTGCCGAGGCTTCCTACCTGCTGCGCGAGACCATCTCCAACATGGAGGCGCGGCTCGACCCCGAAATCTTCATCCGCATCCGCCGCTCGGCGCTGGTGCGCCGCGACCGCATCGCCGCGATCCGCCGCCCCGGCTACCGCGACTTCCGCGTGCAGCTGACGAACGCCGCCGAGCTGCGCGCCGGGCGGACCTACATTCGCCAGCTACGCGCGCTGATCGCGATGCGGTGATGGGCCGTTCGTCGCTCAGTGATTGACTCGATGGCGTCTTCGCGATCCGCTGGCGAAATGATCCGCCACGCCCTCGCCGCCGCCCTGGCCCTCGGTGCTGCATCGCCGGCCATCGCCCAGACCAAGCCGCCCTCGCCATCGGGCATCGACGACAATCGGCTCATCTGCCGGAAGATCGACGAGACCGGGTCGCTGGTGCGCAAGCAGAAGCACTGCTTCACCAAGGCCGAATGGGACCGCATCGCGGAATCCCAGCGCCGCGGCACCGTGCGGATGATCGACGAGCTGACGAGCAAGCAAGGCGGCTGAGCGGCTGCGACAACGCGCGCTGTGGAATCGCGGGCGTAATGACCTACATGCCACGCGTCTGCCGCCGAAAGGACAGCCGCTGTGGATCACCCCACCGTCAACGTCCGTGAGCTCGAAGGCAACGACCGGCTGCGCTGGATCGCCGCCACCGGCCTGAAGGGCCGCTGCCCGCGCTGCGGCAAGGGCCATATGTTCAGCGGTTTCCTGTCCATCGCCAAGACCTGCGACGCCTGCGGGCTCGACTTCGGCTACGCGACGCCCGACGACGGCCCCGCCTTCTTCGCGCTCTGCTTCATCACCTTTCCGCTGATCTTCTTCACCATGTGGGTCGAGCTGGCGTTCGAGCCGCCCTTCTGGGTGCATATCGCCACCTCCGGCCCGCTGATGATCGGCGCCTGCGTGCTGGGCTTGCGACCGCTGAAGGGCTGGCTGGTCGCCTCGCAATACGTCAACAAGGCGCAGGAAGCGGGCACCGAGGAGCTGTTCGACGAGCTCGACCGGGTGCGCAGCGAGCGCGACGACGGAGCCAAATAGCCGGCTCGCTCATTTTCACCCGCAGTCACGATGCACGGGTGATGCGATGGCGAAATTCAACGAGGAATGGACGGTGGGGCCGCACGGCCCGCTGGAGGCGATCGACGATGGGCTGCTGACCGTTGAGGGGGAGATCGTGATGCCGCTGGGGCGCTTTCCGCGCCGCATGACGGTGGCGCGGCTGGCCGGCGGCGGCACCGCGATCTGGAGCGGCATCCCGCTGCGCGAGCCCGAGATGCGGCAGATCGAGGCGCTGGGCGACCCCAAATTCCTGATCGTCCCCGGCGTCGGGCACCGGCTCGACCTGAAGCCGTGGAAGCAGCGTTACCCGTCGGCAAAGATCGTTTGCGCGCCAGGTGCACGCGAAGCGGTCGAGGAAGTGCTGCCCGCCGACGGCCTCGACAGTTTCGACGATGCGGAAGTGCGGCTGGAAATAGTGCCGGGCGTCGGCGAACGCGAGCTGGCGATGCATGTCCGCCGCGGCGGCAAGCTCAGCCTGCTGCTCAACGATATCCTCGCCAACGTCCAGCACCCGCACGGCCTCGGCGCGCATGTCCTGGCGCGGCTGATGGGGTTTGGCGTGTCGCGCCCGAAGATGCCGTGGGTCGGCAAGCGCATGTTCGTCGAGGACGAAAAGGCGCTGGCGGCGGCGTTCAGGGCGTGGGCGGCGGAGCCGGACCTGACGCGCATCATCGTCAGCCACGGCGACCCGATCACGCGCGATGTGCAGGCTGTGCTCGAAGGGATCGCCGCCGAGCTGGAGGGCTGACGCCTCCAACCCGCCCCATCGCTGAGCGCCACCACCCCCACCATCGTCACCCCCGCGCAGGCGGGGGTCCATACTCCGAAGCGTCGGCCGTAATGGATCCCCGCCTTCGCGGGGATGACGATAAAAGAAGGAGAACGGGCGCCGGTCCCTACCGGTCCTTCAGGTAGTAGCGATCCGTCGCGTTCAGCTCGGCATCGAGCTCATAGACCAGCGGCTGGCCGGTCGGGATTTCGAGCGTGGGGATTTCCTCGTCGGAGATGCCCGACAGATGTTTCACCAGCGCGCGCAGCGAATTGCCGTGCGCCGAGATCACCACGCGCTTGCCCACCTTCAGTTCGGGGACGATGGCGCTGTTCCAATAGGGCAGCACACGCGCGATGGTGTCCTTCAGGCTCTCGGTGCCCGGAATCGCGATACCGGCGTAGCGGCGATCCTTCGACAGGTCGAAGGCGGTGCCCGCCTCGATCGGCGGCGGCGGGATGTCGAAGGAGCGGCGCCAGATCTTCACCTGCTCCTCGCCGACCTTCGCCACCGTCTCGGCCTTGTTGAGGCCGGTGAGCCCGCCATAGTGGCGCTCGTTCAGCCGCCAGTCCTTGGTGACCGGGATCCACAGCGAATCCATCGCCTCCAGCACCAGGTTGAGCGTCTTGATCGCCCGCGTCTGGAAGCTGGTGAAGCCGAGGTCGAAGTCGAACCCCTTCGCCTTCAGCAGCTCGCCCGCCGCGCGCGCCTCGGCGACGCCCTGCTCGGTGACGTCGACGTCCCACCAGCCGGTGAAGCGGTTCTCGAGGTTCCAGGCGCTCTGGCCGTGGCGGATGAGGACGAGCTGCGGCAACATCTTGCTCCTGTAGTTGTCATACCGGCGAAAGCCGGTATCCAGTCCAACGGCCGGTCTGGATACCGGCTTTCGCCGGTATGACGGATTGGAAGATCGCAGGCGGGCTTAGCGAAGCTCGTCCATCACCTCAAGCAGCGCGGCGAGGCAGTCGCGGCCCAGCGCCTTGGCGCGTTCGGGCGACCAGCCCTGCAGCTCGTCGGGATGATTGTCCTCGTCCTTGAACGGCATCTCGAGCGTCATCGCGAGGCAACCGAAGCGTTCGGCCACCGCGTTGGTGCTCATGGTGAGGTTGGCGGTGCCGGCCGACGCCACCTCATAGCCCTTCTCGGTCTGGAAGTCGGGGGTGATCCGCTCGAGCACCTGCTTGTAGCGGTGGAGCAGGCCGAGCTGCTTGTCGGTGATCGACGGGATGCCCTCGAAGCCGGCGATGAAATTGTGCGGGATCGCCTCGTCGCCATGCACGTCGAGCGCGAAGTCGACGCCGGTCGCCTTCATCTTTTCGAGCACATGGAGGACTTCCGGGCTGCGCTCCGGCGTCGGCTCATGCCATTCGCGGTTGAGGTTCACGCCGGCGGCGTTGGTGCGCAGATGGCCGCGGCGCGAGCCGTCGGGGTTCATGTTGGGCACGATGTAGAAACGCGCCTTCTGGCGCAGCCGCCGCGCCACCGGGTCCGACGGGTCGCAGAGCCGCTCCAGCGCACCCTCCATCCACCATTCGGCCATCGATTCACCGGGGTGCTGGCGGGCATAGAGCCACACATTGCGCTCGCCCTCGCCCAAGGTGACCAGATCGAGGTCCTGGCCGTCGAGCGTCTGCCCCAGCACCTCGACATCGACGCCCGGCTCCTGTGCGACCTCGGCGATGAGGTCGTGGTGCCGCTCCATGCTGTAGGGCGCGAAATAGGCGAACCACACGCCGTTCGAATGCGGGCGGTGGCGGATGGTGAGCGTGCCGTTGGCATAGCTCGTCTCGGTGCGCGTCCACAGGATACGGTCTTCCGACACGCAGGCGCGATAGTTCGGCCAGCCGAGCGGATAGGCGCTGGCATCGAGGCCGACGATGCGGATCGTCACGTCCTGATCGGCGGCGCCGGTCAGCCGGAAGTGGAACCACTGGAAGAAATCGGACTGGTGATCCTTGCGGATCGAAAGTTCGATGTCCTGCGGGCCGTCGACGCGGTGGACGACGATGTTGCCGCTGTCGAAGGCGGCGGAGACGGCGATGGTCATTGGCGGGCCTCGCTTCGGGCCGCTTGGGAACGGCCGCTTATAGTTTGACGCGAACGGTCTGGCCCGACGGGCCAGGGAAGTCGCGCAATAGCGCGTCGGTGAGCGCCGGCACAACCGTTCCGAGCGAGGCATTGGCGCTGCCGCCGCGCGCCTCGGTCATGGCGCGGCCTTCCCAGATGACGCTGTTGTCCGACCGCCGCTTCAACTGAAGCTCGATCAGGCTGACCACGACTTCGTTGGGCTTGCGCTCGCCGACCGGGATGTTGACGCTGCCGCCCAGGCCGACGTTGCGGCCGAAGGTGCCGGCGCCGATACCGACCGACAGCCCGCTGCCGCCGCCCGACAGCGCCTCGCGCGTCGTCTGCGTCGCGCCGAACACCGCGACGATCTCCGCCTCGCCGAGGACGGCGGCCGGGGTGAAGCCGGTGCGGCCCAGCGCCGAGGTCACGGTGCCGGCATAGGTGCGGAATTCGAGGCTGCTTGCGTCCGCCGCGTTCACCGGCGTCACGAACACCGTCGAGCGGGCGACCGGCTGGCCGAGGTGGAAGCGGGTGACGTCGGCGCGGTTGCTGCCGCCGGTGGTCGAACAGGCGGCGAGCAGCGCGGTGGCGGCGAGCGCGGCGGTGCGGAGGGCGGTGGTCTTCATGGCGCGCATCTTCCTCGATCTTGGTATTTCTTTCCATGGAAACGCGCGACGCTACATTTGTTCTTCACGCGCGTCAGGGATAATGGAGCCGGCGCGTGGGGGAGAAGACGATGGCCGATCAGCTACCGGTACTGGTCACGGGCGGCGCCGGCTATATCGGCAGCCACGCGGTGCTGGCGCTGCGCGACGCGGGCTTTCCCGTCACGGTCATCGACAATCTGGTCACCGGCTTTCGCTGGGCGATCCCCGACGAGGTGCCTTTCTATGAAGGCGACATCGCCGACGGCGCGCTGCTCGACCGCATCGTCGCCGAGCAGGGCATCGCCGCGATCATGCACTTCGCCGGATCGGTGGTGGTGCCGGAGTCGGTCGAGAACCCGCTCAAATATTACGACAACAATACCGTGAAGAGCCGGTCGCTGATCGAATCGGCGGTGCGCAACGGCGTCCGCCACTTCATCTTCTCCTCGACCGCCGCGATCTACGGAATCCCGGAGACGGTGACCGTCGACGAGGACGTGCCGCCCGCGCCGATCAACCCCTATGGCAATTCCAAGCTGATGACCGAGATGATGCTGCGCGACGTCGCGGCGGCGCATCCGATCAACTATGGCTGCCTGCGCTATTTCAACGTCGCGGGCGCCGATCCGCAGGGCCGCGTCGGCCAATCGACGGCGGGCGCCACCCACCTGATCAAGGTGGCGGTGCAGACCGCGCTCGGCCAGCGTGACAGCATCGCGGTGTTCGGCACTGATTTCCCGACGCCCGACGGCACCGGCGTGCGCGACTATATCCACGTCGCCGACCTCGCCGAGGCGCATGTCATCGCGCTGCGCCACCTGATCGAGGCGCCCGAGACCTCGCTGACCCTCAACTGCGGCTACAACCGCGGCTTCTCGGTGCTGGAAGTGCTCGACGCCGTCGAGCGGGCGGCGGGCGCGACGGTCAAGCGGGTAATGGCCGACCGCCGCGCCGGCGACCCGCCCGCGCTGGTGGCGGACAACCGCCGCATCGTCGAAACCTTCGGCTGGCAACCGCGCTACGGCAACCTCGACACCATCGTCAGCCATGCACTGGCGTGGGAGAAGAAGCTGGCGACGAAGGGCTGAGCCTTCGCCCACCCCTTATTCGTCATCCCGGCGCAGGCCGGGATCCACGCAGCGGTTCGAATGGATCCCGGCCTTCGCCGGGATGACGGAACTGTGGGATCAGTCATCCGTCGCCATGTAGCGCCGCGTGTCGCCTTCCAGCACCAGCGCGGTCAGCCGGCCGGTGGCATAGGCGCCGGTGTCGATGCCGATGCGGTTGGGCCGCTCGGTCACGTCGCGGGTGATGCTGTGGCCGTGGACGACGATGCAGCCATGATCGTCCTTGCAGTCGAGGAACTCGCCGCGAATCCACATCAGGTCGCGGTCCTCCTGCTGCTCCATCGGCACGCCGGGGCGGATGCCCGCGTGGACGAACAGATAGTCGCCGATGCGGCGGCTGAGCGGCATCGCGCGCATCAGCGCGAGGTGCGCCGCCGGCACGCGGGCGTGCATCTCCGCGACGATCGGCGCGCGGTCGTTGCCGAGCGCCACACGCGCCGAAACGCCGTAGCTGCGCAGCGTCTCCCGTCCACCATATTCAAGCCACGCGTCGAGGCGGGGCTGGCCGCCGGTGCCGTCGATCGAATCGAGCATCGCCTGTTCGTGATTGCCGCGCAGCAGGGTCCAGGTGGCCCAGTCGGGCAGGCCGGCCGCCAGCCAGTCGAGCACGTCCGCCGAGCGCGGCCCGCGGTCGATATAGTCGCCGAGCAGCACCACCTCGACCGCGCCGCCGAACCCGGCCCGATCCGCCTCGATTCGCTTCACCAGCGCCGACAGCAGGTCGAGCCGGCCGTGGATGTCGCCAACGGCGTAGATTCGCGTGCCGCCGGGCACCGATCGGGCGCTCGCCGGGGCGCGACCGAGGAGTTTCTGCAACGTTCGGGCGATCATGGGCGCCGCCAGCTTGGCGAAGCGGCGGCGAAAAGGCAAAAAGCCCGGCGAAACACCCGAGATTCCCGCCCGCGCGCCTTGACTTCCCCCCGGCCCGACCGTAGGTAGCCGCGCTTTCCGGAATAACCGCTTACCGATCAGGACGGACCATGAAGATCCGCAATTCACTGAAGTCGCTCAAGGGCCGTCACCGCGATTGCCGCGTGATCCGCCGTCGCGGGCGCACCTACGTCATCAACAAGACGAACCGCCGCTTCAAGGCCCGCCAGGGCTAAAGCGCGTGTCGGACGCCCTGGCCGTGCATGCGGCCGCGGCACCGACCAGCATCGTCTTCGACGTCGGCGGGGTGCTCTATGACTGGCACCCGCGCTATCTCTACGAAAAGCTGATCGACGATCCGGCCCGGCTCGAGGATTTCCTCAGCCGGGTTGTCACGCATGAGTGGCATTTCCAGCACGACGAAGGCCGGCCGGTTGCGGAGACCAGCGCCGAACTGATCGCGCGCTTTCCCGAACATCGCGAACT
This sequence comes from Sphingoaurantiacus capsulatus, assembly GCF_042648405.1. Taxonomy (NCBI): domain Bacteria; kingdom Pseudomonadati; phylum Pseudomonadota; class Alphaproteobacteria; order Sphingomonadales; family Sphingosinicellaceae; genus Sphingoaurantiacus; species Sphingoaurantiacus capsulatus. Next base: position 233,548 of record NZ_JBHRXV010000010.1, on the reverse strand, counting down.
GATCGAGGCATATAACCCGCGCTGGCTGGAGACGATTCCCGGCCCCATCCCCGGCATGATCGACCTGGTCGACGAGATCGCCGCCGCCGGCATCCCGCTCTACGCCATCACCAACTTCAGCCATGAATTCTGGCCGCGTTTCATCGCGACCGCGCCGGTGTTCCGCCATTTCCGCGAAATCGTGGTGTCGGGCGACGAGCGCATGGTGAAGCCCGACCCGCGCATCTTCGCGCTGGCGAAGGCGCGCTTCGGCGTGAGCGACGGCGAGGCGCTGTTCATCGACGACCGCGCCGACAATGTCGCCGCGTCGGAAGCCGCCGGCTTCGTCGGTCATGTGTTTGACGGGGCGAGCAACCTCCGCGCCCGACTGCGCGAGCTAAGGCTGCTCGGCTAACTCTGTGGGTCGGCCTGCGGCGGCGCCAGATCGGGCCGCGTGGCCTTCTTCATCACCTCGGACCAGATCGGCTGTCCCCGCGTATCGCGCGGCACTTCGCCGAACGACTGGGGCTTAGTCGCACAGCCGGCGATCACTGCGGCGCCGGCAAGGACGATCGTCCACCTCAGCATGAAATCTCCCCGAATTTTCTTATGAAGTAACTACTAAACTAGCGGTTCATGCTTTTGCAACAAAGTGTGATTGAGCCGGCCGCCGGCCGGATGTGTCGGAAATCATTTCGGTCTCCCCCTTCCCAACCTCTTGCTGCGCTGCAATAGTTCCGGTGGGGAAACAAAGGGGTCCAGCCATGCGGTGGTGGCGGTTAGCGATCGTGGCGGTCGGGCTGGCGGGCGCAGCCGCGCCGGCGCAGGAAACGCAGCCGGCCTTGCTGTCACCGCCCGCCGCGGCCCCGACCACCGCCCCCGCGCAGGTCAGCGTCGCGCCGCCGCAGGACGATATCGCCGGCTTCGTCGATGGCTATATCCGCGCCGCCGTCGACCAGCAGGGCCTGCCCAGCGCCTCGATCGTGCTGGTCCGCGACGGCCGCATCATCCTGTCGAAAGCCTATGGCTATGCCGACCTCGAGAAGCGCTTGGCCGCCAGCACCGACGCGACGCTCTATCGTCAGGCCTCGATCTCCAAGCTGTTCACCTGGCTGCTGGTCATGCAGCTGGTCGAGCAGGGCAAGCTCGACCTCGACCGCGATGTGAACACCTATCTCGATTTCCGCATCCCGCCCGCCTTCGGCAAGCCGATCACCCTGCGCGACCTGATGACCCACACCCCCGGCTTCGACGAGCGGCTGCGCGGCGTGTTCGATCCCGGCGTGCCGAAGCCGATCCGCCAGACGATGAGCGGCAACATCCCTAGCCGCGAATATGCGCCGGGCACCACCATGGCCTATTCCAACTATGGCGCGGCGCTGGGCGGCTATATCGCCGAGCGGGCGGCGGGCGTGCCGTTCGAGCAGCTCGTCGAAGATCGCATCTTCCGCCCGCTGCGCATGACCCGATCGACCTTCCGCCAGCCGGTGCCTGCCTCATTGGGCGGCGCGGTGGCGAAAGGCTATCTGCCCGGCAGCCGCGAGGCGCTCGACTTCGAATGGGTGGCGACGACCTCGGCGGGCGGCATGTCGGCGACGCCTGCCGACATGGGCCGCTTCCTCGCCATGCTGGCGGGCGGCGGCGCCTTGAACGACGTTCGCATCGTGTCGCCGCAGTCGATCGCCACGATGATGCGGCTGCAGCGCCCCGTCGCGGCGGGCGCCTCGGGCGGCTATGGCCTCGGCTTCATGGTCGGCGAGCACAAGGGCGTGCGCCACGCGGGCCACGGCGGCAACCTCGCCGGTACCGCCACCTATATCGGCGTGCTGCCCGATCACGGCATCGGCTGGTACGTCGCGTTCAACGGCCAGGGCGCGAACGGCAACGCCGCCAACCGCGTGCGCGGCGAGCTCGGCCGCCTGATGGCCGACCGCTTCGCCCGCCAGCAGGTGCCGCTGCGCCCGATCCCCGCGGCGCAGTCGACCGCGAAGGACGCTGCCGGCATCTACCTGTCGGCGCGGCGCATCCATCACGGCTTCCTGAAGCTCGCCGACGCGCTCGGCTATGTCGAGGTGACGCCCGAGAAGGACGGCGCGCTGACCGTCTCGACCGCCAAGCGCAGCGACGGCTCGCTGCGCCGCTGGGTGCCGATCGCACGCGACCGCTTCGCCGAGGAGGAGACCGGCTCGCCGCTTGTCCTCGTGCGCGGCGCCGACGGCCGGGTCACGCGCATCGGCGGCGAGATGCTGTCGCCCGTCGCCGTGCTGGAGCGCGCACCCAACTGGGTCGGCTCGGCCAGCATCATCCTCGGCGCCGCGATGGGCGTCATGGTGCTGGCGGCGCTCAGCGTGCCTGCCGGCTGGCTGCTGCGCAGCGGCTACCGCCGGCCGCAACTGCCACGTTACGGCCTGTCGCGCCGCACGCTGCCGCTCGCCCGCCTCGGCGTGTGGATCGTCGTCGGTGTCGCGGTGGCGTGGATCGTCTACCTGACCCGGGCCGAGCAGGAGATCGCGCTGCTGACCAGCGCGTCCGATACCAACCTGCTGCTGCTCCGCATCGCCACCGGCCTTGGTGCGCTGATGCTGGTCATCATCCTGATCGACGGCATCATCGCCTGGGGCGACCCGACGCGCGGCTGGCCGCGCCGGCTGGGCGTCATCGCCACCAGCGCATCGGCGGTGCTGCTGCTGTGGGCGATCGTCCAGTTCGAGCTGCTGACCTTCGGGCTCAGCTTCTAGCGCCGACCGCCCGCTTCCAACCCCAATCCGTCATTCCGGCGAAAGCCGGAATCCAATCCGACCGTCCGTCTGGATACCGGCTTTCGCCGGTATGACGATGGTGAGGAAACGGCGCCTCGCGCCCTACTTGCTGTAGCCCTTCAGCTCGTCGCCCGTCAGGCGGGCGGCGTGGAGGACGTTTGTCGAGCCCGGGGTGCCGAACGGCACGCCGGCGATGACGATCAGCCGGTCGCCCGCCGCCGCCATGCCGGTGCGCAGCGCCATGCGCTTCGACTTCGACAGCATCTCCTCGAAGCTGTCGACGTCGCGGGTGTGGACGGCGTGCACGCCCCAGACCAGGCCGAGGCGCCGCGCCGTCGCCAGCTTCGGCGTCAGCACGAGGATCGGCACCGGCGGCCGCTCGCGGCTGGCGCGGCGGGCGGTCGAGCCCGAGGTGGTGAAGCAGCAGATGGCGCGCGCGCCGATCGTGCGGGTGATGTCGGCGGCGGCGGCCGACAGCGCGTCGGCGGTGGTCGCCTCGGGCAGCGTTTCGGTGAAGTGGACGCGCTCGGCATAGGAGGGGTCCGCCTCCACCTGCCGGGCGATGGCATCCATCATCGTCACCGCCTCGATCGGATAGTCGCCCGCCGCGCTCTCGGCGGACAGCATCACCGCGTCGGCGCCATCGTACATGGCGTTGGCGACGTCGGACACCTCGGCGCGGGTCGGCGTCGGGGCGGTGATCATCGATTCGAGCATCTGCGTCGCGACGACCACCGGCCGGCCCATCCGCCGCGCGGTCTGCACGATATGCTTCTGCACCGGCGGCACTTCCTCGGGCGGCAGCTCGACGCCGAGGTCGCCGCGCGCCACCATGACGGCGTCGCAGATTTCGACGATCTCGATCAGCCGCTCGACGGCGGCCGGCTTCTCGATCTTCGCCAGCAGCGCGGCGCGCCCGGCGATCAGCCGCCGCGCCTCCGCCACATCCTCGGGCCGCTGCACGAACGACAGCGCGATCCAGTCGGCATGCTGCTCGAGCGCGAAGGCGAGGTCCTTGCGGTCCTTCTCGGTCAGCGCCGCCATCGGCACCACCACGTCGGGGACGTTCAGCCCCTTGTTGCTCGACAGCTCGCTGCCCGCCTCGACCACCGTATCGATGCGCGTCGGCGAGGCAGCGGTGATGCGCAGCGCCACCTTGCCGTCGTTGAGCAGCAACCGCGCGCCGGGGCGCAGGGCGGCGAAAATCTCCTTGTGCGGCAGGTGCACGCGCGTCTCGTCACCCGGCGTCTTGTCGTCGTCGAGGACGAACTTCGCGCCCTTCTTCAGCACCACCGGCTTGGCGAAGGCGCCGACGCGCAGCTTCGGCCCCTGCAGATCGACGAGGATCGTCATCGGCCGCCCGAGCTCCTTTTCGAGCGCGCGGATGTGGCCGATCACCTTGGCATGCCCCTCGTGGCTGCCGTGGCTCATGTTGATGCGGAACGCGTCGGCGCCGGCGAGGTAGAGCTCGCGGATCATTTCCGGCGTGTTCGAGGCGGGGCCCAGCGTGGCCAGCACGCGGACCTTGCGACGGCGCGGCTCGATATGGGTGGGCAAGATATGGCCTCTCGGGCTGGTTCGGGGGCGGCGTAGCTCTATACTGCTCAGCGAAGCTTGCAACCGGAGGAACGTGATGCCCATCGACGAAGCGACCCGCGAACGGCTCGAAGCGGCGGCTTTCCGTCAGCTGGTCGCCCATCTGCGCGGCCGCATCGACGTACAGAACATCGATCTGATGGGCCACGGCGGCTTCTGCCGCAACTGCCTGTCCGACTGGCTGTTCGATGCCGCCTCGGCCGACGGGCTGGCGCTGACCAAGGACGAGGCCCGCGAGTGGGTCTATGGCATGCCCTATGCCGACTATAAGGCGAAGCATCAGGCGCCGGCGACCGACGAGCAGCTCCGCCGCATGGACGAGAGCCTGCAGAAGAACGAGGCCTACCGGCAGGCGCTGCTCGACGAGGAGCTGGACGAGAGCTTCCCGGCCAGTGATCCTCCCAGCCAGACCCAGCCAGGGCGCTGAGCGCTTCCATTCCGTCGTTCCCGCGAAGGCGGGAACCCAGTCCGTCAAACAGCGTGTCGGCTTCGCCGGCGCATTCCTTATGGGCTGGATCCCCGCCTTCGCGGGGATGACGATGAATGGGGATGGACGCCCTCCCCCGCCCCGCTAAGGTCCGCTCCAAACCATAATCTCAAGGGGAGTTGGGCATGAAGCGGATGATGTTGGGCGCAGCAGCAGCGATGGCGATCGCGGCGGGCGTGACAGCCTGGGCACAGGCGCCCGCGGCGGCACCGGCCGAAGTCGTCACCTATATTCAGGCGGGCGCGCTGCTCGACAAACCCGGCTCGCGAGCGCGCGGCAATTCCACCATCGTGGTGCGCGGCGGCAAGATCGCCGAGGTGCGCGACGGCTTCGTCGGCGGCGAAGCGGGGTCGAAGGTCGTCGACCTGCGCGACAAGTACGTGCTGCCCGGCCTCATCGACATGCACGTGCACCTGTTCTCGACCGGTCGCCCGCTCGAGAGCCGCCTCGCCGCCTCGTCGCAGGACAATGAGGACGACGCGTTCGAGGGCATGCGCAACGCCAGGCGCACCCTGATGGCGGGCTTCACCACCGTGCGCGACCTCGGCAGCGAAGGCCCGGCGATCATCGCGCTGCGCGACACCATCGCCAGCGGCGACCTGCCCGGGCCGACCATCGTGCCGGCGGCGCGGATGGTCTCGGTGTCGGGCGGCCACGGCGACGTCAACGGCTACAACCGCACGCTGACCAAGGCCTATATGGCCGAGCGCGACAATGTCTGCGACGGCGCCGACGACTGCCGCCGCGCGGTGCGCCGCCAGGTCAGCCACGGTGCCGAAGTGATCAAGTTCGCCGCGTCGGGCGGCGTCGGATCGAACGTCGCGGGCGGCCTCGGCCGGCAGATGTTCGATGACGAGATGAAGGCGATCGTCGACACCGCGCGGCTGTTCGGCCGCAAGGTGACGGCGCACGCGCACGGCGCCGACGGCGTCAAGGCGGCGCTGAAGGCCGGCGTCGATTCGATCGAGCACGGCTCCTACATCGACGACGAAGCCATCGGCATGTTCAAGTCGGGCAAGGCCTATTTCGTGCCGACGATGCTCGCCTTCCAGTCGGTGGTCGAGCAGGCGAAGCGCGGCGAGCGGCCGGTCGCCTCGGCCAACAAGGCGTTCGAGGTCGAGAAGATCGCGACCAAGAACATCAGCCACGCCATCAAGTCGGGCGTGCGCATCGCCTTCGGCACCGACAGCGGCGTCGGCGTCCACGGCATCAACGCGCGCGAGTTCAAGCTGATGGTCGACGCCGGCCTGCCGCCCGCCGAGGCCGTGAAGTCCGCCACCGTCAACGCCGCCGACCTGCTCGGCCGGTCGGCGCAGATCGGCACCATCGAGGTCGGCAAGGACGCCGACATCATCGCGGTGACCGGCGACCCGGTGGCCGACGTGACGCGCCTGCAGACCGTCGACTTCGTGATGAAGCGCGGCACGGTGCACAAGCTGACGGGGAAGCAGGTGCTGGTGGACTGATCAACAGCCCTGAATGCACATGACATCGTCATCCCCGCGAAGGCGGGGATCCATTACCGCCGACGCCTGAGTTAATGGATCCCCGCCTTCGCGGGGATGACGATGAAAAAAAGGAGCAGGGCTCTCCGCACGCAAATGCCGTCATCCCGGCGAAAGCCGGGATCCATACCAACGGTGGTGTGGATCCCGGCCTTCGCCGGGATGACGCATGTTTTGGGTTTGGGGCTAAGCGGCGCTGCGCTGCCTCGCGCCGCCGCTACATCCGCTTCGGCTGGGTGAACACCCGCGTCACCTCCGGTTCGAAGCTTTCGAGCGGATCGACGTTGAAATCAGGATCAAACGCCGGGGCGTCCCATTCGTCGACCAGCCGCTCGGCGGTGGCGAACCAGGGTTCGTCCTTGAAGCGGTCACGCTTGTTCGCCGGCTGGCCGAGATATTCGTAATAATAGCGACCCTGGAAATCCTGGTGCCAGTAGATGGTGTGGTACAGGTCTTCCGAGACGTAGGGCTTCAGCATCTCGGCGGCGATCGGGCCGTGGTTAGGGATTGAGAAAAGTTTTCCCAAGTCGTGACACAGGGCCGCGACGACCTCCTCGTCGCTCGCCCCCGCCCGCCGCGCCAGGGTCGCTGCCATCAGGCTGTGGGTCAGCTGGTCGGCGGCGAAGCCGACCTCGATGTCCTTCAGCCGCGCAAGGCTTTCCATGATCTGCCGCGGCGCGGCCGACTTCTGGTGCTTGCCATGTTCGGCCGCGATATGCGCCCAATCCTGCGGCGTTCCTTCGAGCATCGTCGTGAACATCGGCGCATCCCTCTCTGCAACGGGCCCAATATAGGCCTGCCGGCGCCTCAGACGAACCCGAGATTTTTGTTGGTGTAGTTGACGATGTTCGGCAGCACCGTCGGCAGGTCGCTTTCGGCGACGCCGAACCAGCTGGCCAGGGTCGCGGCGTACTGGTCGACCGACGTCGTCGGGATGAAGCGGCCGAGGCCGAGATCGTCCGGGCCGTTGTGCGCCATCGTCGGCGCGGTGCCATAGAAGCGCTTGCCGTTGACCGCACCGCCGACGACGAAGTGCGTCGCGCCCCAGCCATGGTCGGAGCCGTCGCCGTTGACCGAGATGGTACGGCCGAAGTCCGACGCGGTGAATGCGGTCACCTTATCGGCGACCCCCAGCTGCACCGTCGCGTCATGGAAGGCCTTCATGCCCGCGGCGACACGCCCCAGCAGCGTCGGATGAGTGCCGTTCAAGGCGCTATGGTTATCGAAACCGCCCATCGACACGAAGAACACCTGCCGCTTGGCGCCCAGTTCCTGGCTGACTGAGATCAGCCGCGCGACGACGCGGAGCTGGTCGGCGAGCGAGTTGTTGGTCGGGAAGATGTCGGTCATCGCGGGCGCAGCGCCCAGCGCCGACGTCACCTGGCTGTAGGCGTCGAGCGAGCGCTTCGCGACCTTGGCATGCTCGTCGGCGATCAAATTTCCGGTCGGCGCCGCCATGATGTTGCGCAGCGCCTGATTGGCGACCGTCGAGCCGAAAAGCTGGCTGCGGTTGCCATTGAGCGCGATCGGCCCGCCGGTCGACACGGCGTACTGCACCGCCGTCTGGCCCGACAGGTACACCGCGTTGCCGCTGGCGTTGATGCAGGTCAGCGTCGAGGTGCCGTTGCCCGCCTGGAACAGGTCGCCCATGCGCCCACCCCAGCCCGACGGCGCGCCTTCGACGGCGCCGGCCTGCCAGTAGCTGGTCTGGTCGTTGTGCGAGAACAGCTTCGGCGGGATGCGCGCGCTCTTGGCCTGATATTGCTGCTTGGTCAGCGGCTCGATCAGCGTGCCGGTGTTGAGCATCACCGCCATCTTGCCGGCGTCGAATAGCGGCAGCAGCGGCGCCAGCGCCGGCGCCAGCGCGAACTGCAGGCCGCCCGGCAGCGCGGTCGACGGATTGAGCAAGGTCGGCGTCAGGCTGCCGCGCGCGGTGGCGAGGCCCTGCCGCAAGGTCGCGTAGCTGTTGTAGTTGGTCTGGTCGTACGGGACGAGCGTGTTACCGTTGTCGTTGCCGCCGAACAGGAACACGCAGACCAGCGCCTTGTAGTCGGCCGCCGTCGCCGCCGCCGCCTCGCCGATGCCGGCGAGGTTGGTGACGAACGAGCCGGCGGTGCCCATCAGGCTGAAGGCGCCCGCGCGCTTCAGGAAGGCGCGCCGCGATTGATTGTCGGTCATGACCGCGATTTCCTACTTCAGGACCAGATATTCGGGCGACGCCATCACCAGCATGATCGCGGTGTAGAGGCGGTTGTTCGGCCCGGTCAGCGTGGTGTTGTCGATGCTGTCGACCGCCTGGACGATCTGCGCGACGGTGGTGGCGTTCACCTGCCCACCGGCCAGCACGATATTGATGTCGTTGACCAGCGAGGCGGAGGTGGCAGTGCGCGTCAGCCAGTCGGTATACTCGGCCTTCACGTCGCCGGTGCCGTTCTGGATCAGCCCCATCATATAGTTGAGATAGCCGAACACCGACGGCTCGTTGGTGATCTGCATCTCCGGCGCGACCATCTTCTGCGTCGCGAGACTGCTGTTCGGCGGCGCGTAGCCGGGCCGGAAGAAGTTGAACACGCTCGGCGCATGACCGGCGCCCTGCCCCAGCCGGTTGGTCGGGTTGCTGGTGTCGCCGATCGCCCAGGCGCCCGACGGCGAGGTGACGCCGAAGGCGCGCGCCCAGCCGGTCAGGCGGGTGACCGGTTCGCGCAACTTGCCGGCGTTCGCGCTCGCCATCGCCGTCTTGCTGCGCGCCTCGTCGTCGAGGAGGATCGCCTTCACCACCGCGGCGAGGTTGCCGCGCACGCCGGCGCCGTCATTCTCGAACTTCGCCGAGACGCGCGCGATATAGGCCGGCGACGGGTTGCTGGTGACGAGGCGCTGGATCAGCGTCTTCGACACGAAGGGCGGGCAGTTGGCATGCGCGAAGATCGCATCGAGCGCGAGCCGCAGGCTGTCGGCGCCCGCCGTCCCGGCCGGGATCGTGGTGCCGAGGAAGGTCTTCACGCCCATCTCATGCTGGTTGGCGTTCGGTACCAGCGGCCGGCCGTAGCGGTCGGGGATGGTGTTGTCGGTCGAATCGAGGTTCCAGCCGGTGAACACGCGGGCGAGGCCGGAGACATCGTCCTGCGTGTAGGTCTCGGCGGCGCGGTCGCCTTCCATCTGGACGCTGCCGTCCGAATTGAGTTTCTGCGGCCCGAGCGCGAACAGCTGCATCAGCTCACGGGCATAATTCTCGTCGGGAATCGTGCCGCGCTGCGTGTTCGCCTTGTTGTTGCCGAGGAAGGTGAGGAACTGCGCCATCGCCGCGTTGGTCGAGATCTTCTCGAGCAGAGTGCGGAAATTGCCGAAGGCGTTGTCCCACAAAATGTCGATGAACGCGGCCATCGCGAACTGGCGCCAGCTGCCGCCGACCTGATCGATGCTGACCACGATGAAATCGAGGAGCGCGAGGCCGACGCGCTGACGCAGCTGATCGGGCGAGGAAATGAACTGCTGCCACATCGCCGGGTCGAAGCCGGCGGTGTTGCCCTGGTTGGCGATGACGTTGAAGCCGTTCGCCACCAGCCAGTTCCAATGGCTGGTGGGGCGCGCCATCGCGATCTGCTCGTCGATCCAGGCGGGAATGCCGATCGACAGCACGCGGTCGACCTCGGCGCGGTTGGCGCCCATCGCCGACTGGCCGAGGAAGCGGCCCATGTCGGCGGGCGTGGGCGGCGGCGGGCCGGTGGGCGCCGCGACCTGCGGGCCGCTCGACCCGCTGCTCGAACCGCCGCCGCCACCGCAGGCAGCAAGCATCAGCGCCGCCGCAGTCAGCGCCGCGGCCGGCGAAGCGGACAAGGTTGCACTGTCGGCGGTCATGTCCGCCGCTGCCGACGGCACAGCCGTCAGCGACTCCTGATCAAGGAGAAGCTCGTTCATGTTGAGGGACCCCCCGATGGTCCAGGCAAACGCCGGCGCACCCCGCCCGGCTGTTAACCAGGGTTAAGCACTAACCAGATTCGGGATTTTTAGACAATAGGTGGAATTACGGTGTGTTGATGTCACGATCGATCAAGTCGATCTCGCGTGACTGTCAAGCCACAATTCGTTTCGGAGGCGTTTTTACTTAATCGAAAATGAACGATTACTTGTTATCGCCTCGAAACGAGATTCATTCCGCCGCCGAACGCTCAACGACGAGTTCGCGGTACTGCTTGCGCAGCGACACCTTGTCGATCTTCGCCGAACCGAGCTTGGGCAGCGGCTCCGCCGAGACCCAGAGCTTTGCCGGCACCTTGAAGGCGGCGAGGCTGTCACGGGTGAAGTCGATGAGCGCCGCCGGCTCGACCATCTCGCCTGGCTTCAGATAGACGACTGCGCCCACGATCTCGCCCAGCCGCTCGTCGGGCAGGCCGAACACGCAGGCCTCGGCAACGGCCGGGTGGCCGTAGATCGCGGCTTCGACTTCCTGGCAGGAGATATTCTCGCCGCCGCGGATGATGATGTCCTTCTTGCGGTCGACAATATAGAGGTAGCCGTCCTCGTCGAGGCGCCCGAGATCGCCGGTGAGGAACCAGCCGTCGGCGGTGAACGCCTTCGCCGTCTCGACGGGCTTGCCCCAATAGCCGCGGACGTTGGCGACCGAGCGGATGCACACCTCGCCGATCTCACCCGCCGCCAGCGCATTGCCGTCATCATCGGCGATTTTGATCTCGACCATCGGCTTCGAGGCGCGCCCCGTGGAGGCGGGCTTGGCGCGATAATTCTCGCGCAGATTGCCGGCGCCGACGCCGTTGGTTTCGGTGAGGCCATAGCCGATCGCCGGATGCTTCCCCGGGAAGGCCTCGGCCAGCCGCTCGACATGCTCCGCCGGGCGGGCGGCGCCGCCACCGGCGATGTCGAGCAGCGTCGAGATGTCATATTTGTCGCGGTCGGGATGCTGCATCAGCTCAAGGCTCATCGTCGGCACGCCGACGAAATAGGTCGCGCGCTCCTTCTCGATCAGCTTCAGCGCATCGCCCGCGTCCCATTTGTGCATGATCACCATGCGGCGGCCGATGGCGATCGACACCAGCAGGATCGGCACCGACCCGGTGATGTGGAACAGCGGCACGTTTAGCAGCATCACCTGCTGTTCGGGCAGCGACACGCCCGCCGTCTGCGCCAGCTGCAGCATGGCGAGGCCCTGCACGAGGTAGTTCATCGCGCCGTGGACGACGCCCTGATGCGTCGCGACCGCGCCCTTCGGGAAACCCGTCGAGCCCGAGGTGTACATGATCGTCGCATCGTCCGACGGGGCGATCGGCGACAGATACCAGGGCGTCGGCGGCGAGCTGGCGAGCAGATCCTCCAGCCGGCAATCGCCCAGCTCGTCGGCGACACCAGCGCCGGTGCGCACGGTGACGACGGGCGTGCTGAATTTATCGAGCGTGGCGAAGCGGCGGGCGCGCTCCTCGTCGGCGATGATGAGGCGCGTCCCCGAATCCTCGGCGCCGTAGCGCAGCTCTTCCGGCTGCCACCAGGCGTTCATCGGCACCACCACGGCGCCGAGGTGCAGCAGGCCGACGAAGGCGGCGATCCATTCGGGATAGTTGCGCATCGCGATGGCGACGCGGTCGCCCTTGGCGATGCCATATTTGTGCTGGACCGCCGCGGCGATGCGAATGCCCTGCTGGTAGATGTCAGCGAAGGTGTAGCGCTCGTCGCGATAGACGACGAACTCCTTGTCGGCGTTCGCCTGAAGGAAGAAGCCGAGATATTCGCGCATCGACGGCGGCGCGCCCTTGAAGACCGGCAGGTCTACGCCGCGCACGGTGGCGGTCGTCACCTCGAGCTGCGCGCCCGGCGCGATCAGCACCTCCACGGTGGCATCAAGCGCCTTGTCGAGCTCGCTCAGCATCCCCAGTCCCTCCCCCGGTCCTTTATCGTTTCACCACGCTACACCTGATCGTCATCCCCGCGAAGGCGGGGACCCAGTCCAGCGACAATATTGCCCGCCGCTGGCGGGCGCTCATTGAAGGGCTGGGTCCCCGCCTTCGCGGGGATGACGCAAAAGAGAGGGCGGCGTCAGTACCCCATCAACCGCGCCATGCGATCGCCATGGAAGGCGATGTCGCCGAAGGTCTCCATGCCGGCGCGGGCGCGCTTCATGTAGAAGCCGATGTCGAACTCGTCGGTCATGCCGATGCCGCCGTACATCTGCACCGCCTCGTTGGTGGCGAGCTTCGCCACTTCGCCGGCCTTGCCCTTGGCGAGGCTGACGAACAGCGCCGGATTGCCGCCCTCGTCGAGCGCCTGCAGCGCGCGGAGGGTCGCCGATCGCACCAGCTCGATCTCGCAGAACAGGTGCGCGGCGCGGTGCTGCAGCGCCTGGAAGCTGCCGATCTTCACGCCGAACTGCTCGCGCTGCTTCAGATAATCGACCGTCTGGCGGAAGCTCTCCCCCGACACGCCGAGCAGTTCGGCGGCAAGGCACGCGCGGCCGGCGTCGAGCACCTTCTCGAGCACCGCCCAGCCGCCACCGACCTCGCCGAGCACGTCGGCGCCATCGACCTGAACGGCCTCGAGCGTGACGCGCGCGGCGTTGCGGCTGTCGACCATAACCGTGCGGTCGACCGTAACACCCGCGGCCTCGCGGTCGACGAGGAACAGGGTCAGGCCCTTGGTGTCGTCGATCTCGCCGTCGGTACGGGCAACGATGATCAGCTTGTCGGCGACATGGCCGTCGAGCACGAAATTCTTGCGGCCGGTCAGCCTGAAACCGTTGCCCGACGCCTCGGCGCGGGTTTCGACCTGGTTGGGCGTGTGGCGCGACTTCTCTTCGGCGGCGAGCGCGAGCAGCAGGTCACCGCTCGCCAGCTTCGGCAGCAGCGCCGCCTTCTGCTCGTCGGTACCCGCCGCGATCACCGCGGTGGCGCCGAGCACGGCGGTCGACAGCATCGGCGTGACGCTGAGGTTCCGGCCGATCGCCTCCTGCACGAGGCCGGCGGCGACGTAGCCGAGGCCGACGCCGCCCTGCTCCTCGGGCACGAGGATGCCGGCAAAGCCCATCTCCGCCATCGCCTTCCACAACTCACGGCTGAAGCCGGTCGCATCGTTCGCATCGCGCAGGCGCCGCAGTTCGGATACCGGCGCCTTCTCGGCAAAGAAGCCGTCCGCGCTGTCGCGGATCATCGCCTGCTCGTCGGTCAGTACGAGTGCCACTTCGATATTCTCCCCGTCTCTTCTCCCTCTCCCTAGAGGGGAGAGGGCCGGGGAGAGGGTGGTCGGTACGCGCGCCGTGGCGTCCCTGCGACCACCCTCTCCCTCCCATTTCATGGGCCCCTCCCTCTCCCCTCCAGGGAGAGGGAAAGAAACTACGCCCCCGGCAATTCCAGCACGCGCTTGGCGATGATGTTGAGCTGCACCTCGCTGGTGCCGCCCTCGATCGAGTTGGCGCGGCTGCGGAGCCAGTTGCGCGGCTGTGCGCCGTTCTTGCTCTCCTCGCCTTCCCACATCAGCCCGTCGGTACCGCGCACCGACATGAACAGCTCCTGCCGGCGCTTGTTGAGCTCGGTGCCATAATATTTGAGCATCGAGGACAGCGCGCCGACGCCCTGCCCGGCCTTCGCCTCGTCCTTCACCCGCTCCATCGTCAGCATGAAGGCGAGCCCGTCCATGTCGGCGCGCAGGATATCGCCGCGCAGGATCGGGTCGTTCATCCGCCCTTCGGCATCGGCGCCGATCAGCTTGCCGGCGAGCTGGCCGAGGCCCGGCCCGCTGCCGCCGGTGTCCATCGCACCGATCATCTCGCGCTCGTGGGTGAGCAGATATTTGGCGATGTCCCAGCCGCGATTGAGATCGCCGACGAGGTGCGCCTTCGGCACCTTCACATCGTCGAAGAAGGTTTCGCAGAAGGGCGAGTAGCCGGAGATCAGCTTGATCGGCTTGGTGGTGACGCCCGGCGTGGTCATGTCGAACAGCACGAAGCTGATGCCGTTGTGCTTGGTCGCGGTGAAGTCGGTGCGGACGAGGCAGAAGATCCAGTCGGCCTGATCGGCATAGCTGGTCCACACCTTCGACCCGTTGACGATCCAGTGATCGCCATGATCGTCGGCGCGGGTCTTGAGGCTGGCGAGGTCCGACCCCGCGCCCGGCTCCGAATAGCCCTGGCACCAGCGAATCTCGCCGCGCGCGATGGGGGGGAGATATTCGAGCTTCTGTTCGTGGGTGCCATATTTGAGCAGCGCCGGCCCGAGCATCCAGATGCCGAACGACTGCAGCGGCGGGCGGGCCTTGAGGCGGCGCATTTCGTCGGCGAGCACCTTGGCCTCCTCCTTCGACAGGCCGCCGCCGCCATATTCCTTCGGCCAGGTCGGCACCGTCCAGCCCTTCGCGGCCATCGCGTCGAGCCACGCCTTCTGCGGCGCGGTCCATTTGAAGTGGCGGCCGCCCCAGGGCGCATCGTCTTCCGACTGGAAGGGCGTCCGCATTTCGGGCGGGCAGTTCGCCGCGAGATAATCACGGACTTCGGCGCGGAACGCGTCGAGCGATTCAGTCATCGCTCCATCTCCCCACTAGCTTAATGACAGGGGGCAACTATGGTGCGCGGCACCTGACCGGCAAAGGGGGAAATGGTGGACCCTATCAACTTCGCGCAGACGGCGATCCAGTTCACCGACCTGGGCCTCGACCCGATCATCTTTGAGATCGGTCCGTTCGCGCTGCGCTGGTACAGCCTTGCCTATATCGGCGGCATCATCGTCGCCTGGTGGTACATATTGCGCATGCTGAAGGCGCCCGGCGCCCCGGCCTCGGCGAAGCACATCGACAGCTTCATCACCTGGATCACGCTCGGCATCATCCTCGGCGGACGGCTCGGCTATGTGCTGTTCTACGAACCCGCGAAATATCTCGCGAACCCGGTGGACATCCTCAAGGTCTGGGAAGGCGGCATGAGCTTCCACGGCGGCCTGTTGGGCGTCGTGATCGCGATGTGGGGGTTCACCCGATCGAACGGCCTCAGCTTCCTGCGCTTCGCCGACTATATCGCCGTCACCATTCCCTTCGGGTTGGGCTTTGGCCGCCTCGCCAATTTCATCAACGGCGAGCTGTGGGGCCGCACCACCGACGTGCCGTGGGGCGTGATCTTCCCGACCGGCGGCGACCTGCCGCGTCACCCGAGCCAGCTTTACGAGGCGATCCTCGAGGGGTTGGTGCTGTTCGTCATCCTGTGGTGGATGTTCTGGAAGACCGATGCGCGCTACCAGCCCGGCAAGCTGATGGGGACGTTCGCGCTCGGCTATGGCGCCTTCCGCTTCTTCGTCGAGTTCTACCGCGAGTCCGATTCGCAACTCGTGGAGTTCGCCGCGAGCACCGGTCTCCACATGGGCCAGTGGCTGAGCCTGCCGCTGATCATCGGCGGCTTGTACTTCATCGCCACCGCCAAGGGGCGCCGGGTCCGCGTCGAGCCGATCGCGGGGCCGGCGGCGCAGCAGTAGCTCGGCACCCGCCCCCAACCCCCAATCCGTCATACCGGCGAAAGCCGGTATCCAGATCGGCCGACGACTGGATACCGGCTTTCGCCGGTATGACGATGGTGGGTGCGAAGGCGAGGGAACGCGCTTTCTTCTGAACTGCTGCGCTGGCAAACAGCGACCATGACCCCGCTCGGACAGCGCCTTGCCCGCGAGATCGAGGCGACCGGGCCGATGCCGGTCGCGCGCTACATGGCGGAATGCCTCGCGCATTATTACGGCACGCGCGATCCGCTGGGCCGCGGCGGCGACTTCACGACCGCGCCGGAGATCAGCCAGATATTCGGCGAGCTGATCGGCCTGTGGCTCGCCGACCTGTGGCTGCGCGCCGGGTCACCGCCGAAGGTGCGGCTGGTCGAACTCGGGCCGGGGCGCGGCACGCTGATGGCCGATATCCGCCGCGCGACCGCCCGCGTACCCGGTTTCCACGCGGCAACGAAGGTCCACCTCGTCGAAACCAGTCCCAGCCTGCGCGCCGAACAGGCCGCGCGAATGCCCGATGCGATCTGGCATCACCGGATCGACGAGTTGCCCGACGACGCCCCGCTCCTGCTCGTCGCCAATGAATTCTTCGACGCCCTCCCTATCCGCCAGCTCATCCGCACGCCCGCCGGCTGGCGCGAGCGGATGGTGGCGCACGGCGACGGCGGCTTCTTCGAGGCGGCCGGTCCCACACCGCTCGACGCACTCGTCCCCGCCGCTCTCGCCGGCGCGCCGGAGGGCGCGACCGTCGAGCTGATGCCCATGGCCACCGCCATCGCCGCCGAAATCGGCGCACGGCTGGCGGCGCAGGGCGGCGCGGCGCTGATCGTCGACTATGGCTATGCCGGGCCGTCCACCGGCGACACCCTTCAGGCGGTGAAGGACCACGCCTTCACCGACCCGTTCGCCGACCCTGGCGAGGCCGACCTGACCGCCCATGTCGATTTCACCGCCCTCGCCGCCGCCGCGGCACCCGCACGGGCCTGGAAACTGACCACGCAAGGCAACCTCCTCGCCGCGCTCGGCATCGCCGCGCGCACCGAAGCGCTCGCCGCCCGCGCCTCGCCCGAGCAGGCGGCGCTGCTGCGATCCGGCACCGACCGGCTGGTCCTGCCCGATGCGATGGGTTCCCTGTTCAAGGCATTGGCGCTAACCGGCAGGGACTGGCCGCAACCCGCAGGTTTCGAATGACCGAGATCACCTACCGTCCGCCCACCGACGCCGATACCGAGGCGCTGTGCCAGTTGGGCCGCGATACCTTCGTCGAGACGTTCGGCACGCTCTATTCGGAGAAGGACCTCAACCATTTCCTCGTCACCGTTTTCGGCCCCGAAGGCATGCCGCTGGAAATGAAGGACCCCGAACTGGCGCTCCTCGTCGCCGAGGATGACGGCCAGCTGGTCGGCTATTGCAAGGTCGGCGCGCTGCACACCGAGGTCGAGGCGGACCCGAACCGGCGCGCGCTCGAGCTGCGCCAGCTCTATGTGCGCAGCAGCCACCATGGCCGCGGCGTCGCACAGAAACTGATGGACTGGGGCCTCGAGGAACTGCGCCGCCGCGGCGCCGAGGACGTGTTCCTGACCGTCTACAGCGAGAACCACCGCGCCCAGAAATTCTATGGCCGCTACGGCTTCGTCGAGGTCGGCAAGAATATCTTCTGGGTCGGCGACCAGCCCGACGACGACCGCATCTGGAAGCTGTCGCTGACCGAGCCGGCGGTGGCCGCGTGACCCTCGACGTTTCCAAGGCGCGCGCGCTCGCCGGCGTGCCGCACGTGTTTCTCGGGCGCACCGGCGGCGTGTCGGGCGGCATCTTCGACAGCCTCAACGTCGGCCTCGGCTCGTCGGACGATCGCGCGGCGGTCGCCGAGAATCGCGCGCGGGCGGTGACGGCCATCGGCGACGGGCTGACGCTCACCACCCTGCATCAGGTCCACAGCCCGACGGTGGTCACCGCCGACGCGGCGTGGTCCGACGACGCGCGGCCCGAGGCAGACGGCGTAGTGACGAACAAGCGCGGCCTCGCGCTCGGCATCCTCACCGCCGACTGCGCGCCGGTGCTGTTCGCCGATCTTGAAGCGGGCGTGATCGGCGCGGCGCATGCCGGCTGGAAGGGCGCCTTCACCGGTGTGCTCGCCAACACCGTCAGCGCGATGGAAGCGCTCGGCGCCGACCGCAAGCGCATCGCCGCCGCGATCGGCCCTTGCATCGCGCGCAAATCCTATGAAGTCGACGACGCCTTCCGCCGCCGCTTCACCGAGGCCGACCCGGAGAACGACAGCTTCTTCACCCCGGGCCGCGAGGGGCATCACCAGTTCGACCTCGAAGGCTTCGTCGCGCGGCGGCTGGCGGAGACCGGCATCGCGACGGTCGAGATGCTCGGCGAGGACACCTATTCGCAGGGCGGGCGCTATTTCAGCTACCGCCGCACGACGCATGCGGGCGAGCCTGACTATGGGCGGCAAATCTCGCTGATCGCGCTGCCTTGACGGTCGACGCGCCCCTTCCCGTCATCCACGCGCGGGCGGGGACCCAGTCCGCAGCAGATAACTTGCCCGCCATGCGGGCGCTTTTTCAGTGGGGCTGGGTTCCCGCCTTCGCGGGGATGACGATGGTGGCGGGAGCCGCCACGCCCGCCCACGCCGACCAGCTCTGGCTCGGCTTCTACGATCACGACGCGACCTTCGCCGACGAGAAGTTCGAGAGCGGGCAGGACATCAAGGCCGGCTGGATCGGCGAGCCGATCGAGGCGCTTTCCGCGATCGGCCGCCCGGCGCCGCACGTGCTGCTGTCGGCGGCGCTCGACGGTGGCACCGATTATGCGGCGGTCGGGCTCAACTGGAAGTTCGGCGGCACGCTCTATTTCCGCCCCGGCATCGGCCTGTCGGTCAACAACGGCCCCGATCGCGCCTTCAGCAACGGCAACCGCGTCGACCTCGGGTCGAAGGTGACCTTCGAGCCCGAGGCCGCCGTCGGCTGGCGGGTGAGCGACCGCGTGGCGGTGGAAGCCAGCTGGGTCCACCTCAGCCACGCGACGCTGTTTTCGAAGCAGAACCGCGGGATCGATTCCTTGGGCGTGCGGCTGCTGTTCACCCTTCCCTGAGCAACCGCTTCAGCTTGGCGAGCTTCGGCGCTTCGCCCTCCTTGTGGTCGAGCGTGCTGAAGAAGCGCCCGTCGGCGTCCATCAGGAACACCGAGGCGGTGTGGTCGACGACATAGTCGCCGCCCTCGATCGGCACCTTCTCGTAGAACACATGATAGGCGTCGACGATCGCCTTCAACTGCGCCGGATTGCCGGTCAGCCCGATGATCGGCGTGTCGAACATCGTCAGATAGTGGCCGATCTCCGCGGGCGTATCGCGCTCCGGGTCGACCGAGACGAAGACGATGTTCAGCCGGTCGCCGTCCGCCCCGAGATTCTGCCGCAGCCGCACCATCATCTGCAGGGTCGTCGGGCAGACATCGGGGCAGTGGGTGAAGCCGAAGAAGATCGCGAACGGCTTGCCGCGCAAGGTCGCGTCGGTGACCGTCCGCCCTTGCGTATCGGTGAGGCTGAACGGCCCGCCGAATGCCGAGGCATAGTCTTCGGCGACCTGGTTCTTCGGCGCGGGCCGCCATAGGGCGACGCTCGCCGCCACCGCGACCAGCGCGACGGCGGCCCACAGCCAGCGGCGCACGCGGCGCAGATCAGTGGCCGGCATGGGGATCCTCCTGACCATGCTCGATGCCCTCGACGCGAAAGGTGACGCGCACGGCGCCCGCGTTGGCGAAGCTGAGCGTCACCGGTACGATCGCCCCACGCCGCAACGGCTGTTTCAGCCCGGTCAGCATCAGATGATAGCCGCCGGGCTTCAGCGCGACGCTGCCGCCCGCCGGAACGGCGAGCCCGCCGGCGACCGGGCGCATGCGCATGATGCCGTTCGCCATCGTCATGCTGTGCACCTCGACCCGCGCCGCGACCGGCGTGCTGCCGCCGAGCAGCCGATCGGCCGCCTTGCCGCCGTTGATGACGAGGCCGTAGCCGGCGCCGGCTTTCGCGCCCGGCGGGGTTTCGCGCAGCCAGGGGCTGTCGACGCTGACTTGTGCGGCAGCGGGGACCGCGGCACCGAGCGCCGCGGCAGCGAAAATGAACTGGGATTTCATAAGTGAATGTCCTTGCTGAAACAGATGTCCGGGCGCGCGGCTTTCCCCACGCGCGCAACGAAGTGGTTCAGAAGGTGGCGGGTGGTCCGGTTGCCGGGGGCGGCGGCGCGGCGAGACCGCGACCGATCGCAGCGGGCAGCGCCAGCGGCTGCGCGAGCTCCAGCGTCACGGCGAGAGGCTCGGCAATGGCAACGGCAAGCACCGGCAGTGGTGGCAGGCCGGCGGCGGCGAAGGCGCAGGGTGTGTCCTTGCCCGGCATCTCCTGCCCGGCATCCCCCTTGGCGGTACGGGTCAGGCGGCCATCGGCATCAATCCACGCGGCGACCGGCCCGCCGTCGATGCAGAGCGTGACGGCGAAACCGCCGGCCTGCGCGGGCATCCACCCCGCCGGCACAAGGATGCGGAGCAGCAGCATCAGCGCGAGGCCGCCGAGCGCGAAGGCGCGCGTCGTCCGATCGATGAAGTGCATCGGGCTGGTCACGCGGCGGCCATGCCAGTGCGCCTTTGTAACCGCAACCCGCGGGATTGCCGAAGCGCCTGTCCCGGCCCTAGGATTGCCGCCATGTCCCTTGGGAATTCTGTTCGTCGGCGTATCACGCGGCCGTTTGTCGCGCTGCTTCTGCTGCTGCCGGCGAACGAACTTGCCGCACAGGGCGCCGCCACCAGTTCGCCGGTCGAACTCGCGCGCAGAGCTGATCAGCTGAAACCCGGCCAATGGGTGTGGGCGGCCGCCATCGCGCCGACGGGCCCGCTGCTGATCTACGTCGACCTGTCGCGCCAGCAGGCCACCGTCTATCGCAACGGCGTGCGAATTGCGGTGTCGACGGTGTCGTCGGGCAAGCCCGGCCACGAGACGCCGACCGGCGTCTTCACCATCCTGCAGAAGGATGCGGACCATCATTCGCGCACCTACAACAATGCGCCGATGCCGTTCGCCGAGCGGCTGACTTGGGACGGCATCGCGCTGCACGCCGGCGGCCTGCCCGGCTATCCGGAGAGCCACGGCTGCGTTCACCTGCCGCTCGGCTTCGCCAAACTGCTGTTCGGCATCACCGAGCTCGGCGCGACGGTGGTGGTGTCGGGCGCCGCCGCCGACCATATCCGCACCGGCGGGTCGAGCGTGCTTCAGCCGGTCGATGCCAAGGGCAAGGCGGAAGGCGCCGCGCCGCTCGCGCCGGGGCAGAGCTATCGCTGGACCCCCGAGGCTTCGCCGTTCGGCCCCGTCACGGTCATCGCGTCGAAGAGCGACCAGATGCTGGTGGTGCTGCGCAACGGCATCGAGATCGGCCGAAGCAGCGCGCGCTTCGCCGATAGCGATCCCGAAACCCATGTCGTGACTCTGGCGCCCGGCCCCAACGGCCAGCCCCGCTGGATCTACGTCGGCTTGCCCGGCCATGCGACCGAGGCGGGCAAGGACGTCGACGAGGCCGCGCTCAACCGCGTCGATATGCCGAAGCCCTTCCACGACGCGCTGGTCGCCACCCTCCGTCCCGGCGCCACCGTGCTGGTCACGCAGGCGAGCCTCGGCAGCGGCGGCACCGGCAAGCCGTTGACGCTCCTCACCGGCGGCCAGCCATGAACTTCTCGCAGTTGCTCAACTCGATCGACGAGCTGCTGTACGAGGTGATGAGCTGGCTGGTCTTCTATCCGATCACGCTGTGGCGGGTGCTCACTCGGCCGCTGACCACGATGGAATATGCCGACGACGAGCTCGGCGAGCGCGAGGAGGAGCAATATACCGACACGCTGAGCCCACCGCTGTTCCTGCTGATCTCGCTGCTGATTTCCCACGGCATCGCGCTGGCGCTGGTCGGCGACAGCGGCCTGATCGACCAGAAGACCGGCCTCGCGATGCTGGTAACGGACGATACTGCGCTGCTCATCATGCGGCTGCTGCTGTTCAGCCTGTTCCCGCTGATCTTCGCCACGCGGCTGCTCGGGCGGCGAAAGCGGCCGCTCACCCGCAAGTCGCTGAAGCTGCCCTTCTACAGCCAATGCTATGCGGCGGCGCCCTTCGCACTGGCCGTCGGTCTCGCGGCGACACTGCACACCTATCATCACGACAGCACCGCGCCTGCCGCCGCGATCATCGCCACTGTGGCGATCCTCTGGTTCGTCATCGTGCAGTCGCGGTGGTACGCGAGCATGCTGCGCAGCGGCTTCGGTCGCGGTTTCCTACAGGCGCTGATCTCCTTCGGGCTCAGCGCCTTTCTGTTCGTTGCCGTCGGGTTGCTGATCATCGGCCTGCCGGCCCTGGGGAGTCACTGAAGATGAAGATGCCGCTTCGCCTCACCGCCCTCGCCGTCATCGCCGCCACACCCGCCGCCGCGCAGGCGCCCGACGCGATCAACCTGATCTGCATGGGCGGCGGCAACAAGCTCACCACCGCGCCGACGACCTCGCTCGAATGGGACAAGTTCGATCACAAGTACCGCACGAAGACCGGCTATGAGATGGCATCGCGCGGCTTCGAGACGGCGGTGACCATCCAGATTCAAGGTCAGGAGGGCCGTATCCGCCTCCCCGACAATCTGGTCCCGCCGATCAATTCGGGCGGCGATCACCAGCATTGGTGGGAGCTTCGCGACGTGATCGTCGGCGAGAATGAAATCCGCGCCGAATATCGCCTCAACGGTCTCAACAAGCCGAAGATCAGGATCGACCGCACCACCGGCACGATCAGCATCAAGGGCACCGGCCAGTCGTTCGACGGCCGCTGCGACAAGGTCGATTCCGGTGAACGCCGTTTCTAGGCGCGGCCTTTTTGCGGCGATGGCCGCGGTGGCGCTCGTCGCCGCCGCGCCCGCGGTCGTTCCCAAACGCCTGTCGGTGACCTCGCAAACGCCGGTGACCGCCAAGGGCAGCCTGAAGGGCGACCAGTTCGTCGACTATGTGCTGGCCGGCACCGAGGGTCACACGCTCAGCGTGGCGATGACTACCACCAACCGCTCCGCCTATTTCAACCTGACCGCGCCGGGCAGCGACACCGCGCTGTTCATCGGCTCGATCGACGGCGGCAAGTTCAGCGGCAAGCTGCCGGTGACCGGCGACTATCGCCTGCGCGTCTACCTGATGCGCAGCGCCGCGCGCCGCGGCGACAGCGCCGATTATCGACTGCGGGCGTGGGTGCTGCCGACGCGATGAGTTGGCGTCGGTCGGCCCTGCCGATCCTCGCCTGGGGCGCGCTGCTCGCCGCGGGCGCGCTGGCGCTCGATTGGGTCGGCTACCAGCGGCTGGTGCGCGCGCATGCGTCGGACCTCTATCTGTTCGTCGTCGCCGCCGCCTTCCTGATCGTCGGGCTGGTGGTCGGCATGAAGGTGCTGGCCGCCAAGCCGCGCGCCGATTTCGACGGCAATCCGCAGGCAGTCGCGTCGCTCGGCATCAGCGCGAGGGAACGGGAGGTGCTGGAACTCCTCGCCGCCGGCCACGCCAACAAGGAGATCGCCGACCGGCTCGGCGTGTCGCCGCACACGGTGAAGACGCATGTCGCCCGGCTGCTCGAAAAGCTGGAGGCGAAGCGGCGCACCGACGCCATCGCGCGGGCACGGGCGCTGGGGATATTGCGCTGAGCGTTTCCTGAGCCCCTCTCCCTGGAGGGGAGAGGGGTCGAATCCGCGCCCGTCCGGCGAAATCACCCTTTCGGCCGATTGCTCCGCGCCGCTTGCCGCGCCTCCAATGCGGGCTCATCCTGCATCAGGGGGAGGGACACATTATGCTTCGCAACATTCTGACCTACGGCGTCATCGCCGGGCTCATCGTCGGCATTCCGCTGTTCGCGATGGGCGTCACGCTCGACCACGGCCATGTCGGCGGCGCGTGGGGCATGGTCATCGGCTACACGATCATGCTCGTCGCGCTGACCACCGTGTTCGTTGCCGTGAAGCGCCGCCGCGATGTCGAGCTGGGCGGTGTCATCCGCTTCTGGCCGGCGTTCGGCTATGGCCTCGCGATCAGCACCGTCGCCGGGCTGATCTATGTGCTGTCGTGGGAAGCGGCGATGCTGTTCATGGATAGCAGCTTTGCCGCCACCTATGCGCAGGCCACCCTCGATGCCGCGCGCGCCGATGGGGCGAGCGCCGCCGAGATGGCGAGGCTCGAGGCGCAGATGAACGACTTCGTGACGATGTACGCCAACCCGGCGATGCGGATAGCGATGACCTTCTTCATGGAATTCTTCCCGGTGGGCCTGCTCGTCTCGCTGATCTCGGCGGCGCTGCTGCGCAACAGCCGGTTCATGCCCGCGCAGGTCACGGCCTAGGACCTCCGCCATCCCGGCGCTTGCCGGGGTGGCGGCTTAGGGTCCGTACTCAGTAAGAATGGCTTTCGAGATGGCAGTGGGAAACTCAAGGGCGAGGACAGGTCGCGCAGGCGGGCCTGTCGGCCCCGGCGAGCGGCGTCGACGACACCCTTGGGCTTCCCACTGCCACGCTTCGCGCGGCGTGAGGAAGGCCATGGCTACGCGCCGGCCGCTTGCCAGCTAGCATTTGCTAGCTGGTCTGCGCGACCTTACTTGCCATGGACTTCCTGACGCCGTCTCGAACGTCATTCTTACTGAGTACGGACCCTAACCCAGCTTTACGGCCGTGCCGGTGGCGCTGACCATCAGCATGGTGCCGCCCTGCCCGAGTACCTCATAGTCGAGGTCGATGCCGACCACGGCGTCGGCGCCGAGTTCGCGGGCTTCCTGCTCGAGCTCCCACAGCGCCTGTTGCCGGGCGTCGCGTAGCGCGCTTTCGTAGGAACCGGCGCGACCGCCGACGATGTCGCGGATGCCGGCGAACAGGTCGCGGAAGATGTTGGCGCCGACGATGACCTCGCCGGTCGCGATGCCGAGGTGCGCGGTGATGGCGCGGCCTTCGATCGATGGCGTGGTGCTGAGGATCAGCCGCGCCTTGCCGTCAGTTTTCGGTCCCGCCATCGCCTTACTCCATCTTGCTGAGCGCCCGGCCGAGCATCACGGCGCAGAGGTGCGCGCGGTACTCGGCGGAGGCATGAATGTCGCTGTTGAGGTTGTCCGCGTCGGGGATCAGCCCGTCGGTCGAAGCGCCGGAGGCCAAGGCCGCCTCGGCCTCGCTCCAGCGGAACGCGCCCGGCCCGGCGCCGGTCACCGCGACGCGCCAGCCATCGGCAAAGCGCGCGACATAGACGGCGGCCATCGCATAGCGCGACGCCGGGTGGCGGAACTTGGCGTAGGCGCCGGCTTCGGCCACGCGAAAACCCACACGGGTGACGATCTCATCCTCGGCGAGCGAGGTCGCGAACATGCCCTGGAAGAAGTCGCCGGCGTCGTGGCGGCCGGCGGTCGTCTCGATCACCGCGTCGAGCGCGAGGCAGGCGGCCGGATAGTCGGCGGCGGGATCGTTGTTGGCGACCGAGCCGCCGATCGTGCCGCGGTTGCGCACCTGCGGGTCGCCGATCAGCAGCGCCAGCTTCGCCAGCGACGGGATCGCCGCCTTTACCACATCGCTGTCCGCGACGACGCCGTGCCGCGCGGTCGCGCCGATCCACAGAATATCGCCATCGCGCTCGATGCGATCGAGCCCGGCGATGCCGCCGAGGTCGACCAGCCGGTCGGGCGCGCGCAGCCGCGACTTGATCGCGGGGAGCAGCGTGTGGCCGCCGGCGATCAGCGCGACTTCACCGCCGCTGCCGAGCAGCGCGGACGCCTCGTCGAGCGTCGCCGGGCGCGAATAATCGAAGCTACGCATCCTGCATGGCCTTTGCGCCGGCTTCGATGGCGCTAACGATATTCTGGTAGCCGGTGCAACGGCAGAGATTGCCCTCCAGCTCGTGCGCGATGGTTTCGCGGCTGACGCTGCCGCCGTGGCGGCGGGCGATGTCTAATCCGGCGATCACCATGCCCGGCGTGCAGAAGCCGCACTGCAGCCCGTGATGCTCCTTGAACGCCGCCTGCATCGGGTGAAGCGCACCGTTCGTCGCCAGCCCCTCGATGGTGGTGATCTTCGCGCCGTCGGCCTGCACCGCGAGCAGCGTGCAGGACTTCACCGCCTGCCCGTCGATGAGGATGTTGCACGCGCCGCACTGGCTGGTGTCGCAGCCGATGTGGGTGCCGGTGAGCCCGAGGTCGTCGCGCAGCAGGTCGACGAGCAGGGTGGCGGGCTCGACGTCGAGGTCGTGGCCCGTGCCGTTGATGGTCAGCTGTGTCCGCATATCGGCGATCCTAGCCGGGGACGCCCGGCGCGCAAACAAACTCTTCCGTCAGTTCGGCGAAAGCCGGTATCCAGTCGAACGGTCGGTCTGAATACCGGCTTTCGCCGGTATGACGGCGGTGGGAACGGCGATCAGCCGACCTTCTTCACCCAGCCGTAGGGATCGGGCCGCGTGCCGCGCTGGATGCCGGTCAGCTCGTCGCGAAGCGCGCGGGTGACCGGGCCGGTGCCGCCATTGCCGATGGTGAAACCATGCTCGGTGCCGCGCACCTCGCCGATCGCGGTGATGACGGCGGCGGTGCCGCAGGCGAACACTTCCTTCAGGCGGCCGCTGGCGGCATCGGTGCGCCAGTCCTCCATCGAATAGAGCTGCTCGCGCACCTCGACGCCCTTGTCGCGCGCCATGGTCATGACCGAGGCGCGGGTGATGCCCGGCAGCACGGTGCCGAGCGGCGGCGTCAGCATCGAGCCGTCGTCAAACACGAAGAATATGTTCATGCCGCCCAGCTCCTCGACATAGCGGCGCTCGACCGCATCGAGGAACACCACCTGGTCGCAGCCATTCTCGCTGGCCTGCGCCTGCGCGATCAGGCCGGCGGCATAGTTGCCGCCGCACTTGGCGGCGCCGGTGCCGCCCGGCGCGGCGCGGGTATAGTCGCTCGACACCCAGACGGTGACGGCGTCCTTGCCGCCCTTGAAATAGGCGCCGACCGACGACGCGATGACGAGGAACAGATATTCGGACGACGGCTTCACGCCGAGGAACACCTCGCTCGCGAACATGAAGGGGCGGAGGTAGAGGCTGCCGCCCTCGACCGCCGGGATCCAGTCGCGGTCGATGTTGACCAGCGCCTCGACCGCGCCGACGAACAGCTCGTCGGGCAGCTCGGGCATCGCCATGCGGCGCGCGGATTCGCGGAAGCGCGCGGCGTTGGCGTCGGGGCGGAACAGCACCGCGTCGCCCGCGGGCGTGCGGTAGGCCTTCATCCCCTCGAAGATTTCCTGCGCGTAATGCAGCACCGCCGAGGCCGGATCGAGCGACAGCGGCCCGCGCGCCGTGACCTGCGCGTCATGCCAGCCCTTCTCCGCCTGATAGCGGATCATCGCCATATGATCGGTGAAGACGGTGCCGAAGCCCGGATTCTCGAGCCGTACCGCCCGTTCCGAGGCCGGAATCGGGTTGGCGTTGGGCTGGATCGCGAACGTCGCGCCGTCGGTCATCTGTCGCTCCATCGGGTTCGTTGCCGGCTTAATGGCGGCTTTGTACGCCGATGTCCAAGGGCGGAGCGGCACCATGCGGAACTTTCACCTCTACGCGGACTTTGAGCGCGGTATGACCCCAGACACCGCCCACCGCCCGCTGGCACAGCGCCTTGCGATCATTCTTTTCGCGCTGGCGCAGATCGCGACACCCTTGTTGCCACGCTTCGGCATCGGCCAGCCGGTGGGCGAGCAGTCCGACATGACGCGAACGCTCATCACGCCGGCCGGGTGGGCCTTCTCGATCTGGGGTGCCCTGTACCTTGGCGCGATCGTCTATGCGATCTGGCAGGCATTGCCGGCGCAGCGCGCAAATGCGCTTCTCGCCCGGATCGCATGGCCAAGTGCGGGCGCGTTCGCGGCCAACGCTGCCTGGGTGGCCTATACGCAGGTCTACGGGCTCGGCGCCGCGTCCGTCGCGATCATCCTGTTCGGATTGGCGTGCGTCCTGTTCATCTACCGCGCCTTTGCCGCCGCGCCCGGCTTCACCACCGGCGAACGCTGGTGCGCGGTGCTGCCGCTGAGCGCGCTGTCGGCGTGGCTGTCCGCCGCCGCGATCGTGAATATCGCGGCGTCGCTGAAGTTCTACGGTGTCGAAATGAACAATGTGCCGCCGGTCGCCGCCGCCGTGATCGCGGTCGGCGGGATCATCGCCGCCACCGCGATCTGGCGCGGCCGCGGCAACCCGTGGTACGCGCTGGTGTTTCTGTGGGCGCTGGCGGCGATCTATGCGGCCGGCGGGCAAGAAAGCAGTTTGGTAGCGGCCGCCACCGGCCTGTCGGCGCTGCTGGTGCTGCTGAGCGCGGGCGCGCGCCTCAATGACGCCGGCAACCGGCATCACTGGTTCCGCGGGCGGCCGGAATATCATCCGACCGCCGCGCGGTAAGCATCAGTCGGCGAGGCCGAGCGCGGTCTTGTAGGTTTCGAGCAGTGCTTCCTGCTCCATGCGCGCATCGCGCTCCATCTTCCGGAGCTTGATGATCGAGCGCATCGTCTTGACGTCGTAGCCCTGGCCCTTGGACTCGGCGAAGACGTCCTTGATATCGTCTGCGATGCCCTGCTTTTCCTCGTTCAGCCGCTCGATGCGCTCGATGAAAAGCCGCAGCTGCTCGGCCGAAACATTACCCCCCGACATGGAAGTCTCCTTGGACGCTGGATTCGTGAAAGCGGCGGACGCTAGAGACGCGACCGCGACCGCGCAAGGCCGGGAATCAGGGTTTCGGAAAGCCGTCGCGGATTGCCGCATGCCGTGCCTCGAAGCCGGGCTCGCTGTCGGCTTCGGTCGGCACCACGCACCAGCCGCCACCGCGCGCGATGCTCTCCAGCGCCGGGCGCACGACGACCTCCGGCCCCTGGGCCTGGCGCCAGCGCTCGCCGACCGCATCGGGCAGCCGGCGCGCGCCGCCGAAGCGTTCGGGCCGCGCCCGCGCCGCGTCCCAGATGCCGGTGTTGACGAGACCGGGGCAGAGGATGGTGACGCCGACATTCTCCGGCGCCAGCTCGGCGGCCAGCGCCTCGCCCACAGCGGCGGTCGCCTGCTTCGAGGCTGAATAGATGGTGAAAGGGCCGCGCACGGGCACGACCGACGCGACCGAGGCGGTGATGCCGACATGGCGCGGCCCTTCCGCCTTCAGCAGCAGCGGCACCACCGCCTGCGCCGTCCAGATCGCGCCGAGCACGTTGACCCCGTAAACCCATTCGGCGGTGCGCGGGCTCACATCGAGCACGCTGGCGCCGACCGCGACCCCGGCGTTGATCCACAGGATTGACGGCAGGATGTCCTGCCCGACCAGCCGGTCGGCCAGCCCGGCCACGGAATCGCGGTCGCTGACATCGCATACGATCGACAGCGTCTCGCCGCCGAACGCCTTCAGGGCCTCTGCCGCAGCGTCCGCCGCCTCGGTGCGGATATCGACCACGACGAGGTTCATGCCGATCCTCGCCAAGCCTTCGGCGAGCGCCAGGCCGATGCCTTCGCCCGCGCCCGTCACCACTGCCCAGCGTCCGCGATAGCCCGCGAGTTCGTCCATCTGTGTCTCCTTGCAATAAACGCTAGGGCGGCGGGTTCGGCTTGGCGAGGCGGATTCACGCATGCTAGGCGGGCCGCCGTCTTTATCAGCGACGAGGTCCAAATCGATGACGAGCGCCCATGCCCCCCGCCACGACTGGACGCTCGACGAGGCCCGCGCGCTGTTCGCCCGCCCGCTGAACGATCTGGTGTTCGAGGCGCAGGCGGCGTTGCGCGCGCATTTCGACCCGCATACCGTCCAGACCTCGCAACTCCTGTCGATCAAGACCGGCGGCTGCGCGGAGAATTGCGGCTATTGCTCGCAATCGGCGCATTTCAACACCGGCGTGAAGGCGACCAAGCTGTCGCCGATGGACGAAGTGATCACCGCCGCCCGCGACGCCAAGGCCAATGGCGCCTCGCGCTTCTGCATGGGCGCCGCCTGGCGCAGCCTGAAGGACCGCGACGTCGAGCGGCTGTGCGGCATGGTCGCCGAGGTGAAGGCGATGGGGCTGGAGACCTGCGTCACCGCCGGCATGCTTGAGGATGGGCAGGCCGAGAAGCTGCGCGCCGCCGGCCTCGACTATTACAACCACAACCTCGACACCGGGCGCGACTATTACGCCAAGGTCGTCACTACCCGCACCTATGAGGACCGGCTCGATACGCTGGCAAAGGCGCGCGACGCCGGACTGAAGCTCTGCTGCGGCGGTATCGTCGGCATGGGCGAGAGCCTCGACGATCAGCTCGGGCTGTTCGTCGAGCTGGCGGCGCTGTCGCCGCATCCGGAATCGGTGCCGATCAACCGGCTGGTGCCGATCGCCGGCACCCCGCTCGCCGGCTCCGCGCCGGTCGACGACATCGACACGGTGCGCCTGATCGCGGTCGCCCGGCTGATGCTGCCGTCATCCTACGTCCGCCTGTCGGCGGGCCGCGAGGCGATGAGCCGCGAGATGCAGGCGCTGTGCCTGCTCGCCGGCGCCAACAGCTTCTTCGTCGGCGGCAAGCTATTGACCACGCCCAACGCCGGCGAGGACGAGGACAGCGCACTGCTGCGCGCGATGGGTTTCGTCACCGAGGCGCCGCGCGTGGCGCCTCGGCTCGAAGCGGCGGAGTAAGCGCTAGACGGGCGTCGCGAGGCCGCGACGCACCGCATCATCGACCAGCGCACGGAACTTGGTATGCGCCTCGCGCCCGAGCCGCCCCTGCTCGTCGCCGAGGCGCCCTTGCTGATCGCCGAGCTTGCCCTGCTGCTCGCCCAGCGCGCCCTGTTGGCGGCCGAGCTCTTCCTGTTCGCGGTTGAAGGCATCCGAGCGGCCCTGGCTGCTCACCTGCTTCAGCGACAGCTCCGCCTGCCGCCGGCCCAGTTCGGCCTGACGTTTGCCGAGTTCGGCCTGACGGGCGCCGAGCGCCGCCTCACGCTTGCCGAGTTCCGCCTGCGGCTTGAAGAGCGCGCTTGCCTTGGCCAGCGTGGCCGCGTCGCGCACGACATAGGCTTTGCCGTCGCGCGTGAGGTAGAGGAGCGGCTCGTCGCCCCGGCGGAGTGCCCTCGCGCGCTTCAGATCGTCGGTGTTGCCCGACATCATCGTCGCGCCGCGCTCCGACCCGAGCAGGATGTAGGAATCGCCGTCGCGTTCGTGCGCGGCGACCGGCGCCACCACCGCCTGCGGCGCGGCGCCGAGAATGGCGAGGGCCGCCGCGACCGCGGGGGCAAGCCAGGGGCGGCAATTGTCGAGGGCCTGATGAAGATTGCGCATGTCCGACTCCACTTTCCGTCACTGCGTCTGTCGCATGTGATGCTACACTTGTAGCAGGCTATGCTGAGCTACAAATGTAGTCAATAGGCAAGCCGCGCTTTCCGCTCCTCTAAAAACTCTCGCTCGCCCCATTCCGCCATCCGCGGCAAGAGGCGCAGCGCCTGACTGACCTGTGGAGCCTGCCCTGCCATTCGATCGCCCCTGGTTCACCCCGCTGCTCGCCGGCGCCACGCTTGGCGACCGCCTGCTCGCGTGCGTCGGCGCGCTGGTTGGCATCGCCGCGGTGGCAGGGGCGACGATGCTGGCCGGGCTCGCGACGCCCGGGCTGCCGCTGCTCGTTGCACCGATCGGCGCGTCGGCTGTGCTCGCCTTCGCGGTACCCGCCAGCCCGCTCGCCCAGCCCTGGTCGATCATCGGCGGCAACACGCTGTCGGCGCTGGTCGGCGTCGCGGTGGCGATGCTCGTCCCCGCCCCGCCGCTTGCCGCCGGGCTCGCTGTCGCGGCCGCGATCCTCGTGATGTCGCTGGCGCACTGCCTGCATCCGCCGGGCGGCGCCGTCGCGCTGCTCGCCGCACTCGGCGGGCCGGCGGTTACCGCGCTCGGTTTCGGCTTCGCCTTCGCGCCGGTGGCGGTCAGCTCGGCCGCGCTGGTCGGCGCGGCGTGGCTGTTCCACCGCTTGTCGCGTCACGCCTATCCGCATCGCCCGAACGCGGCGGTCGCCGAGCGTCAGCTGGCCGAGGAAGGCCTCCTGCCCGTCGATATTGAGCGCGCCGTCGCCGACCTCGGCGAGACGTTCGATATCGGCACCGAGGATCTGGCGATGCTGGTCGCCCGCGCCGAGCACCACGCCGCCGAACGTCGCGCCGCGCGCCCTGCGCTGAAGCGCCCCGCCTAATCGGCGTGACGCCGCTCATGGTCGAGCAGCCACTGCTTGCGCCAGATCTTGCCGCCATAGCCGACCATCGCGCCGTCGCTGCCGATGATGCGGTGGCAGGGGACGATAATCGCCAGCTGGTTGGTGCCGTTCGCCCGCGCCACCGCGCGGATCGCCTCGGGCCGGCCGAGGCTGTGCGCCAGCGACTTATAGGTGTGGATTTCGCCGCTCGGGACCGCCTGTAACGCCGCCCATACCGAGCGTTCGAACGCGCTGCCCGCCTGGGCAGAACTCACGCTGAACGCCATGAGCGTTCCGGCGAAATAGCCGTCGATCTCGCGCGCCGTCTGCGCCAGCACGTCATTGTCGCCGAAGCTGATTGCCCCCCGCCGCGCCTGCAACCGCTCCAGCTCTCGCGGCAGGCCACGCCGCTCGGCGAATTCGAGGAGGTGCAGGCCATCGTCGCCGGCCACCGCCAACATCGGCCCGATCGGCGTTTCGATCCAGCGCGCTTGCAGGCCGAACAGACTTGCCGCCTTTGTCGGCGCTTGGCCAAGCAGGCCGGCGACAAAGGCGCGAAGGTCGGCGTCGGACATCGACTCAGCGGGCGGGGATGGCGTCATCACCGAAGAACATCCTGTAGCCGGCCAGCGTGTCCATATATTCGCGGATGCGCCGTACCCGCTCGCCCTTCATCTCGAATACCCAGCAATAGAGATTGTCATAGTCACGGCCCGTCGAGGTGCGGCCGCGCATCCGCTCCTCGAACACCACGGTCGATCCGTCGGCGATCACGTTTGTAAAGTCGAAGGACGCGCCGTCCGGAAACGCCTCGCGGAAGCGGCTCACCAGAAAGTCGATGATCCCCTCGCGTGTCTCCAGCGCATCGGGCGCCATGCCGAGCGCAAGCTGGGTCGCGTTGCCACGCGGTGCCAGCCAGCAGGCATCCTCGGTCAGCACCGCCCGCACCTGATCTGCATCGCGCGACCCGAACGCCGCCCACACCGCCATTGCTGCTTGTTTCGCATCGCTCATCGTTGGTCTCCATTTACGTCCGCGGCGGTTGGAGTGCCCGATCGGCAGCACCCCCGCTCGCCGCTTTCGGACGCGATTGGCGGCAGGCCATGAAGGTCCGAAAATCGCTAGCCAGCCCCGGCCGAGCGACGGAGAATGGGCGCCATGCTCGACGACACCGCCTATTATGACGCCATCCGCCGCCGCGACCCGGCGGCCGACGGGCTGTTCTTCATCGGCGTGCACACCACCGGCATCTACTGCCGCCCGATCTGCCCGGCGCGCACGCCCTTGCGCCGCAACATCAGCTTCTTCGCCTCCGCCGCTGCCGCGCAGGAGGCGGGCCTGCGTCCGTGCCTGCGCTGCCGCCCGGAATCGGCGCCTGAAAGCCCGGCCTGGCTGGGGTCGATGGCGACGATCAATCGCGCGCTGCGGCTGATCGATGAAGGGGCGCTGGTCGAGGGCGATATCGATGCGCTTGCCGATCGGCTGGGGGTCACCGCGCGCCATCTGCGGCGCCTGTTCGACCGCCATCTCGGCGTGTCGCCGATCGCCATCGAACAAACGCGGCGGGTGCATCTGGCGAAGAAGCTGATCCACGAGACGCAACTGCCGCTGACCGAGATCGCCTTTGCCGCCGGCTATGGCAGCATCCGCCGGTTCAACGAGTCCTTCGCCACCCGCTTCGGCCAGCCGCCCTCGGCGCTGCGCCGGCGGCAGGCCCGGCCGGTCGAGGGGCTGTCGGTGACGCTCGCCTACCGCCCGCCGCTCGACTGGGCGGGGCTGTGCGGTCGAGTGATCGAGGCCGGCGGCAGCGCCGATGCGGAGAGCTTGCGGTTCGATCTGCCGACCGGTGCGCCGATCGTGGCGCGGCGGGCCAGCCGCGCCAATTCGCTGTCGCTCGATCTCGGCGCGGTGGACACGCGCGACCTCGGTCGCGCCATCGCCTATGCCAAGCGGCTGCTGATCGGCCGGCTACCGCTGCACTAGCGCGCGGTTGCGGATGACCTCGGCTCGCGCCCGGCGGGTGACCGCGTCGAGCCGCGGGGATGCCCGCTGCCAGCGGCGCATCATCGTCACGGCGACCAGTGCCATACCGACCAGCATCATCATCGCCGGTTCACCCGCCACCGCCGGACCCGGACGCACCTGTTCCAGACCGCGCACCCCCGATTGGGGACTGAGGGGCGCGGTCTGAAGGAGAGGCGCTGCGGTGTGCGGCAGCGGCAGGCGATCGGTGAAAATCAACATGGCGCCTGGGTAGCACCGGCCGCCGGATCAGCGGTTCCACCCCGGTATCAAAGCAGGGGGGCGACTTTCAGCGGCAGATCAATCGCTTCCCAGCGTCTTCTGATAGAAGTGAAACAGCGCGCCCGCATCGATGTGGACGCCGCCGGTGCGCATGTCGCGCGGGGCATAGCCATAGCGGCGGCGGAAGGCGGTGCTGAAATGCGCCGGGCTGCTGAAGCAATATTCGTCGGCGATCTCGGCGAGTGGCCGCTTGTCGTCGCTGTCGGCGAGCTGGGCGTGCACTGCCTCCAGCCGCCGGCTCTGGATATAGGCGCCAACGCCGCCCGCCTCCTTGAAGGCGCGGTAGAGTGTCGGCCGGGTGACGGCGAAACGCTCGCAGATGAGGCTGGCGTCGAGCGTCGGCAGGGTGAGATTCTGGTCGATGAAGGCGCGGATCGCGGTGATCGGCGCGGCGCGCACGCTGGTCGTCACCACCTGCGGCCGTTCGGACGGTAGCGCGGCGATCGCGCTGGTCAGCAGCGCCATCGTGGCGTTGCGCACCAGGCTGACGTCGCGCTCGCTCATCTCGGGCAGATGGCGGGTGACCGCCAGCAGATGCTCGGCGAACAGGCGCCCCGCGGCGCCATCCAAGGTACGACCGTGCAGGCGGGGCGCGTCGGGAACGGCGGCGTGGACCACCGACCGCGGCACCACCAGCATGATATTGTCTTGCGCGGTGCCCTTTACCAGCCACGGCGAGTTGAAGTCCATGATGCAGAGCTGGCCGCTGCCGACGCGGATGGTGCCGTAGTCGAGCTCCGCCGACCAGCTTCCCCGCTGCAGCAGGATGATCGTGTAGGTGTCGCGGTTGTAGTTCTGGACATGCGCCTCGGTGCGGTGGAGCTCGACCGCGGTGACGTTGTTCGCGGTGAGCACTAGATCCTCAAGCAGCCAGGCGCGGCAACGCACCTGAAACTCCTCGACCGCCGCCCCTTCGGGCAGAACCGGATCATAGCCGGGCGTCAACTGGGCAAACGCCTTCAACCGCTCCACCGGCGGCAGCGTCGACCCTTCGAAACTCGCCATCGGCACCATGTGCGCGACCTGTAACTCCCAACCCCTCGGCCGCTGTTGTGCCGCGTGTTTTGACCGCCCGCAAATGCCGCCATCATTTTGAGACGGTGATGAAAGTTCGTTGCGGCGCCGGGCGCTATGGTGAGATTCGCAGGCTAAGGTTAGCCTTGCCGAAGATGCCTGACCCCGACACCCGCCTCGCGTCCTACGGCACGCTCGCGCCCGGTCGGGTGAACCATCATCAGCTCGACGGCCTGACCGGCGCCTGGCGGGAGGGCGTGGTGCGCGGCACGCTCGTGCCCGACGGCTGGGGCGCGACCTTCGGCTATCCGGCGCTGGTCCTCGGCGAGGACGGCGCACCGGTCGATGTATGGCTGTTCGAATCCCTTGGCCTGCCTGCCCACTGGCAACGGCTCGATGCGTTCGAGGGCGACGGCTACCGCCGGGTGATCGCCCGCGTCGAGACGGCGGACGGCGATGTCAATGCGTGGATCTACGTCAGTGCGGAGGGGCGGTTGCCATGATGAGCGCGCTGTTCAACGAATATCCCGCCGCGATCAGCCTCGTCATGGGGCTGATCCTGATCTTTTGGCCGCCGCCGAAGCGGCTCGAGGTGGAAGCGGAGCGGCAGGCCCGCCTCGCTGAACTGGCGAGCGGCGCACCCGAGCGCTTTCTCGAAGAACGCCGGTCGCTCGAAGCCTATGGCCCCGGTCATGCCGGGCCTTATCGTCTGTGGGGCATCATCCTGCTCGCGCTCGGGATCGCGCTGTTGTTCCTCTAACTGGCGAAGCCGCGCGGCGGTTCGGCGAGGGTGATGCGGTTGCCGTCAGGGTCGTCGATCTGCGCGATGATGCCGAAATCGCCCTGCATGTCGTCGCCGAACGCGATCCCGCGCGAGGCGAGCGCGCGCCGCGTCGCCGACATCTCGGGCACGACGATGGTCATCAGCGACTTTCCGGCCCTGTCGGCGTCATGGACCAGCTGGATACCTGCGGGGCCCCAGCGCCACTGGGTGAGCGTCGGCATCGGGTGATCGTCGGCGGGGCGGCCGAGCAGCTTCTCGTACCAAGCCTCGCTTGCCGCCATGTCGGACACGCAGGCCACCGCGAACAATCCCTGAAGCACCAGCATCGCCACCTCTCCGCTACCCATCGCCCGTCGGGCTATCAGCGAGCGTGGGCGGCGCGTCGATTACCCGGAAGGCAGGTGTTCAACGGGCGAACAGCGCATTCGGGCTCAGCCGGATCGGCGGCTGTAGACGATGAAGCCGGCGTGGACGGCGACCTTGTCATAGAGCGTGCGGCCCGGCGTGTTGGTCTCATGCGTCAGCCAATAGACGTCGCGGCTGCCCGCGTCCGCCGCGCGCTGCGATACTGCCTCGATGAGCGCCCGCCCCACCCCGCCGCCGCGTGCCTCGGCGTCGGTGAACAAATCCTGCAGATAGCAGGTCTGCGTCAGCCGCGTGGTGCTGCGGTGGAAGAGATAATGGCAGATGCCGATGATCTGCCCGTCACGCTCGGCGACAAGCGCATGCACCGGCTCGGCGGCGTCGAGGAAACGGCCCCACGTCGACGCCGTGATCTCCTCGGCCAGCGCCGTCGCACCGTCGCGCCCGTAGAAGGCGTTGTAGCCGTCCCACAGCGGGCGCCACTGGTCATAGTCGCCGGCGGCAAGCGAGCGAACGGCGATCACGCCTTGAAGCCCGCCTTCACGCGCCGCTCGAGTACGGTGAGCGGCATGCGGCCGCCATCGAGCACGAGGTCGTGGAAGCGCTTGATGTCATAGCCGGGCAGCTTCGACGCCTCGTCGCGCAGGCGGCTGATCGCCACCTGGCCGACCTTGTAGGCGCAGGCCTGCCCCGGATAGACGATATAGCGGTCGATCTCGGTGCGCGCCGACGAGGGCCGCTCGGACGAATTCTGCACCATGAAGTCGATCGCCTGCTCGCGGTTCCAGCCCTTCGAGTGGAGGCCGGTGTCGACGACGAGGCGCGAGGCGCGGAAGGCGTAGGAGCCGAGGTAGCCGATCTTCCCGAGCGGATCGTCGTCATACATGCCGAGCTCGTCGGCGACCTGCTCCGAATAGAGACCCCAGCCTTCGCCGTACGCCGTCGCCGACGCCACCTGCCGGTAAATCGGCAGCTCGCCGTTCTCAAGGCTCAAGGCGCCCTCGAACAGATGCCCCGGCGCGCCTTCGTGATAAGCGAGCGTCGGTAAAGTGAAGCGCGGCCACTCCTCGGTATCGCGCAAATTGATGAAGAAGATACCCGGCCGGCTGCCGTCTAATGACCCGCGCTGCGCCGACCCGCCCGGCGCGCCCGCCTGAATTTCCACCGGCACGCGGCGGATCTCGTAGGGGGCCTTCGGCATGCGGCTGAACACCTGGGGCAGCTTCGCGCGGATCGCGACCAGCCGCTCGTTCAGATAGGCGAGCAGCTCGGCGCGGCCGGCGTCGGTGTTGGCGAACACCTGCCCCTGCGCATGCTGAAGCTCGTTGAGCCGGTCGCGGATGCTGCCCTTGGTGTAGCCCTGCCCTTTCAGCAGCGCGTCGATCCGCGAATTGAGATCGCGCACCTGGTCGAGGCCCATCTGGTGGATCTCGGCCGCCGTCATGTTGGTGGTGGTGTGCTGGTGCAAGGTCGCCGCATAATAGTCGGCGCCGCGCGGCAGGTTGGAGACGCCCGCCGCATCCTTTGCTCGCGGCAGCAGCGCGGTCAGCGTCTCGATCTGGCGGGTCAGCGAGGCGCGGATCGGGCCGTCGAACAGCGCGGCGGCGCGATCCTCATAGCCGGTCAGCCCGAGCGCGCCGGCGCGCGTCGCGATCGATTTCACCAAGGTCTTCGACTTCGCCTCGCCGTCGCGGAGCTGGCCGAGCTGCCTGATCGCCTGTTCGAGGATGAAGCGTGGCGCCACCACCCCGGCGGCGGCGTTCGCCTGCACGATGTCGGTATCGGCGTTGAACAACGCCGGGATCGCTTCCATGCGCGACATGTACGCGTCGGCATCGGCCTTCGACTTCACCGGATGCTGGGTGTCGAGGAAGTTGGCGACGGCGGTGTAGAAGCCGCCGAGCTGGGTGACGCCGTACGGGCCGGGGCGATGGCCGAAGCCGCCGACATGATAGCTGAAGCCGGCGAGCTGCTTCGCCGAATTGAGGCCGAATTCGGCGCTGTCATAGCTGATCTGGCCGGTGTCGCTGAGGCCGTCGCGGCCGAGCTTGCGCAGGGCGGCAAGGTTGCGCTCGGTGCGCGCCTTGCTCTCAGCGCGGCCGGCGGGCGACCAATCGGGGAATTGGGCGCGCAACGCGGCGCGCGCGCCGGTGTCGAGGCCGAGCGAGGTGGCGCCGGTCGGCTCCTCGCGCAGCCCTTCCTCGAACTGCGCCATCAGCAGCTTGTCGAGCGCGCTGTCCTTTGCAGTGCCGCCCGCGCCTTGCGCCCAGCCCGGTACGGCGATCATCGCCGCGCCCGCCCCGATCGAGGCCAGCAGTTCACGCCGATGCATCGCGATTCCGTTGTTCATGCCCATCCCCGCTTTTGAAGTTTGCGTGATGCTAGCGGCTGGCGCTGCGTGGGCAATGTCGTTGATCGAAACGCCGCCCATTTTGGGCGCAGCATACGCTAGAAACACGTGGGAAAGCGGCGAACCGATGCTTCCATTTTGGAGGATTCGGCGTTGTGTACTGCAGTAGTTTGCGTTTGGAGTAGCTTATGTTTGAGCCCGACAAGATCGTGCTCGCCCTGTCCGAAGACCGTCTTCCCCCCGAGCTTCGGCAACAGCTTCTCACCATCGATCACCCTGATTTCGCGATCGCATCCGTCGGCACCGAGACCCCGGATGCCCTGCTGGCGCATACGGCGTGGATCGGCACGCGACCGGCCGCCGACGCGCAGCTTATCCTGTTCGGAACCGCCGACGAACTCGCGGCGCTTGAGGCCAATCCCTACATCGTCGGCACCGTCGACTGGCCGGCGGACTTGGCCGCGCTGCGGCGCTCGCTCGCGGCGTGCGCGCGCTGGCTGCGGCGCGAGCGGCGGCTGCGCGCGATGGCTTATGGCGACATGCTGACCGGGCTGCTCAACCGGCGCGGGTTCGAGGAGCAGGCCGATCGCACCATTGCCCGCGCTCATTACGACGGGCCGGCGAGCGCGGTGCTGGTCATCGACATCGACCATTTCAAACAGCTCAACGACACCCGCGGCCACGCGGCGGGTGACGCGGTCCTTCGTCATATCGGCGCCCTGATCCGGCATCATGTTCGGCCGGGAGACGTCGTCGGCCGCATCGGCGGTGAAGAACTGGCAATCGTCCTGCCCACCGCCTCGATCGAGGTGGCCCTCGCCACCGCCGAACGGCTGCGGTTGGCGGTCGACCAGGCGGTCGTGGCGTTCGATGGCCATGACCTGCGCGCGACGATCAGCATCGGCGTCGCGTCGACCGGACTCACCAGCCATCATGCGCCCGCGCTGCGCGCCGCCGACGAGGCGCTCTATCGCGCCAAGGCGGCGGGCCGGAACCGTGTCGCAGCGGCGGCCCGCCCAATATTCTGGCAGGCTGCGACGGCGCCTCAGACCGACCCGGTTCGCAGCGCCCTGGCCCAGTCGTCGCGTCCGTTCGCCGTCGCCACGTCGGCCGCGCGGCCCCAGTCGTAATCGACGGTCAGCAGTTCGGCCGCCCAGCCGCCGTCGGTATCACTGACGATCGCGTAGCGCGCATGCGGCGAGCCGGTCTCGACGACATGCGGATAGGGATGCACATCGTCATAGGCCGGCAGCCCGACACTGCCGGGGTTCACCACCAGCCGCCCATCGGCCAGGTTCGCGACGCGCGGGATATGCGTATGCCCGCAAAGAATGACCGCCGCGTCGGCGCCGCCCGCGCGCGATTCGATCTCCTCGGGCGTCGCGGCGCGCAGGCCGTCGGACGTGACCGTCTCCATGAAATAGATAAGGTCGCTGTCGGGCGTGCCGTGGACGAGCAGCACGTCGTCGTTCAGCCGCAGCGTAGCCGGCAGGCTCGCCAGCCAGTCGCGCTGATCGAGGCGCAACGCTTCGGCGGTGAATCGATCCGACGGCCCCATGCGATCGGGTGGCAAGGTGAGCACCTGCCGCTCATGGTTGCCGGCGATGGTCGGCAGGTCGAGCGCGATCAGCCGGTCGGCCGTCTCGCTCGGAAACAGCGGCCCCGAGCAGATGTCGCCGAGGTTGACCATCAGGTCGACACCGCGCGCCTCGGCATCGGCGATGACCGCGTCGAGCGCGAGGAGGTTGCCGTGAATGTCGGAGAGAACAGCGATCTTCATCCGCGAGCTTCTACGAAAGACGACCGCTGTCCGTAACCCCCCTGTCGCCACCGTCAGAAGCGGAGCACGAAGCGCGCGCCCGGCCCCTCCCCGGCCGCCAACGCGATGCCATGCTGGTCGCACAGCCGGCGGACGATGGTCAGGCCGAGGCCCGAGCCGCGCGTCGCGGCGTCGGCGCCAGAAAGGCCGGGACCGTCATCGGCGATAACGATCTCCCCATCAGTGGCGGCCAGCGTCAGCCGGCTACCGTCGGCGTGCTGGAAGACATTGCCTATGAGGTTGCCGAGGATCAGCGCCAGCACGGCAGGCGGCGCGGCGGCCCGCTGGTCGGGCGTAGCCTCGATGACGACCTCGATCCGCCGGTCGGGATAACGCGCCGCTGCGTCGATCACCGCCTTTTCGAGCAAGGGCAGCACCGCGACCGGGTCGGCGGGCGTCGCGGCGGCATGGCCACGCGCCAGCGCCAGCAGCAGATCGAGCGCCTGCTCCATCTCCTGCGCCGCCGCGCCGATGCGCGCGAGAGCGGGTCCGGCGGTCGCGCCGCCCGCCGCCGCCAGCTCGGCGCCGGTGCGGATGACGGCGAGCGGCGTGCGCAGTTCATGGCTGGCGTCGCGGGTGAAGGCCTGCTCGCGCGCCACGAACGCCTCGATCTCGCGGTAGGAAGCGGCGAGGGCCTCGGCGAGCACACCGATCTCGTTCGCCGGATAGCACGCCGGGTCGATGCGCGGCACCGCCCCACCCGCCGCCTCGACCTCGCCCGCCAGCCGCACCAGCGGCGCCGAGGCGCGCCGCCCGAGCTGCCAACCGATCAGCGCCGCGACGCCCATCACGCCGATCGTCAGCAGGCCGAGGAAGGTGACGATGCCCTCGCGGCGCGGGCGGACCAGCAGTTGTTGGCTGACTTCGGACACGAGCACGGCGCGCTGCCCGCCGGGATAGGCGAACCGCTTCACATGATAATGCCGCCCCTCGGCGCCATAATATTCGACTTGCTGCGCGCGCCAGTCGAACTGCCCGGCAAGGTCGCGCGGCAGGGCGTCGCCGGGTTCGTAGACGGCCATGTCGGCGCTGAGCGGCGCGACCCGGCGCCGCGCCGCTTGCTGGCGCTCGACTTCCGCCGTCAGCCGGTCGGCGAAGATCCGGTCCTCGACGGTATAGGCGACCGCGAAGCTGGCAATGGCGAACAGCGCGGCGGTCAGCACCGCCGTCGCCACCATCGCCGCGACGATGCGGGTGCCGAGCCGCCCCCTCATGCCGCTACCACCAGCCGGTAGCCGACGCCGTGCACCGTCTCCAGCATCGGCGCCGCGAACGGCCTGTCGAGCACCTGGCGGAGCAGGTGCATGTTGCTGCGCAAGCTGTCCGACGACGGCGGCTCCTCGCCCCAGATGCGCCGCGACAGCTCGCTGCGCGGCAAGGCGGCCGGATAGGCCTCGGCGAGCAGCAGCAGCATCTGCCAAGGGATCGGGGTGAGGCGCAGCGGCGTGCCGGCGCG
Source organism: Sphingoaurantiacus capsulatus (assembly GCF_042648405.1). Lineage (NCBI taxonomy): Bacteria > Pseudomonadati > Pseudomonadota > Alphaproteobacteria > Sphingomonadales > Sphingosinicellaceae > Sphingoaurantiacus > Sphingoaurantiacus capsulatus. The sequence continues at coordinate 191,427 of NZ_JBHRXV010000010.1, read as the reverse complement.
GGTGGCGGTGCGGGCGCGGCGGTCAATCACCAGATCGCCGATCGCCAGTGTGTAGTCGGCGCCAAGGCTCCCCCGCCCCGACAGCACCTCGACCCGCGCCGCCAGCTCGGCGAGCGCGAACGGCTTGGTCAGATAATCGTCGGCGCCGCTGGCAAAGCCGGCGAGCTTGTCGTCGAGCGTGTCGCGCGCGGTGAGCATCAGCACCGGCACCCGCCGGTCGGCCTGCGCCCGCAACTGCTCGCAGAGCGCCAGCCCATCCATCCGCGGCAGCGCGATATCGAGCACCACCACGTCAACCGGCGTCTCAAGCGCGGCGCGCAGACCGGCGGGGCCATCGGCGGCAAAGTGCAGCCGATGGCCCCGCGATTCCAGATAGTCGATGATGTTGGCGGCGAGCGCCTGATTGTCCTCGACGAGCAATATATCGAGGCCGGCGCTCATCGCGCGACTATGCGGCTCAGCCACCCAGCGAAGCAAGCCGGGCCCGCGCCTTGGTCATCGCCTCGTCGAGCTGCGGCTCGGGATAGAAGGGCTTCGCCACCTCCATCGCCGACAGCCCGTGCCGCAAGCCTGCCGCGTCGGTCGCGGTCAGCGCGCGATAGTGACCCCAGGCGGCGATCAGCGGCGGATCATAGGCGGCGGGCGCGGCCTTGATCGCCGCCCGCGCCGCCGCTTCGCCACCGGGCTTCAGCACCGCGACCAGCGCGATGCTGCGCTCGTCGGCCCAAGCGGTGCGCGCCTTCGGTGTCTTGCCCATCGCGCGCAGCAGCGCCTCGGTGGTGTCGGGCGTCGAATAGGGGTTCTGCCCGGTCACCAGCCGGCCATCGGCGACGGCATGCGACAACATCATCGGCGCCTCGCTGAAGCGCACGCCGACCCGCCGCATCTCGTCCTCGAGCTGGAAGGCGAACGCCTTGGCCTTCTCCTTGGTGAACGCGTCCTCCTCCTCGCCCGAAAAGCCCGTCGCGGCCTTGCCGGCGAGCAGCAGCGACCCATCCGCCAGCCGCACCCGCACCAGCGCCGCCGGCCCATGACACACCGCGCCGATCACGCCACCGGCGCCGTAGGTCCGCGCGATCAGCGCCTGCAGACGCTTGTCGTCATGGAGGTCAAACATCGCCCCCTTGCCGCCCATCACATAGACGCCGGCATAGTCGCGCTTTGCGCCGTCCGCGAACGACACCGTCGCCGCCAGCGCCTTCACGGCCGCCGGATCGGCAAGGAAGCAGGCGTTGTACGGCTTCGCCTTGTCGAACCTGTCCGCCTTCGCCGCCCCGCCCGCCGGGCTGGCAATCTCGACGTCGAGCCCATTGGCGCGAAGGATGAGCCACGCTTGCGAGAGCTCATCCATCTCGAAGCCTGGGCGGGCTTTATCGCCGGCAACGCCGTAGCCGGAGACGACGAGGAGGACAGTGTTGGAGGCGGCGTCGAGTTGCGCCGGGAGTGCCGTGCAGATGATCAGCAGAAAGAGGTAGAGAGTGCGCATGTTCATCTCCGTTGGGATGTCAGGCGCACCCGGTAGCGGAGGCAGTGTCAAACGACCGTCAAATCTCCGGGAGAGCGGCCGGTTTCAGCGTTGACGCTTGAGGCCACACGCTTCTCGCGCCAGCGAACAAGCTGTCCGCACGCCCTTCGATATCCTGCTCAGTCCAGCCGCCGGATTGACCGTCGAGCAACAGCTTGTTCAGTCGCAGCGCACTATGCTTTGCGAGCTGCGCGCTCTTGCAATTGACAGAGCCTTCAACGTGCCAGGGACCGTTCGAAAGACTTGGATTCAGCTTCTCGCTGACCAGAGTCAGATTGCCGATGTTCTGCACGCGATCGTCGCGGAGGAGAGGATCGCCTGCCTCGGCCAGCGGCCAATGAGCCGCCCAGCTTTGTGGCATGATATGCTCTATTTGAAGCTTGGCGAAATCGAACGTCAACAGCGGTTCGGTCTTACTGACATCTTGTTGATAATGTTCTTCGAGCGCCTGAAGAATCATGGCAACACGGTCACGCCTGAACAAACCGTAAAAGCGGCGTGAGCGCCAATCGCGCTGGAAGGCATCATCGTCTGGCCAACCGCCAGCTGCATCACCCAGCACTGTTATTAACTGCGGAACAGCCGAAACATCACCCGGCACATCGTTCACGGCCCGAACGAGTTCGAGCGCCAGCGCACCGTAGCCGCGGGTCTGCCGTTCACAAACCATGCGCCGCACCAGAAAACTCTCGATTGCCTTTGCACCGGTCGCCACGTCATCCACGCGCGCGAAAAGCGCCATAAGCACCGGACGGAACACCACGAAGTCGAGCCGATTGAGACGGCGAAGCGTGGCGGCGAGCGCCGCATCTCCGTCCGGAGCATCAACGATTCGGTAGTAGGCGGCATGCTCATGAACGCTGCCCATCAGCGCTGCCACATCCAGTCGCTGATCCTCATTCTTGTCGGCCAGTGCATTCGCGTAGGCCAAGAACCGATCATAGAGATGCTTCACCGGGATCTGCTCGCCGGTCATCACGGTCAACCAGTTCTGGAGAAACGTGTCCACCCTCGGACGCGCGGCATGCCCGGTACCGATCGTCTTGCGCCAATAGAGGTGTTCGCGATCAAACTGAGACCAACAAGTCTGATACAATGGATCGGCGTCGAGCTCCTGTTTGCCCGCCTGCCAGAGCAGCCAATTTTTGATCAAGTCGGCAGGCAGCAGCGGCGTGCCATGCGCGTTTAGTGTTTCGAAGATCGCTTGCGGCTCGTCACTCTCGTCAAGGTCGAGAACGATTAGCCGTAGATGATCCTTGAGAGCTGCTGCGAAGGCCAGCGCGCGCTGGGCTACGTCCTGCTGCCCCAGCCAGCCAAGGATCGCGTCCCGGAAAAACCGGTAGGCGTCTGCCATCCTCGATTGTTCGCTACCAACACCAGCTGCGGGTTCGCTGTCCATGACCGCTTTGAAGGCAGTGCGATCGTCATTTGTCGGCCAGACCTTGTACGCCTCTTCGGGCTGCTGGGCGTAATGATTGCGTGAGAGCTGAGATGTTTGGCCCGCCGCCAACTCAATCGACTTCGCGCTATCGGGCGAGGCGGTCAACGACACCTCGTGAAGCGCATGTTCGGCGGCCTTCAACAACAGCTGAAGTGTCGTCAACCGCTGTTGACCGTCGATGACCCGCCGCTGTGGCATCGCAATCGAACTCGTGTTGATCTGCTCTAAGACCACCGTACCGAGAAAATGGCCGGCGACAGGCTTGTGTGGCCGTGGACTTAGTACGCGATCAGCCAGTTCTCGAACGTCATCCCACAACGGTTGCCATTGTTCTTCCTTGCTCCACACATAGGGTCGCTGGAAAAGAGGGACGGTGTAGCGCGTCTGCGCGCTAAAGATTTGACCGATCGAACTGTAGCTTGGCTGCATAATATCCCCCCACGGGGCCATAATCGACAAACGAGCGAGCGGCGCAAGCCGAGCGGCCTATCTGCCAAGAAAGAAGAAACGTGATGCGCAAGGATCGGGATGTCGAAGCGAAGATCGCCAGCGAAGCAACGCGGGCGGCCCACCGCTTCTTGCTGAATGCGATGCCGCAGCTAGGGCTCACCCCATCCCATAATTCCGGCTTCGTCAGTGCTGTCCGGTTACACGACGACCACAATCGATATCTGTTCTCTTGGGTACCGGCAAAAGCTCACCTGACGTTCTACGTCCGCAAGCCGGCGCTCAAAGCCACACCACATCTCGCGCGTTCGATCGAGCATTTGTCACTTTCGCTCACCACGAATCGGGGCGGTGAGATCAAAGCGCGCATTGAAACGGAAGCTGACGCGCGTCGCTTACGCGACTGGCTGGCAAGCGAGCTTCCTCTTCATGCCTAGCCGCGCTGCTGCCTGTATCGACCGCCGCACCCCCTAGCGCCCCTCCCCGCCCCACGCTAACCCTCCGCCATGGCGTCGAAGCTCAACCTCCCCACCGTCAACCGTCGCAAGTTCCTGATCGGGGCGGGCGTCGGGGCCGGGTTGGTCATCGGTTATGCGGTGTGGCCGCGGGATCGCGCGCTCAACTGGACCGCGCGCGAGGGTGAGACGCTGGTCAACGGCTGGGTGAAGATCGACAGTTCGGGACGGGTCATCATCGCGGTGCCGCAGGCGGAAATGGGCCAGGGGGTCTATACCGGGCTGCCGCAGATCCTCGCCGACGAGCTGGGCGCCGACTGGCGTACCGTCGGCGTCGAGCCGGCGCCGCTGCACCCGATCTACGCCAACACCTATATCGCCACCGGCATGGCTGCCGGGCTGCCGTCGATGCTGCAGGGCATGGGGCGCTGGGCGCTGACCGAGATCGCCGAGCGCTATTCGCTGCAGCTGACCGGCGGCAGCAATTCGGTCACCTCCTATTTCGATACGCTACGCATCGCCGGCGCGTCGGCGCGGGTGCTCCTGTGCATGGCCGCGGCGAAGCAGTGGGGGGTGGACTGGACCGCCTGCGACACCGCCAACGGCTTCGTCGAGCATCAGGGCAAGAAGCTGCGCTTCGCCGAGCTGGTCGACGAGATCGACCCCGCCGAGGCGCCGTCGAACCCGCCGCTGCGCAAAACGCCCCGGCTGATCGGCCGATCCCTGCCGCGCCTCGACGTGCCGTCGAAGGTCGACGGCTCGGCGCGCTTCGGCACCGACGTGCGGCTGCCGAACATGGCCTATGCCGCGGTGCGCGCCGGCCATGTTGACGGGCCCGAACTGAACGAGGTCGACAGTACCGAGGTGCGCGGCCAGCCGGGGATCGTCGGCGTGGTCGAGGGGCCGGACTTCGTCGCAGTGGTCGCCGACACCTGGTGGGGCGCGCGCACCGGGCTCGACAAGATCAAGGCGACCTTCGAGACGCCGGACACGCTGGCGTCGAGCGTCGCGATCGGGAAAGCGCTCGACGACGCGCTGGCCGGCGACGATGCCGAGGCGTTCCGCGACGAGAATGACGCTGCCGACAAGCTGACCGGCCAGGGCATCGTGCAGGCCACCTACGCGGTGCCCTTCCTTGCCCACGCCTGCCTTGAGCCGATGACCGCGACGGCGCGCATCGTCGACGGGCGCTGCGAGCTCTGGGCGCCGACGCAATCGGCGTCGCTCGTGAACTGGGCGGTGGCGAAGGCGACGGGCTTTGCCGAGAGCGACGTGACGGTGTTCCCCACCCTGCTCGGCGGCGGCTTCGGGCGGAAGGCGGAGGTCGATGCCTGCGTGCAAGCGGCGCTGATCGCGCAAGAGGTCGAGCGCCCGGTCCAGCTGATCTGGACGCGCGAGGAGGATACGCGGCACGACAAGTTCCGCCCGGCGGCGAAGGCGCGGATGCGCGCCAAGATCGGCGGCGACAAACGCGTCGCCGCGTGGACCTCGCGCATCGCCGTTCCTAACGTCGGCCCCAGCTTCATGGCGCGCAACCTGCCGTCGATGGCGGGCGGCAGCGGGCCGGATGCGATGGCGCTCGAGGGCGCGCTGCACATGCCCTACGACTTCGGCGCGGTGCGGGTGGAGCATGCGGCGATCGAAACGCCGGTGCCCTTGGGCTTCTGGCGCTCGGTCGGCCACAGCTACACCGCCTTCTTCGTCGAAAGCTTCATCGACGAGCTGGCGCAGGCCGCCGGCGTCGACCCGCTGACCTTCCGCCTGCGCCTGTTGGCCAAGTCGCCGCGCCACGCCGAGGTGCTGCGCACCGCCGCCGCCGAAGCGGGGTTTATGGGCGCGGGCGAGGACGGCAGCGCGCAGGGCATCGCGCTCCACGAAAGCTTCGGCTCGATCGTCGCGCAGGTCGTCGAGGTCGCGGTGAAGGAAGGCCAGGTTCAGGTCGTCCGCGTCACCTGCGCCGTCGATTGCGGCCGGGTGGTGAACCCCGACATCGTGCGCCAGCAGATGGAAGGCGGCATCATCTTCGGGCTCTCGGCGGCGCTTCACGGCGCGATCACTTTTGCCAACGGCGTGGCCGAGCAATCGAACTTCGACGCCTACCCGCTGCTGTCGATGGCGGAGAGCCCAGAGATCGACGTGCATATCGTGCCGTCGAGCGAAACGCCGGGCGGCGTCGGCGAACCGGGCGTGCCGCCGGTGGCGCCGGCGCTGGCCAATGCCGTGTTCGCGGCGACGGGGCTGCGGGTGCGGGATTTGCCGTTTGCGGGGAAGAAGCTGGGGTGAGGAAGAAGAACACCCTCACTTTACCTCTCCCGCAGGCGGGCGAGGGACGCGGTCGGCAGGCCACGTCGAAATCTCCGCGTCGCCTTGCCCATGAAAGACGTGTTGGCGACCCTACGGCCAACTCCCCTCGCCCGCTTGCGGGAGAGGGAGGGGCCCGCCGCGAAGCGGTGGGAGGGTGAGGGTGTCCGACCATCCGACGATCCCCGCGCCCCAGGTCGGCGTGCTGCTCGTCAATCTCGGCACCCCCGACGACGCCTCGCCCGCCGCGGTGAAGCGCTATCTGCGCGAGTTCCTGTCGGATCGGCGCGTGGTCGAAATCCCCGCGCTGCTGTGGCAGCCGATCCTGCGCGGCATCATCCTCAACACCCGGCCGAAGAAGTCGGCGGCCAACTACGCCAAGGTCTGGGACCACGACGCCGGGGATTCGCCGCTGCGCGTCATTACCCGTGCGCAGGCCGCCGCACTGCAGCCGATCGTGCCGGGCGCGCTGGTCGACTGGGCGATGCGCTACGGCAGCCCGTCGATCCCAGCGCGGCTGGCGGCGCTGAAGGAAGCGGGGTGCACGCGCATCCTGATCGCGCCGCTCTATCCGCAATATTCAGCGGCGACGACGGCGACGGTGATGGACAAGGTCTTCGCGACCTTGAACGGCTGGCGCTGGCAGCCGGCGCTGCGCACGCTGCCGCCCTATCATGACGACGCGGCTTACATCGATGCACTGGCTGCCTCTGTCGAGGCAGGCCTCGCGACGCTCGACTTCGAGCCCGAGGTGGTGCTGGCATCCTTTCACGGCATGCCGGCCCGCACGTTGAAGCTTGGCGATCCCTACCATTGCCACTGCCAGAAGACGGCGCGATTGCTGCGCGAAAAGCTGGGCTGGCCGGAGGGGAAGCTACGCCTCACCTTCCAGTCGCGCTTTGGCCGCGCCGAATGGCTGAAGCCCTATACCGACCCCACCCTGCGCGCGCTGCCCGGCGAGGGCATCAGGCGCGTCGCGGTGGTGGCGCCGGGCTTCGCCGCCGACTGCCTCGAAACGCTCGAGGAGATCGCCATCCAGGGCCGCGAGAGCTTCGAGCACGCCGGGGGCGAGCGCTTCGCCTACCTCCCCTGCCTCAACGCCTCGACACGCGGCGTCGCGATGCTGCGCACGCTCGTCGCCCGCGAGCTTGAAGGCTGGATCGCGCCCGCCTAGGCTCGCTCCCAATAATAATCTTTGGGAGAATCGGCATGGCGCGCGTTGCAATCGTTACGGGCGGAACACGCGGTATCGGCGAGGCGATCTCGGTCGCGCTGAAGGACATGGGCTGCATCGTCGCGGCCAATTACGCCGGAAATGACGAGCGGGCACGGGAGTTCAGCGCGCGCACCGGCATCGCCGCCTATAAATGGGACGTCGCCGACCATCAGGCCTGCCTTGATGGCGTGAAGGCGGTCGAGGGCGACCTCGGCGACGTCGACATCGTCGTCAACAACGCCGGCATCACCCGCGACGGTACCCTCCTCAAGATGACCTATGAGATGTGGCGCGAGGTGATGGACACCAACCTCGGCGGCTGCTTCAACATGGCGAAGGCGGCCTTCCCCGGCATGCGCACCCGCGGCTGGGGCCGCATCGTCAACATCGGCTCGATCAACGGCCAGGCCGGCCAGTACGGCCAGGTGAACTATGCCGCCGCGAAATCGGGCATCCACGGCTTCACCAAGGCATTGGCGCAGGAGGCGGCGAAATCGGGCATCACCGTCAACGCCATCGCGCCGGGCTACATCGACACCGACATGGTCGCGGCGGTGCCGCCCGACGTGCTGCAGAAGATCGTCGCCAAAATCCCGGTCGGGCGCCTCGGCCAGGCGAACGAGATCGCGCGCGGCGTCGCCTTCCTCTGCTCGGAGGACGGCGGCTTCGTCACCGGCTCGACGCTGTCGATCAACGGCGGCCAGCACATGTATTAGGCGTGCATCAAAGTGGTACTTTGATGCAGGATTTGGTCAAAAGGTCGGTGACCATTCAGGGGCACCGGACCTCGCTCAGCCTTGAGCCGGTGTTTTGGGAGGCGTTGCAGCAGGCGGCGGTCGACGAGGGCAAGGCGTTGAATGCCCTCGTCGCCGAGATCGACGAAGCGCGGACGACCAATTTGTCGAGCGCGATCCGCGTCTGGCTGTTCGAGCGGGCGCGAGGGTAGACCCACCCTCTATCCGTCATACCGGCGAAAGCCGGTATCCAGACCGACCTCCCACTGGATACCGGCTTTCGCCGGTATGACGGCTTGGGTGTGATCTACGGCCGCACCGGCCAGAACCGCGCACCGAGATACCGCCGCGCCACCCAGGCGATCGGCAGGCCGACGAGGATCAGGTGGCAGAACCACTGGTCGGCGATCTTCCAGGGGTCGGTGGTCAGGCTCATCTGCGGCCAGCGCGCCGGGCGCACGACGCCGTACATGATCAGCCAGAGCAGCAGACCGTAAGCGAGACCGGCGACAACCCAGTGGCGGTTGAGCAGCGGCAGGCGTTGGGCCGCAATCATGTAAGCAGTGACCATGCAGGTCATGATCGCATAGTGGACGGCGAGGCCCGCCGCCGCGAAGCCGGCGCCGGCATCGGGACGGTCGCCGAACGGCCCGCTGGCGACGAAGTGCAGGACGCCCACAGGGCTCACCCCTGCCCGGCCCGCAAAAAAGAAGGCGGCAAGAATATCGAGCGTCCCCGCGATGAGCGTGGCGATGACGATGGGCTTCAGCAGCGATGATTGCGGCATGGGCTCCCTTCCCACTATGGCATGAAGGTGAGCCTATCCACGGCCGGCGCGTTGACGAGCGGATTTGGACGAAGGAGTCATTTGTGTCGACCGACCGCAAGCCGATCAAGATCGACCTGACCCCGCCCGCCGCCGTCGCGCGCAATGCCGCCAAGGGCCTGAAGCTGCGCGCGCAGTTCGGCCGCGGCGGCACGCATATCGGCGTCGAGCGGGCGCGCGGGCTTTCGGCGCGCGAACCGGTAACGCCGCACGATATCCGCCGCATCTCCAGCTATTTCGCGCGCCACGCCGTCGACAAGAAGGCGACCTCGCGGGTGTGGGGCGACGAGAAGAACCCGTCGGCCGGCTATGTCGCCTGGCTGCTGTGGGGCGGCGATGAGGGACAGGTCTGGGCCGACGCGCTCAAGAAGAAGCTCAATGAAGATTAGCGAGCAGCTCATCGCGATGGCGAAGCGCGATCTCGACACGCGCACCCGCCTCGCCGCCGACGGCAGCCTGTTCGACGGCTACAATTCCGAGATGCAGGCGGTGCACGAGGCGAACGCCGCCGAACTGGCCGCCATCCTCGACGCAGGCGGCTGGCCGTCGCGCGAGGCGGTCGGCGCCGAGGCGGCCGATGCCGCCTGGCTGGTCGCGCAGCACGCCATCGGCCTCCCCGATTTCCAGCGCCGCTGCCTCGCGTTGATCGCGGCGTCGGACGCGCCGGCGTGGCAGGCGGCGATGCTGGAGGACCGCATCCGCATCCTCGAAGGGCACGAGCAACGCTACGGCACCGCCTTCGACTGGGACGAGGACGGCCAGATGAGCCCGCAGCCGATTGAGCAGCCGGACGATGTCGATGCCCGTCGCGCTGCGGTCGGCCTGCCACCCCTCAGCGAGACCATCGCGCGCCACCGCGCGACGAGCGATCACCGACCGCCCGATCTCGCGCAACGACAGCGCGACTATACGGCGTGGCTGAAAAAGGTCGGCTGGCGCTGAAATGGCAACGGCCCGGCGAGGGGAGCGCCGGGCCGCTTTCGAGATCGTCGGATCAGGCGGTCGTGGTGCCGCGCTTGTGGCTCTCGACCGCGCCGTCGACGCAGCGTTCGATCTTGATCGTCTCGGCAAGGCCACGGCGCGCCGGGGCGTCGCCGCACACCGCCTTGGCGGCGGCGCGAACGCGGCGGTTGAGACTGTCGACTCCCGCTGCCGACGACAGGTCGAGGTCGGCATAGCTGACCGATTGGGTCGGCGCCGGCGCGGCACGGGCGGTGGCGGTGACGCCGGCGAGGCTCAGCACGGCGGCGGCGAAGGTGGTGAGGGTCTTGGTCATGGCGATCTTCCCTGTGTTCGGTGCCCGAGGGGTGAGCACACAATCATCAGTGCATTAGCCGTGCCAAACACCTATGCCGCTGATCCGAAAGGAAAAGCGTAAAATCACTACCGTATTATCTTGGTAATACACGCCAATATTTGGCGGATCAGGCGAAATTGTCGCCCAACGGATCGCCCTCCTCGACGATGTTCTCCGTCTCGGGCGCTTCGGTCATCGACGCCTGCATGTCGGTGTCGTCGACGGGCTTGTCGTGGCTCTGCATCGCCGGGGTGGCGGCGTCGCGCTTGCGGTTCATCGGGGGCCTCCTTCTCTCGAAGGAAGAACGCCCCCGCGCGCGGCAGGGTCCGACGAAAATGTGGGAGAGACGGCGTGAGGGGCGACCGCCTCTCCCACACGTCGCTTCAGGGTTGCAGCGACGTAGTCGGTTGGGTGCGGGCCGGGATGCTGTCCGGCCTGCCCCGTCAACCTAGGGGGAGAGGCAAAAGCCGCGAGGGCCAAATCGACCAACGGTCAGTTCGGCCCGACCAGCGGCCGAACCGTCTGCCGAGGCGTTCAGTAGGAGCGGCGGAAGGTGCGGATGTTGCGGCCCGGGGTGCGCTTGCTGAGCAGCCAGATCGCGAGCGGAATGGCGATCAGGTTCCAACCGATGATGATGGGAAGCGTACCGGCGACCATGGGAACAACCTTGTCGTCTGCGTCGCCGCGGTGATGTGCCTTCGGCGTTGATCGTCATGTAACCCGGCCGGTCACAACGCCCGAGTAAACAACTGTAAATTCGATTTCACCTCGCCGTATCAATCAATTGAACCCGCCGGTGGCGAGGCCAGATGTTTGTGCATCTGCAACGATGCGTAGCGGATCGTTGTGGTTGCCCCGCGCGCCGCCCGAATCCGTGTCAGCGCCGCGTCGAGCGTCGGAATCGCGAGCCCGGCGTCGCGTGCCAGCAGCAGCGCGCCCTCCATCTGCATCGCGGTATGAACCGACGCGCCATTGAAGCTATCTCGCGAATCTTCCTGCTGAAGCGGTAGTGACGCGACCCATTCGGCCCAACCCTCAGTGCTGTTGAAGGCCGGTCGCGCCGCGGCCGGGTAGCCGCCAACCATCTGGCTCGGCCCGATCGGATAGCCGGAGCCGCTGGTGCTCGTCCGGCCGTCGACACCCATCGCGCCGCCGACGATCGCCATTCGCGCAGACAGGCCATTCGCATACGCGGTGAACCAGCGGCGCACGGCGGGGCTGCCGTCCCTCGTCCAGAGCCATAAAGACTCCTTCCCATATTGAACCGCCTCGAAGGCCGACATCTGATGAAGCTTCATCGGTGCGCCATGGGCCTCGATAAACGATCCGATTGCCCCGGTTGAAAAAGGCGTGCCCGCGAGCTGGCGCGTGAAGTCGGCAGCCGACGTGGATGGGGCGGCCGCGACGCGTGCCGCGGTCTGGTCATAGAAGTCGATGACCTGCTCCGCCTGCGCTTCGGTGCGGGCGATCGACCAGAACATGCGCCCCTCGGCGCTCTGGACGCGGCGCGAAACGTCGCGCGATTTCCACAGCGCCGACAACGTATTGAAAACGCCCCGCTCTTGATCGGCATAGCCTTCATATCGGGTGTCGGCGGGTGCCGCCGTCGTCTTGTAGCCGCCGCGCTGATATTCCCAGCGACCGGCCAGCGCATAGGCCGCCTGCCGCTGCACCAGCAGCCCGGCGATCGGGTCCTCGGTCGCCAGCCAATGGATGAAGCCGGTATTCTCGAGATGCGCGACATCGCGGCCCCAGCCCGTCACCGCCTGCGCGGTATCGAAATCGGGGTGCGGGTTGTTGTAGAAAACATTCTCCCAGCCGCGCTCGCCCTCCTGCGGGAATTGCGGGTCGATCGTCACATGGCGTGTCGTCGACCAGGCGGCGCCCTGCGGCTGCGCGAGGCTGTAGAGGCTGTACTGCTCGAACTCGGGCCAATAGGCGGCGACGGCCGATTCCTCGCCGTGCAGCGCCGCATCGACGACCCGCGCATCGGCATCATGGAGAAAGCCGCGCGACGACACATACTCGCCACCCTGCGCCGAGGTGACGCCGACGAAGTTGCTGCCGGCGTTGAGCGGCGCCTTGTCGATCGCTGGCCCAAGGCTTTTCGGGTCGTAGGCGCCGCGCTTCGGGTCGCGCGCCAGCGGCTTCAGCCCGGCGACCCAGGCGCGCTCCCGGCGATAAGACGGGATGATCCGCGCCGCCGCCGCCTCGCGTATCCACACCAGGTTCGGCGCGACCGGCGACATGTTCTGTACGACGCGGCAGGCGCCCTGCGCCACCGTGGCGTCGATATCGAGCAGTCGCACCGGCTGCAGATCGAGATCGGTGGCGGCGCCGGTATCCTTCAGCGCGAGCGGGCGGCAGGCGAATTCGCGAACGAATGCCGGATTGGCGTCGAGCGTCATCTTGTAGACCGCCGCGTCGCCCTGCCCCGGCAAGGCGAACAGCTGCCAGCGGCCCGAGCGGGTCGCGAATTCGTCGATCAGTTGCGCGGTGGCCGGCGGGGCAGCAGCCACCGTTTCGGTAGCAGCGGGCGGTGCTTCCGGGCCGGTCGTGGCCTCGGCGACGGCATCACCTGCGGGGACGTCGCCCTCGGCGTCCATTGCCAAAGCTGCCATCGCGACCAACGCCGCCAGCGTGCCCGCAAGAACAAGCTGACGCCCGCGAAGGCAGGCAGACGCACCGCCGAATGACGCCGAAACAGACATCTTGAAGCCACTCCACGCAATTGCCGCACCAAACATCGTCACGACGCAATAATGATACGTGGAGACTCCTTAAGAGTTGCTTATGATCCAACCCCCGTATTCATACCGCAACTATGTGTCTTCTATGGTTAAGGAGCAGGATCGAGGGGACGCGCTGAATACATCCATAATGGATCAATGGAGGCCACGGCTTCTTCTTACCGATCAGGCTGTTGCGCGGGCAGGGAGCGATCGACGAACCGGCGATCTGTGCGACGATGTGGTTAATCCCGCCGCGGCACGGCGGCGTGCGTCACGACCTTACAGGCGGGTGACGTGGCCCATCTTGCGGCCGGGCTTCACCTGGCTCTTGCCGTAGAGATGAAGATGGGCGCGCGGGTCGGCGAGGATCGAGCGCCAGTCGTGGACGGCGTCGCCGAGGAGGTTCTCCATCCGCACCGACGGCGCGGTGAGCGAGGTATCGCCGAGCGGCAGGCCGCAGACGGCGCGGATATGGTTTTCGAACTGGCTGACCCGCGCGCCCTCGATGGTCCAGTGGCCCGAGTTGTGGACGCGCGGCGCCATCTCGTTGAACACCGGGCCGTCGTCGGTCGCGAAGAATTCGAGCGTTAGCAGGCCGACATAATCGAGCTTGTCCGCGACCTTGCGGGCGAGCGCGGTCGCCTCGGCGACCTGCCCCGCGATCGGTGCACCGCCGGGCACCGTCGACAGTGCCAGCACACCGCTCGCATGCTCGTTCTTCGGGCAGTCATAGACGACGCTGGCGCCATCGGCCCCGCGCGCCAGCAGCACCGAGAATTCGGCGTCGAAGCGCACCAGCCCCTCGAGCACCGCCGGCCGCTCGCCGATCGCCGCCCAGGCGGCGGCCGCGTCGTCGGCGTTGTCGATCCGCGCCTGCCCCTTGCCGTCATAGCCGAAGCGGCGCGTCTTCAGCAGCGCGGGTGCGCCGAGCTCCGACAGCGCGACGGCGAGGTCGGACAGGCTGTCGACCGCGCGAAATGGCGCTGGACGGCCACCGAGGTCCGCGACGAACTCCTTCTCGGTCACCCGGTCCTGCGACACGCGCAGCGCCGCGGCGCCGGGACGCACCGGCACGATCTTCGCGACATGCTCGACCGCGGCGACATCGATATTCTCGAACTCGTAGGTGACGACATCGACCGAGGCGGCAAAGGCGTCGAGCGCGGCAAGATCGTCATAGCCGGCGCGCGTCACCGCCGCCGACACGTCGCCGCCGGGGATTTCCTCGTCGGGCGCATAGCTGTGGACGCGATAGCCCATGTTCGCCGCGGCGATCGCCAGCATACGGCCGAGCTGGCCGCCGCCGAGGATGCCGATGGTCGAGCCGGGCGGGGTCATCATTCGGGCGTTTCGTCGACCGCGTCGGTCTGCGCCTGGCGGAACGCCTCGACCCGCTCGGCGAGCGCCGGATCGTTGGTCGCCAGCATCGCGGCGGCGAACAGCGCGGCGTTGACCGCGCCGGGCCGGCCGATCGCGAGCGTGCCGACCGGAATGCCGGCCGGCATCTGGACGATCGACAACAGGCTATCGACGCCCTTCAAGGTCTTGGATTCGATCGGCACGCCGAGTACCGGCAGGCGGGTGAGCGAGGCAGTCATGCCCGGCAAATGCGCCGCGCCACCGGCGGCGGCGATGATGACCTTGAGGCCCCGCCCCGCCGCGGCTTGCGCATAATCATACATGCGCTGCGGCGTGCGGTGCGCCGACACCACTTTCACCTCGTGCGGGACGCCGAGCTTGGTCAGCGTCTCGGCGGTATGCTGCATCGTCTCCCAGTCGGAGCGGCTGCCCATGATCACGCCGACCGTCGGTGCCTCGCCTGCCATTGTCCCCGTCCGATGCCCCCAAAAAGAAAGCGCGCAACTTATTGATGCGAGGGGGCCGCGTACAGGGCGAAAGTGCGCGTCTGCATCAGGCGGCAGCGAGGCGCAGCGGCAGGCTCAGGCGGACGGTGAAGCTGTGCGGCGCGGGGCGGATGTCGAAGGATTGCGCATCGCCGAAGCGCGCGGCGAGGCGGTTGCGCACATTGGAGAGGCCGACACTGGTGCCGGCGGTACCGCGGATCGTCCCCTCGCCTTCGTTCGCCACCTCGATCACCAGCCGCCCGGCGAGCTTTGCCGCACGGATCGTTAGGCGGGTGACGGTGCCCACCGGGCCGAGCCCGTGCTTGATGACGTTTTCGACCAGCGGCTGCAGGATCAGGCTCGGCACCAGTGCACGGCCCAGTTCCTCGGGTACGTCGACGGCAATCTCCAGCCGTTCCTCGAAGCGCAGCCGTTCGATATCGAGATAGAGCATCTGCAGCGCCATCTCCTCTTCGAGCGGGATGTCGTCATGCGCGCTGGTGGCGAGGCTGGCGCGCAGGAAATACGACAGGCGCATCACCATCGCGTCGGCCTGCTGCGGCCGGTCGTCGAGGATCAGGGTCGAGATCGAGCTGAGCGTGTTGTAGAGAAAATGCGGGTTCACCTGATAGCGCAGCGCCCGCATCTCGGCGTCGCGGGCCAGCGCCTCGACTTCGGACAGCCGCCGCTCGCGATCGCGCATGTCAACGCTGTAGCTGTGCGCGACGATCACCGCGCCGCAGGCGGCGAACACCGTCGACCAGAACAGCAGGCTGCGGCCGACCCACGCGGGATTGACCGGGCTCATGGGAAACTCAGGGGGAAGCGCCTCCCAGATGACGCGGGCGACGACGGTGAACACCGCCGAGCAGGCCAGCGTGGTCCACAGCATCGCGCCGATCCGGTAGCGCAGCGAACGGTTGCGCGTGCGGCGCAGCCACAGCAATTGGCCATACCCGACGATCGCGCCGGCGATGTAGACCAGCACTTCTGCAAGCGTGTCCTCGACGCGCGGGCCGAAGCCGCTCAGCCATCCGTGCGCGTTCAGTGCGACGTGCAGCACCGCCCAGGTCGCCAGCATCAGGATGACGGCGGTGCGATGATCGACGCGGCTCCACGCCGCGTCGCGATCCTGCCGCGTTTCGATCACGTTCGGTCGCCCCATCGCGCGATCATAGGGCGGCCCGGTCGCCGCCGCCAAATCCAGGCGGTTGATCGCCATTATGGCCCATTGGTCGGATCGCGATTGAGAAAAGCGCCCTGCCAGCCCTAGCGACTCGGGCATGCACGCCTTCTCTCGAACCCTCGGCCTGGCCGCTTTCCTGTCCGCCCCGCTCGCCGCGCAACCGACGCCGCCGCCGAGCGCGGGGACCATGCGCGAGCTGGCGCCGGGGCTGTCGCTGATCGTCGGCGACATCGGCAATGTCGCGGTGGCGCACGGGCCGGAGGGCGTGCTGCTGGTCGATGGGCAGATTCCGCCAACCGGGCCGGAGCTTCAGGCGATCGTCGCGAAGCTCTCCGACAAGCCGATCCGCTTCGTGATCGACACGCATTGGCACGGCGATCATATCGGCGGGAACGGCCGGCTGTCGCGCGCCGGGGCCGCGATCGTCGCGCATGACAATGTCGCGAAACGCCTTTCGGCCGAGCAGTATATGCGCGGCTACGACAGCGTCGTCCCGCCCGCGCCGCCGCACTATCGCCCGACGCTGACCTTCAGCGACCGGTTGACCTTCAACCTCAACGGCGAGACGATCGAGGCGATCCACCTCGCCAACGCGCACACCGACGGCGACACGGTCGTGCGCTTCCGCACCGCGAACGTCATCCACATGGGCGACATCTTCTTCGAGGGCATGTTCCCGTTCATCGACATCGCGGCGGGCGGTCGCGTGCAGGGGATGATCGCCGCGGTCGAGCGGGTGATCGCGCTGGCCGACGACGGCACGCGCATCGTGCCCGCGCATGGCGCCGTCTCCGACCGCGCCGGGCTCATCCGCTATCGCGACATGCTGCGCGACGTGACGGCGAAGGTGCAGGCGGGCGTTCGCGCCGGGAAGTCGTTCGCCGACATCCGCGCGGCGAAGCCCACCGCCGCCTACCGGCTGGAGGGCGACGCCGACGCCTTTGTCGGATTCGTCTACGACAGCCTGGTGCCGCCGAAGGACATGCGCGCCCGCTGACGCTTCGTCGGCTCAATCGCCGCTTCGTCGCACCATGAACCCCTTCGCTTTTCCGCCACGCCCGCCCGTCGCGAGCGCGTTGCCCCCATTTGCCGGCGCGGCGCTTGTTCGCGCGACTCATTCCGCGGGAGCTGTTTCATGGCCACGGCCTTCAAGATCGACGACCGGGCGCCGGTGACACCGCAGGAGGTCAGCCGCGAGGTCGATTTCGTCGAGCGCAAGCTGGCGCTGGCGCCGGGATCGCGGCTGCTCGCCATCCCGTGTGGCGGCGGGCTGCACGCCGTCGAGCTGGCGTGGCGCGGCCATGACGTCAACGGCATCGACCCTGTGCGCGAAGCGGTGGACGCCGCCCGGCTCACCGCGCGCCGCCTGGGCGTGGCCGCGCGCTTTGCGGTCGGCGAACTGCGCGATCTCGCGACCACCCGGCCCTATGACGCGCTGCTCTGCCTCGGCGATACGCTGTCGGCGATGGAGCCGCGCGAGGCGCAGCTGTTCCTCAACCTCGTCGCCGCCGCGCTGAAGCCCGGCGGGCGGCTGGTGATCGACAGCCGGCATTGCGCAGAATCGCTGTTCCCGCTGCCGGCGGGCGCGCTCTACGACCCGCGCAGCTCGATGCTGAAGATCGCCACCCACTCGCGCATCGAAACGCGGCGCGTGACGACGAGCGGCGAGCTGGTGCGAATGCTGTGGTCGGCGGGGCTGCGCGCGACCGGCCTGTTCGCCGATGCCAACAGCACCCCGTTCGCCCCCGGTGCACAACGCCTGCTGCTGACAGCCGAGCGCGCCTATTAGGGTCTGAACTCACCAAGCATGGCATTCGGGATGGCAGCGAGAGGCTGACTGGCGAGGAGAGGTCGCGCAGGCGGGCCTAAAGGCCCCCGGCAAGCGGCGTCGACGACGCCAGTCAGCCTCTCGCTGCCACGCTTCGCGCGAACGCCATTCTTGGTGAGTTCAGACCCTATGTTAGTGCGACAAGGACCGCTACTATCGGGCGGATGCCGCCGCGGTCGACCCGTACCTCGCTTTCGCCCGACCCTTCGGAGCTGACCGAGCATGAGGGCAGCCTGCTCGCGCTGATCCTGCGGCAACAGCCGGTGACCGGCTATCAGGTGGTTCGCCACTACGAGCAATCGCCGATGGGCGGCTTCAACACCAGCAAGGGCAGCATCTATCCGGCGATCGGGCGGCTGCGCGATTGGGGCTTCATTATCGCCGAGCCGATTCCCGGCGGGCGGCGCGGGCATGAGCAATGGCGCTGCACGTCCGATGGTGAGGCCGCGATCCGGCGCTGGGTGCAGGACCTTCGCGACAGCCACATCCTGCAGTTCGACCCGTTGCGCACCAAGGCGCTGTCGTTCGAGCTGCTGCCGCCCGACGCGCAGCTCGACTGGGTGGTCGACACCAAGGCGCAGGTGACGGCGCGGCTGGAAGCGATCGAAGCCGATGAGTCGGACGGCGACGGCGCGGTCGCCAGGCTGGTCCGCGAGCATGCCGTCGCTCAGTTGCGCGCCCGGCTGCAGTGGCTCGACAAGCTGCTGCTCCACGCGGTCAAAAATCGCGCTGGCTAGCGTCTTTTCTTAGTTCTTGAAGAAATACAGTGTGATGATCGCATCACGCTGAAAATTGGCTGTTGCACGGATGCAACGACCGGTCACGCGCCTGTAACGAAGCTCGTCGAAAGGCTTTGATTATAGTTCTTGAAGAACTACGAAACCCTCCCTATCGGATCGGCCCGGCATTCCGCCCGGCCGCCCCGTCAACCGCTCAGACAGGGAGGACATATGTCGAGCAATCCAGGATTGAAGCGCGCGCTGGCGACGACCACCGCCACCGCCGCTCTCGCCTTCAGCTTCGCCGGCCAGGCGCTGGCGCAGACCGCCACCGCCGAGGCCGACACGACGGCTGCCGAAGAAGAAATCGTCGTCACCGGTTCGCTGATCCGCAACCCGAACCTCGAAGCGTCGAGCCCGGTGTCGGTGATCGGCCAGGACGAGATCGAACTGCAGCAGGCGAACGTCGCCGAAGAGCTGCTGCGCGAACTGCCGGGTGCGGTTCCGTCGATCGGTTCGGCCGTCAACAACGGCAACAACGGCGCCTCCTACGTCGACCTTCGCGGCCTCGGCACCAACCGCAACGTCGTGCTGCTCGACGGTCAGCGCATCGCGCCGTCGAACTTCGTCGGCCGCGTCGACCTGAACAACATCCCGCTCGCCCTCATCCAGCGCACCGAGGTTCTGACCGGTGGTGCCTCGACCACCTACGGCGCCGACGCCATCTCGGGTGTCGTCAACTTCATCACCCGCAAGGACTTCGCGGGCGCCGAACTCAACGTGTCGGAGCAGATCACCGAGGAAGGTGACGGCAACCGCTTCCGCGCCGACCTCACCCTGGGCGCCAACTTCGACGACGGTCGCGGCAACGCGGTGTTCTCGGTCGGCTACCAGGAGACCGACCCGGTCTATCAGGGCCAGCGCTCGATCTCGTTCCTCAACGTCGATTCGAAGAACGGCCAGGTCGGCGGCGGCTCGACGACCGCCGTACCGTCGGCCTTTTCCTTCGCCCGCGCGGGTATCGCTGCCGGCACCGCGGCCCCGGCCGGCGTCCTCGGCGGCACGCGTCAGGTCGACCCGGCCCTTGGCGGCGCGGTGCGCACCGACGGCGCCAACAGCGTCTATGCGCCGTTCAACTTCAACCCGGCGAACATCTTTCAGACGCCGTTCGAGCGGTTCAACATGTTCGGCCAGGCGAACTATGAGATCGCCGACGGCATCGAGATCTTCACCCGCGGCCTGTTCTCGAAGAACACCGTCAACACCATCATCGCCGCGTCGGGCGTGTTCAACAGCTCGGTGACGATCCCGGTTTCGAACCCGTTCCTGTCGCCGGCGCTGCGCGCGCAGTTCTGCGCCAGCAACGATTTCCAGCATGGCGGCGCCAACGGCTCGGGCTCGTTCGCGGGTACGGTCGGCAACCTCGCCACAGCGGGCGTCCAGACGCTGACCCCGGCCGAGTGCGCCGCGGCGGCCCTCGCCACTTCGCCGACCGATCCGAACTACCGGACCTTCACGACGAACCTCAGCCGCCGCACCACCGAGGCGGGTCCGCGCGTCTCCGACTATCGCACCACGGTGTTCGACTATCAGGTCGGCGTTCGCGGTGACCTCAGCGAGAGCATGGGCTTCGAAGTTTCGGGCGCCTATGGCGAGAGCGAGAACCTGCAGACCTTGCAGGGCTACATCATGACCTCGCGCACGCGGCAGGCGCTGCTGGCGACCAGCACCACCGCCTGCCTCAATACGGCGAACGGCTGCGTTCCGGCCAACTTCTTCGGCCCCGAAGGCTCGCTGTCGCCGGCGGCGATCGGCTTCCTCAACGCCGAGGCCACCACGCTCAACCGCACCTCGCTGGCGCAGGTCCGCGGCACCGTGTCGGGCGACTTCGGCGTCTCGCTGCCGTGGGCGGATGAGAATGTCGGCTTCGCGGTCGGCGCCGAGTACCGCAACTACACCGCGCAGCAGAAGGCCGATACGCTATCGCAGACGCCGGGCGAGCTCGGCGGCGCCGGTGGCGCCGCGCCGAACATCGACGGCGGCTACAACGTCAAGGAAGTATTCGGCGAGCTGATCGCGCCACTGGTCGAGGGCAAGCCCTTCTTCGAGAGCCTCAGCCTCGAGGCCGGCATCCGCCACTCGAAGTATGAAGTGCAGGCGGCGGGTAACCCGTCCTACGACGCGACAACCTACAAGGCGGGCGTGCAGTGGGAGCCGGGCGCGGGCGTTAAGTTCCGTGGCCAGTATTCGCGCGCGGTTCGTGCCCCGAACATCGGCGAGCTGTTCACGCCGGTGTCGACGGGCCTCACGGCGCTCACCACCGATCCGTGCGCCGGCTCGGCGCCGACGACCAATGCCGAGCTTCGTGCGATCTGTCTGGCGCAGGGTGCGCCGGCGTTCACCATCGGCTCGATCACGCCGCCGACCTCCAGCCAGGCCAACCGCACCACCGGCGGCAATTTGAACCTGAAGCCGGAAAAGGCCGACACCTATACGATCGGCATGGTCTACCAGCCGGAGTTCGTGCCGGGCCTCAATCTCGCCATCGACTGGTTCGACATCAAGGTGAACGAGGCCGTCTCGGTGCCGACGCCGGGCGACGCGATCGCCGCCTGCTTCGGCACCAACCCGGCCTCGCCGCCGGCCGGCGCCTCGACCAGCGCCGCCTGCACCAGCATCGGCCGCGATCCGAACACCGGCAATTTGAACGGTAACCCGGCGAACACCCCGGGCCTGTTCCTGGCCCGGTCGAACCTCGGCACCTTCGTCAGCCGCGGCATCGACCTGTCGGCGAACTACACGCGTGACCTGAGCTTCGCACGCCTCGCGCTCGGCTTCGTCGGGACCTACACCAAGGACTCGCAGTTCCAGGCGATCCCGACGTCGCTCAACCGCGAATGCGTCGGCTATTATTCGCCGAACTGCGGCGTCTCGAGCGGCCAGATCCAGCCGAAGTACCAGTTCTCGCAGCGCACCACGCTCGGGTTCGGGGACGTCGACGTGTCGCTGCTCTGGCGCTTCCTCGACGCGGTGAAGTACGAGCCGCGCCAGCATGCCGACGACCTCGCGGCGGCCCGCGCCAACCCGACGGGTTGCCCGGATCCGGCGGGCGCCGACACCGGCGGCTGCGTCGTCAACCCCGAGTTCCGCGAGATCGATGCCTACCACTACTTCGATCTGTCGACGCGCTGGGGGATCACCGAGAACATCAGCCTGACCTTCTCGGTCGAGAATTTGTTCGACAAGAAGCCGCCGCTCGTCGGCGCGCTGGTCGGCACCTCGGCGGGCAACAGCGGCAACACCTACCCGTCGACCTACGACGCGCTGGGCCGCAAGTTCGCCGCGAGCGCCCGCATCCGCTTCTAGAGCGGTCGGTCAACGCAACTGGGAAAGGCGGGCCTTCGGGTCCGCCTTTTTCATGTGGGCAGATCAGGCGGTCAAAAACTCGACCAGCGCCCGCACCTTCTTCTGCCGCCATTGCGGCGGCGGGGCGACGAGCCAATAGGCCTCATCAGCAGGCTCGATGTCGAACACCCGCGCCACCCGGCCCGAGGCCATATCCGACGCCGCCAAGGTCATCGGCACGCGCGCCACGCCGTATCCGGCCGCTGCCGCGTCGATCGCCAAGCCGGCGTCGCCGACGCTCAATCCCGCATCGGCCTGTGGATGGCTGGCCTGCCGTTCGGCGAACCAGCCGGCCCAGTCGCTGCCCGGATGATGCACCAGCGCCGCTGCGGCGAGGTCCGACGCACTCTTCAACCGTTCGGCGAGCGCCGGCGCGGCGACCACCACCATTGCCTCGGTGGTGAGGCGGGTGCCGCTCAGTTCCTCCTCGGCGGGCATCGCGCCGAAGATCACCGCGAGATCAAGATTGGCCTGCGTGAAATCGACCGCGCCGTCCGCCGACACCAGCACGAAGCGCAGGTCGGGCTTGTCGGCGCCATACCCCGCCAGTCGCGCCGCCAGCCATTTCGCGGTGAAGTCGCGCGGCGCCGCCACGGTCAGGGTGTTCGACCCCTGTCCCTCCTGCATCAGCCGCACCGCTTCCTCGAACTGCAGGAAGCCGGCGCGCAGCGCGGGCAGGCCGCGTTCCGCCTCGGGCGTGAGTTCGAGATTGCGGGTCATGCGCTTGAACAGCACGACGCCGAGCACATCCTCCAGCGCACGGATCTGCTGGCCGACCGCCGCCGGAGTCACCGCCAGCTCGTCCGCCGCCTTGGTGAACGACAGGTGCCGCGCCGCGGCGTCGAACACCCGGAGCGCGTTCAGGGGGAGATGCGTGCGCTTCATCGCGGCGAAGGCTTAACCGCCGCTCGCCCCCGGCGCAATGCGAGGGGGGCCGGTTCACCCTCGCTTCACCTCGACTGTTGCAGGGAAGCAGCCTGCGCTCCCCTTTTCCCTTTGGGAGGAGCCCAGATCCTGACTCCTTGAGGCCGCTCATCTGGGCGGCCTCCTTTTGCGGGCAACTTGCGCCCTCGCCCTCCGGCGACTATCGCGCCGCGATGACCACCTCTCCCCTTGCGGTCGTGCTGCTGTCCGGCGGCCTCGATTCGACCACCGTCGCTGCCATCGCGCGCGACCGGGGCTATCGGCTGCTCGCGCTGACCGTCGACTATAACCAGCGCCACCGCATCGAGCTGGCGCATGCCGCGCGCGTCGCCGCCGACATGGGCGCCGAGCGCCATGTCACCCTGCCGCTCGACCTGCGCGCCTTCGGCGGCTCGGCGCTGACCGACGACATCGACGTGCCGAAGGACGGCGTGCAGCCGGGCATCCCGGTCACCTACGTGCCGGCGCGCAACACCGTGTTCCTGAGCCTCGCGCTCGCCTGGGCGGAGGCGGCCGGCGCCACCGACCTGTTCATCGGCGTCAACGCGCTCGACTATTCGGGCTACCCCGACTGCCGCCCCGACTTCATCCGCGCCTTCGAGGACATGGCCGCGCAGGCGACCAAGGCCGGTGTCGAGGGCAGCCGCTTTACCGTCCACACCCCCCTGATCGACATGAGCAAGGCGGAGATCGTGCAGGAGGCGGCCCGCCTCGGCGTCGACCTCGGCACGACGTGGAGCTGCTACGACCCGACGCCCGATAACCGCCACTGCGGCGAATGCGACAGTTGCCGCCTGCGCCACAAGGGCTTCGAGGAGGCCGGGCTACCCGATCCGACCGTCTACGCATGAGCTACGCGGTCAAGGAACTCTACACGACGTTGCAGGGCGAAGGCGCGCATACCGGGCGTCGCGCGGTATTCCTGCGCTTTGCGGGCTGCAACCTCTGGACCGGCCGCGAGCAGGACCGGACGGAGGCGGTTTGCACCTTCTGCGACACTGATTTCGTCGGGATGGATGGCCCCGGCGGCGGGCGCTTCGCCGATGCGGAAGGCTTGGCCGCGGCGGTCGAGCGCGAGTGGGGACACACGCGCGATCATCGCTACGTCGTCTGCACCGGCGGCGAGCCGCTGCTCCAGCTCGACACGGCGCTGATCGAGGCGTTGCACGCGCGCGGCTTCGAGGTCGGCGTCGAGACCAACGGCACGCAGGCGGCGGTGCCGGGCCTCGACTGGATCTGCGTCAGCCCCAAGGCCGATGCCGAATTGGCGCTCCGGCAGGGCAATGAGCTGAAGCTGGTCTATCCGCAGCCGCTCGCCATGCCCGAGCGCTTCGAGGGTCTCGCCTTCGACCATTTTTTCCTGCAGCCGATGGATGGCCCCACGCAGGCCGAGAATATCGCCGCCGCGACCGCCTATTGCCTCGCGAACCCGCGCTGGCGCCTGTCACTGCAGACGCACAAGCTGATCGGAATTCCCTAACCCCGCCCGCGGTAGCCGGGCACGCCCTGATCGGGCACCCACACGCCCGCCGGCGCGACGCCGGTCTGCCAGAACACGTCGATCGGGATGCCGCCGCGCGGATACCAATAGCCGCCGATGCGCAGCCACTTGGGCGCCATCTCCGCGACCAGCCGCTGCGCGATGCCGACGGTGCAATCCTCGTGGAAGGCGCCGTGGTTGCGAAAGGATTGCAGGAACAGCTTCAGCGACTTGCTCTCGACGATCGTCTCGCCGGGCATATAGTCGATGACGATATGCGCGAAGTCGGGCTGGCCGGTCACCGGGCACAGCGAGGTGAACTCGGGCGCGGTGAAGCGGATCAGATAGTCGGCGCCGGGCCGCGGGTTCGGCACATATTCGAGGCGCGCCTCGTCGGGCGAGGCGGCGGCGACGGCATGCTGGCCGAGCTGCGTCAGATCACTGGTCATGCCGCGCAGCTAATATCGCCTTCGCCATGCGTCAAATCCCGGCCTCTGGCGTTACGGGGGAAGCATGACTATTCCAGAACTGAATCGAACTTAGGAGCGACTGCATGGACGCGTTGGTGAGCACCGAATGGCTGGCGGCGGAGCTGGGCAAGAATGACATCCGTGTCATCGACGCCTCGCTGTTTCTGCCCGCCCACGGCCGCAACGCCCGTGCCGAGTTCGAAGCGGCGCACATCCCCGGCGCGGTGTTCATGGACCTCGACGAGATCGTCGATACCTCCTCGGCGCTGCCGCACATGCTGCCGCCCGCCGAAAAGTTCGCCAGCCGCATGCAGGCGCTGGGCCTCGGCGACGGCAGCCGCATCGTCGTCTACGACAACTCGCCGCTGAAGAGCGCGGCGCGCGCCTGGTGGATGCTCAACCTCTATGGCGCGCATGAAGTCGCCATCCTCGACGGCGGTTTCGCCAAATGGCAGGCCGAAGGGCGCCAGATCGAATCCGGCAAGCCCGTCGTCCGCCACCGCCACTTCACCGTGTGGAAGGATAGCGCGCTGGTCCGCACGCTCGACCAGATGGTCGACAATCTGAAGACCAAGGCCGAGCAGGTGCTCGACGCCCGCCCCGCCGGCCGCTTCACCGGCGCCGAGGCCGAGCCCCGCGCCGGCCTGCGCGGCGGCCACATGCCGGGCGCGCGCAACCTGCCGCATGGCGAGCTGTTCAACGAGGACGGCACCTGGAAGCAAGGCGACGAATTGCGCGCTGCCTTCACCGCCGCCGGCGTCGATCTCGACAAGCCGGTGGTCACCACCTGCGGCTCGGGCGTCACCGCCGCGGTGCTCGCCTTCGGCATGCACCTGCTCGGCAAGAAGGACGTCGGCCTCTACGACGGCAGCTGGTCCGAATGGGGCGCCGATGCCAATACGCCGGTGGTGACCGGCGCGGCGTGAGCGCTGGCGGAGGCGATAGCGAGCGGCGGCCGGCGACGGTCGTCGCGCAGGCCGGCCGCCGGCCCGAATGGACGCACGGCATCGTCAATCCGCCGGTCTATCGCGCCTCCACCTGCCTGTTCGAGACGCTCGCCGACCTCGACCGCGCCATCGCCGACCCCGATGCCGGCCTCTATTACGGCCGGCGCGGCACCCCGACGCAATGGGCGCTCGAAGCCGCGCTGACCGAGCTCGAGCCCGGCGCCGCCGGCACCAAGCTCTACCCCTCGGGCGTCGCCGCCATCTCGGCAGCGCTGCTGTCGGTGCTGAAGACCGGCGACCATCTGCTGATGGTCGACAGCGTCTATGAGCCGACCCGGCTGTTCTGCAGCCGCACGCTGCGCGACCTCGGCATCGAGACGAGCTATTACGACCCGACGATCGGCGCCGGCATCGCCGACCTCATCCAGCCCAACACCCGCGCCATCTTCATGGAGAGCCCGGGCTCGCTGACCTTCGAGGTGCAGGACGTGCCGGCGATCGTCGCGGCGGCGAAGGCGCGCGGCATCGTCACCCTGATCGACAACACCTGGGCGACTCCCTTGCTGTTCGCCGCCATCGGCCATGGCGTCGACCTCTCCGTCCAGTCGCTGACCAAGTTCGTCGTCGGCCATTCGGACGTGCTGATGGGCTCGGTCACGGCTGCGCCGGGCGTGTGGGAGCGCTTGCGCACCACCAGCTATCGCCTTGGCCAAACCGTGTCCGCCGACGACGCCTACCTCACCCTGCGCGGCCTGCGGACCTTGCACGCACGGATGGAGCGCCACGGCCGCAGTGCGCTCGAAGTCGCGCGCTGGCTGGAGGCGCAGCCGTCGGTCGCGCAAGTGCTGCACCCCGGCCTGCACACCCATCCTGGCCACGCCATCTGGCAGCGCGATTTCCACGGCGCGTCGAGCCTGTTCGCGATGATCCTGCGCGAAGGCGGCCGCCCCGAGACCGGGCCGCTGGTCGACGGCCTCAAGCACTTCGGCATGGGCTTCTCGTTCGGCGGCTATGAGAGCCTGATCCTGCCGGTCGAGCCGCATACCATCCGCACAGCCACACGCTGGGCGGCCGACGGCCCGCTCGTCCGCCTGCACATCGGCCTCGAAGACCCCGGCGACCTGATTGCCGACCTCGAAGCTGGGCTGCTGCGCTACGAAACGGCGCTCGGATAGGGCGATGGACCCGGCGCGCCTCGATCTCGATGCGCTGACGCCCGAATATCAGGGGCTGCTGCTCGCTGGCCTGCTGATCGTCATCGCCATCGGCGGCGCCTGGGCAGTCGGGCGGCTGATCGGCATTCGCCTCGAAGGCTGGGCAGGCACCCAGGCGCCGAACGTCGCCGGCGGCTTCGTCGGGCGGCTCTGCGCCCTCACTCGCTATTTCACCGGCACGCTGTTGCTGGCTGCCTTCACCGGCCTCGCGCCGCAACTGGGGGAAACCGGCTTCGTCGCTGTCGTCGCGGCGCTCGGCATTGCTACCACGCTGGTCGTCTACCAGCTCGCGCGTGGCGTGCGCTTCGGCCCTGTGCTGGCGACGCTCGCCGCCTTCGCCGTCGGCACCGCCATCGTCGCCGGGCGGCTGGGCGGGCTCGACCCGCTGGTCGCCGGGCTCGACCGCGCGGCGATCAGCTTCGGCAAGACGCGGCTGTCGCTTCTCGACATCCTCAATTTCGTGCTGATCGCCGCGCTGCTGTTCGGCACCGTCCGCGTCGGCATCCGCGCGGTCAACCGCTCGATCGGCAACGTCCACGCGCTCGACCTGTCGCAGCGGGTGCTGTTCCAGAAGCTCGCCGGCATCGTCGTCGTCGCCATCGCTTTCTTCGTCGGCATCGATGTGCTCGGCATCGACCTCACCGCATTGGCCGTGTTCTCGGGCGCCTTCGGCCTCGCTATCGGCTTCGGCTTCCAGAAGACCTTCGGCAACCTGATCTCGGGCCTGATCCTGCTGATGGACCGCTCGATCAAGCCGGGCGACGTCATCGTCGTCGGCGACACCTTCGGCTGGGTGAACAAGATCGGCGTCCGCTACGTCTCGGTGCTGACCCGCGACGGCAAGGAGCATCTCATCCCCAATGAGACGCTGATGACCGAGCCGGTCGAGAACTGGTCATACACCAACAAGAATGTCCGCCTGCACATCAAGGTCGCCGTCGGCCACGACAGCGACGTGCGCCTCGCGCAGCGGCTGATGCTGCAGGCGACCGAAGGCCATCCGCGCATCCTGCCCGATCCCAAGCCGGTCTGCTGGATCACGGCATTCACGCTCAGCGCTATCGAGCATGAAATCCGCATCTGGATCGACGATCCGGAGGCCGGCGTCACCAACGTGCAGGGCGAGGTGCTGCTGCGCATCTGGGAGCTGTTCCGCGAGCACGGCATCGCCCTGCCGCGCGAGCAGCAGGACGTGCATGTGCGGACGCTGCCGGCTGCCGCGGAGCCGCCGGCGCTTCCCTAGTCCACGTCCTCGACGTCGACCTGCTCGCCGGTCACCCGCTGCGACAGCGCCGCCGACATGAAGGGGTCGAGCGCGCCGTCGAGCACGTCCGACGGGGCCGTCGAGGTCACGCCGGTGCGCAAATCCTTCACCAGCTGATAGGGCTGCAGCACATAGCTGCGGATCTGGTGGCCCCAGCCGATGTCGGTCTTGGTCGCGTTCTGCGCGTTGGCGACCGCCTCGCGCTCGGCCAGCTCGCGCTCGTAGAGGCGCGCGCGGAGTTGGTTCATGGCTTCGGCGCGGTTCTTGTGCTGCGAGCGCTGGTTCTGGCAGGCGACGACGATGCCGGTCGGGATATGCGTGATGCGCACCGCCGAGTCGGTCGTGTTGACGTGCTGGCCGCCGGCGCCCGACGAGCGATAGGTGTCGATGCGCAGGTCTTTCTCCTGCACGTCGACCTCGATGCTGTCGTCGATCACCGGATAGACCCAGATGCTCGAAAAGCTGGTGTGGCGGCGCGCGGCGGAGTCGTAAGGGCTGATGCGCACCAGCCGGTGCACGCCACTCTCCGTTTTCGCCCAGCCATAGGCGTTGGCGCCCTTCACCAGCAGCGTGGCCGATTTGATGCCCGCCTGCTCGCCGGCGTGATGATCGACCAGCTCGACCTTGTAGCCGCGCCGTTCCGCCCAGCGCGTGTACATGCGCTGCAGGATTTCGGCCCAGTCCTGGCTTTCGGTGCCGCCGGCGCCCGAATTGATCTCGATATAAGTGTCGTTGCCGTCGGCCTCGCCGGCGAGCAGCGCCGCCACCTTGTCGCGATCGGCCCGCTCCGCCAACGCGGCGAGCGCGGCGGTGCCGTCGGCGACCATCGCCTGGTCGCCCTCTTCCTCGGCCATCTCGATCAGGCCAACGGTGTCCTCAAGTTCGGACTCGATCTCGCGGGTCGCGCTGATCGCCTCATCGAGGCGACGACGCTCGCGCATCACCTCCTGCGCGGCCTTGGGATCGTTCCAGAGCGTCGGGTCTTCGACCTTGGCGTTCAGCTGGTCGAGACGCTTGAGGGCGCGATCCCAGTCAAAGAAACCTCCTCAGCAGGTCGAGCGCCTGCTTGATTCGATCGGCATGGGCTTGCGCTTCGGGGCGCATGGGCGGGTCTCCGTTTCTCTTCTTCGTCATCCCCGCGAAGGCGGGGATCCAGTCCGGCAAATGGCGCCCGCCGAGGCGGGCAGATTTCTTATAGGACTGGGTTCCCGCCTTCGCGGGAATGACGGCCTGATATGGATGTGGCGGACTTAGTAGATGCCGCCGCTGTTTTGCAAGAAATCGGCGTCGGAGCGCACAGTGGCGCGCGTCTCGAAGCCGGTGGAGCGCGCGAGGCGCCGCGGTTCGGACTCGGGCTTGAACGCTTCCCAGATCACCGACGGCTTGGTGTCGTCGAGGTTGGTCGGGAACACGTCATAGACGCGGCGGCCGCTGCGGCGGTCGATGCGGACGAGGCGAATGCCCGGCGGCACGCGAAACTCGTTCTTCGGCGCGTCCTTCAGGGCGGCGATCGCGAAATCCTTGAAGATCGGCGCGGCGATGCGGCCGCCCTGCGCCCAGTTGCCCATGTCGCGCGGCTGGTCGTAGCCGATATAGACGCCCGCCACGACGTCGGCGGTGCCGCCGACGAACCAGACGTTGGTCGGGCCGTTGGTGGTGCCGGTCTTGCCGAACAGCGGCCGGTCGAGATCGCGAAGAACGGTCGCGGTACCCCGCTGCACGACGCCTTCGAGGATATGCACCATCTGATAGGCGGTGCGGGCGTCCATCGCCTGCTTGCGGACGTCGCCCGGGCGCGGCATCGCCTCGCCCAGCCAGTCGGCCGAATTACAGCCCTCGCAGGGGCGCGCGTCGGCGCGGAAGATGGTCTTGCCGCGGCGATCCTGGATCTGGTCGATCAGGATCGGCGTGATGCGCTTGCCGCCGTTCGCCAGCATGCCGAAGGCGTTGGTCATCTTGAGCACGGTGGTCTCGCCGGCGCCGAGCGCCATCGACAGCACCGGGTCATAGGTGCCGATGCCCCAGTCCTTGGCGTTGGCGACGATCTTGTCCATGCCGACGTTCGAGGCGGCGCGCACCGTCATCAGGTTGCGCGACTGCTCGATGCCCCAGCGCATCGTCTGCGGCCCCGCATAACCGCCGGTGAAGTTGCGGAAGCATTTGTTGCCGAGCAGCTTGGTCTGAAAGACGCAGAAGGGCGCGTCGTTGATGATCGACGCCGGTGTGTAGCCATTGTCGAGCGCGGTTGCATAGACGAACGGCTTGAAGGTCGACCCCGGCTGGCGCTGTGCCTGGCTGGCGCGGTTGAACTGCGAGCGGCGGCTGTCGAAGCCGCCGACCATCGCCAGCACCCGCCCGGTGTGAACGTCCTGCACCACCATGCCGCCGCCGACCTCGGGGATCTGGCGCAGCGCATAGCCGGCATTGTTGTCGAGCACGCGCACCGCAATGACGTCGCCCGGCTTCAGCACGTCGAGCGCCGGCGTGCCGACCCCGCGCAGCACCTGCGGCGCGTTCGACCGCGGCAGGCTGCCCGTCGTGCCGTCCTCGAAGCCGATCTGCGCCACCCGGCGGTCGTTCGACAGGATGACGGCGGCGCGCCAGTCGTCGTAGCCGACCGGTATGTTGAGCGCCTGCAGTCGCTCGCGCCAGCCGTCGCCGAGCGCGATCTTGTCCTGCGCACCGCGCCAGCCGCGGACGTTGTCGTATTTCACGAGGCCGTCGCGCAGTGCATATTCGGCGGCGCGCTGCATCGCCGGGTTGATGGTGGTGCGCACCCAGAGGCCGCCGGCATAGACGCTGTTCGGGCTGTCCTCGGCGGTCTCGCCATAGCGGGCGATCAGCTCGCGACGCACGTCCTCGAGGAAATAGCTGCCGGTGCGGTCGCGCTTCACGTCGGCGGGGCGGACGGCGAGCAGCGGCGTCGCCTGCGCCTCGCGCATCTGCGCGTCGCTTATGTAGCCGTTCTCGGCCATCTGCCGGAGCACCCAGTTGCGCCGGTTGGTGGCGCGCTCGAGGTGGCGCACTGGATTATAGTTCGAGGGCGCCTTCGGCAGCACCGCCAGATAGGCCATCTCGGGGATGGTCAGCTTGTCGACCGATTTATTGAAGTAGGCCTGCGACGCGGCCTCGATCCCATAGGCGTTCCGGCCGAGGAAAATCTGGTTAAGGTAGAGTTCGATGATCTCTTCCTTGGTGAAGGCATCCTCGATGCGCTTCGCCAGGATCGCCTCGCGGCCCTTGCGGATGTAGCTGACCTCGCTGGTCAGCAGCAGGTTCTTCGCCACCTGCTGGGTGATCGTCGAGGCGCCAACCGGCCGGCCGCTGTTGCTCAGGTTGGTCAGCACCGCCTGCGCGATGCCCGGATAGTCGAGCCCGCCGTGGGTGAAGAAGGTCTTGTCCTCGGCGGAAATGAAAGCGTTGATCAGCGGCCGCGGGATTTCCGGATAGGGCACGAACACGCGCCGTTCGCGCGCGAAAGTATGCATCGCCGACCCGTCGATGGCGCGGACATGGGTGGGGAGCGGCGGCTCATATTCCGCGAGCTCGGACGCGCTCGGAAGCCCCTGCACCAGCCAGATGTAGAGCGCGATGCCGGCAATGAGACCAAGGCCGGCCACGCCGAGCAGGGCCGCGCCGCTGACGCGCACCCAGCGCGGCAACGCCTCGATGCGCCCCCGCCAGTCCGCCATGCGCCGCAGCCGAACCGGCCCGCTCGATACACGCTCACTCATAGGCTAGCCGTATAGCAGGCGCGGAGGCGCTCTCAAGCGGCGACTATCGGTCGATCAGCTTGTGGAGCGCCCGCGCGACGTTCTCCAGCGTGTAGGGCTTCTGCAGCACCACGCGCTGCTGGTGCCGCTCGGGGAGCTGCGCCTGCTCGCCATAGCCCGACGCGAAGATGAAGGGGATGCTGTCGTCGTCGAGCTTATCGGCGACGGGGTAGCTGCTGCGATCGCCGAGATTGATGTCGAGCATCGCCACCGTCGGCTGGAAATTGTCAATCGCCTCCAGCCCGGCATCGACCGTCGAGGCCGTCGTCGCTTCGGTCGCGCCGAGGCGGTTCAGCACGTCCTCGGCGTCCAATGCGATGATCAGGCTGTCCTCGACGAGCAGCACGCGGTGGCCGACGAGGATCTGCTGCGGCGGCGCGGTCGGGTGACCGATCGCCGGGCGCTGGAACTTGATCGTCGGCAGGCGGCTCGGTTCCGCCGCTTCGGTCACGTGGCGCGCCGGGATGCGGAAGCGCGCCCAGACGCCCTCGGGTGGATATTCGATGCGCGATTCGCCGCCGAGGTCATAGGGCACCGAACGGCCGACGATGGTCGCGCCGAAGCCCTTGCGCGATGGCGGCGAGACCTTGGGACCGCCGCGCTCGTTCCAGTTGACGATCAGGTCGCCGGCCTCGTTGCGACTCCACGCGATCTCGACCTGGCCTTCGGGCACCGACAGGCTGCCGTATTTCGTCGAATTGGTGACCAGCTCGTGGATGACCAGCGCCATCGTCGAGTAAGCCTGCGGGTTGAGCAGCACGAAGTCGCCGGTGGTGACGATACGCTCCTCGCCGCCATCGGCGAGGAAGGCGGCGGCCTCGGCGTCGATCAGCGCGCGGATCGGCGCGGGACCCCAATGATCGTCGGTGATCTGGTTGTGGGCGCGGGCCAGGGCATGGATGCGACCGTCGACCAGCTTCACGAAATTCTCGATACTGTCATCGTGCGGCTTCGACTGGCGGATGAGGCCACGGATGACGCCGAGAATGTTGCGCACGCGGTGGTTGAGCTCGGCGATGAGCACTTCCTGCCGCTCCTGCGCCTGCCGGCGCTGCGCGGTCGCCTCCTCCGCCATCCGCAGCACCACCTCGATGAGCGTGGCGCGCAACGTCTCGGCGACGCGGCGTTCGGATGAGGTGAACGGCTTCGACTTGCCCTCGACCAGCTCCTTCCACTCGGCGAAGCTTTCGCGCGGGGTCAGGCGCGGGCCATTGGGGCCATATTCGACCGGCTTGTAAGGGTCGCCGCCCCAGCGCACCGACCGGATCAGCTCCGACCGGAACAGCACGACATAGTCGTTGGCGACGCGCGACAGCGGGATCGCCAGCATGCCGGCGGCGGTCGCTGCGTAGCGATCGGCGCCCGGCACCACCGCCGAGATCTGGTCGGTGGCGAACACGTCGCCCTGCGACAGCTCGGGCAGCTGCGCGATGAGTTCACGGAAAGCACCGGCGGGCGGCGTGCTGCCGGTCAGTGCCTGGCTGCCGTTCATCCACACGCCGACGCCGTCGGCCGGGATAGCGTCGGTCAGCAGGCTCGCCAGCCAAGTCGAATCGTTGAGCAGGCTCTCGTCGGAGGCGACGGCACCGAGCAGCTGGTCGGAGATGTCGCGGGCGCGCCGCTCGAACTCCATCAGTTCCTTGCGCAGCCGGCTTTCGAGCCGCATCGAGAACATCTGCGCGAACAGCTCGCACACCGACCGCCGCTCGAAGCTTGGGCTACGCGGGCTGTAGTGGTGGCAGGCGAACAGGCCCCATAGCTGATCGTCGACGATGATCGAGATCGACATCGAAGCGCCGACGCCCATGTTGCGCAGATATTCGACATGGATGCGCGACACCGATCGCAGGATCGACAGCGACAGGTCGATCGGCTTGTCGGTGGTCGAGACGATCGGCACCGGCTCGGCGTTGATGTCGCTGATCAGGCGCAGCAGGTTGCGGCGATACAGCTCGCGCGCCTGCTGCGGAATGTCGTTCGGCGGATAGTGCAGCCCCTTGAAGCTGCCGATGCCCGACACGCAGGATTCGGCCGCCACTTCGCCCGAGCCGTCTTCGGCGAAGCGATAGACCATCACCCGGTCATAGCCGGCGAGCCCGCGCACCAGCCGCGCGCCTTCGTTGAGCAGCGCGTCGATGGTCTTGGTCTGGTCGATGCGCGCGATCATGCCGCGCACCGTGTTGGTCGCGTCGCCCGCCTCACCCGACGCCGGCTCGGCCTCGATGACGATCTGGCCGGCGGTGACATGCAGCGCGATGTCGTAGTGCCGGCCATCGCCGGCGATGTCGCAGCCGAAGATGCGCTCGACGGCGTCGGGCCCGCGCAGCATGGCGATGCGGTTGCGGAAATTGTGGACTGCGCCGTGGCCGAGCAGCTTGTCGAGCGGCTGGCCGATCGCAGCCTCCGGCGCGACGCCGATGAACTCAGCGAGATTGGCCGAGGCGCGCTCGATCACCCACGCGCTCGACAGCGCCAGCAGGAAGCCGATCGGCTGAATCTCGCCGAGCAGATGGATCGGCTCGCGGTCGCAATTGGTGAGGTCGACCACCTCGGGCTTCGGCAACGTGCTCAATCAGGACTCCGGTGGACGGCTTCCCGCCGCCTCGAAACAGGCAAAAACCGCGCGGGCCGAGGCAATCGCCTCGTCGAGCGCGGCGGGGGGCCGCAACCGTTCGTCAAGCAGGTCGGTCAGCATGCGCCACGCCCCCGGCGCGCCGGGCGACAGGAAGCGTGCGGGCAAACCTGCGGAAATCTGTCGACGGAGAACGGCCCCACCCAGGCGTGAACCCTCAAGGACGTAAATAGCTCCCAGCAGCGACGCCTCGCCGCGGAAAAGCTCGAAATTTTGCTCGGCGACCGGTGCGACGCCCAGCTCGCCAAGATCAGCAAGCAACGCATCGGCACGGCGGCGCAGCGGCCAGTCGGCGAGCAATTCGGCCGCCCCCGCCGCCTCGACCGCGCGCTCCACCGGCAGATGCGCGCCGGCCTGCGTGGCGAGGAAGCGCGCATAGCCGTCGCGGCTGGCCAGATCATGGGCGGAAAATTGCGTATCGACGCGGTCATGCTCGGCGCGGGTCGCCGTGCGCAGCGTCAGCCGCGCGCTCATGCGAAAGGTCGGGAAGCGGTCATGCCGCGTCGTGCTTAAATCATATCAACGGCTTCGCAAGCCGCCGTCGAACTCAGCGCTGGGCGACCCGGCGGTTCAGATAGACGTCGACGGCGCTGGCGACGCCCTCGGCGATTGCCTTCTGCCCGGCCTCGGAGAACACGAAGCGCGCGTCCTGCTCGTTCGAGACATAGCCGGTTTCGAGCAGCACCGACGGCACGTCGGGCGCCTTCAGCACAAGAAAGCCGGCGAAGCGGTGCGCGTTGCTCTTGAAGTGAACCTTCGGCGACATCTCGCGCTGGAGCACCGTCGCGAACGCGGCCGACGCGTTCATCGTCTCGCGCTGCGACAGGTCGATGAGGATGTCGGCGACGTCGCGGCTTTCGCGCGCGAAGTCGAAGCCGGCGAGCACGCTGGTCTTGTTTTCCTTGGCGGCCAGCCGCGCCGCCTCGCGGTCGGAGGCGACCTCGGACAGCGTATAGACCGTAGCACCCCGCGCCTCGGGCACCGGCGCCGCGTCGGCGTGAACCGAGATGAACAGCGCCGCCTTCTGCCGCCGCGCGATTTCGAAGCGCTCGCGGTGGACGAGGTAGGTGTCGCCGGTGCGGGTCAGGATCGCGCGCGCCTTGCCCTGCCGGTTGATCTCAGCGGCGATCGCCTTCGAGATGGCGAGCGTCGCGTCCTTCTCCTGCCGGCCGCCATAGACCGAGATCGAGCCCGGGTCGTGGCCGCCATGGCCGGCGTCGATGACGACGAGCGGGCGGAAGCCCGGTTTTACCGCCGCGGCGCGCACCGGCGTCGCCTTGGCGGCCTTGGGCGACAAGGTCGTCGCCGAGGTTTTGGTGAGTGCCTGGCGCGGCGGCACGGTGATGCGGTCGACGAACGGCTCGATCGCGCGCTCGACGGCGGGCGTCGCCTTCGCGGCGGCGCGTTCGGCCTTGGTGACCGCCGGCTTCGCGGGCGCCGGGGTCAGCGTGACCTTGGCCTCGACGTTCTTCGGTTCAGCCTTCGCCGGCGGCGTCAGGTCGGGCAGCTCGAACTTGGCGACCTCGACCGGCGCGGCGATGCCGGGCAGCTTGGTGCGCCCCTTGGTCATCTTCGCGAACGCCGCCGTCTCGGCAGGCTTCAGCGTGAGGATCAGCTTGTTGTCGGCGGCGCTGGTCTGGCCGAGCGTCATCGGCCCGGACAGATCGATCACCAGCCGCGCCTTGTCGGCGGCGAACTGCGCGGTGCGCGCGCCGGTGACGGCGCCCTGCCCGGGATAGCTGCGCGTGTCGGCCTTGTTGCCCGGCAGGTCGATGACCAGCCGCTGCGGCGCGTCGAGCGCGAAGGCCGAGGGCGCGTCGAAGCGGTCGTCGAAGGCGACGGTGACGCGAACCTCGGCGCCCGCCGGCTCGACGCTCACCGATTTCACGGTCGCAGCCGACGACGCCGTCGCGAGACCCGCAACGACGGTAGCCAGCAGCAGCCGCTTCACCTGTTTCATTCGCCCCCACGCGCAAGATAACGCGAAACTTAAGAAATCTTATCGTTAACGAATCGCCGACGCAACGGATTGCGGCGCTTTGGCCCATCCTTTGTGTTGTTCGCGCCACGCTTCGGTGCTAGCAATCCGGACGGTCGCCGGGTTTTTACCTGACGATCGCCGCATACGGGTTCGACCCGCCCGCCAACCGCCCCTGGGGCGACGACGGTGCTCAGGTCTCCGTATCCACGCTGTTCCGCCTTCGCGGCGCATTGGCTTTGTGCCTGTGCCAATCCGAAGGCATCCGAGGTTGGTCGCATGACGTTGGCACGTCGCATCGCAGAACATCGATCCTTCGGGGATCGGTGCGCGCCGCGCTTTGCCGTTGCGACCCATGTTCATCACAACAATCGGAGCGCGCCGTCCGGCGACGCTTCCCTATCTAGCGCAGGCTTGCCGGCCGGCCTTGCCGCCGGCGCGCCGCGCACCTGGAGAAATATCAATGTCACAGCGCATGCTGATCGACGCCCGCCACCCGGAAGAGACCCGGGTTGCCGTCGTCAATGGGAATCGCATCGAGGAATTTGATTTCGAGTCCGCTGCCCGGAAGCAGCTGAAGGGAAATATCTACCTCGCGAAGGTCACGCGCGTCGAACCGTCGCTGCAGGCCGCGTTCATCGAATATGGCGGCAACCGTCACGGTTTCCTCGCCTTTTCGGAAATCCATCCCGACTATTACCAGATCCCCAAGGAGGATCGCGAGGCGCTGCTCCGCGAGGAGCGCGAGGCCGCGCAGGCGCTCGAGGCGCATCACGACGAGCATGATCACGACGAGGATCATGATGCCGAGCCGCACGCCGACGGCGACGAGGACGCGCCCGTCCGTGCGCCGGAAGAAACCGGCGCGCATGACGAGTCGACGACCGAGGCGCTGCGCAAGAAGCGCATGTCGCTCCGCCGCCGCTACAAGATCCAGGAAGTCATCCACCGCCGTCAGGTGCTGCTCGTCCAGGTCGTGAAGGAGGAGCGCGGCAACAAGGGCGCGGCGCTGACCACCTATCTGAGCCTCGCCGGCCGCTATTCGGTGCTGATGCCGAACACGCACAACGGCGGCGGCATCAGCCGCAAGATTTCGAACCAGGCCGAGCGCAAGAAGCTGAAGTCACTGATCTCGGATCTCAAGCTGCCGCAGGGCATGGCGTGCATCATCCGCACCGCCGGCACCAAGCGCACCAAGACCGAGATCAAGCGCGACTTCGATTACCTGACCCGCCTGTGGGACGGCATCCGCGACCTGACCTTGCAGTCGACCGCGCCGGCGCTGATCCATCAGGATTCGGACCTGCTGAAGCGCGCGATCCGCGACATCTACTCGCGCGAGATCGACCAGGTGCTGGTCGATGGCGAAGGCGGCTACAAGGCCGCCAAGGACTTCATGAAGCTGCTGATGCCGAGCCACGCGAAGAAGGTTCAGCAATATGCCGACCCGGTGCCGCTGTTCCAGCGCTTCGGCGTCGAGGGCCAGCTTGCGGCAATGTACCAGCCGGTCGTCCAGCTGAAGTCGGGCGGCTATATCGTCATCAACCCGACCGAGGCGCTGGTGTCGATCGACATCAACTCGGGCCGCTCCACCCGCGAGCACAATATCGAGGAAACGGCGCTCAAGACCAACCTCGAGGCCGCCGACGAGATCGCCCGCCAGCTCCGCCTGCGCGACATGGCGGGCCTCGTGGTCATCGACTTCATCGACATGGAGAACCACTCCAACACCCGGAAGGTCGAAAAGGCGATGAAGGCCGCGCTCGCGAACGATCGCGCGCGCATCCAGGTCGGCCGCATCTCGTCGTTCGGCCTGATGGAGATGAGCCGCCAGCGCCTGCGCACCGGCGTGCTCGAAGCCTCGTCGCACACCTGCCCGGTCTGCGAAGGCGCCGGCATCGTCCGCACCTCTTCGTCTGCTGCGCTAGGCGCGCTGCGCGGGCTCGAGGCCGAGATGGTCAAGGGCAAGTGCTGCGAGTTCACCCTGCGCGCCGGGACCGAGGTCGC
This sequence comes from Sphingoaurantiacus capsulatus, assembly GCF_042648405.1. NCBI lineage: Bacteria > Pseudomonadati > Pseudomonadota > Alphaproteobacteria > Sphingomonadales > Sphingosinicellaceae > Sphingoaurantiacus > Sphingoaurantiacus capsulatus. The sequence continues at coordinate 152,782 of NZ_JBHRXV010000010.1, read as the reverse complement.
CGTCTATATCCTCAACCGCAAGCGCAACGACCTTGCCGAGCTTGAGAACCGCTACGGCGTCACCATCGAGGTGATGCCCGACAGCGAAATGGCATCGCCGCACTTCGCCATCGAAGCCGCCGGCGGCCCGCCGTCGAAGCCGGTGCCGACCTCCGCGCCACTCCCCGCCCCCGTCGCCGCCGACGAGGAGCCGGAAGAGATCGAGGAAGAGGTCGAAGGCGAGGACGAGGAGGAAGAGACCACCAGCCGTCGCCGTGGGTCGCGTGAGCCGCGCGAGGATCGCGAGGACCGCCAGGAAGGCAGCCGTGGTCGCGGTCGTCGTCGTCGCCGCCGCCGTGGTGGTCGCCGCGAGGACGGTGATCAGCCCGCCGCCGAGGGTGAGGCCGAGGATGGCGAGGAGGCCGCTGAGGGTGCCGAAGCGCCCGCTGACGCCGACGCCGCCGCGCCGTCCGACGGTGAAGGCGAGGAACGCCGCCGCCGCCGTCGCGGCCGTCGCGGCGGTCGCCGCCGCAACGGTGCCGAGGGCGACACCGCGTCGGCTGATGCCGATGCCGATGCCGATGCCGAGCCGACCGTCGAGGCCGCACCCGAGACCGTCTCCGAACCCGCGCCGGAGCCCGAGGCGGAGGAAGCGCCCAAGCCGAAGAAGCGCGCTGCCCGTAGCCGCAAGAAGGCCGAGCCGGCCGCCGAGGAGGCGCCCATCGCCGACGCCCCGGTCGTCGAAGCCCCGGTCGTCGAAGCCGCTCCCGAGCCGGAGCCGGTTGCCGAGGAAGCGCCCCAGCCGAAAAAGCGCGCCACCCGCAGCCGCAAGGCTGCGGCGGCGCCGGCCGAACCGGCGGTGACCGAGGCCGCCGAGGTCCCGGCCGAAGCCGCGAACGACCCCGAGCCGGCCACCGCCGAGACCGAGGAAGGCGCCCCGGAGCGCCCTCGCGGCAACCGCAAGGGCTGGTGGCAGCGCACGTTCGGTAACTGAGTGACAAAACGGCGAGGCGACAATCGGTCGCCTCGCCGTTTCACTTCGCGTTCAGGCAGAGACAGGCAGGTGATCGGACCTATGACTTACCTGCGCCTGTTCCTCCTGCTGATCGCGACCTTCGCGTTCGGGGTCCGCCCGGTTCTCGCCCAGAGCGTGCTGCGCGACGCCGAGACCGAGGCCTTCTTCAACGATATGTCGCGGCCGCTGGTCGATGCCGCCAAGCTCGACCCGAAGTCGGTTCACTTCATCCTCGTCAACGATCCCTCGCTGAACGCTTTCGTCGCGGGCGGCCAGAATGTGTTCATGCACTCGGGGACGATCGCGCAGGCGAAGGGCGTCAACCAGATCGAGGGCATCATCGCCCACGAGCTCGGCCACATCACCGGCGGGCACAACGTCCGCTTCGCCGACGGCATTTCGGGCGCGAACAGCGTCTCGCTGCTGTCGCTGCTGCTCGGCGCCGCCGCCATCGCGGTCGGCGCGGGCGAGGCCGGCATGGGCATCATGGCGGGCGGCCAGCAGGCGGCGCTCGGCAAGTTCCTCGCCTATTCGCGCAACCAGGAGTCCTCGACCGACCAGGCTGGCGCCTCCTTCCTCGACAAGGCGGGCATCTCGGGCAAGGGCTCGATCGACTTTTTCAAGCAGATCCAGAACCAGGAATATCGCTACGCCATCCCGCAGGATGACAGCTACGGCCGCACCCACCCGCTGAGCGGCGAACGCATCACCATGCTGGAAGAGCTGTACAAGAAGTCCGCCGCCTGGGACCGCCCGTCGAACCCGGAAATGGAAAAGCGCTTTCAGCGCATCAAAGGCAAGCTCGTCGGCTTCGTCAGCGAACCGGCGCGCACCTTCCAGCTCTACCCCGAGACCGACACCTCGGAGCCGGCGCGCTATGCCCGCGCTTATGCGTGGCACAAATCGGCCTTCCCCGACCGCGCCGCGACCGAGGTCGACGCGCTGCTCGCGAAAGCGCCGAACGACCCCTATTATCTCGAGCTGAAGGGCCAGATCCTGCTCGAATCCGGCCGGGTGAAGGAAGCGATCCCGCCGCTTCGCCTCGCGGTGAAGATGGCGCCCGACCAGCCGCTGATCTCGACCCTGCTCGGCCATGCGCTGATCTCGACCGAGGAAAAGGCCGATACTGAAGAGGCGAAGAACATCCTTCGCTCGGCGGTGGCGCGCGACAACACCAACCCGTTCGCCTGGTACCAGCTCGGCATCGCCTATGAGCGCGAGGGCGACGAGCCGCGCGCCGCGCTGGCCTCGGCCGAACGCTATAATCTGATGCGCGCGCCGCAGATGGCGCTGCCCAGCGCCCGCCGCGCGCTCGCCGGTCTCAAGACCGGCACGCCCGACTGGCTTCGCGCCCAAGACATCGTCATGGTAAGCGAGGCCGACATGGAGAAAAAGAAGCGGCGATGACGAAGGATTTCGGTGGGTTGGTCGCGGCAGCGAAGGCGCGGATCGCGCAATTCGGCTTGTGGGAGTGGGCGGCAATGGGGGCGGTTATTCTGGCGGCGGCGGCAGGTCTGGCGATCGCCGCAGGCAGCAGCTCGCCCGCGCCGGCCGGCGCCGACCAGTTCAGCAAGGCGCAGCGCGAGGCCATCGACGCAATGGTGCGCGACTATATCCTCAAGAACCCCGAGATCATCCCCGAGGCGATCAACCGGCTGCAGGACCGCGAGGTCGAAAAGCTGCTCGACAGCAATCGCGCCGAGATCGAGAAGCCCTTCGCTGGCGCCTGGGCGGGCAACCCTGACGGCGACATCGTGATGGTCGAGTTCTTCGACTATGCCTGCCCCTATTGCCGCGCCTCGAAGGCCGACGTCGAACGGCTGCTGAAGGACGACCAGAATCTGAAGGTCGTCTACCGCGACTTCCCGATCCTCGGCCCCGCGTCGGATGAGGCGGCGATGGCCAGCCTGTCGGCGGCGAAACAGGGCCGCTACAAGCCGTTCCACGACGCGATGTTCGCCGCCGGCCGCCCGAGCCACGAGAAAGTGGTGGCCACCGTCCGCAAGGCCGGCCTCAACGAACGGCAGACCGCGAGCGACATCACCTCGACTGCGCTCAAGACCGAGATCAACAAGAACCTCGACCTCGGCCGCGCGCTCGGCCTTACCGGCACCCCCGCCTATGTCGTCGGCAACCGCATCCTGTCCGGGTCGGTCGGCTATGACGAGATGAAGAAGGCGATCGCCGAGGCGCGCGCGGCGCGCTGACGGTGGAGAAGCAGATGATCCGCACCCTCGCCCTCGTCGCCTTGCTGACGCTCGCCGCCTGCGGCGACGATGCCGAGCAGGCCGCGCCGGCCGAAGCCGCTGCCGTCACCGAAGACACCGGCTTCGGCGGCGATGTCGCCGCCGCCACCCGTCATGCGGCGGCCGATGTCGAGGCCGCCGCGCGCGAGGCCGGTTCGATGGACGCGCCCGTCACGCGCCGCCCCGCGCCGACGCAGCCGCCTGAAGCGCCGGCTGAAGAAGCCGAGGCCGAACCCGCCACCGAATAGCGGCGCATCGCAGCATAAGCGGCGTTCGTCGAACCGGCCGGAACCGGCGCTTCGACCACCAGTTCCCCATTGTTCCGCAAAAGAACAATGAAGGAGTCAGGTCCATGCGCCTTGCCATTCCCATGATCGCTGTCGCGGCCACGCTCGGTCTCACCGCCTGCGGTGGCGGCGGCGAAGCCGACACCAGCACCGCAGAAACGACGGCGACCGATCCGGGCCTCGCCCCTGATCCCGCCACCGACGCGATGGCCACCGACACCGGCACGATGACCGGCGATCCCGGCGCCATGACCACCGACGCGCCCGTTGCGCCGGTTACACCGGCCACCGGCACACCAGTCGACAGCACGACGGCGCCGCCGCCGATGGAGCCGACGACGACCAGCGACCCGACCGCGCCGGCCGCCCCGCCGCCGGGCAATTAAGCTCGAGCGGTCTGTAGGTCGCCCGTCTAACAACAAAAACCATATGGAGTGAGCATCATGCGCCTTTCCATTCCGATGATCGCCATCGCAGCGACGCTTGGCCTCGCCGCTTGCGGCAATGGCAACGAAGCCGACACCACCACCGACACAACCGACACCGATCCGGGCCTCGCGACCGATACGACGGGCGCCGGCAACATGATGGGTGACACCGGCGGCACGCCCGGCGACGCGGGCAGCGGGGCCGCCGCGCCGAATTCGACCGGCACCAGCGGCTCGTCGGGGGCGCCGACCTCGCCCACCGGCGGCACACCGGTCGACAGCACGATGCCGCCGCCGACCATGGAGCCGACCGGCGACCCGAATATCCCGGACAGCACCACGCCCCCGCCGCCGGGCGCCTAGTCGTCAAATCCTGGCCGGAGCCGCGACTGCCTGCCCGATTGGCGCAGGCGGCGCGGCTCTGGCATAGGCGGGCGCCATGGCCACGCTCGCCCACCCCGCCCCGAATGCGCGCCCACGCGCCATTTCCGCCTGGCTGCTCGCCGTCGCGGGCCTCGTCTTTCTCATGGTGGTGATCGGCGGCATCACCCGCCTCACCGAATCCGGCCTGTCGATGGTGCGCTGGGAGCCGATCAGCGGCGTCGTCCCGCCCTTGAACGACGCGCAGTGGCAGGCCGAGTTCGAGGCCTACAAGGCCTATCCCGAATATCAGAAGGTCAACCGGGGCATGAGCCTCGGCGAATTCAAGTCGATCTTCTTCTGGGAATATCTGCACCGGCTGCTCGGCCGCCTGATCGGCGTCGCCTTCGCGCTGCCGCTGCTGTGGTTCGCCGTCCGCCGCGCGATCCCGTCCGGCTACGGCCCACGGCTGACCGGGCTGCTCATCCTCGGCGGGCTGCAGGGCTTCGTCGGCTGGTGGATGGTCGCCTCCGGCCTGATCGACCGCCCGGATGTGGCGCACGACCGGCTGGCGACGCACCTTACCCTCGCCCTTCTGATCTTCGCGGGACTGATCTGGACCGCGCTCGATCTCCGCGATCCCGCCCCGCCTGCCGCGCCGCGGCCGTCAGGCTGGGTGCGCTGGTTCCTGCCCTTGCTGTTCGTGCAGATCGTCTGGGGCGCGTTCGTCGCCGGGCTCAACGGCGGCTATGCTTTCAACACCTGGCCGCTGATGGGCGACCATGTCATGCCGCCGCATGTCGCCGAAGCGGTGCGCGAGGCGCTCGCCAATTTGATCAACGACCCCGTGGTGACACAATTCATCCACCGCAGCCTCGCCATCGTCGTCGCGCTGTTCGCGCTGCACGTCGCGGGCAAGCTGTGGAAGGCCGGCGCCGGCAGCCGCGCGCTGGCGCTCGGCGGCGCGGTGCTGCTGCAGTTCGCCCTCGGCGTCGCCACCTTGCTGTCGGGCGTCAACATCGTGCTCGGTGTCGCGCATCAGGCGGGCGCGGCGGTGCTATTGGCTGCGACAATCTGGGCCGCGCATTGGGCGACGCGCAAACCGGTGGTATTATAATACCACCGTCCAAAAGCGCGGTTTTCCTTGACCCGGCGGCGCTCCAGCTTCATATGACGCCGCGTTCCGGTGTGGCCTCGCCCGCCGGTTTTTAGTTTCCGATGAGGATACCATGAAAACGACCGTATCGGCGAAGCCCGCCGAGGTTGAGAAGAAGTGGCTGCTGATCGACGCCGAGGGTCTCGTCGTCGGTCGTCTGGCCTCAATCATCGCCAACCGTCTGCGTGGCAAGCACAAGGCCATCTACACCCCCCACGTCGATTGCGGTGACAACATCATCGTCATCAACGCGGACAAGGTGCGCTTCACCGGCCGCAAGCTGACGCAGAAAGTGTATTATCGCCACACCGGCTACCCGGGCGGCATCAAGGAAGTCCGCGCCGACAAGGTGCTGGACGGCCGCTTCCCCGAGCGCGTGCTCGAGAAGGCTGTCGAGCGCATGGTCCCGCGCGGCCCGCTCGGCCGTCAGCAGATGCGCAACCTGCGCATCTTCAAGGGCACCGAGCATCCGCACACGGCGCAGAACCCCGAGGTTCTCGACGTCGCTGCCATGAACCGCAAGAACAAGGTGGGCGCGTAATGGAAGACAATCGCCAGTCGCTGAGCGACCTCGCCGACCTGCAGGGCGCCGTTGTGGCGAACCCGGGCAACGTCGACGCCGGCGCGCCGGTTTCGACCGCGCCGCTCCGCGAGCAGCAGATCGACGCGCAGGGCCGGGCCTATGCCACCGGCAAGCGCAAGGACGCTGTCGCCCGCGTGTGGGTGAAGCCGGGCACCGGCCAGATCATCGTCAACGGTCGTGACCAGACGGTGTATTTCGCGCGCCCGACGCTGCGTCTCGTCATCAACCAGCCGTTCGACATCGCCGGCCGCGTTGGCCAGTACGACGTGATCGCCACCGTTTCGGGCGGCGGCCTCTCGGGCCAGGCCGGTGCGGTGAAGCACGGCATCGCCCAGGCGCTGACCCGCTACGAGCCGACGCTTCGCACCGTCGTCAAGCAGGCCGGCTTCCTGACCCGCGACCCGCGCGTCGTCGAGCGTAAGAAGTACGGCCGCGCCAAGGCGCGTCGCAGCTTCCAGTTCTCGAAGCGCTAAGCGGACAGGCATTCGCCAGATCAAAGGGCCGGGGAGCGATCCCTGGCCCTTCTTCTTTGCGCCTTAGCTCAAATGGCCCTGTTGAAGCGCCTTCAACGCCGCCCGCGTCCGGTCGCGGGCGTCGAGCTTCAACAGCAGGTTGGAGACATGATTCTTCACCGTCCCTTCCGCGAGCGACAGCAGGTCGGCGATCTCCTTGTTGCTGTAGCCGGCGCAGATCAGGTGTAGCACTTCCTTCTCGCGCCCGGTCAGCGGCTCGCTGACGTAGCTGTCCGCTGACGCCGGCGTCCGCTGCAGCGCCGCCATCAGGCTGTCGGTCATCGCCGGCTGAAACGCCGTCTGCCCGCTCGCCAGCGCGCGGATCGCGCCCGCTAGATCGTCGAGCGACACATCCTTCAGCATTAGTCCCTTCGCCCCGGCCTTGATCGCGGCGATCGCCGCGTCGCCATCGTCGAAGGTGGTCAGCACCAATGTGGGCGGCAGTGCGTTTGCCGACCGCAGCGCGTCGAGTACGGCGATGCCGCTCATCCGCGGCATGCGGACATCGAGCAGCAGCACGTCGGGCTTCAGCACCGGCACCACGGCGAGCGCTTCCTCGCCGTCGCTCGCCTCACCAACGACCTCGATGTCGGGCACCAGTTCGAGCAAGCCGCCTATTCCCCGGCGCACCAGCGTCTGGTCGTCGACGAGGACGACGCGGATCATGCGGCCAGAATCATGCGGTGCGGGGCGTGCTCGACGGCAGCCAGGCGTCGACAGTGAAGCCGATGCCGGCCTCCATCCGCACCGCCAACCGCCCGCCCAAGGTCTCGATGCGCTCGCGCATGCCGACCAAGCCATTGCCGGGTGCCGCCGCTGCGCGCCGCGCGGTGCCGTCGTTGTGCGCGACCAGGCGCACGCCGTCGCGGTCCGCGGTGACCTGAAGCCACAGGTTCGCGGCGCTGGAATGGCGGACGGCGTTGGTCACCGCCTCCTGCGCGCAGCGGATGAGCGCGTGCGCCTGCTCGGGGCCGACCTGCACGCCGGACGCCATCTCGACATGCACCGCCGGGCTTGGAACGCTGTGGGCGAGCGCGTCCAGCGCATCCCTCAGGTCGCTGTGCTCGGTATCGCGAAGCGTCGAAACCACGTCGCGGACCTTGGCGAGGAGCGAACGGGCCAGGCCCTTGGCCTGTACGACATGATCGTTGCCCCGCCCCGGCTCGACGACATGGCTGGCGATTTCGAGCTGCAGCCCGAGTGCGGTCAGCTCGTGGCCCCAGGCATCGTGAAGCTCGCGCGAGATGCGCAGCCGCTCGGCATCGCGCACCGTGTTGGCGATGATCGCCTGCGCGGCCCGCAACTGGCGGTTGGTCTCGGCCAGCGCGCGCGCCGACTCCGCCTCGCGCTGCACCGCCTGTGCGGTGAAGACGAGGAGCAGTTGCAGCGCGAACGATTTGGTGATCACCCAGCACAGGTCGGGATTGGCCGTCAGCGCCAGCGCGCCGATCAGCGCCAACGTCTGAAACACCGCCCAGCCGATCGCCTTGCCCGGCGAGGTAACCAGCGCCGCCTGCCACGCGATGATCGCGAGAAAGGCCGACATGCCGGCCCACTGAACGATCGCCGCCATCGCCAGGACAGCGGCAAGTTCGATCGACAACAGCGCCCACTGGAAGCTCGCGCGCAACCTCAACGTCATCGCGGCGAGGACGGTCGCGCCGAATATCAGGAAGGGGACCAGCCAAAGGTCAGGCACTGGCACCCCGCGGATTTTCCCGCCGTTTGCGAGCGCTTCGAGAACCGGCCAGCCCTGCGCGAGCCACAGCGCCAGCGCGCCGACGCAGAAGAACCAGTGACGGTGATTTGTGATCTGCCGAGCCATGCGGGCGATGCTGCCATAGCCGGGGAACCCCCGCCATAGGCCGAAAGTCACGGTTCGGCCGAGCGACCTCCGGCACTTAGGGAATTCGGAAAGACCGGGCTATCGTGCTGCCGACCGCTTTTGGAAGGGCGACATGCGCGTGGACCGACGGACGATGATCTTGGGAGCCGCGGCGGCCGCGATGGCGCGGCCCGGTTTGGCGAAAGGTGATCCGGCCTGGTACGACCGCGCCATCATCATCGACGCGCTGGGCAGCGTGAAAGATCCCTATAGCCCCGGTGGCACGCGCCGGCTGAGCGACCGGGCGTGGTTGGAAACGCGAGCCACCGGCATCACCATGATCCGCGACAGCGTCTTTCCGGTCGGCAATATCGCCGATCCTTGGGGCGAGTATCTGAAGAAGATCGCCGAGCATAAGGATGAACTTGCCGCCAACCCCGACCGGCTGCGGCTGGTGCGCACCACCGCCGACATCCTCAGCGCCAAGCGCGACGGCCGGTTCGCGGTGCTGCTCGGCACGCAGGACAGCGTGATGGTCGGGCCCGAGCTCGACCGGCTCGCGCAGTTGAAGGCGGACGGCGTGATGACCGTCCAGCTCACCTACAACAACCGCAACCTCGCCGGCGACGGCGCGCTCGAGCCCGACAACGCCGGCCTGTCGAAATTGGGGCGCGCCACCATCGAGCGGATCGAGGCGGAGAAGCTGCTGCTCGATCTCAGCCACGGCGGCGCGCGCACGATGGCCGAAGGTACGGCGCACGCCAAACGGCCGCTGGTGATCAGCCACACCGCCGCCCGCGCGCTCACCGACCATCCGCGCAACACGTCCGACGAGACGATCCGCGCCGTCGCGGCGAAGGGCGGCGTCGTCGGCGTCTATTTCATGCCGTTCCTCACACTCGACAGCCAGCCGACCGGCGCCGACCTCATCCGGCACATCGAGCATGTCGCCAAGGTCGCGGGCGAGGATCATGTCGGCATCGGTACCGACAACGGCCAGCTGCCGCCGGTCATCACCGAGGCGACGCGCAAGTCGAACCGCGAATGGGCGCTGGAGCGCATGCGCCGAGGTATCGCCGCTCCGGGCGAAGGCCCCGACGTCTTCCCGATCGTCGCCGACTACAACAGCGTCGACCGCTTCCAGCGCCTCGCCGCCGCGCTCGCCCGGCGCGGCTGGTCGGTCACCCGGCTGGAGAAGCTGTTCGGCGGCAATTTCCTGCGCGTCTACCGCGAAGCCTGGGGCGCGTGATGACAGCCCATCGCCATCCTGTCTCGACCGGACGACGCGACGCATTTGAGCGGCCGCGGCCGGCGGCTATAACCATCGCCATGATCCGCTGGTTCGCTGCTCTCGCCCTGCTCCTGTTGCCCGTCGCGGCAGCCGCGCAATCCTCCGCCAAGCTGGAGCACACCAGCGTGGAGCTGGTCGCCGAAAGCGCCCGCCCCGCCCCCGGCGGCAAGCTGACCGTCGGGCTGGTGATGAAACCGATCGCCGAGTGGCACACCTATTGGGTCAACCCCGGCGACGCCGGGGCGCCGACTCGCGCGGTGTGGACGCTCCCCCCGGGCGCCACCGCCAGCGAACTCCGCTACCCGACGCCCGAGACCTTCGTCGTCGCCGGGCTGATGAACCATGTCTACTCGCACGAGAACGTGCTGCTCGCCGAGATCGCGCTGCCCGCCGGCCTTGCGCCGGGGGCGCCGGTGCCGGTCACGGTGAAGCTCGACTGGCTGGTCTGCGACGACGAGCTGTGCGTGCCCGAGGGCGCGACCCTCAAGCTCGACCTCACCGCCGGCGACGGCGCCGCCGACCCGGCGCAGGACAAGCGCTTCGCCGACGCCCGCGCCGCGCTGCCCAAGGCCGTCGACTGGCCGGTCACTTTCAGGTTCGAAGGCGACCGCTTCCAGCTCGCCGTACCGTTCGCGCAGGCTGCCAAGGTTACCGGCGGCCACTTCTTCCCCGCCGTCGAAGGCGCGATCGGTTACGCCGCGCCGCAGAGCTTCAGCCTCGCCGGCGACAAGCTGCGTCTCGAAACCACGGCGGAAGCCGCACGCGAGCTCAAGGAAGTGCCCGGCATCCTCAAGCTCGACGTCGAAGGCTATGACCAGCCGCTGTCGTTCGAGATCGTCGCGAAGCTCGGCGATGTGCCTGCCAGCACCGCCCCGATCGCGGCGGCAGCGGCGCCGGGCAGCAGCGAAGGCAACACCTTCCAGACCGCCGCCCTCGCCCTCCTCGCCGCGGTCGCTGGCGGCCTGCTCCTCAACATCATGCCCTGCGTGTTCCCGATCCTCAGCCTGAAGGCGCTGAGCCTCGCGCGCAGCGGGACCTCGGAGGCCGAAGCGCGGCGCGAAGGGCTCGCCTACACCGCCGGCGTCGTGCTGACCTGCCTCGCGCTCGGCGGGCTCATCCTGGCGCTGCGCGCCGCCGGTGCCAGCGTCGGCTGGGCGTTCCAGTTGCAGGACCCGCGCGTCATCGCCTTCCTGTTCCTGCTGATGGTCGCGATCGGCCTCAACCTCGCCGGCCTTTACGAGATCGATGTCGCGGGCCGCGGCGCGGGCGCGAAGCTTGCCGAGAAGGGCGGCGCCGGCGGCGCCTTCTGGACTGGCGTGCTCGCCGCCTTCGTCGCCACGCCCTGCACCGGCCCGTTCATGGGCGTCGCGCTCGGCGCCGCCATCGCGCTGCCGCCCGCCGTCGGGCTCGCGGTGTTCGCCGGTCTCGGCTTCGGGCTCGCGCTGCCCTTCCTGCTGCTCGGCTTCGTCCCCGCGCTGCGCCGCCGCCTGCCGAAGCCCGGCGCGTGGATGGACAAGTTCCGCCGCATCCTCTCGATCCCGATGTTCATGACCGCCGTGGGCCTTGCCTGGGTGCTCGGCCGGCAGGCGGGGGTTGAGGGCATGACCTTGGGCCTTGCCGCCGCGCTGCTGCTCGGGCTCGCCCTGTGGTGGCTCGGTCGCCGGCAGGGTAGCGAGGGCCGCAACTTCGCGCCGCTCGGCCTCGCTGCCGCCGCGCTGTTCGCCGTGCTGCTGGTCAACCCAGTCACGGCTACGCGCGCCGAGGCGGCGAGCGACGCCGTCCTCGCCGCTGAAACCTTCTCGCCCGAAAAGCTCGCGTCGCTCACCGCCGAGCGCAAGCCGACCTTCGTCTATTTCACCGCCGATTGGTGCATCACCTGCAAGGTCAACGAGCGCGGTGCGCTCGGCAGCAGCGATGTCGCCGCCGCCTTCGACAAGGCGGGCGTCACCACGCTGGTCGGCGACTGGACCAACGCCGACCCGGTGATCGCCGCCTTCCTCGAAAGCCGCGGTCGCAACGGCATTCCCCTGTACCTCTTCTACCGCCCCGACGGCACGGTCGAAGAGCTTCCGCAAATCCTGACCGTCGACCGTCTAACCGGACTTGTTGCCTAGTTCTTCAGCCCCCCAACGAAGGAACCAGACATGCTCAAGATGCTCACGCTCACCGCCGCCATCGCCCTCGCCGCCCCGGCGGTCGCCAACCCGGTGGTCGGCCAGGCCGCCCCGGCCTTCAAGGTTACCGACAGCAACGGCAAGGCGCGCAGCCTGTCGGAATTCAAGGGCAAGACCGTCGTCCTCGAATGGACCAACGCCGAATGTCCGTTCGTGAAGAAGCATTATGCCGGCAACATGCAGGCGCTGCAGAAGTCGGCCGCGAAGGACGGCGTCGTGTGGCTGACCGTCAACTCGGGCGCGCCCGGCAAGCAAGGCCAGGTCGATGGCGCCGGCGCCAACGCGATCGTCAAGGCGAAGGGCGCCGCACCTGCCGCTTACCTGCTCGACGGCAGCGGTGCGGTCGGCCGCGCCTACGCCGCGAAGACGACGCCGCACATGTACATCGTCGATCCCGCCGGCAAGCTCGTCTACCAGGGCGGCATCGACGACAAGCCGACCGCCGACGTCGCCGACATCAAGGGCGCGAAGAACTACGTCACCGCCGCCCTCGCCGACATGAAGGCGAAGCGCGCCGTCGCGGTGTCGTCGTCGAAGCCCTACGGCTGCTCGGTCAAGTACGCCGGCTGACGCTTCGGCGCGAGCCGCAAGGCGAGCGCCAGCAGCAGCACCGTCAGGCCGAACGCACCTTCGGGGGCATGCTCGCCCATCCGGGCCAGCCTGCCCCCGTAGGACTGCGCGAAGATCAGGAAGACATACCAGAGCCCCCAGCGATGGAGGTGCTTCCACCACCGCCCCATCGCGCGCTGCGCCGCGTTGGTCGAGGTCAGCGCCATCGCGAGGATGAACAGATAGGCGAGCCCGCCGCCGAGGAGCGTCAGCAGCTTCGGGCTTCCGCCCGTCACCGCAAAAAGGGTGACGATCGCGCCGGCGTGGATGAAATGCGCCAGCGCGAACGACAGCCCCAGCCCCCGGCGATTGCGCAGCAACTCGCGAAACCAGCCGCTCGCCCGCGGCAGCAGGCCCGGCGTCGCGAACACCAGCGCGAACGGGATCAATGCCCAGCGCGCCGTCCAGCTCGTCGCCGCCGACCAGCCCTCGGCGCCGGTGCCGTGCACCAGCATCCCGAGCGCGATGGCGATGAGGCCCCCGAGCCCGCCGATGGCGACGATCTTCTTCGTATCGACCATGCCGATCCTCCCCCGCCACAGAGGCTAGCGCCGCGAAATACTGGCGCGCAAGCGCGTCATGTCCTAAGCGGCGGCCATGACCACGCCGCTTCGCATCGCCGTTCTGGGCGCCTCGGGCTACACCGGGGCCGATCTCGTCCGTCTCGCGCTGACGCATCCGCGTATTGAGATCGCGGCGCTGTCGGCGAACGCCAAGGCGGGGCAGACGATGGCGCAGGTGTGGCCGCACTTCGCCGCCTATCCGTCGCTGCCGAAGCTGTGCAAGGCCGACGAGATCGACTTTACCGGCATCGACGTGGTGTTCGGCTGCCTGCCGCACGCCGCGTCGGCCGAGCTGCTCAGCCAGATCGAGGGGCCGAAGATTGTCGACCTGTCCGCCGACTTCCGGCTGAAGGACGCCGCGACTTACGCCGACTGGTACGGCAACGCCCACCCGGCGCCGCAGCTTCTGCCGGAGGCGGTCTATGGCCTGACCGAATTCGCGCGCGACACGCTGCCCACGGCGCGCATTGCCGCCTGCCCAGGCTGCTACCCGACCGCCGCGCTGCTGGCGCTGTTGCCGCTGGTCGAGCGCGGGCTGATCTCGCCCGACCGCATCACCATCAACGCGCTGTCGGGCGTGTCCGGCGCCGGCCGCAGCGTCAAGGAAGCCAATCTCTTCCCCGAGGTTGCGGAAGCCGTGCATCCCTATGGCATCGGCAAGCACCGCCACATGCCCGAGATGGAGCAAGAGCTCAGCTCACGCGCCGGCCGCGAGGTGATCATCAGCTTCACCCCGCATCTGGTCCCGATGAACCGCGGCGAGCTGGCGACGATCGTCGTCGACCTCGCCGACGACCGCACTGCCGCCGACCTGCGCGCCGCCTTCGACGCGCGCTATGCCGGTGAGCCGTTCGTCCACCTGCTGCCCGAAGGTGTCGCCCCGGCAACGCGGATGGTGCGCGGGTCGAACCATGTCGTGCTCAACGTCTTTGCCGACCGGGTACCCGGCCGCGCGCTGGTGATCGTCGCCATCGACAACCTCGTGAAGGGATCGTCGGGCCAGGCGATCCAGAACATGAACCTGATGTTCGGCCTGCCCGAGACGATGGGGCTCGAGGCCGCGCCGCTTTTCCCGTGACGCAGTATGTCGCGCTGATCCGCGGCATCAACGTCGGCGCGACGCGCAAGCTGCCGATGGCCGAGCTGCGCGCCGCCCTGACCGACGCAGGGTTCGAGGGCGTGAAAACCTATATCCAGAGCGGCAATGTCGTCTTGTCTTCTCCGAAGCCGGCAGCGGAGGTGTGCGCGAAGCTGGAAAAGCTGATCCACGACCAGTTCAAGCTCGACGTGCCCGTCGCCGTGCGCACCGCTGCCGAGTGGAAGAAATATGCCTCGGGCAGCCCCTTCCCGGTCATGGAGACCGAACGGCCGAAGCTGCTCCACCTCTGTTTGACGATAAAGCCGCCCGCCGCCGACGCCGTCGAGAAGATCGAGGCAAAGGCGCTGGCGCATGAGCGGGTCGCGATCAAGCATGGCGAGCTGTGGATCGACTTCGGCGAGAGCGTCGGCAATTCGAAGCTGAGCCCCGCCGTGCTCGACAAGGCCGCCGGCTCGCCGCTCACCGCGCGCAACTGGAACACCGTGCTGGCGGTCGCCGCCCTGCTGGAGGACGAATGATCGAGACCGAGCGCCTGCTGGTCCGCCCGTGGCAGGACAGCGACCGCGCGCCCTTCGCCGAGATGGGGCAGGACCCCGAGGTGATGGCCACCCTCGGCCCGCTGATGTCGCGCGCCGAGGTCGACGCGGCCGTCGACCGGCTGATGGCGCATCAGGCGAAGCACGGCTTCTGCTTCTGGGCGCTGGAGCGGAAGGCGGACGGCATGTTCCTCGGCTTCTGCGGGTTGAAAGCCGAAGCCGCCGCGCCGCACCTCGCGGGCGAGCTGGAAACCGGCTGGCGCCTGCGCCGTGACGCCTGGGGTGGCGGCTATGCACGCGAGGCTGCGGAGGCCTCGCTCGGCTGGGCGTTAGCGAACACCAGCTACAAGCGCGTTATCGCCATCACCACGCCGGGCAACGTCCGCTCGTGGGGGCTGATGGAGCGGCTGGGCATGCACCGCCTCGCCGATGGCGACTTCGACCATCCATCGGTCCCCGACGGCGACCCGCTGAAGCCGCACATCACCTACGCGATCGATCGGCCACGCTGACATGCCCGTGCACAGCTTCAACGGCATCACGCCGACCGTCGCCGACGATGCCTTCATCGCCCCCGGCGCGCAGGTGATCGGCCGCGTTACGCTCGGGGCGGGATCGAGCATCTGGTACAATTGCGTGCTGCGCGGCGACGTGCAGGAGATCGTCGTCGGCGAGCGCACCAACATCCAGGACGGCACAATCGTCCATGTCACCAGCCACACCCACGGCACCTACATCGGCAACGGTTGCCTGATCGGCCATCTGGCGATGGTCCATGGCTGCACGATGGAGGATCATGCCTTCGTCGGCCTCGGCTCGATCGTCATGGACGCCTGCGTGATCGAGACCGACGGCATGCTCGCCGCCGGCGCCCTGCTCACCCCCGGCAAGCGCATCGGCCGCGGTCAGCTCTGGACCGGCCGCCCGGCCGTCCACATCCGCGACCTCAAGCCGGAAGAGATCGAGCGCAACCGCGCTGGCTGCGCCGGCTATGTCGAGAATGCGCGGCTGCACAAGCTGGGTGTCGGGGGATGACGACGCGCACCGCCTCCTGCGCCTGCGGCCAGCTTCAGGTCACCGCCACCGGCGAGCCCTACGGCGTGTCGATGTGCCATTGCACCGCCTGCCAGCGCCGCACCGGCTCGCCGTTCGGCGTCGGCGCCTATTTCAAGATGGCGCAGCTCGTCATCGACGGCGAGTTCCGCAACTGGGAGCGGCGCGGTACCTCGGGCGGGCGCCTGACCAATCATTTCTGCGGCACCTGCGGGTCGACGGTGTTCTGGACGACCGACTTCCATCCCGACGGCGCGGGCATCGGCACCGGCAGCTTCGCCGACCCGCAGTTCGGAACCCCGCTGCGCTCGGTTTGGGAAGCGCACCGGCATGACTGGATCGAGCCGCCGGCCATCGACCGTTTCGTCGAGGCCAGCAGCGGGCCGCGCGTCGCCGATTAAGCGAACAGCGCCAACGTTCCGGCAATCGCCGCGGCCGCCACGCCCACGGTGAAGGCCACGCCGATGACCTGCGTCGAGCGGTCCTCGTGTGGCAGATGCGGTTCGCGATGTCCGTCAGTCGACTTGGGCTTGCGGGTCAGCATGACCTCTCTCCCTGTGCAGTGTCGAGGGCGGGATCATACACCTTTTGACACCACAAGCCGACCGTCGTTGCGCGGGCGAAACTAGCCGATCGGCGAATAGCCTAAGCCGTCGGCGCCCTGACCCGCCGGCAGATGGCGCAGTACCTTCCCCGTCGAAAGCTCGACCTCGGCAACCTGCGACTTGCCGGTCTCGGCGACATAAATGCGCTGGCCGTCGCTCGCGAACATGATCGTCACCTGCGCCGCGTCCTTGCCGCCGCTGACCGGCACCGTCCGCGTCACCTTGCGGCTGGCGACGTCGATCAGGGTTAGCGTGCCGTCGAAGAAGTTGGAGGTAACGGCGGTCTTGCCGTCGGGGCTGACCTGCAGGCGGATCGGCATGTCGCCGACCTTGACCGTAGCAAGTTTCGCCAGGGTCTTCGCGTCGAACACCATCACCGTATCCTCGGCGCGGTTGGCGACCCATAGTTCCTTGCCGTCGGGCGTCAGCGACAGGCCTTCCGGCTCCTCGCCGGCCGACAGATCGCTGATCTTGGTGCGCTTTACCAGGTCGAGCGCCGAGATGTTGCGCGAGCCGAGGTTGGTGACGAACGCCCGGCTCTCGTCGGCGGTGACGGTCACCATGTGCGACCCCTTCGCCCCGGTGGCGATGCTGTCGACCTTGCCGCTCACCGGATCGACGAGGCTCAGGGTCGAGCTGCCCTCGGTGGTCGCGACGATGCCGCCGCTCTTCAGCCAGGCGATGCCGTGCGGGCGCAAATTGGTGCCGAGGTCGATCGCCTTCAGATGCTTCGCCGCCGCCACGTCGTAGAAGTCGATCTGCTTGGCGCCATAAGCGACCACCGCCGCGGTGTTGCCATCGGGCGAGATCGCGATCTCGTGCGGCATCGGCCCGGTCGGCAGCCGCGCGCGCTCCTTGCCTGTCGCCAGGTCGATGAAGCTGACCGTGTTCTCCGCCTTGTTGCCGATCAGCAGGGTGGCGGCGCTGGCCGGCAGGGCGGTGGAAAGCGCAAGGGCGAGCGCGAGCAGGCGCATGAGGGGGCCTTTCGGTGATTCTGAGGTGGATCGCATAGCACCAGCTTTCAAACGCCACGTCACGCCTCATCTTGTATAGTTATAACTAGACTTATCGGCATTTACTTCTTAGGCGGGATTCGATGCGCCCCGCCCCCCTGCTCGCCGCCCTGCTGTTCACCGCCGCGCCCACTTCGGCTGCCCCCTGGGTCGAGGCCGGGTCGGAGCAATTGCGCCAGGACGTCGACCGCCTCGCCGCCGCCGGCGCGATCCGCGGGCCGATCAACGCTTGGCCATTGCCGGCCGCGCAGCTCTGCAAGATCGGCGAGGTCGATGCCGCGCTGGCCGATGCCGCGCGCCGCATCGCCGCCGCCTGCGCCGCCGACGGCCCGCGCCTCACCTCTTATGTGACCAGCGAGCCCGCGCTGATCCGCGGTTTCGGCACCACCGCGCGCGGCGAAGGCGACATCGCCGCCTCGGCCAGCAAGGACTTCGGCCGCATCAACCTGCGCTTCGGCGCCGGGATGCGCGACGGCAAGGCGCACCTCGAACCCACCCTGCTGACGCTCGATTACGGGGGCTGGGCCATCTACGGCGGCTTCGTCGACCATTGGTGGGGGCCAGGGCGCGAGAATGCGCTGCTGCTGTCGACCAACGCCCGCCCGACCCCGCAGATCGGCTTCCGCCGCACCGCGCCAGCGCCGATCGACCTGCCCGTCCTTCGCGCCCTCGGCCCGGTCAGCGTCGAGGTGTTCGCCGGGCTGCTGACCGGCGACCGTCGCGACTACAAGAACACCGCGCTGGTCGCGATGCGCGCCGCCTTCGCGCCGGCGCCGGGGCTCGAGATCGGGCTCAACCGCGCGCTGCAGCTCTGCGGGCAGAACCGGCCGTGCGACCTCAACATGCTGGCGGATGCGATCATCGCCTTCGGCGACCGCGACAACAGCGGGACGCCCAACGAGCCCGGCAACCAGTTGGCGGGCGGCGACGTCAGCTACCGCACGATGATCGGCCCGGTCGCCGCGCAGGTCTACGCCGAGATCGAGGGCGAAGATGAGAACAACGTCATCGTCGAGCAATTCGGCCGCGTCGCCGGCTTCGCGCTGACCGGGCCGGCGGGCGAGGATGGCGCCAGCTGGAGCCTGCACGGCGAGGCCGCCGATACGCTCGCCACCAAATTGTTCGGCGGCGGCAAGCGCTACCCCGGCTCCTTCTACAACCACAGCATCTACACCGACGGCTACCGCTATCGCGGACGGTCGCTCGGCAGCAGCCTCGACGGTGACGGCCGCATGTGGGCGCTCGCCGGCAGCTACACCGACGCCGACGATCGCCGGGTCTACGCGACCTGGCGCAAGGTCGAACTCAACCGCAGTGGGACCGCGCGCAACCCGATCACCTTGGTGCCTGCCGAATTCCACTTGCTGACAGCTGGCGTCGAACTCCCCGCCGCGACCGGGCGCCTGCGGCTGGAAGGTCGCCTCGCCGACCGCGACGCAGGAGCGAGACCGCTGGTGCCGGGCGCCGCCGTAGAGCTGTCCTTCACCCTCGCCCGCTAGCGCAGCCGCGCCTTGTAACGCACCTCGCCGGCCGCCCCCGGCTCGATGATGCCGGGAATCTTCCAGCGCATATGCTTGACGTCGCCGCGCACCGCGGCGCGGGTGCTGCCGTCGCGGTTGCGCGCGACGAGCTGTTCGAGCGGCGCGAAATTGGTGCCGTCGGTGGAATAGAGCGGCGCGCCGGTCTCCTCGCCGATGAACTCGGCGGTCGGCGCGACGCCATGGTTGATCGTGTAGTTGATGATCCGCTGGTCGCTGGTGTTGCGATAGGTCAGCACATAGACGACGCCGTCGCCGCGGAAGGCCTGCGTCGCCGGCTTCGGCTGGCCGCTGACCCGATCGATCACCGTGACGCTGTTGCCGAGCACGATCTGTGCGGCGGCGGGGGCCGCCACGAGGGCCATGAGCGCCACGGCGCCGGGAATGATCTTCGACATGACCGCTGAACGCACTGCCGCTGCCGGATGATCCGGTACCGTAGTGTTACGCGCCGCCGGACGCCTGTCGCACCGGTAACCTACGGTATTGCTGGCCCCCGGAGGAAGGTGCCTAGTCGGTTCGGGCATCGCGTTTCTTCGCTTGCGGCCTACATCCCCGGAGACCCCCGACGGATGGCTGCAGGCACCCCCTTCGCCTTGTCCCGCCTCCTATCTGGGGCCGCGAACCCTCCGGTTCGGGGCCCCATATTTTTTGCGCGCACAGGCGAACCCGCGGCGGGACACTGCCCGCCGCGTGGTTCACTGGAGATGTTTGGTAAAGCTGGTCGGGGCGATCTGCATCTGACCAAGTCAATCGATGCGACCTAGCTGTATCATTACGCGCTTGAAGAACCCCGGCGGCTTCGGCCACGGGTCGTTGCGCCACTGCTCTGCCATTTGGGCGAACTCACAGTAGATGCGCTGATTCCCTTCCTTGTTTCGCAGGTTCGTAATGAAACTGCGCAGAAGGTCATAGTCTTTGATGTATGCAGCGTTTAGCCAGCGCCGATAGACGCGAACGTCGATTGCGCCCTCTCGAATCGAAATCGCGATTAGTTCATTGAAATTGAGCAAAATTCGCAGGGCGCCGCTTTTATCGGCGTCTGGAGCCTTCTGCCGTCCTAGAGCGCCGAAATCCTCGCCGGCATTAATCATCTCGCGAAATGCACGCCGAGCGCCAAGATAGTCGTTATCACTCTCAGCGCGAAGGATTAGATCAAGTGTCGCCTTACGAAGCGCGGTCCGCTTGCTGGACTTAATAAGTATGAACGCCGCGACCGCAGATAGCACTACGGCCCCGTTCGCGAAAACGGAGCCGTAGGTGATCCAAAATTGGACAATGGCGGTCAGGTTTAAACTCCGCCCCAGCCTTCTTTACGCATGGTCAACTCCTATCCCCCGATTGCTGTCTACGGTTCCGAAGTTCCGAAGTTCCACGGAACATTTGTTACGCAACGAGCTTGACCAGAATATGGCAGTGGGATTTGCCCCACGCAATGCTGGTAATTCGCCGCATACGAAGGTATGTCTCCGCATTGGTAAAGACGGTCTTTAAAGCCCACCCTTCCGCCAACCGATCGTGCGACTGACGCGCCGGTGTCGATCCGACGGTTGGCCAGCCTTGCCAAGGCATAACCGCCTTAAGCGCGTGATAAGTAGGTTTGCTACGCTTCGAACGTATCTCAAGCGAGTGAAGATAACTTCATTCGCGATTTCAAGCGTGTCCCGCTGTTAAGAAACTGGAGATTTCCGGAAAAGCTGGTCGGGGCGACAGGATTCGAACCTGCGACCCCCAGACCCCCAGTCTGATGCGCTACCAGGCTGCGCTACGCCCCGACCTAGCGGGTGCGTTTAGGCGGCTTGCCTGCGGAGCGCAAGCGGGGACGCGCTCACCACATCGTGGCGGCGGCGCGGCCGGGCCATTCGCGGTCATACCCCTCGCCGCCGACCTCGCCGGCGGTCAGCGCCGCGAGGATCTGCCCCGGTGTCGGCAGCGACTTCGGATCGACATGCCGCGCCGGATTCCACAGCTCCGATCGCACGATGGCGCGGGCGCACTGGAAATAGGCGGTCTCGACCTCGATCAGGATCACGGTGCGCGGCGCATGGTCCTCGACCGCAAAGCTCGCCAGCAGCTCCGCGTCCGCCGACAGGGTTGCGCGGCCGTTGACGCGGAAGGTCGTGCCCGATCCGGGGATGAGGAACAGCAGCGCCACGCGCGGGTCGCGGACGATGTTGCGCAAGCTGTCGATGCGGTTGTTACCGCGCCGGTCGGGCATCGCCAGCGTGCGTTCATCAAGGATGCGCACGAAGCCCGGCTTGTCGCCGCGCGGGCTGCAGTCGAGCCCTTCGGGGCCGCTGGTCGCCAGTGCTACGAACGGCGACGCCTTGATCAGCCGGGCATAGTCGGGCGTGATCCGCGCGACCTCCTTCACCGTCGAGGCCGCCACCGGCTTTGCCGAATAGATCGCCTCGAGCTCGTCGATCGTCGCGATGATGGTCATGGACGCATCATCGCGCGCCGATCATCAGCCTTCCAGCGCCTTTTTCAGCAAGTCGTTGACCACCGCCGGATTGGCCTTGCCGCCCGTCGCGCGCATCATCTGGCCGACGAAGAAACCGAACAGCTTGTCCTTGCCCGATCGGTACTCGGCGACCTTGTCGGCGTTCGCGGCCAGCAGCTCGGTGATCGCCGTCTCGATGGCGCCGGTGTCGCTGACCTGCTTCAGCCCGCGCTCCTCGACGATGACGCCCGCGTCCTGGCCGGTCTCCAGCATGATCGCGAACACGTCCTTGGCGAGGCGGCCCGACAAGGTGCCGTCGGCGATCAGCGCCAGCAGCTCGGCGCCCTGCGCCGCCGAGATCGGGCTCGACGCCATCGCGCGGTCGCCGCTCTTAAGCGCGGCGAACAGGTCGGAGATCACCCAGTTCGACGCCGCACGCGCGACCTCGCTCTCGGGCTTGCCCTGCCGCTTGGCGCTCTCGGCGAGCAGCGCCTCGAAATAATCGGCGGTTTCCTTCTCCGTCGTCAGCACGCCGGCGTTGTACGGCGTGATGCCGAGGTCGCTCTCGTAGCGTGTGCGCTTGGCGTCGGGCAGCTCGGGGAGGCTCGCCTCGCACTCGGCGACGAACGCCTCGGTCAGTTCGAGCGGCAGCAGATCGGGATCGGGGAAGTAGCGATAGTCGTGCGCCTCTTCCTTCGACCGCATCGACCGCGTCTCGCCCTTGTCGGGGTCGAACAACCGCGTCTCCTGCGTGATCGTGCCGCCGCCCTCGATCACCTCGATCTGGCGCCGCGCCTCATATTCGATCGCCGCCATGACGAAGCGCACCGAATTGACGTTCTTGATCTCGCAGCGCGTGCCGAGCGGGTCGCCGGGCTTGCGCACCGAGACGTTCACGTCGGCGCGCATGGAGCCTTCCTCCATGTTGCCGTCGCACGAGCCGACGTAGCGGAGGATCGAGCGCAGCTTGCGCACATAGGCGCCGGCTTCTTCCGGCGAGCGCATGTCGGGCTTCGACACGATCTCCATCAGCGCCACGCCCGACCGGTTGAGGTCGACGTGGCTCTTCGACGGGCTCTGGTCGTGCATCGACTTGCCCGCATCCTGCTCGATGTGGATGCGCTCGATACCGACGGTCTGCGTGCCGCCGTCCTCCAGCTCGACCACCAGCTCGCCCTCGCCGACGATCGGGTACTGGAACTGGCTGATCTGATATCCCTGCGGCAGATCGGCGTAGAAGTAGTTTTTGCGGTCAAAGCGCGACCAGCGGTTGATCTGCGCGCCGAGCGCGAGACCGGTGCGCACCGCTTGGCGGACGCACTCGCCGTTGATGACGGGCAGCATGCCGGGCATCGCCGCATCGACGAAGCTCACCTGCGAATTGGGCTCGGCACCGAATTCGGTGGAGGCGCCCGAGAACAGCTTGGCGTTGGAGACGACCTGGGCATGGACCTCGAGGCCGAGAACGACCTCCCACTCGCCGGTGTCGCCCTTGATGCGGAACGGAGTCATGTCAGCCATCTCTACCACCACCGCGCCGGCCTGGCCGTGAAGTTCGCCGCCTTCTCGATCGCATAGCCGGCGTTCAGCACGCCCTGCTCGTCGAGCGACTTGCCGATCAGCTGCAGCCCGAGCGGCAGGCCGTCCACATCGACGCCCGCCGGCACCGACATCGCCGGTAGCCCCGCGAGCGACGACGGCACGGTGAAGACGTCGTTCAGATACATCGCGATCGGATCGTCCGATTTCGACCCGAAGGCGAACGCCGCTGACGGCGCGGTCGGCGCCAGCAGCACGTCGCACTTCGCCCAGGCCTCGTCGAAGTCGCGGGCGATCAGCGCGCGCACCTTCTGCGCCTTGATGTAATAGGCGTCATAATAGCCCGCCGACAGCACATAGGTGCCGATCATGATGCGGCGCTTCACCTCCGGGCCGAAGCCGGCGGCGCGCGTCGCCTCGTACATCTCGGCGAGCGAACCGCCCTGCGGGGTTTCGCGCAGGCCGTAGCGGACGCCGTCATAGCGCGCGAGGTTCGATGAGGCTTCCGCCGGCGCCACGATATAATAGGTCGGCAGCGCGTAATGGGTGTGCGGCAGCGACACGTCGACGATCTCGGCACCCGCCTCGCGCAACCAGCCGATGCCCTGCTGCCACAGCGCCTCGATCTCCTCCGGCATGCCGTCGAGCCGATATTCCTTCGGGATGCCGACCTTCTTGCCGCGCAGGTCGCCCGACAGTGCCGCTTCGAAATCGGGGACCGCCACGTCGAGCGAGGTCGAGTCCTTCGGGTCGAAGCCGCACATCGACTTCAGCAGGATCGCGCAGTCGCGCACGTCGCGCGCCATCGGTCCCGCCTGGTCGAGCGACGAGGCGAAGGCGACGGTGCCCCAGCGCGAGCAGCGCCCGTAGGTCGGCTTGATGCCGGCGATGCCCGTGAAGGCCGCGGGCTGGCGGATCGAGCCGCCGGTGTCGGTGCCGGTCGCGCCGGCGCACAGCCGCGCCGCGACCGCCGACGACGAACCGCCCGACGAGCCGCCGGGGACGAGCTGCGCATCGCCCGCGCCGCGCCACGGCGAGATCACGTTGCCATAGGCGCTGGTCTCGTTCGACGATCCCATCGCGAACTGGTCGAGGTTCAGCTTGCCGAGCATTCCGGCGCCGTCGCCGAACAGCTTCGCGGTGATCGTGCTCTCATACTGGGGCACGAAACCTTCAAGGATCTTCGACGCCGCGGTCGTCTGCACGCCCTCGGTGCAGAACA
The DNA here is from genome assembly GCF_042648405.1 of Sphingoaurantiacus capsulatus. Lineage (NCBI taxonomy): Bacteria > Pseudomonadati > Pseudomonadota > Alphaproteobacteria > Sphingomonadales > Sphingosinicellaceae > Sphingoaurantiacus > Sphingoaurantiacus capsulatus. The sequence continues at coordinate 128,706 of NZ_JBHRXV010000010.1, read as the reverse complement.
GATCCTTGATGCCGAGCGGGATGCCCGACAGCGGCTTCGCCTCGCCCTTCGTCAGCGCCGCGTCGGCGGCGTCGGCCGCCTTCAGTGCATGCTCGGGCGTCTCGACGAGAAACGCGTTGAGCGGCCGTGCCGCCTCGACGGCCTCGATATGCGCGGTCGCCAGCTCCTTCGCGGAGAAGGACCTGGCGCGCAGCCCGTCGCGCATCTGCGCCAGCGTGAAATCGGTGAGGTTGCTCGTCATCATCTACCTGATCGTCATCCCCGCGAAGGCGGGGACCCAGTCCATCAAACCACAAAGTCCCGTTCGAACAAGTCGACCCAGTCCGGATTTTGTCGCTCGATGAGATCGAGCTTCCAGAGCCGCTTCCACTTCTTCATCGCCTTCTCGCGCGCGATGGCGTCCTCTATCCGCTCGAAGCTCTCGATGTAAACGAGCCGCTTCACCGCATATCGCCGCGTGAACCCTTCGACCAACCCTTCGCGATGCTCGCCGACTCGCCGGGCCAGGTCGTTGGTGACACCGATGTAGAGCGTGCCGTTGCGTTCGCTCGCGAGGATATAAACGTACCCGCCGTAATTCCTCGCCATCCAGCACCCCCAATCGTCATCCCCGCGAAGGCGGGGACCCAGTCCACCCGAAAAGAACATGCCAGCTCTCGCTGGCGCCTTTCAATCGGGCTGGGTCCCCGCCTTCGCGGGGATGACGATGGTGCGTTATTCGATCACCTTCGGCACGGCGAAGAAGCCGAACTCGCCCTGCGGCGCGTTGGCCAGCACCTTGTCGGGATAGCCGCCATCGGTGACGACATCCTCGCGCCAGCGCAGATTGTTGGGGATGACGGCGGTCATCGGCTCGACCCCGTCGGTGTTCACCTCGCCCAGTTGCTCGATCCAGCTGAGAATCCCGTTCAGCTCGCGCTCCAGCGGCGCGACCTCATGATCCTGAAGCTTGATGCGCGCCAGATGCGCGATCCGTTTGACGGTGGCGGCGTCGACCGACATTCGATTTCCCCGAGTTGGAAGGCCGGGCGATTAGCATGCTGCGTCGCAGCGCGGCAAGCAGAGCGATTAGCTGGCTCCTGTTCTACATTTGCATCTGTTTCTCTTGCGTATCAAAATCCTCCGATGCGTGGCCTCCTCAAAGGTTTGCTCACCTGCCTCTCGCTTGCTCTCGGTGGCTTACTGCTTCTGGGATTGTTGCTGAATTTCGCGTGCGTGTCGCGCGACGAGGTATCACATCTCACATCGCCAGACGGCGCAGTCGAAGCAACACTCATAGAAACGAACGGCGGCGCGACCACGTCGTTCGGTTATGAGGTGCGGCTACGCCGGGCGGACAGTTGGTTCGGTTCCTCCACGCAGGTCGCTTACTTCTATGGCGCGGTGCGCAGCGAATGCGCTTACGGCGTCAATATGCGTTGGACTGGACCGACAACATTGCAGCTAGAATACCTCAGGGCTTACAGCGCCGATGTGGACGACAAGTCCCGCGTGGGAGGTAAGCGAATTACCATCGCCGCGCGGAGCGGAGTCGCGGACCCGAGCGCGGCGTGTGGTGGCATGGAATATAACCGGCTAGGGCGCCCGTACGGCTAAGCATCCCGTGTCCAACTAAGCGCAGAAATTTGCCTTTATTTTAACCGCACTTCCCAGCCCCCGGCCCGCGCACCACCCGCCCCGGCTTGGCGTTGGTATGCTCGCCGTCCTTCAGTACCTGCACGCCGTTGACGAACACGTCGCGCATGCCGGTCGAATAGTGGCGGGTGCTCTGGAAGGTGGAGTGGTCGGACACCGTTGCCGGGTCGAACACCACCACATCGGCGAAATGGCCCGCCTTCAGGGAGCCGCGATCCTTGATGCCGAGGTTTTCCGCCGGAAAGGCGCTCAGCCGCCGGATGGCGTCGGGCAGGGTCGCGGCCTTTTCCTCGCGGACGTACTTCCCGAGCACGCGGGCGAAGTTGCCGAAGGCGCGCGGGTGGTTGTTGTACTGGGTGAACACGCCGGTGGTGGCGGGGGCTTCCTCATCGGAGCCGAAGCTCATCCACGGTAACCCCACCTGCCGCCGGACATTGGCCTCGTCCATCAGGAAATAGGCGGTGCCGACCCGGCTGCCGTCCTCGATGACGAGGTCGATCGCGGTGTCTTCGGGCGAGGTGCCGCGCTCCTTCGCCACCTCGGCGAGCGTCTTCCCCGTATATTTCTTCAGCGCCGGGTTCTTGAAGGCGATCAGGATCACTTTCTCGGGCGAGCCGGCCTGAACCATGAGGTTCTCCCACTCCTGCCCCGGCTTGCGCATCTCGGCGACCACCTTCGCGCGCGTTGCCGGGTCCTTCAGTCGCTCGATCCACTTCTCCAGCCCGCCGTCCTGCACCCAGAGCGGCATCGAAGCGTCGAGGCCGGTCGCGCCGGCGGTGTAGGTGTACATGTCGGCGGTGACGCGCACGCCCGCGGCGCGCGCCTTCTCGACCTGCGCGATCACCTTGTCGAGCTTGCCCCAATTGTCCTTGCCGGCGAGCTTCAGGTGATAGATTTCCGCCGGTGCCTTCGACGCGCGGGCGATGGTGATCAGCTCGTCGATCGCCTTTTCGATATGGTCGCCCTCGTTGCGCATATGGCTGATGTACATGCCGCCACACTTGCCGGCCTCCTGCATCAGCGCGATCAGCTCGGGCGTTTCGGCGTAGAAGGCGGGCGCGTAGATTAGCGACGAGCCGACGCCCATCGCGCCCTCGTTCATCGCCTGCCGCACCAGCGCGCGCATCTTCGTCAGTTGCTCGGGCGTCGGGTCGATATCGCGCTCGCCAAGTTCGTGCACGCGCACCGTCGTCGCGCCGACGAACGAAGCGATGTTCGGCGACACGCCCTTCTTGGCGAGGAAGTCGAGATATTCGCCGAGCGTCGTCCACTGGACGTCATATTTGATGTCGCCCTGCCGCTGCGGCGCCACCGCCTTCATCGCCGGCGACAGCGGCCCCATCGACCAGCCTTCGCCCATCACCTCGAGCGTCACGCCCTGCCGGATATCGGCCTGCGCGTTGCCATCCTCGATCAGCGATTCCGTCGCCCAGCTCAGCATGTTGATGAAGCCCGGCGCCACTGCGAGGCCCTTGGCGTCGACCTCGCGCTTTCCCTTCGCGCTGCCGCCGACCTTGACGATCCGGTCTCCGTCGATCGCCACGTCGCCGACATAGGGTGCGCCGCCCGAGCCATCGTAGATGGTGCCGCCCTTGATGACGAGGTCGTGCGTCCCCTGTGCTGTCGCCGCGCCCGCCATCAGCGCGATCGCCGCGCAGCCCGCCAGAATCCGCCCCGTCATCCTGCTCTCCCTCTCCCGTCGGGGGCATGCTATGCCCCGCGCACAAGCGGAGGCAAGCATGGCGGCACGTCGGTTCCTGTGGGTGATTGCGATCATCATCATGTTGGTGATCGCGGGGGCGTTCATCTACCGGATTTTCGGGCTGCAGATCATGCGCCTGTCGATGGTGCCGAGCGTGACCTTCGCCGAGAGTAAGCCGGCGCCGGCGCCCGATTACGCCAGCACCGGCGGCTGGCTGGCGCATCCGAAGCTCGCCACCGATCCGGCGCGCTGGGCGCCCGAGGGCTATCAGGCCGCACCGAAGCCCGGTGCCTACCTCTTCTATGTGACGCCGACCGCCTATCTCGACCGCGCGAGCTGGAACGCCCCGGCCGACGATGAGAAAACCAACGAGCGCCTCGCCGTCTACCTGCAGACGCAGGCCAGCGTGTTCAACGGCATCGCGCAGGTGTGGGCGCCGCGCTACCGCGAGGCGACCTTCGGCGCCTTCCTCACCGACAAGAAGGACGGCCAGGCCGCCATCGACTTCGCCTATGCCGACGTGCTGCGCGCCTTCGACGCGTTTGTCGCGGCGGTGCCGGCGGATCGCCCGATCCTCCTCGCCGGCCACAGCCAGGGCTCGCTGCACCTGCTGCGCCTGCTGCGCGAGCGCGTCGCCGGCCAGCCGATCGCCGGCCGCATCGTTGCCGCCTATATCGCCGGCTGGCCGGTCTCGACCACCGCCGACATCCCCGCGCTCGGCCTCCCCGCCTGTGCTGAGGAGGGGCAGCCCGGCTGCCTGCTGAGCTGGCAGAGCTTCGCCGAGCCCGCCGAGACCGAGCAGGTGGTCGAGGTCTATGACGCCGTCCCCGGCTTCACCGGCGCCACCCGCAAGGGCACGCCGATGGTCTGCACCAACCCGCTCACCGGGCGCGGCGGCGACGCGCCCGCCGACGCCAACATGGGCGCGCTGATTCCCGAGAGCGACATGCCGAAGGCGAAGCTGGCCCCTGGCCGCGTGCCCGCCCGTTGCGACGCGCAGGGCTTCCTGCTGATCGGCGAGCCACCGGCCGACTTCGACGGCTACGTCCTCCCCGGCAACAACTATCATGTCTACGACTACATGATGTTCTGGGCGAACCTCCGCGCCGATGCCGAGGCGCGGCTGAGCGGCTGGCTGGCGGCGCGCGAGCCGGCCGCCGCGACGGAAGAGTGATCACCACCGAGACGACGGTCTTTCGCGAGGCGCTGTCGATCGGCGGCCGCCTCGCCGGGCTCGACGTCGGCACCAAGACTATCGGCCTTGCGCTCTGCGACGCCGGCTGGTCCTTCGCCTCGCCCGCCGAGACGATCCGGCGAACCAAGTTCACCGCCGACCTCGAAATCCTCAAGCGCTTCGTCGCCAAGGAAGGCGTGAAAGGCCTCGTCATCGGCCTGCCGCTCAGCATGGACGGCAGCGACAGCCCGCGCACCCAGTCGACCCGCGCCTTTTCGCGCAACGTCGATGCGCCGCTCGGTCTGCCCATCCTGCTGTGGGACGAGCGCTGGTCGACGCAGGCTGTCGAGCGCGCGATGATCGACGCCGACCTCAGCCGCGCCCGCCGCGCCGACCTCGTCGACAAGCTCGCCGCCGCGCATATCCTGCAAGGCGCGATCGACGCGCTGGCGTATCTGCCGCGTTAAGCCCTCTCCCCGCTGGGGAGAGGGTTGGGTGAGGGGTGCGAGCGGAGCGAGCCTCTGGCGAACATCCTCCCCTCACCCCGCTCGCCTGCAGGCGAGTCGCCCTCTCCCCGGCGGGGCGAGGGAATGCGCGCTTCCCCTCCCCGCCCCACCGCGCTAAACAGCGCCTTTAATGACTCGCGACACACTTGGACCGACGCCCCTTCCTGCCGGCGTCCATCCGTTTCCGCACAAGCATCTGCTCGGCATCGAAGGCTTGCAGCCCTGGGAGATCAATTATCTCCTCGACGAGGCGGAGCAGTGGATCGAGTTCAACCGCCTGCCCGCCAAGCGCGACGAGCGGCTGCACGGTCTCACCCAGATCAACGCCTTCTTCGAAAATTCGACGCGGACGCTGCTGTCGTTCGAGATCGCCGGAAAGCGCCTCGGCGCCGACGTCGTGAACATGGGCGTCAGCCAGTCCTCGGTGAAGAAGGGCGAGACGCTGCTCGACACCGCGCTCACCCTCAACGCCATGCACCCCGACGTCATCGTCATCCGGCACGACGCATCGGGCGCCGTGCAGCTCATCGCCGAGAAGGTCGGCTGCCCCGTGCTCAACGCCGGCGATGGCCGCCACGAACACCCGACGCAGGCGCTGCTCGACGCGCTGACCATCCGCCGCCGCAAGCGCCGCATCGCCGGGCTCACGGTGGCGATCTGCGGCGACATCCTGCACAGCCGCGTCGCCCGCTCCAACTTCCAGCTGCTCGGCGCGCTCGGCGCCAAGGTGCGCGCGGTGGCGCCGCCAACCCTGATCGGCGAGGACACCGACCGGCTGGGCGTCGATGTCTACACCGACATGGACAAGGGCCTCGACGGCGCCGATGTCATCATGATGCTGCGCCTGCAGCGCGAGCGCATGTCGGGCGCCTATTTCCCCTCGACCCGCGAATATTTCCGCTTCTATGGCCTGACGCAGGAGCGGCTCGCCGCCGCCAAGCCCGACGTGCTGGTCATGCACCCCGGCCCGATGAACCGCGGCGTCGAGATCGACACGGCGGTCGCCGACGACATCAGCCGCTCGGCGATCACCGAGCAGGTGGAGATGGGCGTGGCCGTCCGCATGGCCTGCCTCGATGTGCTGACAAGGTCGCGCCGTGGCGTGGAGGGCTGGGTATGAGCGTGCTCGCCTTCACCAATGCCCGGCTGATCGATCCGGCGAGCGGGCTCGACCGCAGCGGTTCGCTGATCGTTCGCGACCGGGAGATCGAGGCGATCGACGGCGCGGTCCCCGAGGGCGCCGAGGTCATCGACTGCGGCGGCAAGGTGCTGACCCCGGCGCTCGTCGATGCCGGGGTGTTCAAGGCCGACGGCGCCGCCTGCCTCGCCGGCGGCATCATTCGCGTGCTGCTGATGCCCGACCAGTCGCCGCCGGTCGACGACCCGGCCTTGGTCGAGCGCGCGCAGCGGATCGGCAAGCCGCAGGTCTGGGTCCACCCCTTCGCCGCCGCAACGCGCGGGCTCGAGGGCAGCGAGCTGGCCGAGATCGGGCTAATGAAGCTGGCGGGCGCCGCCGGCGTTTCCACCGGCCACCGCTGGATCGCCGACAGCGGCGTCATGCACCGGCTGATGCAATATGCCAGCGGCTTCGACCTCGTCGTCGTGACGCATGCCGAAGACAGCGGCATCGCCGGCGACGCCGTGGCGACCGCCGGCGAGTTCGCCACAAGGCTCGGCCTCTCCTCTGCCCCTGCCTTTGCCGAAGCGCTCGCGGTCGCGCGCGATGTTCGCCTCGCCGAAGCCACCGGCGCGCGGCTGCATATCCGGCAGGTCACCACGGCGGAGAGCATCGAGATCGTCCGCCGCGCCAAGGCGCGCGGGGTGCGCGTCACCTGCGGCGTGACCCCGGCGCACATGCTGCTCAACGATCAGGCGACGCTCGGCTACCGCACCTTCGCGCGCATGTCGCCGCCGCTGCGCAGCGAGGACGATCGGCTGGCGGTGCTGGCCGCGCTTGCCGACGGCACCATCGACGTCATCGCCTCGGGCCATGATCCGCGCACGCAGGAGGACAAGCGCCTCCCCTTCGCCGACGCCGCCCCCGGCATGGTCGGCGCCGAGACCTTGCTCGCGCTGGCGCTGACCCCGGTGCACGATGGCCGCCTGCCGCTGATCGACCTGCTGGCCAAGCTCAGCAGCAATCCCGCGCAGCTTTTTAGCCTGCCCGGCGGCAAGCTCGCGGCCGGCGAGCCCGCCGACCTGCTGCTGTTCGACCCCGGCGCGCCGTGGCGCATCGACGCCGACCGCTTCGCCGCCGACAATACGCCGTTCGACGGATCGCCGGTGCAGGGTCGCGTGCTGATGACGGTGAAGGGCGGCGAGATTTTCCGCTAGGCGGTGATGACCGCCTTCGGCGGCAGCTCGAACAGCGTGATGAAGTCGGCCGCCAGCTTCCGGTCGCCGGTGACGGTCAGCAGCCCCGCCGCCTCCATCGCCTCGATCGGCTGGCCGCCGTAGACGACGCCTGCCATCACCGGCGCTTCCGGCATCGCGAAAATCACCTCGGCGCCGTCGAGCGTTCCCCGCCGCACGCCGATTTCGGCGTCGTGCAGATGGGCGAGGAAATCCTCCACACCGATGCGGAAGCCGATCTTCGCGTCGATCCCTTGCGCGAGGTCGCGCTTCAGCATGGTGCGGAACGACAGGAACAGCGACGTGGCGCTCAGTGGCATCGTCGGGTCGTGCTGCGGTGACCGCGCCGCCCAGCGGCCCATCACCTGCAGGATCACCTCCGCCTCATAGCCCCAGGGCGTCAGCTCATAGACCTGCGCGCTGGCCGGCGGCGGCAGGCGGCGGCGGGTCAACACATTGGCCGCTTCCAGCCCCTCCAGCCGCTGCGTCAGCACATTGGCGCTGATTCCGGGCAGCCCGGCGCGGATGTCACCGAACCTTTTCGGCCCCAACATAAGTTCACGCATTACCAGCAGGGCCCAGCGCTCCCCGATGAGGTCGAGCGCATGTGCCGTGCCGCAGGCATCGTCGTAGCGTCGCTTGTCGCCTTTGGTTACTTTTTCTAACTCCATGGTTGTTTTTTATAACTAACGGCGGCATCATCGTCAAATCCGATTCGGCACAGAAAGCCTAAGCGATGCCCAAGATGATCTTCGTGAACCTGCCGGTGGCCGACCTCGCCAAGTCGCGAGCCTTCTATGAGGCGCTCGGCGCGACCAACGAGCCGAAGTTCACCGACGAGACCGGGGCCGCGATGATGCTGTCCGACGTGATCGGCATCATGCTGCTGACCCACGACAAGTTCCGGCAGTTCAACGCGAAGGCGATTTCCGACGCGAGGACCAGCTGCGAGGTGATCAACTGCTTCTCGGTCGACAGCCGCAGCGAGGTCGACGCGGTGGTCGAAAAGGCCGGCGGCGCCGGCGGGCGCGCCGATGCCGCGACCACGCAGGACTATGGCTTCATGTACTCGCGCAGCGTCGAGGACCCCGATGGTCACATCTGGGAAGTGATGTGGATGGACCCCGTCGCCGCCGAAAACGGCCCGCCGGCCGTCGAAGCCTGAACCGCCAATCCCTGGGAGAGACGAGATGACCGATCATGCACAGCAAGGCCCGCTGACGGGCATCACCCCGCACATCACCATCCGCGACGGCCGTGCCGCAGAGGCGATCGACTTCTATGTGAAGGCATTCGGCGCCGAGGAGGCGATGCGCATGCCCGCCGACGATGGCAAGCGGCTGATGCACGCCCACGTCCGCATCAACGGCGGCTCGCTGATGATGCACGACGATTTCCCTGAATATACCGGCGGCCCGACCGGCGCGCCGACCGCGGTGACTCTGCATCTGGAAGTCGACGACGCCGACCGCTGGTTCGAGCGCGCGGTCGCCGCCGGCGCGACGGTGACCATGCCGCTCGAGGACCAGTTCTGGGGCGACCGCTACGGCAATGTGCAGGACCCGTTCGGCCACACCTGGTCGATCGGCGCCCCGATCAAAAAGGACGCGTGATGAGTGGCCCTTGCGTATCGGCCTTCGACTGGGTGCCGGACTTCGCCCGCGGCCTCGTTCGTGACCTGCGCGTCCGCTGGGCGCTGGAAGAGGCGGGCATCGCCTATGACAGCGACCTGAAGAACTTCGAGGAGTCGAAGGGCCCGGCGTATCGCCAGTGGCAGCCGTTCGGACAGGTGCCGGCCTATGACGACGGCCAGGTGCGGATGTTCGAATCCGGCGCGATCGTCACGCACATCGCGCTCGGCAGCGAGGCGCTGATGCCGCGCGACGAAGCCGGCCGCGCCCGCGCGCTCACCTGGATCTTCGCCGCGCTGAACAGCATCGAACCGGGCGTGTCGCAACTCGCCGAGACCGACCTGTTCCACGAAGGCGAGGACTGGACGAAGGAACGCCGCCCGCAGGTCGAGGAAGAGCTGCGCCAGCGCCTCGGCGAACTGTCCGCGCAGCTGAACGGCCGCGACTGGCTCGAGGACCGCTTCACCGCCGGCGACCTGATGATGTCGACGGTGCTGCGCAACCTGCGCCAGACCTCGATCCTGAACGACTACCCCGTGCTGACCGCCTATCAGCACCGCTGCGAGGCGCGCCCCGCCTTCCAGCGCGCGCTCGCCGCGCAGCTCGGCGATTTCAAAGAAGCAGCCTGAGGAGAGAGATATGTATATCGACGGCTTTCTGATTCCGGTGCCCAACGGCAACCGCGAGGCCTATCGCGCGCTGGCCGCCAAGGCGGCGCCGATCTTCATCGAGCATGGCGCGCTGCGCGTCGTCGAATGCTGGGGCGACAATATTCCCGACGGCAAGGTCACCGACTTCAAGCGCGCCGTGAAGGCCGAGGCCGATGAGAATGTCGTGTTCTCGTGGGTGGTCTACCCGTCGAAGGAAGCGCGCGACGCGGCCCAAGAAAAGATCATGAACGACGAGCGCATGAGCGGCAGCGACATGCCGTTCGACGGACAGCGCCTGATCTTCGGCGCCTTCGAGCCGATCGTCGACCACGGCGAGAAGGCGTGAGCATCGCGAAGATCAGCCCCTCCTTCTGGTACGCGAAGGAGGCCGAGGAGGCAGCGAAACTCTATGTTTCGCTGTTTCCCAACTCGCGCATCGACCGGACGACGACGATGCCGACCGACACGCCGAGCGGCCCGCCCGGGTCGGTCGTCGTCGTCGAGTTCACCCTCGACGGCCAGTCGTTCACCGCAATGTCGGCGGGTCCGCTCGATCCGTTCAACCACGCCATCTCGTTCACCATCAACTGCGCCGACCAGGCGGAGATCGACCATTATTGGGACGGCTTCCTGTCGGCGGGCGGCACCACCGAGCAATGCGGCTGGCTGAAGGACAAGTTCGGCGTCTGCTGGCAGGTCGTACCGGTCGCGCTCAACGACATGATGGCGAGCCCTGACCGCGCGGCCGCCAAGCGCGCGGCCGACGCCATGCTGAAGATGGTCAAGCTCGACCTCGCCGCGCTTCAGGCGGCGTTCGACGGCAAGGCCTGACGCCTAAGCCCGGGTCGGCTGCGGCACCGCCGGGCCGACCCGGCGCACGAAGCAATCCTTCTGCCGCGCCTGCAACGCCTCGCAGAGGTCGATCGCGGCGCCGCGTTGGCTGAAGCCGGCGACCGACAGGCGGTAGTAGCGCTTCTCCCCCACCATCTTCTCGCTGCGCGACGGCGCGCGGCCGTCGAGCAGGTCGCCGACGCGGCGCTGGAGGGTTGCCCAGTTGCTGTCGACCAGCTCGGGCGTGTCGTAGGCGCCGAGCTGGACGACCCATTGCCGGGCCGGCGCCGGGGTGGGCACGGACAGGCTGGCTTTACGCAACGCCACTTGCACAGGGGGGCTCGTCGTGAGGGTCGGCGGAGCCGCCACGTCGGCAACCTGCACCGCCGGCGCCGCCATCGGCGCGACATAGGCAAGGCCGATCGGCCGACCGGGGTCGCCGCCGTCGGGCGTCACCGCCAGCAGGCCGGCGGTCTGCGCCGCCGGATCGGCGGTCGAGGCGAGCAGCGCCCAGTGGCGCATCCGTCCTTCCACCGCCTGCGGGTCGAGATCCTGCGCGGCGACGACGCGGGCGCGCGCCCATTGCCCGTCGAGCGCATAAGCGAGCGCGAGATTCTGCCGGATGCGCGGGGAAGCCTCGGCGCCCCGCGCCGCCGCTTCCAGCAGTTCGACACCACGCGCGGTCTGCCCGGCCAGCGCATAGGCCAGGCCGGCGTCGGGCAGCGACGCGATACGGTCGAGCTCGCCGACCGCCGCCACCGCATTGCCCTGCGCCAGCAGCGCCAGCGCCTTCTTCAGCCGCAGCGCGCTGTCGCCCGGCGCCAGACCGAGCGCATCGTCATAGGCCTGCGCCGCCGAGCGGAAACGGCCAGAAGCGAGATAGACCTGCGCCAGCGTCCGCCGCGCCTCGATATCGGCAGGCGCGACTTCGACCTTCGCCTCGGCCATCGCGATGCCGGCGCCGCGCATCTGCTGCTCGGCAGCGGCCTGGACCTGCGCCTGCAGCACCGCAGCGCCACGCGACGGCTGCGCGTTCATCGCCTTGGTGGCGGCGCCCTGCTGACAGCCCGCCGCGGTCAGTGCGGTCGCCACCAGCAGCAGCGCCTGGATCGCTTTGATTGCCATGGCTACGCCCGCCCCTGCTCGAATTCGTCGAGCAGCCGGTCGAGCGCCTCGATCACCAGCGACTGGCTCGACCGGTGACGATGCGCCCCCATCAGCCGCAGGCGCAGATGACGCTCCTCGTCGAGCCGCAGGGTGAAGGCCGACTTGCCATGTGCGCCCGCTGCCGCGCGCGGCTTCGGCTCGGCGAAACTTTCGATGAGCGCGGCCTGTTGCTGCACCACTGCGGGCGGCGGCACCTCGTCGGCGACCGGCTGGCCGAAGGCGATCGGCACCAGCTTCGGCGACGGATCGGGCTTAGGCTCGCCGCCCGCTTCTCCCATGTCGTTCCAGCCGAGATCCTCCTCGGCGTTGAAGATTTGCGGGCGCATCGCCGGGCGCGCGCCGCCCTTGCGGGCGAGCAGGTTGCCGGTCAGTGACGCGACGGATCGGGCTTCACGCATGTCGCTGCCTTTCACCCAACGGCCTTGCGGCCGAAGCCGCCGGCAACGCCGAGCCGCGGCGCGGACGCCGCCATCGTGCCGGGCACGTTGAACACGGTGCGGCGGAAGTTCCGCTCCAGCCGGTCGGCGATATAGGTCCAGAGGCCCGCCACTTCGGCGGCCGACTTGCCGTTCGGGTCGGTCTCCATGACCGTTCGCCCGTCGATCATCGAAGCCGCGAAATCGGTGCGCTGATGGATGGTCACCGGCGCGACAGTGCCATGCTGCGACAGCGCGACGGCGGCCTCATGGGTGATGCGCGCCTTGGGCGTCGCGGCGTTGATGCAGAACACCAAAGGCTTCCCCGCCCGCTCGCAGATATCGACCGTGGCGCCGGCGGCGCGCAGATCGTGCGGGCTCGGCCGTGTCGGGATGACGACCAGTTCGGCCACCGCGATCACGCTCTGAATCGCCATCGTGATCGCCGGCGGCGTATCGATCACCGCCAGCTTGAACCCTTCGGCGCGCAGCGCGTCGAGGTCGGCGACCAGCCGCGCGACACTGGTCTGCGCGAACGCCGGCACGTCGGCCGCGCGTTCGTTCCACCAGTCGGCGAGCGAGCCTTGCGGATCGATGTCGATGAGCACCACCGGCCCGGCGCCGGCGAGTTGCGCCTGAACGGCGAGATGGCCGCTGAGGGTGGTCTTTCCGGACCCGCCCTTCTGCGACGCCAGTGCGAGAACGCGCATGTCCGCAAACCCCAAGTCTACGAATTTCCCCGCTGACGGAGTCGCACGGCCCGTCCTAAGAATCCGTAAAGATTCATGAAGGTTAAAGAGCCGAAATGCCTCTTCCCCTTGTCTTTTCAAAGTCTTGCACTTGAAATAACAAGCTGAGCGATCTATTTTTCGCCTTCGACCGGCCGCCGCGAATGTGCGGCAAATCGTGGCGTTCGCAGGCCATACGCCCATCATGTTCATGCGGCAGGCGGCAAAATCTGCTAAGGCTCGCCGCCTTTATGTAGACGGTGCGTTCGAGGGGACTTCGGGGGACATGCGCAACAAGAGCTGGATTGCGTCGCTGGGGGCAGCGGCCATCCTGATCGCCACGCCGGCGATGGCCGGCGTCAAGGAAGGCGTCGAAAAATGGCACGCGGGCGACCACAAGGGCGCCGTCGCCGAATGGATGCCGTTCGCGGCGCGCGGCGATGCCGATGCGCTGTTCAACCTCGGCCAAGCCTATAAGCTCGGCCGCGGCGTCGCCAAGAACGAGAACATCGCGCTCGACTATTATCGCAAGGCCGCGACGCGCGGCCACCCGCCGGCGCAGGAGAAGCTCGGCATCACCCTCTATACCGCCGCCGATACCAAGACCGAAGGCATGCGCTGGCTCGAGCAGGCGGCGAAAGCGGGTCAGGCACGCGCGCAATATGTGCTCGGCGTCGCCCACTTCAACGGCGAGGCCGCTGCCAAGAACTGGCCGCTCGCCTATGCCTATATGCTGCGCGCCAACAACGGCGGCGTGCCGCAGTCGACCACCGCGCTGGCGACGATGAACGCCAATATCTCGACGAACGACCGCGCCAAGGGCGAGGAAATCGCCAAGACCTTCGCCGCCCCGCCGCCGATCGCCGAGGCGGAGGCGACCGCGGTGGCCGCCGCGACTCCGCCGGCGCCGCGCGCGCCGATGCCGGCCCCGACGGAGAGCAGCCCGCTCGCCGTGAAGACCGCCGCCGCCTCACCCGCGCCGATCCAGACCGCTGCCAACGGCCGCTGGCGCGTGCAGCTCGGCGCCTTTTCGCAGCGCGGGATGGCGGTCGAGGCGTGGACGGCGCTGAAGAATTCCCAGCCCGCGGTCGTTGCCGGGGCCGAGCCGACCTATGCCGAAGCGGGCAAGATGATCCGCCTTCAGCTGGGGCCGTTCGCCAGCAAGGGCGACGCCCAGCGCCTCTGCGGCAAGCTGCAGACGGTCGGACGCAACTGCTTCGTCGTTGGAAGCTGATCGGCCAAGCCGCTTAAAATTTACGCTTTCTTCGCACCGCTGCTTCAAGTCTGATGGCAGCGAAGCGAATCGGGGGCGTCATCACATCATGTCGGAAGGCAGCGTATATCGGCTGGTCGGGCGCCGCGCCTTCGCGCGGTTTCGCCGTCGGCGGATGTGCGTGATCGAGGCCGGCACGCGCCGCGATCCGGCCCGGCTGCGCGACATTTCCGCCGCCGGCGCCACGCTCGACACCAACGCCCGCCCGCCACTCGGCGAGGCGGTGCGGCTGCATCATCCCGAGGCCGGCGAGATCGCCGCGCACGTCAGCCGGCACACCCGCGAGGGCGTGGGCCTGAGCTTCGAGGTCAGCGATGCCTCGGTTTCCTTCGCCATGCTGGCGCTGGCGACCGACATGACGGAGGCCTAGTCGGCTACCCACTCCCGGCGCGGAATGCCCTGCGCATAGAGCAGCGCGGTCAGGTCGCCTTGGCGCACCGCCGCGGCGGCGGCCGCCTCGGTCTTCGGCTTCGCGTGATAGGCGACGCCCAAGCCCGCTGCCTCGATCATCGGGATGTCGTTGGCGCCGTCGCCCACCGCCAGTGTCGCGTCGATCGGAATGCCGTGCACCGACGCCTCGGCGCGCAAGGTCTTGAGCTTGGTGTCGCTGTCGACGATCGGCTTGGCGACCGTCCCGGCCAGCGCCTCGCCGTCGATCAGCAGCTCATTGGCAATCACCTTGGCAAAGCCGATCGCCGCGCCGACCCGGTCGGCGAAGGCGGTGAAGCCTCCCGACACCAGCACGCTGTGGCTCCCGCGCGCGCGCATGGTCTGCACCAGCGTCCGGGCGCCTGGCATCAGCCGCACCCGCTCTTCATGGCATCGGTCGATTGCGGTGGCGGCGAGGCCCTTCAGCAGCGCCACCCGCGCATCGAGCGCCTCGGCGAAATCCAGCTCGCCGCGCATCGCCGCCTCGGTCACCGCTGCGATCTGCGGCTTGATGCCGGCATAGTCAGCCAGTTCGTCGATGCATTCGACGGTGATCATCGTCGAATCCATGTCGGCGATGATCATCTGCTTCTCTCGCGTCGCGCGCGGCTGCACGAAGATGTCGATCGGCAGGCCGAGCGCGTCGACCGCCGCGCGCGCCGCCGCCACCTCGGCGCCGCGGAACTGCACGTCGCACGCCTTGTCGCGGTCGATCCAGCCGGTCATGCCCAACTGCGCGTCGATCCCGCGCAGCGCATCGCTTGCGGCGGACACGTCACCGGGCGACAAGCGCTCGGGCGCGACAAGGGTCAGGATGTTCATGAAGAAGCCACCGCTGGCCGTCATTGCAGGACCGACCGCCAGCGGCAAGTCTGCGATGGCGCTCGACCTCGCGGAGCGGCGGAACGGCGTGGTCATCAATGCCGACGCCAGCCAGGTCTATGCCGACCTGCGCATCGTCAGCGCCCGGCCCTCGATGGCCGAAGAAGCGCGCGCGCCGCATCGCCTCTACGGCATCGTCGATGGGGCGGTCGCCTGCTCAGCCGCCGCCTGGGCGGCGATGGCGCGCGAGGCGATCGCCGAGGTTCAGGCGGAAGGCCGCCTGCCGATCCTCGTCGGCGGTACCGGTCTCTATATCCGCACGCTCCTTGATGGCATCGCGCCGGTCCCCGAAATCCTCGACGATGTGCGCGACGCCGTGCGCGCCCTCGACAATCCCCACGCCGCGCTTGCCACCGAAGACCCGGCGATGGCCGCCCGCCTCCGCCCCTCCGACCGCCAGCGCTCCGCACGCGCGCTCGAAGTGTGGCGCGCCACCGGCCGCTCGCTCGGCGACTGGCAGCAGGGCAATGTCGGCGGCATCGGCGAGACGATCGAACTGGAGCCCTATGTCGTCGAGATCGACCGCGACGACCTTTACGCCCGCTGCGACGCACGCTTCGACATCATGCTCGCCGAAGGAGCACTCGACGAAGTCGCCGCCCTCGCGGCGCGGCACCTCCCCCCTGCCCTGCCGGTGATGAAGGCGCTGGGCGTCCCGCCCCTCCTCCGTCACCTCGCCGGCGAGATCGATCTCGCCACGGCGGCGGCAAACGCAAAGCAGGACACCCGCCGCTACGCCAAGCGCCAGCTCACCTGGTTCCGCAACCAGGCACCGGGCTGGCGGCGTCTCGGAAATGGTGGAAGTCTTTCGTAATTTTATTTCCAATCTCGTGTTGACGCTGAAACTTTATATGCTATTCCGCATCCCCTTGCTGTCGTGGTGAAGAGTGGATCGTGGACATGGCTGGCCCCAACCAGACCGGAGCGGAGATCATCGTGCAGGCGCTGGCCGACCTCGGTGTCGAGGTCGTGTTCGGCTATCCGGGCGGTGCCGTTCTTCCGATCTACGACGCGATCTTCCAGCAGGACCGCATCCGCCACATCCTCGTCCGCCAGGAAGGCGGCGCGGTTCACGCGGCCGAGGGCTATGCGCGCTCGACCGGCAAGCCGGGCGTGGTGCTCGTCACCTCCGGCCCCGGCGCGACCAATGCGGTCACCGGCATCGCCGACGCGC
Organism: Sphingoaurantiacus capsulatus; assembly: GCF_042648405.1. NCBI lineage: Bacteria > Pseudomonadati > Pseudomonadota > Alphaproteobacteria > Sphingomonadales > Sphingosinicellaceae > Sphingoaurantiacus > Sphingoaurantiacus capsulatus. The sequence goes on along the minus strand of NZ_JBHRXV010000010.1, from coordinate 112,156 downwards.
TGCTCGATTCGATCCCGCTGGTCATCATCACCGGCCAGGTGCCGACGCACCTGATCGGCACCGACGCCTTCCAAGAATGCGATACGGTCGGCATCACCCGCCACTGTTCGAAGCATAATTATCTGGTGAAGGACGCCGACAAGCTCGGCCAGACGGTGCACGAGGCCTTCCACATCGCCACGTCGGGCCGCCCCGGCCCGGTGGTGATCGACATCCCCAAGGACGTGCAGGTGATGAAGGCGCGCTACACCGCGCCCAAGGCCATCGAGCACAAGACCTACCGCCCGCAGGTCGACGGCGACGCCGCGCTGGTCTCGGCGGCCGTGGACATGCTGGCCGCGGCCGAGCGGCCGATCCTCTACACCGGCGGCGGCGTCATCAATTCCGGCCCGGCGGCGAGCGCCGCGCTGCGCGAACTGGCGGCGCTGACCGGCGCACCGGTGACCAGCACCCTGATGGGTCTCGGCGCCTTCCCGTCGGCCGACCCGCAGTGGCTCGGCATGCTCGGCATGCACGGCACCTATGAGGCCAATCTGGCGATGAACCAGTGCGACCTCATGCTCTGCCTCGGCGCGCGCTTCGACGACCGGGTGACCGGCCGCCTCGACGCTTTCTCGCCGGGCAGCCGCAAGATCCACGTCGATATCGACCGCTCGTCGATCAACAAGAATGTCCGCGTCGATCTCGGCATCGTCGGTGACGTCGGCGCGGTGATCGAGGCGATGCTCGCCGAATGGAAGCGCCGCGGCCACCGCGCCGCCGACCTCCACGAGTGGAACGCCCGCATCGCCGGCTGGAAGGCGCGCGACTGCCTCGCCTTCGAGCAGAAGAAGGGCGCCGAGATCCTGCCGCAGCACGCCATCAAGCAGCTGTACGATGCGACCAAGCATCTTGACCCGATCATCTCGACCGAGGTCGGCCAGCATCAGATGTGGGCCGCCCAGCATTTCGGCTTCGAAGGCCCCAACCGCTGGCTCACCTCGGGCGGCCTCGGCACCATGGGCTATGGCCTGCCCGCCGCGATCGGCGCGCAGCTCGGCCACCCTGACCGGCTGGTCATCGACATCGCCGGCGAGGCGTCGATCCTGATGAACATCCAGGAAATGTCGACGGCCAAGCAGTATCGCCTGCCGGTCAAGATCTTCATCCTCAACAACGAATATATGGGCATGGTCCGCCAGTGGCAGGAGCTGAACCACGGCGGCCGCTATTCGGAAAGCTATTCGGAGGCGCTACCCGACTTCGTGAAGCTGGCCGAGGCCTATGGCTGGAAGGGCCTGCGCATCGAAACGCTCGACCAGCTCGACGACGGCATCGCCGCGATGCTGGCGGAGCCCGGCCCCGTGATGGTCGACTGCCGCGTGGCGAAGCTCGCCAACTGCTTCCCGATGATCCCGAGCGGTGCGGCGCATACCGAGATGATGCTGCACGCCGCCGAGGTTGTCGGCGCCGCGAGCAGCGAGGGGCAGGCGCTCGTCTGATGGCCCGCAAGGTGGAAGCTTCCGAGCGGCATACGCTCTCCGTCATCGTCGATAACGAGGCTGGTGTGCTCGCGCGCATCGTCGGGCTGTTCTCGGCCCGCGGCTACAATATCGAAAGCCTGACCGTCGCCGACGTCAGCGCCGACCATGCCGTATCGCGGATCACCGTCGTCACCACCGGCACCGCGCATGTGATCGAGCAGATCCTCGCGCAGCTCGACCGCATCGTCGCGGTGCACAAGGTCACCGACCTCACCGCGCTCGGCCCGCATGTCGAGCGCGAGATGGCACTGGTGAAGGTCGCGGGCAGCGGTGTCGAACGTGACGAGGCGCTGCGCATGGCCGATGTCTATCGCGCCCGCGTCGTCGATGCGACGACCGGTTCGTTCGTGTTCGAGGTGACCGGGTCGACCGACAAGATCGACACCTTCGTGGCGCTGATGGGCGAGGTCGGCCTCGTCGAGGTCGTCCGCACCGGCGTCGTCGCCATCGCGCGGGGCCGCGAGGCGCTGTAATTCACATCCACTGGATTTTTCGGGGCGAAGAGGAAGCTTTCCATGCGCGTGTACTATGATCGTGATGCCGACGTCGGGCTCATCAAGGGCAAGAAGGTCGCCGTCATCGGCTATGGCAGCCAGGGCCACGCGCACGCGGCGAATTTGCGCGATTCCGGCGTCGCCGAGGTCGCCGTCGCGCTCCGCGCCGATTCCGCGACCGCCAAGAAGGCCGGCGAGGCCGGCTTCAAGGTCGTGTCGAATGCCGAGGCCGCCAAATGGGCCGACGTCATCATGATGCTGGCGCCCGACGAATATCAGGCGGCGATCTACGAGCAGGATTTGAAGCCCAATATGAAGCCGGGCGCCGGCCTCGCCTTCGCGCACGGCCTCAACGTCCACTTCGGCCTCATCGAGCCTCGCGCCGACATCGACGTGTTCATGATCGCGCCGAAGGGCCCCGGCCACACGGTGCGCAGCGAATATCAGAAGGGCGGCGGCGTCCCCTGCCTCGTCGCCATCGCGCAGGATTCGAGCGGCAACGCGCATGACATCGCCCTTTCATACGCCTCGGCGATCGGCGGCGGCCGTTCGGGCGTCATCGAGACGACCTTCCGCGAGGAATGCGAGACCGATCTGTTCGGCGAGCAGGCGGTGCTCTGCGGCGGCGTCACCAATCTCGTCATGGCCGGCTTCGAGACGCTGGTCGAGGCGGGCTACGCCCCGGAGATGGCCTATTTCGAGTGCCTGCACGAGGTGAAGCTGATCGTCGACCTGATGTACGAAGGCGGCATCGCCAACATGCGCTACTCGATCTCGAACACCGCCGAATATGGCGACTACAAGACCGGCCCGCGCATCATCACCGACGAGACCAAGGCGGAGATGCGCCGCGTGCTCGCCGACATTCAGCAGGGCCGCTTCGTCCGCGACTTCATGCTCGACAACCGCGTCGGCAACCCCGAGCTGAAGGCGGCGCGCAAGCTGCAGGCGCAGCACCCGATTGAGCAGGTCGGCGCCAAGCTCCGCGACATGATGCCGTGGATCGCCAAGAACAAGCTGGTCGACAAGGCGAAGAACTAAGGGCTCGGCCTAAATCCAGCGCGGCACCTCGCGGCGGTAGGCGTCATAATCGGCGCCGAAGACCCCCGCGAGGTGCACCTCCTCGAGCCGCACCTGTACCTGGATCAGCGCCTCGCCGAGCAAGAGCGCGGCGAGCGTCGCCGCGTTGGGGTCGGCGAGGAACAGCCCGGCGAGATTGAGCCGCATGCCGAGGAAGATCGGGTTGCGGCTGCGCCCGAACAGCCCGCGGCGCACCAGCGGCGGCTGCGTGCCCGGCTCGATGCCGATGCGCCATGACGCGCCCATCTGCGCCTGCGCCGCGACGATCCAGGCGAGCGAGGCCAGCAGCAGCCCCCACCCCACAAATCGCAGCGCCGGCAGCGCCAGCCAGTCGATCGCGCCGAGCGCCGACGCCGGCAGCCCGGCGGCCCGCGCGATTAGCAAAAGCATCATCACGGCGATCAGTCCCCGGAACCAGCTCGCGAGGACGCCATGCGCGCTGTCGTCACGCGCCAGCACCAGCGCATTCACCCGGTCGCGCCGCCACAGGCGAAGCGTCGGCCACACGAAGGCCGCGGTGAAGTAGAACAGGAAGAACAGCAGCAGCGCTGCGGCGGGGCTGACGACCATGGGCCGGTCCTTTCCGACGTTTCGAGTCGGTGCGGACCCTGCACCCCGTGACCGCTACAGGGTCAAGCGGCGGTTCGCGGAGCGAGGAGGATTATGGCGGCGCCCGCGAGGCAGACGGCCACGCCGATCAGATCCCAACGATCCGGCCGCACGCCTTCCACCAGCCACAGCCATGCCAGCGATGCGGCGATGTAGACGCCGCCATAGGCCGCATAGGCACGGCCGGCAGCAGCGCTGTCGACCAGCGTCAGCAACCAGGCGAACAGCGCCAGCGACGCCATGCCCGGCAACAGCCACCATGCCGACGCTCCGTTCCGCGCCCAGGCCCAGAAGGAAAAGCAGCCGGCAATCTCGGCAACGGCGGCGAGGACATAGGCGAGCAAGGTCACGTCGCTTCCTAGCCCGCCCCCGAACCGCGTGCATAGAAAAAGGGCCGGTGCAGCGCACCGGCCCTTGTTTCCCTGTCCGAAGCCTTAGGCCGCGGCGGTCTGGCGGCGGCGGCGCGACATCGCCGCGAGCATCGCCCCGAGGCCGAACAGCGCCATCGTACCGGGCTCAGGCACCGGGTTCGGATTGGGATCCGGGTCCGGGTTGCCGACCGGGCGCGTGGTGCCCGAGAAGAAGGTCGGCTGACCATTGATCACGGTGTGAACCTCGAGGCTGGTCGTGGTCGACGGGCCGCCGTAGCCGTGCAGCGCGGCAACGATCAAATTGCCGTTCATCGCGCCATACTGCGCCTTCGCCGCCGCCTGCGTGGCGAGGACCGAGCCGTTCCAGCTGCCGTTAAAGGTCAGCGAGGTTGCCTCGTAGAAGTTCCACAGGATCTTATCCATCGTGATCCCGCCCGACAGGTTCAGGCCGGTGTTCAGCAGCGTCAGGTCGCTGCCCGCCACGTTGATGATCACGGTGGCGCCAGACGGCGCGTTGATGTTGAAGCCGCCGGTCGAGCCTTCAAGAACCGCCTCGGTGATGCCGAAAACGTTGAGGCCCGCGCCGCCGGTGAGGAAGAGCTGGTTCCACTGGAAGGTGCCGGCCGGATCGTTCGGGCCGACCTGCGCCTGCGACAGCGCGGTCAGGCTCGCCGCAGCGGCCGCGAAGTCGACCGGCTGGGTGATCGAGCCCTGCGTCGCCGGCGGGTTCATCCAGCCCGGCTTGGTGAAGCTGGTGCCGTAGGTGACCGAGCCGTTGACCGAGCCGCCCTGGTTCGGGTTGATCCACACCGAGCCGCCGGCCGACAGATTGCCGTGGAACGTCGGGTTGTTGGCGGTGACGTTGCCGTACACGACCGTGCTGCCGTTGATCGAGCCGCTGGTCACGTTGAGGTTGCCGCCAACGACGAGGTTGGTCGGGCTGCCCTGGCTCAGCTGGCTGCCGATCTGCACGCCGTTCAGCTGCAAGTTGCCGCCGACGGCGAGCTTACCGTGGGTGTCGACATACTGCATGTTCGTGTTGCCAAGAACGAAGGCATTGTAGTCGCCGGCAACGCCGAGCGGACCCGCGACGGCCGGCGCGGCAGCCAGCAGCATCAGAGCGGCGAGAGTGTGACGAACCACTGGTAACCCCCAGAACAGATAACGGACTAAATCGAGTTGCCACCCATCAAGCAGCATCCGTGCCAAAAGCTAAGCCACTGTTTTATAAAGGTATAATTCATCGCCTTTTGTGACGGTGTAAAATCCACCGACTCTGGGCGAAACGAGTTTGAACACGTCGTTATTTCACCTTTGCGCATAAGATAAATACGGGGTGTCAACAACATCTAAACGATGCTTCGGTAACGACATGTCGCGATGCAAATCGTGCAAGCAGCTTAATTTCTGTCGAGGGCCCGCTGGACAACCGATCCGAACAAATGCACACAGGCGCCATCATGCGAGCCATTCAGGCCCTTCTCCTTCTTCGACTTGCGCGCCCTTAGGCGCGCGAAGGACGCTGCCCCGTCGCCGGGGCGATCGCATCGCCGCCTAAGGGACATCCGACCAAGACGTTCTGCCGGATGAAGAAGGCGCGACCCAGATGACCGATACCGTCCTCGTATTCGACACCACCCTGCGCGACGGCGAGCAATCGCCCGGCTGCTCGATGAACCTCGCCGAAAAGCTGCGCGTCGCCGCCCAGCTCGAAACGATGGGCGTCGACATCATCGAAGCCGGCTTCGCCATCGCCTCCGAAGGCGATTTCGAGGCGGTGAGCGAGGTGGCGAAGCAGTGCAAGCGCGCCACCGTCGCCAGCCTGGCCCGCGCCGCCACCGCCGACATCGACCGCGCCTGGGCCGCCGTGCGCCACGCCGGCAAACCCCGCATCCACACCTTCATCGCTACCTCGCCGCTCCACATGCGCGTGAAGCTCAACATGGCGCCCGAGGCGGTGCTGGAGGCGATCCGCGGCAGCGTCAGCCACGCCCGCAACATCTGCCCCGACGTCGAATGGTCGGCGGAGGATGCGACCCGGTCGGACCCGGACTTCCTCGCCCGCGCCATCGAAACGGCGATCCGCGCCGGCGCCCGCACCATCAACCTGCCCGACACCGTCGGCTATGCGACTCCCGAGACCTATGGCGCGATGTTCCGCGACATGATTTCCCGCGTGCCCAACGCCGATCAGGCGATCTTCTCGACGCATTGCCATAACGACCTCGGCCTCGCCGTCGCCAACACGCTGTCGGCGGTGATGGCGGGGGCGCGGCAGGTGGAATCGACCGTCAACGGCATCGGCGAGCGCGCCGGCAACGCGGCGGTCGAGGAGATCGCGATGGCGCTGAAGGTGCGCCACGACGCGATGCCCTACCGCACCAACGTCGTCTCCACCGAGATCACCCGCGCCAGCCGATTGGTGTCGGGCATCACCGGCTTCCAGGTGCAGCCCAACAAGGCGATCGTCGGCGCCAACGCCTTCGCGCATGAAAGCGGCATCCACCAGGACGGCATGCTGAAGGACGCGTCGACCTACGAGATCATGACGCCGGAATCGGTCGGCCTCTCCGAATCCAACCTCGTCCTCGGCAAGCATTCGGGCCGCGCCGCCTTCCGCCAGAAGCTCGCCGACCTCGGCTATGCGCTCGCCGACAATGAGTTTCAGGACGCGTTCAAGCGCTTCAAGGACTTAGCCGACGCCAAGAAGCAGGTGTTCGACGAGGATATCGTCGCGCTGGTCGACGACGAGGTGCTGCGCGGCCATGACCGCATCCGCGTCGTCGAGGTCGAGATCTACAGCGGCTCGCACGCCCCGGCGCGCGCGGTGCTGACGCTCGCTATCGACGACGTGACCAAGACGGCGACCGCACGCGGCAACGGCCCGGTCGATGCGCTGTTCAACGCCATCCACGAGCTGGTGCCGCACGACCGCGGCGTGCTCCATCTCTATGAGGTGCACGCCGTCTCCGAAGGCACCGATGCGCAGGCCGAGGTGAGCGTGGTGCTGCGCGAGGACGGTCGCTCGGTGCGCGGCGTCGGCGCCGACGTCGACACACTGATCGCCTCGGCGCGCGCCTATGCCAACGCGCTCAACAAGCTGATGGTGAAGCGCGGCCGCTCGGCGCTCGACGCGAAGGCGTCCTAACTGGCGAGCTTGTGCGGGTTTTCGACCTGCAGCGCGTAACCGGCCGAGCGTACCGTGCGGATGACGTCGGGCAGCGTGTCGTCGAGGTTCACCGCGCGGCGCAGCCGGCGGATATGCACGTCGACGGTGCGCGTCTCGATATCGCCGTCGCGGCCCCAGACCGCATCCATCAGCTGCTCGCGTGAGAACACCCGCTCCGGATGCTCGAGCAGGTGGCGCAGCAGCCGGAATTCGGTCGGGCCGATCGACAGCTGCTTGCCGTCGCGGCTCACCTTGTGCGTCGCCGTGTCCATGCTGATGCCCGCATAGTCGAGCGTGCCGCCGGTCAGCGCCGGGCGCAGACGGCGCAGCACGGCGCGGATGCGCGCGATCAGCTCGCGCGGGCTGAACGGCTTCGTCAGATAATCGTCGGCGCCGGTCTCGAGGCCGCGGACCCGGTCGGCCTCTTCGGCGCGCGCGGTCAGCATCAGGATCGGCACGTTGGCGGTCGCCGGCGAACGGCGCAGGCGGCGGCACACCTCGATGCCCGACACGCCCTCGACCATCCAGTCGAGAATGACGACGTCGGGCAGCTCTTCCTCGGCGAGCATCAGCGCTTCTTCGCCGTCGGGCGTCGAGGTCACGTCGAAATCGGCGGCGCCGAGGTTGTAGCGGATCAGCTCGACGAGGCTCTCGTCGTCCTCGACCAGCAGGACCTTCGGTTTCATCACGCGCCTTCCGCCGTGTCGCCCGGCGTGATGTTAACATAAGGCGTCGCGTCGGCCTTGGGCCGTTCGCCGATATGTTCGCCGGTCACGCCATAATGCACCATCTCGGCGACGTTGGTGGCGTGATCGCCGACGCGCTCGAGGTTCTTGGCGATGAACAGCAGGTGCGCCGAGGCGGTGATGTGGTGCGGATTCTCCATCATGTAGGTGAGGAGCGCCCGGAACAGGCTGTTGTAGAAATCGTCGACCTGCTTATCGCGCTGGCACACCGCCACCGCCAGCTCGGCGTCGCGGTTGACGAAGGCGTCGAGCACATCGCGAACCATCCGCGCCACGATCCGCCCCATCTCGGGGAGGATGCTCACCGGCTGGATGATGCTGTTCTCGGCGAGCACCGGCGTGCGCTTGGCGATGTTCTTGGCATAGTCGCCGATGCGTTCGAGCACCGAGCTGATCTTCAGCGCGGCGATGACCTCACGAAGGTCGTCGGCCATCGGCGCGCGCAGCGCGATGATGCGCACCGCGAAGCGTTCGACCTCGGCTTCGAGCGCGTCGATCGACTTGTCCTGCGCGACGACCTTCATCGCACCCTCGCTGTCGCGGCGGGTGAGCGCGTCGATCGCCGCGGTGATCTGTTCCTGCGCGAGGCCGCCCATCTCGCTGATCAGCGAACGGAGCTGGCGAAGGTCGTCGTCGAACGACTTGACCGTGTGACCCTGGCTCTGCGTCATGTGCCAATTCTCCTCAGCCATAGCGGCCGGTGATATAGTCTTTGGTGCGCGTTTCGCGCGGGTTCGTGAAGATCTCCGACGTATCGCCGTATTCGACAAGCGTGCCGAGGTGGAAGAACGCCGTCTTCTGGCTGACGCGCGCCGCCTGCTGCATATTGTGCGTGACGATGACGATCGCATAGCGGCCGCGCAGTTCGTCGATCAGCTCCTCGATGCGCGCCGTGGCGATCGGGTCGAGCGCCGAGGCCGGCTCGTCCATCAGCACGACTTCGGGGTCGACCGCGATGGCGCGCGCGATGCACAGGCGCTGCTGCTGGCCGCCCGACAGCGCGGTGCCGCTGTCGGCGAGGCGGTCCTTCACCTCATCCCACAGGCCGGCGCGCTGCAGCGAGGTGGCGACGATCTCGTCGAGGTCGGTTTTCGATCCGGCCAAGCCGTGGATGCGCGGCCCGTAGGCGACGTTCTCGTAGATCGATTTCGGGAACGGGTTCGGCTTCTGGAACACCATGCCGACGCGGGCACGCAGCTGCACCACGTCCATCGCCGCGCCATGGATGTCCTGCCCGTCGAGGCGGATCTCGCCGGTGACCTTGGCGCCCTCGATGGTGTCGTTCATCCGGTTGAGGCAGCGCAGGAAGGTCGACTTGCCGCAGCCCGACGGGCCGATGAACGCGGTGACGTTCTCGCGGCCGATGTCGATCGACACCTCCTTCACCGCCTGCTTCGCCCCGTAGGACACGCTGACGTTGCGCGCGGTCATCTTGACCGTTTCGTTGGGCGTCGCGTGCTGCGCGGTCGCCGCCGATACCGGCGCGGATAAGGCCATGTCGTTCACCACCGTCTCTCGAACTTGTTGCGAAGGTAGATGGCAAGCCCGTTCATCAACATCAAAAAGACCAGCAGCACGATAATGGCTGCCGATGTCTTCTCGACGAAGCCGCGCTGGACATCATCGGACCACAGGAAAATCTGAACGGGCAACACCGTCGCCGGGTTGCTGAGGCCCGAGGGCACGTCGGCGACGAAGGCGCGCATGCCGATCATCAGCAGCGGCGCCGTCTCGCCGAGCGCGCGCGCCATGCCGATGATCGTGCCGGTGAGGATGCCGGGCAGCGCCAGCGGCAGCACATGGTGGAACACCACCTGCACCGGCGAGGCGCCGACGCCGAGCGCGGCGTCGCGGATCGACGGCGGCACCGCCTTGATGGCGACGCGCCCCGAAATGACGATCACGGGAAGCGTCATCAGCGCCAGCGTCAAGCCGCCGACCAGCGGCGCCGACCGCGGCATGCCGAAGAATTGCAGGAACACCGCGAGACCGAGCAGGCCGAAGATGATCGACGGCACCGCGGCCAGGTTGTTGATGCTCACCTCGATGATGTCGGTGAAGCGGTTCTTCGGCGCATATTCCTCGAGGTAGATCGCCGCCAGCACGCCGACCGGGAAGCTGATCAGCAGGGTGACCAGCAGGGTCAGCAGCGAGCCCTTCGCCGCGCCCCAGATGCCGGCCAGCTCCGGATCGGTCGAATCCGCCATCGACAGGAAAGTGGTGTTGAGGCCGGTACGGATCTTCCCCGCCGCATCGAGCCTTTTGTGCTCGCGGATCAGCTGCGGGTTCACCGCGCCGGTCGGCGACTCCTTGTTAAGGATGCCCTTCGCCAGCAGGTCGATGTCGCTGGTCGCCGGCACCCACAGATCTGCCTGCATACCGAGCAGCGAAGGATTCTCCATCAGCGCCTCGCGCAGCCGCAGCCACGCGCCCTCGCTGACCACGCCGTCGGCATCGGGGCCGACGCTCGCCGCGACCGCGGCATCGAGCAGGCCCTGATAATTGGCCTGCTGCAGCACGACCTGCGCATTGGGCCCGCGCGCCGCCGCCGGGTCGATGCCGAGGATCGCGGGCGAAAAGGCGACGGTCAGCTTGACGTCGGTGCGCTGGAAGCCGGTCAGCCCCTTCGACCCGATGCTGACCAGCAGGAAGGCCAGGAAAGCTGCGGCGAGCAGCAGCGCGCCGAGCCCCGCCAGCCGGAACAGCCGTTCCGAGCGGTAGCGGCTGCGGATGCGCGCCTGCATCGCCGACGAGCTCCACTCGGTCGGCGCGCGGCTGCCGATCGCGGCGCTATTCATAAGCCTCCCGATAGCGCTTCACGACGCGGAGCGCGTAGATGTTGAGGATCAGCGTCACCACGAACAGCACCAGGCCGAGTGCGAAGGCCGACAGCGTCTTCGCCGAGTCGAACTCCTGATCGCCAGTCAGCAGCTGGACGATCTGCGTCGTCACCGTAGTCACGCTCGAGAAGGGGTTGGCGGTGAGGTTGGCGGCAAGGCCCGCCGCCATCACCACGATCATCGTCTCGCCGATCGCGCGGCTGACCGCGAGCAGCACGCCGCCGACGATGCCGGGCAGCGCGGCGGGGATCAGCACGCGGCGGATGGTTTCCGAGGTGGTGGCGCCCATCGCAAGGCTGCCGTCGCGCATCGCCTGCGGCACCGCGTTGATCGCGTCGTCCGCCATCGAGGAGACGAACGGGATGATCATGATGCCCATGACGAGGCCGGCGGCGAGCGCGCTTTCCGACGAGGCGTTCTCGATGCCGATCGACAGCGCGAAGTCACGCACCGCCGGCGCCACGGTCAGCGCCGCGAAATAGCCGTAGACGACGGTCGGCACGCCGGCGAGCACCTCGAGCAGTGGCTTCATCGTCTTGCGCGTCGCGGGCTTGGCATATTGCGTCAGGTAGATCGCCGACATCAGGCCGAGCGGAATGGCGACGATCATCGCGATGATCGCGCCGATGAAGATCGTGCCCCAGAACAGCGGGACCGCGCCGAACGCGCCCGACGAGCCGACCTGATCGGCGCGCATCGCCGTCTGCGGCGACCAGGTGGTGCCGGTCAGGAATTCGATCGGCGACACCATCGTGAAGAAGCGCCAGCTTTCGAAGATCAGCGAACCGACGATGCCGATGGTGGTGGCGATCGCCACCAGCGAGGCGAGCACCAGCATGCCCATGACGAAACGCTCGACCCGCGGCCGGGCGCGGAAATCGGGGCGGACACGGGTGAGCGCATAGGCGCCGCCGGCCAGCGCCAGCGCAGCGGCCAGGCCGAGGACCATCAGGTTGAGGCTGTTGCGCGCGCTGCGCCACACCATTGCGGCGCGCTCGGCATTCGGATCGAACGCCGCCTGCATTTCGCCGGTGGCGACGCCGCGCACTTCATTGAGGAAGGCTTGGCGGTCGAGGTTGGTCGCCGGGCGCTGCGCCGCGGGCACCGAATCGAGCGCCTGCGCGTCGATGATGTTCTGGTCGACAACACTCCAGGTGGCGACGAGCAGCAGCGCCGGCACCAACGCCCACAGCACGACGAACCAGCCATGCTGGTTGGGCCGCGAGTGGACGGCGCCGATGTCGCGCGCGCCGGCGCCCTTCGGTGCGGCGAAGGCGCTCGCCCGCGCCCGGGCGGTGAAATATGCGATAATGCCGAGCCCGAGGACGATCAGCGTGATGGCAGACAGCGTCATCCTCGCGTCACCCCCGTGCCTTTCCGTTTGTTGTCATAAAAGCCCCGGCACCGCGGTAGCTGCCCGCGGTGGACGCCGTATGACAATTTCATTTCAGTTATGTGACATCGCACCGTTTTCGGCCTGCGGCAGTGTGAAGGAAACGGTGGTGCCGATCCCTTCCTGGCTGTCGATGCCGAGCTCGCCGCGATGGCGTTCGACGATATGCTTGACGATGGCAAGGCCGAGGCCGGTGCCGCCGAGAGACCGCGAACGGCTGTTGTCGACGCGGTAGAAGCGCTCGGTCAGCCGCGGCAGATGCTCCAATGCGATGCCGTCGCCCTGGTCGATCACCGACACGCGGATGATCGGCTGCGGCCGGTCGATTCGCTCGGCCCGCAACGTGATCGGCGTGCCGGTGCGGCCGTATTTCAGCGCGTTCGACACCAGATTGTGCAGCACCTGCAAAATCTGGTCGCGGTCGCCGATCACCCGCGGCAGTTCGTCGTCGGCATCGATGGTCAGCTTGCGCTGATCGGCGTCGAGTCGCATCGCCAGCGTCTTGCCGACATCGGCGAGCAGCGGCTGGAGCCCGACCGGCGTCGTCGGCCGCACATATTTGTCGAGTTCGATTCGTGACAGCGACAGCAAATCGTCGATCAGCCGGGTCATCCGCCCCGCCTCGCGCGCCATGATCTCGAGGAATCGCTTCCTCGCCGGGCCGTCTTCCGACGCCGGCCCCTGCAAGGTTTCGATAAAGCCCATGATCGTCGCCAGCGGGGTGCGCAGCTCGTGGCTGGCGTTGGCGACGAAATCGACCCGCATCCGCTCCGCCAGCCGCGCCGCGCTGATATCGCTGAACAGCAACAGCAGCCGATCGTTGCCGATGCCGGTGACGCGGAGGCGATAGAGGCCCTCCCCCCGCCCAAGCCCGGCGATCTCGCGCTCGATAGGGGTGTCATGCTCGCGCGCCAGCCGCACCGCATCAAGCGCTGCCGGGTGGCGCAGCAGCACCGCCAGCCCCTCGCCCACCGCGCGCTCGCCGACCAGCTTCCTCGCCGCGGCATTGGCGGCGGTGATGGCGGAGGCCCGGTCGATCAGCAGTGCGGGATCGGCCAGCGACTCGATGCTGACGGCGTCGGCGCGAATCGCCGGCTCGGCGGCGGGTAGCTCAGGCGGCTTGATGTGCGGGTTTGCCTCGATCGCATAGACGATCGCGGCGGCGGCCACCGCGACGGCGGCGACCACCGCGATCTCGCCCGTCGCCCACCAGGCGACGGCGGCGAACGCGGCGCCAACCGCCGCCGTCAGCGCGGCGAAGAACCGGTTGCCGCTGTCGTTCATGCCGCCGTCTGCTCCATGTCTTTCCTGTGCAACTGCCACGGCCGACAAGCAACCGCGACGAAATGCGGTTTGCGGGTGACGCCGGACGCGCTATTCTCTGCTGGGGTTACAATTTCGGGACATCCGCGACCATGAGCGAACAGACTAACGACGCAGCTCCGGATTCAGGAGCCTCGCGCCGCGCCGTACTGCGCCTTGGCGCGATCGCGGTGCCGGCCGTGGTGACGATGAAGCCGGCCTATGCCGCCGTCACCTCGGTAATGGCCTGCCAGATTCCGATCACCAACTGGGTCGATTCGACGGGCACCATCAAGGCCGCCAACAGCAACGGTGCCTTCCCGCCGCCGAGCCGCGCCTATAAGGGCGAGGAAATTTTGCGGAACCAGCGCCCGAACATCAAGATGACCAACAATCAGACGCTGACGCAGCAGGCGTTCAACGCGCACGTCGAATACATCAAGAAGCTGCAGCGCGGCACCGCGGGCTTCACCTGCTGGGCGTCGATCGCCGGCCGCCGCGCCGGGATCTGATCCCGTCATCCGTTACCGATCGTCGATGCGCCGCGACGCGGCGTGGCACGAAACCGACGACCTGTATCTTCTCTACCATCGGCCGTCGGGGGAGACGCACATGCTCGCCCCCGACCTGTTCGCGATTCTGGAAGCGATCGACGGCGAGCCGCTCGACGCGCCCGGCGTGCTCGCGGCCCTTGCCGCCACCCATGACATCGAGGCCGAGGACGACGCGCCGCTGGCGGTGATCGAGGCGCGCCTTGCCGAGCTGGTCGCGCTCGGCCTCGCCGACCGCCTGTGACCGGCAGCGAGAACTGGCCGCAGCTGCGCGTGCGCGTCGGGCCGTTCGGCTTCGTGCTGCGCTCGCCCCTGCGCGAGGTGATCGACGACGCCGCGCACCTCTATCGCGACTATCCCGAAGCCGGCGCCCTTGCCGAGTACAGCGTCGCGGTGCACCCACCCGCCGTCTGGCGGCGCTGGGTGCGGCCGAACCTCGTGCTCGCCTGCGATGTAGAGGTGCCGTTCATGGCGCCGGTGCCACGCGCCCACGGCCTGCTCGCGCTGGAGATGGGCATGAACCTCCAGCTCGCCGCCGGCATGCACCGCTATGTGCTGATCCACGCCGGGGCGGTGGCGCGCGGTGACGGCGCGCTGCTGATGACCGGCGATTCAGGCGCGGGGAAGAGCACGCTCGCCGCCATCCTCGGCCATCGCGGCTGGCGTTTCCTGGGCGACGAGTTCGCGCTGCTGTCGCCCGCCGATGGCCAGCTCCACCCCTTCCCGCGCCCGATCTCGCTGAAGAACGCCTCGATCCCGCTGCTCGCCGCCGAGGCGCCCGCCGACCGCTTCGGCCCGCGCTTCGACGGCACCATCAAGGGCAGCGTCCAACACCTCGCGGCGCCGGTCGAAGCGATCCGCGACATGGATGTCCCCGCCGCGCCGAAGGTGATCGTGATGCCCGCCTTCACCCCCGGCAGCGAACCCACCCTGCGCCGGATGAGCCGCGCCGAGGCCTTCTTCCAGCTGAGCCAGGCCTCGACCAACTATCGCGCCACCGGCGAAGCCGGGTTCGAAGCGGTGTGGCGCACCGTCGAGGCGGCGCCCGCCTACGAGATTGCCTACGGCTCGACCGCCGACGCCGAAATGCTGGTCGAGGAATTGTGGGCGACGCATGGCTGACCTGTCGCTCCTCGTCGATCATCTGCGCGAGCCCTCGAAGCTGACGACAGCCGATGCCACCACATGGGAGCGGCTGCTGCGGATGGCCCGCCGCGAGGCGCTGATCGGCCAGTTCGCGATGCGGGTGCGCGAAGCCGGCATCACGCCGCCACCGCTCGCGCAGACGATCCTCGACGACGCGATGATCGGCGTCGAAACCAGCCAGCGCTCCGCCCGCTGGGAAGCGCGCGACGCGGCGCGGCTGCTCGGCGGTCGCGGCTATCCCGTCGCGCTGATGAAGGGCGCCGCCTATGTGGTCGCTGACCTCCCTCCTGCCGAGGGTCGCACCGTCGGCGATCTCGACATCCTCGTCCCGCGCGCCGCCATCGACGATGCGGAAAGCGTCCTGCGCGCCAACGGCTGGGACCCGCTGAAGGATGAAGGCTACGATGACGCCTATTACCGGCAATGGATGCACGAGATTCCGCCGCTGGCACATGCCGAGCGCGGCTCGGTCATCGACGTTCACCATACCATCCTGCCGCTGACCGCGCGGCTGCGACCCGATGCCGAGGCGCTGATCGCCGATGCCGTGCCGGTCGGTGACGGCCTGCACATGCTCAGCCCACCCGACATGCTGCTGCATTCGGTGGCGCATTTGTTCTACGATGGCGACTTCGACGGCGGCCTGCGCAATCTCTGGGACATCCACCGGCTGATCACCGGCTTCGACACACCCGACTTCTGGCGGCAGCTCGCCGAGCGCGCGCGGCTGCATCAGCTCGAAGTCCCGCTCGCCCGCGCGCTCCGCTTCGCGCGTGACTTCTACGGCACGAAGGTGAACGCGGCCCTCGCGGGGCAGCCGACCCCGCTCGACCGGCTCATCCGCCGGCGGCTAACCGCGCGCGACGGCTATGGGCTGCCGATCCGTCCGCTGACCCGGCAGGCACTCTATATCCGCGGTCACTGGCTGCGCATGCCGCCCGCGCTGCTCGCGCGGCACCTGTTCACCAAGTGGCGGATGCGGCGAGCCGGCGAAGGGCCGGGATAAGCTCGGCGTAACTGTCGATGACCGCATCGGCGCCGAGCGTATCCGCCGGCCGGTCGGGGAAACCAAAGCTCACCGCGATCACCGGCACGTCGGCCGCCTTCGCCGCCGTCACATCGACGATCGAATCGCCGATGAACGCCGTCGAGCGCACGTCGCCGCCCGCCGCCTCGATCGTCGACAGCACATGCGAGGGATGCGGCTTGCGCTGCGGCACCCGGTCGGCACCGAGGATGGCGGCGAACCGCCCCTGCCAGCCCAGCGCCTCGATCAGCAGCTCGCTCAGCCGCTGTGGCTTGTTGGTGCAGACGGCAAGGGTCACGCCGTCGGCGGCCAGTTCGTCCATCGCGGCTTCGAGGCCGGGATAGGGCTTCGACCCGACACAGATGTTGGCGGCATAATAGTCGAGGAACGGCTGCACCCCGGCGTCGATCAGCTCGTCGGTCATCACGCCGGTCGCCTCGAGCCCGCGCTCGAGCAGCTTGCGCGCACCCAGGCCGACCATCTCCTTTACCGACTCCTCGTCGACCTCACGCCGCCCCAGCACGCCGAGCGCATGGTTGAGCGCGGCGGTCAGGTCGGGGCCGGTATCGACGAGCGTGCCGTCGAGGTCGAAGATCACGAGGCGGGGAAGCGTGTTGGTCATGGCCGCCTTGTGGCGGCTGAACTGGAAAAGGCAAGCCGGCTGTGGCAAGCGCCGCAAGGTCTGTTGAGGGAGCATCCATGACCCGTCCGGTCGCCGCCGTCGTCCTTGCCGCGGGCATGGGCACCCGCATGAAGTCCGACCTGCACAAGGTGCTGCACCCGATCGCCGGGCGGCCGATGCTGATGCATCTCCTCGCCAGCGTCGATGAACTTGCCCCCGCCGCCAAGGTCGTCGTCGTCGGCGCGCGGCGCGAGCAGGTCGAGGCCGCCGTCGCCGGCACCGGCGCCGCGGTGGTGACGCAGGAGCCGCAGCTCGGCACCGGCCACGCCGTCCTCCAGGCGCAATCGGCGCTCGCCGGCTTCGATGGCGACGTGCTGGTGATGTTCGGCGATGTGCCGCTGGTGAAGGCTGAGACGATGCGCGCAATGCTCGCGGCGCTGACCGGCGATGTCGCCTGCGCCGTGCTCGGCTTCCGCCCCGACGACGCCGGCGCCTATGGCCGCATCATCGCGAAGCCCGACGGCACCATCGAGAAGATGGTCGAGTATAAGGACGCCAGCGCCACGGAGCGCAACGTCTCGCTCTGCAACTCCGGCCTGCTCGCGGTGCGCTCCGCCGACCTGTGGCCGCTGCTCGCCCGCGTCGGCAACGACAATGCCGCCGGCGAATATTATCTCCCCGACGTCGTCACTATCGCGACCGCCGACGGCCGCCGCTCGGTGGTCGTCGAAACGCACGCCGACGAGGTCGCCGGCATTAACTCGCGCGCCGAGCTGGCGACCGTCGAGGCGAAATGGCAGGTCGCGAAGCGCGCCGAGATGATGGCCGCCGGCGTCACCCTCATCGACCCCGCCACCGTCTGGTTCGCCTTCGACACGCAGATCGGCCGCGACGTGCTGATCGAGCCCGGCTGCTTCTTCGGCCCCGGCGTCAGTGTCGCCGACGGTGCCACCTTGCGCGCCTTCAGCCACCTCGAAGGCGCCGAGGTCGGCCCGCGCGCCGAGGTCGGCCCCTACGCCCGCCTGCGCCCCGGCGCCAAGCTCGGCGACAAGTCGAAGGTCGGCAATTTCGTCGAGGTGAAGAAGGCGACGCTCGGCAAGGGCGCCAAGGCCAACCACCTCACCTACATCGGCGACGCCGAGATCGGCGCCAACGCCAACGTCGGCGCCGGCACCATCACCTGCAACTACGACGGCTTCTTCAAGTACAAGACGGTGATCGGCGAAGGCGCCTTCATCGGCTCCAACTCGTCGCTGGTCGCGCCGGTGACCATCGGCGCGGGCGCCATCGTCGGCGCCGGCAGCGTGGTCACCCGCGACGTCACCGCCGACGCGCTGGCGCTCGTGCGCGCCGAGCAGGGCGAGAAACCCGGCTGGGCGGCAAAATTCCGCGCGGCGATGACGGCGAGGAAGAAATCCACTTGAATGATATGCTGATATGATATCTATATATCGATATGCGGATTCTGACCGACATTCCCGATGAAGATATCGAGAAGCTCGACGCGCTGGCAGCCCGAAGCAAGCGCTCGCGTGCCGCCGCCATCCGCGATGCCGTAAAGCTGTATCTCGTTCATACCGCTGACAATCAGGACTGGATCGCACGCGGCGCAGGGCTGTGGAAGCACAGAACCGACATTGGCGACGCCGTCGAATATCAGAGAGCCATGCGTGAGGATCGCCGACCGTATGAGGATATCTGAGCTGTGTCGGCTCCGTTCTTCGACACCAACATCCTGATCGACTGGTTGAACGACAACCCGAAGGCCATTGCAGAGCTGTCGCGCTACAAGAAACATCGGATCAGCCGCGTTGTATGGACAGAACTCTTGGCGGGAGTGCCAATCGAAGACCGAGACGCCCTTCAACAGGCTATCTCCTATTTCGAAGTCGTTGAGATCGATGCCCGGATCGCTGCTGCCGCCGCGGATATTCACTTTCGTTCGCCGATGAAGCTGATGGATGCGTATATTCTTGCGACCGCGCAGGTGAATGGCGCGATCCTTATCACCCGAAACACGAGGGATTTCCCCCAGCAAATGCCGGGTATCCGCGTTCCTTACACCCTATAAGCGAGGCAATTTCATGTGCGGCATCATTGGCATCGTTGGTAAGGATGAGGTCGCGGGTCGTCTCGTCGACGGGCTGAAGCGCATGGAATATCGCGGCTATGATTCGGCCGGCGTCTGCACCGTTCACGACGGCCAGCTCGTGCGCCGCCGTGCCGAGGGCAAGCTCGGCAATCTGGTCAAGGAACTGGCCGGCAACCCCGCCCCCGGCGTCATCGGCATCGCGCACACCCGCTGGGCGACGCACGGCGCGCCGACCACCAGCAACGCGCATCCGCACGCCACCGGCGAGGTCGCGCTCGTTCACAACGGCATCATCGAGAATTTCAAATCGCTGCGCAAGGCGCTGACCGCGCGCGGCCGCCGCTTCGAAAGCGAGACCGATACCGAGGTCGTCGCCCATCTCGTCTCGGAAAAGGTCGAAGCGGGCCTCAGCCCCGCCGACGCGGTGAAGGCGGTGCTGCCCGAGTTGCGCGGCGCCTTCGCGCTGGCAATCGCCTTCCGCCAGCACCCGGACATGCTGATCGGCGCGCGCCTCGGTTCGCCGCTGGTCGTCGGCTATGGCGACGGCGAGACCTATCTCGGCTCGGATGCGCTGGCGCTCGCCCCGCTCACCCAGAAGATCGCCTATCTCGAGGAAGGCGACTGGGTGATCATCACCCGCGACGGGGCGAAGATCTTCGATCGCGACAATCAGCCGGTCGAGCGCGAGATCACCACGTCGGGCGTCACCGCCGCGGCAGTCGAGAAGGGGCCGTATCGCCACTTCATGCAGAAGGAAATCTTCGAGCAGCCGACCGTCGTCGCCCAGACGCTACAGAGCTATATCCGCCCGATCGAGCAGCAGGTCGCTCTGCCGCAGATGGACATCGATCTCGCCGGCATCGAGCGGATCACCATCGTCGCCTGCGGCACCAGCTTCTACGCCGGCATGGTCGCCAAATATTGGTTCGAGACCTTCGCGCGCGTGCCGGTCGACATCGATGTCGCCTCGGAATTCCGCTACCGCGACCCGGTGCTCCAGCCGGGTGGCCTGGCGCTGTTCATCTCGCAGTCGGGCGAGACCGCCGACACCCTCGCCGCGCTCCGCCACTGCAAGGACAACGGCCAGAAGATCGCGGTGGTGGTCAACGTGCCCACCAGTTCGATGGCGCGCGAGGCCGATCTGCTGCTGCCGACCCACGCCGGCCCCGAGATCGGCGTCGCCTCGACCAAGGCGTTCACCTGCCAGCTCGCGGTACTCGCCGCGCTGGCCGCGCATCTGGCCGCGAAGAAGGGCAAGCTGTCGCGCGAGGACGAGCAGGAGATCGTGCGCCACCTGATCGAGGCACCTGCCGCGCTCAACGCCGCGCTCGCGCACGACGCCGAGATCGCGTCGATGGCGCATCTGATCGCGCCGGCGCGCGACGTGCTCTACTTGGGGCGCGGCCCCGACTATCCGCTCGCACTCGAAGGCGCGCTGAAGCTGAAGGAGATCAGCTACATTCACGCCGAAGGCTATGCCTCGGGCGAGATGAAGCACGGCCCGATCGCGCTGATCGACGAGGCGGTGCCGGTGATCGTGCTCGCGCCGTCCGGGCCCCTGTTCGAAAAGACCGTGTCGAACATGCAGGAAGTGCGCGCCCGCGGCGGCAAGATCGTGCTGATCTCCGACGCCGAAGGGCTGCACGAGGCCGGCGAAGGCTGCCTCGCGACCATCGAGATGCCCAAGGTCCACCCGCTGATCGCGCCGCTGGTCTATGCGGTGCCGGTGCAGCTGCTCGCCTATCATGTGGCGGTGGCCAAGGGCACCGACGTCGACCAGCCGCGCAACCTCGCCAAGTCGGTGACCGTCGAATAGGCGAAGCGATGATCGGCTACGACGATTTCCTCGCCGTCGACATCCGCGCCGGCACCGTCATCGCCGCCGAGCCTTTCCCCGAGGCGCGGCGGCCGGCGATCAAGCTGACCATCGACTTCGGGCCGGAGATCGGCGTCAAGCGATCGTCGGCGCAGATCACCGACCTTTACGCGTCCGGGGCGCTGGTCGGGCGGCAGGTGCTGGCGGTGGTCAATTTCCCGCGCAAGCAGATCGGCAAGTTCATGAGCGAGGTGCTGGTGCTCGGTGTCAGCGACGCCGAAGGCCGCATCGTCCTGCTCGCCCCCGATCAGCCCGTCCCCGACGGCGGGCGGATGCACTAGGCGATCCGCGCGAACACCCGGCTGCGGCCATCCGCCGTGAACGCATAGATGTCATACGCCTCGCGCCGCCCGTCGGGCATCTCCATTCCCGGCGACCCCGCCGGCATCCCCGGCACCGCCAGCCCGATCACGCCCTTCGGTTTCTCGCGTAGCAGCCGGTCGACCGCCGACGGCGGCACATGCCCCTCCACCACATAGGTGCCGACCTGCGTCGTATGGCAGGACGCCAGTTCGGGCGGCACGCGCAGCCGCGTCTTCACCGCCACCATGTCCGGCTGGTTGATCAGCTTCGGCGCATAGCGCCCGGTCGCGGTCATCCGCTCCGCCCAGACGCTGCAGCAGCCGCAATTGGCATCCTTGTGAACGGTGATTGCCTGCTTCGGCGCGGCGGCGGCCGGCGAGGTGACGGCAAACGCGCCGAGGCCGGCGAGCAGATAGCGGCGGTTCATGTCCATGCCCGCACTTTCCCCGATCGTCGCGCGGCCGCCAAGTGCGGCATGATCGTCCCGCTCGATCACAGCCATCACATCTTCCCGTTTGGAATCACGGCGCTCGCGCATTAGGTCGGCTGTCGAACGGAGATCATGCATGGCCAAGTACGACTACGACCTCTTCGTCATCGGCGCCGGTTCGGGCGGCGTCCGCGCCGCGCG
The DNA here is from genome assembly GCF_042648405.1 of Sphingoaurantiacus capsulatus. Classification (NCBI taxonomy): domain Bacteria; kingdom Pseudomonadati; phylum Pseudomonadota; class Alphaproteobacteria; order Sphingomonadales; family Sphingosinicellaceae; genus Sphingoaurantiacus; species Sphingoaurantiacus capsulatus. The sequence goes on along the minus strand of NZ_JBHRXV010000010.1, from coordinate 90,381 downwards.
CATCTCGGCCGGTCACGGCGCCCGCGTCGCGATCGCCGAGGAGCATAAGGTCGGCGGCACCTGCGTGATCCGCGGCTGCGTCCCGAAGAAGCTGCTCGTCTACGGCGCGCATTTCGCCGAGGATCTGGAGGACGCCCGCCGCTTCGGCTGGGATGTCGGCACGCCCACGTTCGACTGGCCGACGCTCCGCGACAACGTGCTGGGCGAGGTCGAGCGCCTCAACGGCATCTACACGCAGAACCTCAGCAACGCCGGGGTCGAAGTCCTGCTCGGCCGCGCCACCATCATCGACGCGCACACCCTCGATGTCGGCGGCAAGAAGGTGACGGCGGACAAAATCCTCATCGCCACCGGCGCGCGCCCGGCCCTCCCCGACGTGCCCGGCGCCGAGCATGGCATCACCTCGAACGAGGTGTTTCATCTCGACAAGCTGCCGAAGAGCATCGTCATCGCCGGCGGCGGCTACATCGCCAACGAGTTCGCCGGCATCTTCAACGAGTTCGGCACCAAGGTGACCTTGATGCTACGCGGCGACACCCTGCTGCGCGGCTACGACCATTCGTTGCGCGAGCGCCTGCACCTGATCTCGACGGTGAAGGGCATCAATTTCCGCTTCAACGCCGGCTTCGAGCGCATCGAGAAGAAGGCCGACGGCGGCCTGATCATCCATGTCGCCGGCAGCGACGAACCGATCGAGGCCGACATGCTGCTCTACGCGATCGGCCGCCCGCCCAACAGCGAGGGCCTCGGCCTCGACACCGTCGGGGTGAAGCTCGACAAGGCCGGCGCCGTCATCGTCGACGAGCACAGCCGCACCAATATCGACAACATCTACGCGGTCGGCGACGTCACCAACCGCGTCCAGCTCACCCCCGTCGCCATCCGCGAGGGCCATGCCTTTGCCGACAGCGTGTTCGGCGGCAAGCCGTGGACAGTCGACTATGACTGCATCCCCTCGGCGGTGTTCAGCCACCCGCAGATCGCCAGCGTCGGCATGACCGAGAGCGAGGCGCGCACCAAATTCGGCTCGGTGAAGGTCTACACCTCGGACTTCCGCGCCATGAAGAACGTGCTGGCCGACCGCAACGAGCGCGCGCTCTACAAGCTGGTCTGCGACGCGGCGACCGACAAGGTCGTCGGCGCGCACATCATCGGGCCGGATGCCGCCGAGATCCTGCAGGCGATGGCGATCGTCGTGAAGGCGGGGCTCACCAAGCAGCAGGTCGATGCGACGGTCGCGATCCATCCGACGATGGCGGAAGAGCTGGTGCTGATGCGCTAGGGATTGAACCCGGCGCTTATGCTTCCAACATCAGGCCGGAACGACCCCGCGATCTCGCGGGTTGGAGACGGCATGGCGATCAACCAGAAGAGCTTCGATCAGGTCACGGGCGCGCTTTCGAGCCTCGACCGCAACCCGCAGGCGGTGCGGCAGCGCGTCGTCGCGCTGGAGAAGGTGCTCGAACGCGCCTTCACCGTCCCCGGCACCCAATACAAGGTCGGCCTCGACGCCATCGTCGGCCTCGTGCCGGTTGTCGGCGACTGGGTGACCGGCGCGATGTCCGCCTACCTCATCTGGGAAGCGCGCAACCTCGGCATGTCGAAGTGGCAGCTCGCGCGGATGAGCGGCAACGCGGTTTTCGATACCGCCGTCGGCATGGTCCCCTTCGCCGGCGACCTGTTCGACTTCGTGTTCAAGTCGAACAGCCGCAACCTGCGCATCATCAAGGCGCACCTCGACAAGCACCACCCCTCGACGGTGATCATCGAGGGCGAGAAGCTCTAAGCGAAATCCAGGCCGATATCGGCCGCCGGCGCGCTCTGCGTGATCCGGCCGACCGAGACATAGGTCACGCCGCTCTCGGCAATCGCGCGGATGGTATCGAGGTTTACCCCGCCAGACGCCTCGGTGGGCACCCGGCGCGCGACCAGCGCCACCGCCTCACGCAGCACATCCGGCCCCATATTGTCGAGCAGCAACCGGTCGGCACCTGCGTTCAACGCCGGCTCGATCTGGTCGATACGATCGACCTCGACCACCACGTCGGCCAACCCCGCCGCCTTCGCCGCGCGCACCGCCGGCTCGACGCCGCCCGCCACCGCGATATGGTTGTCCTTGATCATCACCCCGTCGTCGAGGCGCAGCCGGTGGTTGGTCGCCCCGCCCATCCGCGTCGCATATTTCTCGAGCAGCCGCAGGCCCGGCAGGGTCTTGCGCGTGTCGAGCAGGATGCAGCCCGTCCCGGCGATCGCATCGACATAACGGCGCGTGAGCGTGGCGATGCCGGTCAGATGCTGCACGGTGTTGAGCGCCGACCGCTCGGCGGTGAGCAGCGCGCGGGCGTTGCCGTGGACGCGCAGCAGATCGGCGCCGACATCGACGCGCGTCCCGTCCTCGACCAGCCGCTCGATGCGCGCAGTGGGATCAAGCGCGCGGAAGAACGCCTCGGCGATCGGCAATCCCGCCACCGCCACCGCATCGCGACTGTCCATCACCGCGCGCAATTGCGCCTCGGCGGGGATCACCGCGGCGGAGGTGCGGTCGCCGCCCTCCCCCATATCCTCCGCCAGCGTGCTGCGGACGAAGGCGTCGAGGTCGAAGCCGGCGATAGCGAATTGATCGATCATGCGCGTTCCTATCCCCTCCCCGAGGGGGAGGGGCAAGGGGTGGGTTGTCAAGGCGAGGTCGAGCTTCGAAGCTGACCGCGCTGGCGCAGCCCACCCCCAACCCCTCCCCCTCGGGGAGGGGAGTTCGGTTCAGCCCTTCTTCGCCGCGATCCAGCGGTCGATCTTCGCCTCCAGCACCGACAGCGGCAGCGCGCCGGTCATCAGCACCTGCGCATGGAACTCGCGCGGGTCGAACTTCGGCCCCAGCGCCTTTTCCGCGCGCCGGCGCAGCTCGGTGATCTTCAGATTGCCGATCATGTAGCCGAGCGCCTGCCCCGGATTGGCGATGTAGCGCTCGGTCTCGGCGGTGGCGTTGGCGCGGCCGCGCGAGCTGTTGTCGAGGATGTACTGGATCGACTGATCGCGGCCCCACCCCTTGGTGTGGATGCCGGTGTCGACGACCAGCCGGATCGCGCGGAACAGCTGCGAATCGAGGAAGCCGAAATATTGATACGGATCCTCGAGAACGCCCAGTTCCTTCCCGAGCGTCTCCGAATAGAGCCCCCAGCCCTCGACATAGGCATTGTTGCCGCCGAAGCGCTGGAAGTTCGGCAGGTTCGCATTCTCCTGCGCGATGCTGATCTGGAAGTGATGCCCCGGCGCGCCTTCGTGCAGGTACAGCGTGACCATCGACGGCGTGGTGCGCGACGGCAGGTCATAGGCGTTGAAGTAGAAAACGCCCGGCCGCGTCCCGTCGGGCGTACCCGGATTGTAGGAACCGCGCGCCGCGCCCTTCTCGGTCAGCGCCGGCACCGGCCGGATATCGAGCGGCGACTTGGGCAGGGTCGAGAACAGCTTGCCGACCTGCGCGTCGACGCGCTTGCCGATCCGCACATATTCCTGCTGCAGCCACTCGCGCGACTCCGGCTTGAACTTCGGGTCGGTGCGGATGTGATCGAAGAACTCCTTCAGCGTGCCCTTGAAGCCGACCTGCGCCTTCACCTTCTCCATCTCGGCGTGGAATTGCTCGACCTGTTTGAGGCCGATGTTGTGGATTTCCTCGGGCGTCATCGTCGTCGTGGTCTGCTGCTCGACGAGATAGCGATAGAGCTCCGGCCCGCCCTTCATCTCGCGCAGGCCGACGCTGTCGCGGGTCTTCGGCAGATAGTCGGTGCGGATGAAATCGCGCAGGCGGGTCAGCGCCGGTACGATCTGCGTGCGGATCGAGTTAGCGTAGGCGGTCTTCAGCCGCGCCTGGTCGGTCGCCGAGATATCCGCCGGGAAGTTGGCGACCGGGCGATAAAAGGCGCTGCCCTCGACCCCTTCGGCGAGCATCATGTCGAGCTGCTGGAGGACATTCTCCATCACCAGCTTCGGCTGCACCACGCCCGAGGCCATGCCGGCGCGCATCCGCACGATCGAGGCATCGCTGAACTTCACGAAATCGGCGACGCGTTTCAGGCCGTTCTCATAGTCGGTCACCGTCTTGTACGGCGCGACGCTGGTGCCCGAGCTGATCTGCGCGAAGAAGGTGTGGAAGCCGTTCATATGATCGACCGGCCGCACCGCGGTCAGCGCCAGCAGATCGGGCTGCAGCCCGCGCAGGTCGATCGTCCGCTGCCACTTGAAGCTGTCGTAGGACACCTGCTCGTCTGGCGAGAGCGTCGCGCGGTCGATGCGGGCGAGCGCCGCGAGATCGGCCTCGGCGGCCGCGCGCTCGGCCGCGAAATATTCGTCGCTGATGAAGTCGCCGAGCCGGTCGGCGTAGCGCATGTCGCCGCGGTACAGCGCCGACAGCGGGTTGCGCTTGAGGTTGGCCTCGTCGCTCTGCGCGAACAGCAGCTTCAGCGCGTCGGACGGCGCGACCGCCGCCGTGGCCGTGGCCGTGGCGGATGCCGTGGCCGTTGCCGGCTGCGCGACGGCACCGGGAACGGCAGTGAAGACGAGCGCGGCGGCAGCGGTGCCGGTCAGCAGGCGGCGGATCATTTCTTTCCTCCCAGTTCGCGCTTCAGATAGGCCATCAGCAGCGCGGCGCGGTGCGCGTCCTCGGCATGGTCGGCGCCCACCGAATGGCCGCCCTCCAGATATTCGTGGAAATAGAATCGGTTGCCATATTCGTTCAGCCGCGCCGCCATCTTGCGGGCATGGCCGGGATGGACGCGGTCGTCCTTGGTCGAGCTGTAAAAGAACACCGCCGGATATTTCACGCCCGGCTTCAACTGCTGGTACGGCGAATATTTCGACATGAACGCCCAGTCGCCCGCCACGTCCGGGTCACCATATTCGCCGACCCACGAGGCGCCGGCGAGCAGCTTCGAATAGCGCTTCATGTCGTGCAGCGGCGATCCCGAGATCACCGCCGAATAAAGGTCGGGCCGCTGCGTCAGCGCCGCCCCCACCAGCACGCCGCCGTTCGACCGGCCGGAGATGCCGATCTTGCCCTTGGCCGACACGCCGGTGCGGATCAGATCCTCGGCGACCGCATGCAAGTCGTCGAAGCTCTTCTGCCGGTTCTCGCGCAGCACCGACTTGTGCCACTCGGGGCCGTACTCGCCACCGCCGCGGATGTTGGCGAGGACATAGGCATTGCCCTCCTCCACCCAGAACATGCCGAGCGGCCCGGCGCGATACGGCTGCCCCGTCAGATAGCCCGGCGTCTGCGCGGCGCGGAAGCCGCCGTAAGCGTGGATCAGCGACGGCACCGCGCCACTCACGCCCTTTTTGCGGACGAGGAAATAGGGGATGCGGGTGCCGTCCTTCGAGGTCGCGAACTTCTGCTCGACGGTCATCGTCGCGGCGTCGAACTTGGCAGGCAGCGACTGGACCTTCGCCGGCGTGCCCGACGCCGTCACCGCATAGAGCGTTGGCGGGGTCAGCATGCCCTCGACGATGGCGAAGGCGGTGTCCGACTTGCCCGCCGTTTCCAGCAGGCGGACGGTGCTGTTGTCGGGCAGCGCGGTCGCCGCCTGCGTCCAGCGGCCGTCATCGCTGCGGCGCAGCGCGAACAGCTTGCCCGACACGTCGTCGAGCGCCTTCACCCACAGGATATTCTCCGACGCCGCAACCTCCTCGATCGCCTGCGTCTTGGTCGGCGCCATCACCAGCTCGGGCGCCACGCTGCGGCCCGCCTCGATATCGGCGAGGCCATAAGCGACGATCGCGCCCTCGGGCAGCGTGGTGCCACCGACGGTCAGCGGGCTCTGCAGCTTGGCGATCAGCCGGCCATCGATGATGTCCTCGAAGCTCGCATCCTCGGGCAGCGGCGTCTTCACCACCTTGCCGTCCTTGGTCAGCAGCGACACGTCCGACGTCCAGAAGGTCTTGCCGCGCGTCAGGAAGGTCCAGCGCCGGTCGCCGTCCTGCCGGGCGAAGGGCGACACCGACACATCGGTCTTGGTGCCCTCAAGCACCGTCGTCGCCGCGCTCAGCGGCGTGCCGCGTTTCCACAGCTTCGCGATGCGGCCATAGCCCGACGCGGTCAGCGAGTCGGGGCCGAAGTCGCCGACCAGCAACAAGGTGTCGGCATCGACCCAGGCGGCGGTGTTCTTCGATTCCGGCACGACGAAGCCGCCGTCGACGAACTTGCCGCTCGACAGATCGAACTCACGCACCACATCGGCGTCGGTGCCGCCGGGGCTCAGCGAGACGAGGCAGCGCGTGTAGGCGGGCGCAAGGCAGTCGGCGCCGTGCCACACCCAGCTCTGCTTCTCGCTCTTCCCCAGCGCGTCGACGTCGATGATCGTCCGCCAGGCCGGCTTGCCGGCGCGATAGGCGGCAAGCGGCGACACGCGCCAGATGCCGCGCGGGTTCTTCGCGTCACGCCACAGATTGGCGACGAGGTCGCCCATGATCCGGTCGGGCGTCGCGATCTGCTGCTCGTCATCGAGGATGGCGCGTGCGCGGCTTTGATAGCTCGCCAGCTTCGGGTCCTGCGCGAGCAGCTCCTCGGTCGACTTGTTCCAGGCCTTCACTTGATCGAGCGCGCGGGTGCCCTCAATCTCTTCCAGCCAGATGTAGGGGTCTTCGACACCTTGAGCGACGGTGGCGACGGCCGCCAGCGACAGCGCGCCGGCGGCGAGCAGGGCAAAATTGCGCAAGTTTATCCTCCCGGATTCTTATGCCGCCCGGTGTAGCCAAGCTACGGACGGTGCGAAAGCCGGGAGTGCTTCTAGGACTGCATCAGCAGGTAGAGCGCGATCAGCAGCGCGGCGGCGGCGGCGGTCAGCGCCAGCCACACGTCCCAGGTGAAGTCGCTCGGCCGCTCGACGCGACGTGCCTTCGGCCCCAGGTCGGGATGCAGCAGGATCGCCATGATCTCGGTCGCGCTCGCCTCCTGGTAGAGCTTGCGCAACCGGCGACGATCGCGCGCGTCGAGGTCCGGATACCGGGCCAGCAACGCGCGCAATTCGTCGTCGGGCATGGTCGTTTTCCGCCGGCGCGCCTCAGCTCGCCGCGCCGGACACGACCGAGACGGCGCGCCGGTTCTGCGCATAGCCCGACTCGTCCGATCCCTGAACCTCCGGCCGTTCCTTGCCGTAGGAGATGGTGCGCAGGCGGGTGGCCGCCACGCCCTGTGCGGCGAGGAAGTTCTTCGTCGCATTGGCGCGGCGGTCGCCGAGCGCGAGGTTGTACTCACGCGTGCCGCGCTCGTCGGCATGGCCTTCGACGGTGAAGGCGACCGATGGATATTTCTGCAGCCACTCGGCCTGGCGCGTCAGGATGCCGCGCGCTTCGCCGGTCAGCTCGAACGAATCATATTCGAACAGCACGCGGTCGCTGCCGGCGCTGGCCACGAGGTCGGCCTGGCTGCCCGGGGTGACGTCGCTGGTCGCGACGCTGGTGTCGGCCGGTGCGGCCGACGAGGTCGCCGGCGCATCGACCGGCGGCGGCATATCCTCGGCCTTCTTGTTCTTGGTGCAAGCAGCGGTGGTCAGCGCCAGCGCCGCGATGGCGGTCATCGTAATCAGTCGCATATTGTCGCCCCTTTAATCCTTGCGATCCGCCGTCAGGCATAAGTCGGGGCACGGCACAGCGTTATTATAGAATTTATATGCATTGTTTCCTTAAGGGGTGCCGCCCTAGCTTTATTTGCGAGCGTTGACCGAAATCGTCCTGCCCAACCCCTCGGAGTTAGGGCGAGATCACCCTGAACCTGCGCTCGTACTCGGCCGCGGCGGTCATCTCCCCCTGAGCTAGCCGCCGCGGCCACCCTTTTCCGGTTCAACCCGTTATAGTGGCACCGTGAGCAGCTACCGCGACCTCGGCCGATCGACGTTCCGCGATCTCCGCCTGCACCTGACCTGGCGCGAGGCGGCGTCGAGCGTGTTCATCGTGGCGGTGTCGTCGAGCCTCGCGGTCTGGAGCGAACCGTTCATCGGCCTCGTCTCCGCCGCCTTGCTGTTCGTGCTCGGCGTCATGCTGGTCGGTGCGCTTCACGGCCTTGCCGCCGCGCTGATCGCCGCCTTCGTCGCCTTCCTCATCTACAATTTCTTCCTGACCGAACCCTTCCTGACCTTCCGCTTCACCACCACCACCGATGCGGCGCCGTTCGTCGCCTTCAACTTCGTCGCGCTGATCGCCGGCGTCCTCGCGGGGCGGCTGCAGGACCGCGCCAAGGCGGCGCAGCGCGCCAACCTCCAGCTCGCCAGCCTGCTGGAAACCGGCCAGCTGCTGCAGGCCGCCGTCCGCCGCGAGGAAGTGCTGGCCACCCTCGCCGCCAGCGCCCCCGCCCGCCTCGGCCTCGCGCTGCACGCCTTCCTTCAGGAGGGCGGCCGGCTGGTGGCGCTCGGCAACGATGCCGGGCCGGATGTCGCCGCCATCGCACAGCTCGTGTGGACCGCGAACATGCCGACGCAGCAGGAAAATGCCGTCGCCATTCCCCTCTCCGCCGCGCGCGGCCCGATCGGCGTCCTCGTCGCCGCCGGCGAGCATGCGACCGATACCGTCGATATCGGCTTCCTCTCCGCACTCGGCGGAATGCTGGCGCTCGCGCTCGAACGCGCCGAGCTGTCATCGCGCATCTCGGAGGCCTCGGCGCTGGCGCGGTCGGAGGAGTTGAAAACCGCCCTCCTCTCCTCGGTCAGCCATGATTTCCGCACGCCGATCGCCGCGATCAGCGCCTCGGCGACTTCGCTGCGCGACTATGGCGACCGCCTCGACGCGAACGCCCGCGAGCAGTTGCTCCGCAGCATCATCGACGAGGGCGAACGCCTCAACCGCTACACCGCCAACCTTCTCGAAATGAGCAAGCTGCAGGCCGGCCTGCGCCCCGCCGGCGAGGTCATCGACGTGGTCGAACTGGTCGGCACCGTGCTCCAGCGCATGCGCGGCAAGCTCGGCGGCCGAAAGCTCGAACGGCAGTTTCCCGACGGGCCGCTGCTGGTCCGCGCCGACGCCGCGCTGTTCGAGCTGGCGCTGGTCAACCTCCTCTCCAACTCGATCGCCTACAGCGACGACGGTGCGCGCATCGTCGTCGTCGTCCGCGTTGAGGTCGGCGAGGCCGCGATCGACGTCTGCGACGCCGGCTTCGGCATTCCCGAAACCGACCTGCAGCGCGTGTTCGAGCGCTTCCAGCGCGTCGCCCGCTACGAGGCAGCGCCGAAGGGCAGCGGCCTCGGCCTCGCTATCGCCAAGGGCTTCGTCGAGGCGTTCGACGGCCGCATCTGGGCGGAGACGCCCGGCCTCGACGGCCGCGGCACCCGCATCGCCATCCGCCTGCCTATCGCCGCTTCAGGAGACAGCGCCCCATGACCGATCGCGCCACCATCCTCGTTGTCGACGATGAGCCGTCGCTGGTCGGCGTGCTGAAGCCGGTGTTGGAGGCGGAGGGCTATGCCGTCACCGTCGCGGTCGACGGCGCCGGCGCGGTGGCGACGGTCGCCGCCGGCGGGCCGGAGGTGGTGCTGCTCGACCTCGGCCTGCCCGACATCGACGGCAAGCAGGTGATCAGCCGCATCCGCACGCACAGCGACGTACCGATCATCGTCGTCTCGGCCCGCCACCAGGAGGGCGAGAAGATCGCCGCGCTCGACGAGGGCGCCGACGACTATGTCAACAAGCCGTTCGAGATCGGTGAGCTGATGGCGCGCGTCCGCGCCGCGCTTCGCCGCCGCGACAGCGTTCAGCGCAAGCCGGCGGAATTCCGCGCCGGCCCGCTCGCCATCAACATGCCCGCGCGGCGCGTCACCCTGTCAGGCGACATCGTGAAACTGTCGCCGAAGGAATATGCGCTGCTGACCACGCTCGCCGAAAGCGCCGGGCAGGTCGTCACCCATAGGCGCCTGCTCGCCGCCGGCTGGGGCGACGGCGCCGCCGACACGCAATATCTGCGCGTCTACATGGGCTTGCTGCGCCAGAAGCTCGAGGAAGACCCCGCCGAGCCGCGGCTGATCCTCACCGAGGCGGGGGTCGGCTACCGCCTCGCCGACGACCTTCGCGGCGAAAGCTCATAAAAAACCTATAGTAACGCCCTGGCAGCACCGGCTGCTATCCAGCAGGTGCGGCCTCGCGGCCCTTCCGCGCGGGCGACTGCCCCACGCGCGAGGACCATGACCCACCACACGCCCCTAATCGCCACCATCGTCGCCGGTCTTGTCGTCGCCTTCCTGATGGGCGCGCTGGCGCAGCGGCTGCGCGTCTCGCCGCTGGCCGGCTATCTGCTGGCGGGCGTGCTCGTCGGGCCGTTCACCCCCGGCTATGTGGTCGATGCGCGGCTGGCAGGCGAACTGGCCGAACTCGGCGTCATCCTGCTGATGTTCGGCGTCGGCCTTCATTTCTCGTTGCGCGACCTGATGGCGGTGAAGAATATCGCGGTACCCGGCGCGGTGGTGCAGATCGGCGTCGCCACCCTTCTCGGCCTCGGCCTCTCGCAGATGCTCGGCTGGTCAATCCCCGGCGGCATCGTCTTCGGCCTCGCGCTCTCGGTCGCCTCGACCGTGGTGCTGCTGCGCGCGCTCGAAAGCCGAAACCTCATCGAGACCGAACGCGGGCGCATCGCCGTCGGCTGGCTGATCGTCGAGGATCTGGCGATGGTGCTGGCGCTGGTCATGCTGCCCGCGCTCGCCGGGCGGGGCGGCGATGTCGGCCTCGCGCTCGGCCTCACCGCGCTGAAGGTCGCCGGCTTCATCGCCTTCATGCTGATCGTCGGCCGCCGCGTCATCCCCTGGGTACTGCACTGGGTGGCGCACACCGGCTCGCGCGAGCTGTTCCGCCTCGCCGTCCTCGCCATCGCGCTCGGTGTTGCCTTCGGGGCCGCCGCCCTGTTCGACGTGTCCTTCGCCCTCGGTGCCTTCTTCGCCGGCATGATCCTTGGCGAGACACGGCTCAGCAAGCGCGCCGCCGAAGAGACGCTCCCCTTGCGCGACGCTTTCGCGGTGCTGTTCTTCGTGTCGGTCGGCATGTTGTTCAACCCGGCGGTGGTCACCGAACAGCCGTGGGCGCTGCTTGCCACCGTCCTCATCATCGTCATCGGCAAGTCGGTCGCCGCCTACGCGATCGTCCGCGCCTTCGGCCATAAGGACGGCACCGCCTTCACCGTCTCGGCCAGCCTCGCGCAGATCGGCGAGTTCAGCTTCATCCTCGCCGGCCTCGGCGTGACCTTGGGCGTCCTGCCCGCCGAGGGCCGTGACCTGATCCTTGCCGGCGCGATCATCTCGATCCTCCTCCACCCCTTCATCTTCGGCGCCGTCGAGAACCGCCGCGCCGAACGCAAGAGGTTGGAGCAGGCCGCGGCGGACGCCATCGTCGCCGCAGCCGCCGCCGAGCCCGAAGAGGAATGCCCCGATTGCCATGTCGTGCTGATCGGCTACGGCCGCGTCGGCCATCTGCTCGGCGAGGGGCTGGCGAAGGCCGGTCAGCGCTTCGTGGTGATCGAGGACCAGAAGGACATCGTCGAAGCCGCGCGCGGCCTCGCCTCGGAGGTCATCGTCGGCAATGCTGCCGACGCCGCGGTGCTGAAGCGCGCCGGCCTCGCCAACGCCTCACGCCTGCTGCTCGCCATCCCCGAAGGTTTCGAGGCCGGCCAGATCGCCGAGAAGGCCCGCGCCATCAATCCGGCGCTCGTCATCATCGCCCGCGCCCATTCGGACGAGGAGGTCGACTATCTCGGCCGGCACGGTGCCCATCATGTCGTGATGGGCGAGCGCGAGATTGCCGCTCGAATGCTGGGTTTGGCGACCGCCTAAAGATTACGCGCGGCGTTCGCCATCAGGTCGAACACCTGATCGGGGTTGGCGCGCTTCAGGTCGAGCAGCGCCATCTCCATGCCGCCGGCCTTGCCGACCGGGATTTCGCGCTGGCCGCTTGCCAGCCCCGCCAAGATCTGCGCGGCTGCCTCGTCGGCGCTGATGCCCGCGTCGATATCGTCGTCCGAATAGCCGCGTGTCGAGCCGTCGCCCTGCACCGCGTTGGCGGCGATCGAGGTGCGCACGAAGCCCGGCGTCACCACGGTCACGCCGATCTCATGCTTGGCGATCTCGGCACGCAACGCATCGAAGTAACCGACGACCGCATGCTTCGCCGCGCAATAGCCGGTGCGCAGCGGCGACCCCGCCTTGCCCGCCACCGAGCTGATCGCCATCAAATGCCCCGACTTCCTCGCGACCATCGCCGGCAGCACCAGCTGCGTCAGCCGCAACGGCGCGAAGAAGTCGATCTCCATCAGCCGCCGGTAGACGTCGAACCCGGTATCGAGGCCGAGGCTGCGCTGCGAGATGCCGGCGTTGTTGACGAGCATGTCGACGCCGCCGCGCCAGCCCTCCGCCGTTGCCACCACGCCGGGAAGCGCGTCATAGTCGGTCGCCTCGAACGGCAGCACCAAGGTCTCGCCGCCGATCTCGCCCGCCACCCGCTCCAGTTCGGCAACGCGGCGGCCCGACAGGATCACCGCGGCGCCGGCGCCGATCATCGCGCGCGCCAATCCTTCGCCGATGCCGCTGCTCGCGCCGGTGATCCAGACGGTCTTGCCCTTCAAATCCATCAAAGTCTCCAGAAGCCGATGAGCGGCGCGCCGAGGCGCGGATGCGCCCACGTCGCCACGAGGAAAAGGATGATGCCGCCCACGACGGCGATCCAGCCCGGCCAGCAGTTCAGCCGGGTGAAGGGAATGAAGCTGGTCTTGGCGCGCCAGGCGGCCCAGCGCTCGCCATGGAGGGCCGCCTTCTTGCGATCCTGCATCGTCGCCCCGAACAGGGCGAGGCCGCCGATGCCGATGGCGAGAATGAGCACGGCCGCCCGGCCCGACACCGCCGCATGGACCAGCGCCCACAGCGCGAACGACCACATCATCGGATGGCGGGTGATGCAGAGCACGCCCTGCGGGTCGGGATCGCGCGCGAGAACGCCGGCGGCGCCGGTCATTGCCGGGTTCGGCGCGGTGAGGCTGCCGACGAACAGGATCGACGCGGCCAGCATGATTACCGCCCCCGCCGTCCACACCCAGTCGGGCGCGACCCACAGCAAATTGTCGGGCGCCGCGCGGAATTCGACGACGATCCACGCGAAGGTGGCGAACGCCACCAGCGAATAGAGCAGCAGGAAACCCTTCTCGCCGAGCCGCGCGACCAGCGGCCGGCGAAGCGGGTGGGACAGCAACTCGTGACTACCGACGAAACTCAGTACCGCGAGGGCCAGCCCACCCATGTCACCTACCTCCGATATTGCACCGGCATCGTATCGGGCCGGTTCGGCATGTAGCGATCGCGCAGCTTGGTTTGCCGCGAGGTCAGCGGCACCTGCCGCCCGTCGATCATGACGCTAACCGGCGCCGACGCCAACTCCAGCGGGTCGCCGTCCCAGATCACCACGTCGGCGCGCTTGCCGGCCTCGAGAGAACCGGTGTCGGTCAGCCCGAAGATATCGGCGGGTGCCTTGGTCATCAGCATCAGCGCCTGTTCGGGCGTGACGCCGGTGCCACCGGGCAGGCGGCCGACCGCGACGAGGTTGCCGGCATGCTGCGGCAGCAGCCGGATCTGGCGGCCATCCTCGTCGTCGATCATGCCGAGCGCGACCTTGACGCCGGCCTTCACCATCCGGCCGACGTTCGACTGGGTGGCGCCGAGCATCTCGAAGCGGTTGGGCAGGTCGTTCATCGCCGAGGCGATGACCGGCACGCCCGCCGCCGCGATCTTGTCGGCGACCATCCAGCCCTCGCTGACGCCGACGAGGATCGGCTTCAGATTGGGGAATTCGCGCTTCAGCTCGATGACGCGGAGAATGTCGCTCGCGCGCTCGACATGGATCAGCGCCGGCATGCGGCCCTGCACCACCGGAACGAGCGCGGCGGCATCGAGCGCGGTCATGATCGACCCGCGATCCTTGCCGCCTTCATAGCCGCCCGGATTGCGCGCATAGGCCAGCGCTTCGCGCAGGCCGTTGCGGAAGATCGCATGCGCCGCGCTGCGCGAGCCGCCGGCGATGTCGGCGCCCGCCTCGCCCAGTTCGATGAACTGGAAAGCCCGCGGCTTGGTCGCGATGTCGTCGGCGTCGCCAAGGGTGATGATCGCCCCCTGCCCCGCGAACACGCTCTGGCCGGCGTTGGGCGCAACGACCGCACGGGTCACGCCCTCGATCCGGTTGATCGGAATGTTGACCGACAGCGGGTTGAGGCCCGGCGTGACATCGAGCGAGGCGTTGAACGGATTGCCATCCTCGTCGGCAACGGTGTCGTTGCTCGGGTCGACGGCGTCGACCTCGAGCAGGCCGAGCCGCGAGAAGCCGCCGATGATGCCGGGAGTCACCCAGCGCCCCTGCGCGTCGACGACCTGCGCGCCGACGGGCGCGCCGCCGCGGCCGACCGAGACGATGCGGCCACCCGAAATGACGACGGTGCCGCCGTCGATCGCCGCGGCACCGGTGCCGGTGGCGATCTTCGCATTGGTGATGGCGACGGTCTGGGCCATCGCGGGGGCGGCGAGCGCGAGCGCGGCCACCCCGAGCAGAGCTTTCAGGCGCATCACTTCACATCTCCCTCGCCCGGCTGGCCGAGCTCGAAATCGCTGACAGGGCGGAGGCGCGGGTTGGTCGCATCGAACATCAGCGCGCCGTCGATCCACACCTTCTCGGGCCGCGTGTAGACGCTGAACGGGTCGCCGTTCCACAGCACCACGTCCGCCATCTTGCCGGCCTCGAGGCTGCCGGTCTTGTCGGCGATGCCGAGCGCCTTTGCTGGGTTATAGCTGAGCCAGGTCCAGGCGACTTCCGGCGCGATGTCGATGCCGACGCGCTTGCCGTCCCCCATCGACTTCGCCGCTTCCTGGTTCAGGCGCTGGATGCCGTTGGCGTCGTCCGAATGGACGATGGTGCAGGCGCCGGCGGCATGGACGAACGGGATGTTCTCGCGGATGCCGTCGTTCGACTCCATCTTGAAACCGTACCAGTCGGCCCACATCGCCGAGCAGATGCCCTCGCGTGCGAGGATGTCGGCGATCTTGTAGCTTTCGACCGCGTGATGGAAGGTCGTGACCTTGTAGCCGAACTCCTTCGACATATCGATCACGTTCATCATCTCGTCGGCGCGATAGCAGTGGTTCTGCACCAGGATCTTGCCGTCGAGCACGCCCGCGAGCGTATCCATCGCAAGGTCGCGGCTCGGCGCATCGCTGGCCTTCGCGGTGCCGTCGTCGATCTTGCGGTTATAGTCGGCCCACTTGCGGCGATACTCCTGCGCCTTCGCCCAGGTCTGGCGATCCATGGCGATGTTCGCCATGCGGCTGCCCGGCATCTGGTTGCGGCTGCCATAGACGCGCTTGGGGTTCTCGCCGCACGCCATCTTCAGCGTGTAGGGCGCGCCCGGGAACTTCATGTCCTGCTGGCTGCGGCCATAGACGTTCTTCAGCGTGACGCCGCGGCCGCCGAACAGGTTCGCCGAGCCGGGGAGCACGTGCAGCGCGGTAACGCCGCCGTTGGCGAGCGCGCGGCTGAAGCCCGGATCGTTCGGCCAGATCGAGTGCTCGGCCCACACTTCGGGGCGGACGGGGCCGGTGACCTCGTTGCCGTCCGAATGCGCCTGGACGCCGGGCGACGGGTAGTTGCCGAGGTGGCTGTGGATGTCGATGACACCCGGCGTCACCCACTTGCCCTGCCCGTCGATAACGGTGGCGCCGGCCGGCACCGCGACGGTCTGGCCGACCGCGACGACCTTGCCGTCGGCAAGCGCGACCATACCGTTCAGAATCTTGCCGCCGCGCCCGTCATAGATGTTGACGTTCTGCAGGACGGTCGGGACCGAGCCGTAGGCGCGGTAGGTGGAGGGGAACGGATCCTCGTTGATCCGCACCACCTCGCCGGGCTTTGCCGGCTTGTCCGACGCCGAGCGCGCCGGGCCGTTCTGGCCCGACGTGCACGCGACCGTCGTCAGCAGCAGCGCTGCCATGATCAGCTTGCCTTGCATAGTTCCTCTCTCGGGAGGCGGGCTTCCGACAGATGCCGGAAGCCCGCGACGTTCATCAGTTCACGTTCTTCGGCGTAACGACGTTGGCGGTCGACTGGGCCAGTTCGGCGCGGCCCTCGATCTCGTCGTCGCCCAGCGTGTCGAGGTGCATCAGCCGCTTGATCAGCGGCGAGATCAGGATGACGACGACGCCGACACCGACGGCGGTCCAGCCCACCGTCGTATAGACATCGAGGACGACGGTCTTGGCCGCGCCCGACCCCGAGGCGCTCTCCGATCCGGTGGCCGCCGCGATCAGACCGGCGGCGAAGTTGCCGGTGGCCGATGCGAAGAACCAGGTGCCCATGATCAGGCCCGCCAGATGCGCCGGCGCCAGCCGGTTCATGGCCGAAAGGCCGACGGGCGAAAGGCAGAGCTCGCCGGTGGTGTGGAAGAGGTAGACGAGGAAGATGAACACCAGCGGCGTCGCATTCTCGACGCCGAAGGCGAGCGCCCCGGCAACCAGCACCAGGAAGCCGGCGCCGAGCTGGATCATCGCGAGGCCGAATTTGGCCGGCGCCGAGGGCTCGAGACCGCGGCGCCCCAGCGTCGTCCACAGCCAGGCGAACACCGGCGCGAACAGAATGATGTAGGCCGGGTTGACCGACTGGAACACCGACGCGGGAACGACGGCGCCGAATATCTCGCGGTCGACGTGGCGATCGGCGAACAGATTGAGCGATGAGCCCGCCTGCTCGAACAGCGCCCAGAACAGGATCGAGCCGACGATGAGGAACATCGCCGCGAAGATGCGGTCGCGATCCTCCGCCGGCAGCTTGAAGACGGCGGTGAACAGCACGTAGCCGACCAGCAGCGCGCCCGCGACGCCGAGCAAGGTGCCGACCAGCTCCTGATACTGGATCAGCTGCCAGACCACGGCGACGGCGACGATGCCGACGCCGTAGAGCAGCCATTCGAACGGCAGGCCGGCGACGCGCGAGGTCAGCCGCTGCGGGTCGCGTGACTCGCCGCGTCCCATCAGCAGCGGCGTGCCCCAGACGAAGACGATGAGGCCGAGCAGCATGCCGACGCCGGCCGCGCCGAACCCATACGCCCAGCCGTAGGTCTGGCCGAGGTAGCCCGCAATGATCGTGCCGATGAAGGCGCCGACGTTGATGCCCATGTAGAAGATCGTATAGGCGCCGTCGCGGCGCACGTCGGTGCGCGGATAGAGCTGCCCGACGATCACCGAGATGTTCGCCTTCAGGAAGCCCGAGCCGACGATGATGAAGGACAGGGCCAGCCAGAAGATGTTGAGATAGGCCGACGTCTGACCGCCTTCGCCTTCGAACGCCATCAGGAAATGGCCGATGGTCAGCAGCACCGCGCCATAGAGCACCGCCTTGCGCTGCCCGAGATAGCGGTCGGCGAGATAGCCGCCGATGACCGGGGTGATGTAGACCAGCGCGGTGTAGGCGCCATAGATGACCGACGAGGCTTCGTCCGAGAACAGCCAATGCTGCGTGAGATAGAAAATCAGCAGCGCCCGCATGCCGTAGTAGGAAAAGCGCTCCCACATTTCGGCGAAGAACAGGACGAAAAGACCTTTCGGATGTCCGAAGAAGGTTCCTTCTGAATCGGACGGCGGCAAGCCGCCATTCACGGCAGCACTTGGCGGCTGAGCCATGGGTATCTCCCCTTAATCTCCCTCCGGGCCGATCTGTGCCGGCCCGTAATGGCGCGCACGATAGCCGCGCCCTTGGGGAGCGTATAGCCCCCGGCACCCGGCGTGCGACGGACAGCCAGGGGTGACGGCAAACGGGGGATCGGCTACCGGCAGGGTATGACTGCGTTCAACGACCGCTCGACCCCGCTCGACCTGCTGCTCACCCGCCGCTCGGGCAAGGCCCGCGACATGGCCGCGCCGGGCCCTTCCGCCGACCAGCTCGCGCAGATCCTGCGCATCGCCAGCCGCGTCCCCGATCATGGCAAGCTCGCGCCGTGGCGCTTCGTGGTCATCCCCGACACCGCCCGCGAAAAGTTCGCCGAGCTGCTCGAAACCGCCTACCGCGCCGAGAAGCCCGAGGCCGGGCGCCTCGAAATCCAGGCGATGCGCGACTTCGCGGTGCAGGCTCCCACGCTCGTCGCGGTGATGAGCCGCCTGAAGCCCGAGAGCCACATTCCGCAGTGGGAGCAGCAGCTGAGCGTCGGCGCCGCCTGCCACAATCTGCTGCTCGCGGCGCACGCGCAGGGCTTCGTCGGCAACTGGCTGACCGGCTGGGCGAGCACCTCGCCCGCCGTCCTCGCCGCGATCGGCGAGCCCGGCGAGACCATCGCCGGCTTCTTCTTCATCGGCATGCCGGTGAAGAAGCTCGAGGAGCGGCCCCGCCCGCTGCTCGAGGACGTCGTCCGCGTCTGGAACGGCTGAACCGAGCCGTTCCCACGGCGAAATGATACGCTTGTGCGCCATGCGGTCGCATACGGGTTGACCGTACTGCCGTTGTAGATGCATACAACAGTCATGTGGCAAGACGCTCGACCCATCTATCTGCAGATCCGCGACCTCATCGTCGGCGGCATCATCGACGGTACCTACCGCGCCGGTGATCCGCTCCCCTCGGTTCGTGCGCTCGCCGCCGACCGCGAGGTCAATCCGCTTACGGTGTCGAAGGCCTATCAGGAGCTGCAGAGCGCGGGGCTGATCGCTGCGCGCCGCGGCCTCGGCCTGTTCGTCGAGGCCGGCGCCAAGGAAAAGCTGCTGAAGAGCGAACGCGCCGCGTTCATCGCCGAGGACTGGCCGCGCATCCGCCGCCACATCGACCGCCTCGGCCTCTCGCAGGCCGACCTGTTCGCGCGCGAGACGGCTTAAGCCCCTCCATTTTAGTGTCCGTCATTCCGGCGAAGGCCGGAATCCATACGGTCGTCGGAATGGATCCCGGCCTTCGCCGGGATGACGCGCCGGGTTTGAGCGGATCACTCTTGTGACCGCGCCGCCCGACCCCTACGACGCCCCCATGCACAGCCGACTGATCGACGCCCTCGCGCTCGCGGTTCGCGAAGCCGGAGAGCTCGTCGAGCGTATCCGCCTCGCGGGCTTCGTGTCACGCGACAAGGCCGACGCCTCGCCCGTCACCGAAGCCGACGAGCAGGCCGAAATCCTGCTGACCGCCGCCATCGCCGCGGCCGACCCGGGCGCGCTGATCGTCGGCGAGGAAGCCTGCGCCGCCGGCGTCCGCCCCGACCCGACCGCGCGCTTCTGGCTGATCGATCCCGTCGACGGCACCAAGGACTTCATCGCCGGCGGCCCCGACTATTCGGTCAACGTCGCGCTGATCGACGGCGGTGTCCCGATGCTCGGCCTGGTGCTGGCGCCGCGCAGCGGAATGCTGTGGGCGGGCGCCATCGGAGTCGGCGCGTTCCGCCAGGCCGCTGACGGCGCGCGCGAGCCGATCGCGACGCGCGCGATGCCTACCGCCCCCGTCGTCGTCACCAGCCGCTCGCACCTCGACGACCAGACCCGCGCCTATTGCGCGGCGATCCCCAACGCCCAGACGCGCCCCAGCGGCTCCTCGCTCAAATTCTGCCTGCTCGCCGAGGGCTCGGCCGACGTCTACCCGCGCTTCGGCCCGACCAGCGAATGGGACACCGCCGCCGGCGACGCCGTCCTCCGCGCCGCGGGCGGCACCACCCGCCACCCCGACGGCCGCGATTTCAGCTACGGCAAGGCCGAGTTCCTGAACGGGGCCTTCCTCGCGGTAGGTGAACCCGACAGCATCGGTCGCCTCCCACCACTTTCCTAGTCCCTCTCCCGCTTGCGGGAGAGGTTAGGTGAGGGTGTGCGAGCGCCAGCGAGCCCTTCGGCCGCCGGTCACCCTCACCCTCCCACTTCGTGGGCCCCTCCCTCTCCCGCAAGCGGGCGAGGGGAATTATCGGGCGCTCCGCATCCCGATCGTCTGCTTGAGATCGGTGCGCGCCTTCAGCTTGGCGTAGTCATCGCTCTCGACCGCCACCGCCGCCACACGGCCCTCGGCGTCGTGATGAATCCCCCAGCCATGCTTCTTCACCAGCGGCGAGGCGCGCAGGCACGCCTGCGGCTTGCTGAAGAATCGCGCGCGCGCCTCTGCCCGATCCGCCTTCGCGATGTCCGCCCGCCCCGCATGCACCTCGAACAGCAGATCGTCGCTGGTCAGTCCGTAGGGCTTCGCCTGCAGCAGCTCGAGCTGCATCGCCGCGACCGACCCCGGCTTCGGCGCCGGGTCGCCCGCCGTCACCGGGCTGTCCGGCGACACCGCGATGAAGGTGTTGGCGTAGTTGGTGGTGCTCATGCCGCGAATTGTGCTTCGTCGAGCGCGAACAGCAAGGCGCCGCCGCGGGTGATCGGCCCGAGCAGCGCGGTGCCCTGCGGCACGATCTGCTCGGCGAAAAAGCGCGCGGTGACGATCTTCGCCTTGAGGAACGCCGGATCACCCTCGCCCGCCGCCAGCCGTTCGCTCGCGGCCAGCGCCTGCTTCGCCAGCAGCCAGCCGCCGGCGACGATTCCGAACATGCGCAGGTAGGGCGTCGCCCCCGCCGCCGCGTCGTCGAAGCCGTCACCGTGGTTGCCGACCAGCCAGACCGTCGCATTCTCCAGCGCCGCCAAGCCATCGTCGAGGTACGGTTTGATCGCGCCGAGGTCGCCGTCGCCCGGCAGCGCGCGGATCGTCTCGCGGATGTCGGCGAACAGCGGCTTCCACCGCCCCTGCGGCAGCTTGCGGTTGACGAGGTCGAGCGCCTGAATGCCGTTCGTGCCCTCGTAGATCGGCGCGATCCGCGAATCCCGCAGATGTTGCGCCGCGCCCGTCTCCTCGATGAAGCCCATGCCGCCGAACACCTGCACCGCCAGGCTCGACATCTCGACGCCCATGTCGGTGGCATAGCCCTTGGTCACCGGCGTCAGCAGGTCCGCGAGCGCCTGCCATTCGCGCTTCGCCTCGGTATCGCTCTCGCCATGCGCGCGATCGACCGCGGCGGCGTTGAGATAGCCCAAAGCCCGGATCGCCTCGGTCGTCGACTTCATCGTCATCAGCATGCGGCGCACGTCGGGATGCTCGATGATCCGTTTCACCTGCACCCGCTCCTTCGAAAAGGCGAGCGCATGCTGGTAGGCGCGCTCGGCGACCGACACGCCCTGCATGCCGACGTTGATGCGCGCATGGTTCATCATCGTGAACATCGCTCGCATGCCGGCATTCTCCGCACCGACGAGATAGCCGATGCAGTTGCCCTCATCGCCATAGCTCATCGTGCAGGTCGGCGAGGCGTGGATGCCGAGCTTGTGCTCGATCGATACGCAACGCAGATCATTGCGGCTGCCGTCGGGCAGGATCTTCGGGACGATGAACAGCGAGATGCCCTTGGTGCCGCCCGGCGCATCGGGAAGGCGCGCCAGCACCAGGTGGATGATGTTGTCGGCGACGTCATGCTCGCCCCAGGTGATGAAGATCTTCTGCCCGGTGATGCGGTAACTGCCGTCGGCATGCGGCTCGGCGCGGCTGCGCAGCGCGCCGACGTCGGACCCGGCCTGCGGCTCGGTCAGGTTCATCGTCCCCGTCCACTCGCCGCTGATCAGCTTGGTGAGGTACTCCTGCTTCTGATCTTCCGACGCGTGCGCCCCCAGCGCCTCGATCGCCCCCTGCGTCAGCATCATGCACAGGCTGAACGCCATGTTGGCGGAGGTCAGCTGCTCCTGCACCGCCGATGCCAGCACGAACGGCATGCCCTGCCCGCCATAGACCGGATCGGCGCCGAGCGAGCCCCAGCCGCCCTCGACATATTGCCGGTACGCATCGGCAAACCCCGCCGGCAACGTCACCGCGCCGTCGTTCCACTTCGCGCCTTCGGTGTCGCCCTTGCGGTTGAGCGGCGCGAACACCCCCGACGCCAGCTTCCCCGCCTCAACGAGGATCGCCTGCACCAGGTCGGGCGTCGCCGACTCATAGGCGGGCAGTTGCTGGATCTCGCCGATGCCGGCGACGGTCTCGAGCACGAAAGTTTGTTCGGTGATGGGCGCGGTGTAGGTCATCGGGGTCCCTTGGCGATCTCCGGCAGAGGGTATAGCGGGGGGCCTGTGACCGCACAAACGACCGAAGTTCTGGCTGCCGACGCGGCAGGTATCGCGCAGGCGGTGGCGACCTTGCGCGCCGGCGAGGTCGTCGCGCTGCCGACCGAGACCGTCTACGGCCTCGCCGCCGACGCCACCGACGCGCAGGCGGTGGCGCGCATCTACGCCGCCAAGGGCCGCCCCAGCTTCAACCCGCTGATCGTCCATGTCACCGGCCTGTCGCTGGCGCAGGAGCTGGTCGAGGTGCCGCCCGCAGCACTCGACCTGATGGCGCGCTTCTGGCCGGGGCCGCTAACCCTCGTGCTGCCGCTCCGCCCAGATGCGACGATCGCAAAGATCGTCACCGCCGGGCTATCGACGCTCGCCATCCGCTGCCCCGACCATCCCGTCACGCGGGCGGTGATCGAAAGCCTCGGCCGCCCGATCGCCGCGCCGAGCGCCAACGCGTCGGGCAGGATCAGCCCCACCCGCCCCGCGCATGTCCTCGACAGCCTGTCGGGCCGCATCCCGCTGATCCTCGACGGCGGCGCCACGCGCGCCGGCATCGAATCCACCATCGTCACGGTCGAGGGCGACCGGGTCCGCCTGCTCCGAGCCGGCGCCGTCCCCGCCGAAGCGCTCGGCCTGACCGACACCAGCGTCAGCGGTGGCCCGATCACCGCCCCCGGCCAGCTCGCCAGCCACTATGCCCCCGCGCAGCCCGTCCGCCTCGACGCCGCCACCGCGACGCCAACCGAATTCCACATCGGCTTCGGCCCCATCGCCGGCGACCGCTCGCTGTCCCCCACCGGCGACCTCACCGAAGCCGCCGCCAACCTGTTCGACGCACTGCACGCCGCGCAGGGGAGCGGCCGCACCGGCATCGCCGTCGCGCCGATCCCGCATCATGGCCTCGGTGCCGCGATCAACGACCGGCTGCGCCGCGCAGCCGCGCCCCGCGAAGGAGCCTCCGCATGACCACGATCATCGGCAATTATGTCTCGCCCTATGTGCGCAAGGTGCTGGTGGTGCTCGGCCTCAAGGGCGTGCCCTATCGCATCGACCCGCTGGTGCCCTTCTTCGCCACCGACGACTTCCTGAAGCTCAGCCCGCTGCGCCGCATTCCGGTGCTGATCGACGATCAGGTGACGCTCACCGACTCGACGGTCGTCAACGAATATCTCGACGAGCGCTATCCGGCGCCGCCGCTGATGCCCGCCGCCCCGGCCGATCGGGCCAAGGCCCGCTGGATCGAGGAGTTCGCCGACACCCGCCTCTGCGATCTGCTCATCTGGGGCCTGTTCTTCCAGCAGGCGATCAAGCCCGCGGTGCTCGGCGAGGCGACCGACGCGGACAAGGTCGCGCAGATCCTCGAAACCGACCTGCCCGCCGCGATGGACTATCTGGAGACGCAGGCGCCCGCCGACGGCTTCCTGTTCGGCGACCAGCTCTCGCTCGCCGACATCGCGCTGGTCGCCCCGTTCAAGAATGCGCTGTTCGTGCGCTGGCGTCCCGATACGGCGCGCTGGCCGAAGATGGCCGGGCTGATCGCCCGCGCCTTCGCGCACCCGGCGTTCAAGGCGCTGGAGCCGTTCGAAACCCTCTGCCTGAAGACGCCGCCAAAGCAGCAGCGCGCCGGGCTTGCGGACCTCGGCGCAGCGCTCAGCGAAGTCGACTATGGTGGCGACACCCCCCGCCGCGGCGTCATGACGCTCGGCTGATCTTTCCCCCTCGCCCGCTCCTCCCCCTCGCCCGCTTGCGGGAGAGGGAGGGGCCCGCCGCGAAGCGGTGGGAGGGTGAGGGTACCGCCCTCTCGGCTCGGTGCGTGCAGGCGCCAAGCTCGCTGACGCTCGCACACCCTCACCTAACCTCTCCCGCAAGCGGGGAGGGACTAGGCTTCAGTTCTCACGCTCCGGTGTATCACCCGTCGTCGCCCCACGCGAGCGGACGGCATTGCGCACCGCCTGCCGCGCCTCGCGGTTGAACACGCCGGTGTCGCGGCGAGCGTCCTGCCGGTCTTCACGCCGCACCTGACGCTCCTGGCGGCGTTGCTGCACCACGGCCCGCTGCTCGGGCGTCATGTTCGCTACCCGCTCGGCGCGTTCGCGCTGACGCTCGGCCCGGTCCTCACGGCGGTCGCGGCGCTCCTCGCGATCGTCCCGGCGTGCCTCGCGACGCTCGATCCAGCGCTGGCGGTCCTTGTCGCGCATCTCGTGGCGGCGGCCGGCGCGGTCGTACACATAATAGCCGTTACCCGGGTAATAATAGTCGTCGTACCAGCCCGAGCCGCCGCCGCCGTAATAGCCCGGCCCGCCGCCATAATAGCCGCCGCTGCCGATCGAGGCGCCGCCGTAGAAGCCGCCATCGTCGTTGTAGCCGCCGCTGTCGTCGCCGAGCGGATAGTACATGCAGCCCGCGAGCAGCAGCGGCGCGGCGAGCAGGATCAGCGGCGGGAGACGGCGGAACTGGGGGCGCATGGCACGGAGCTTTCTATATTTTTCACCCCAATACAACGCACCGCGGGTGAATGCGGGCTGAACCCTCGAAAACACTCTATTGCAATCGACTCTCATTATGACTTAGCTTCGGGGACATTGAGGGAGTCGCCATGAACGTCGCTTTGCCTGTCGATTGGTTCGACGCCGCCGAACATCCCGAAATCGCGACCGCCAATCTCGGGACCGATCCAAGCTGGACGTCGCTGCCGCCGCCCGAGCAGCTCATGCTCTGGTCGATGCGCCACATGCTGGTCTGCTGGCCGAGCTGCGGCTCGGTGCGCACCGCGCTGCATCAGGTCTATGGCGACGAGGCACTGGGGGTGGAGCATCTGCTGCGCTGCCTGCTCACCGCGCTCGGCGCCTATTCGGCGCGGAAGCTCCAGGTCGGCGACCCGACCTGCTCGATCCTGCTGGCGGATGAGGGCTCGATCCTGTTCGCGCTACGCTCGGCGCGGCACGATCCCGACGCCGCGCGCGACGCGCTCGTCGATCTCTGCGCCGAACCCCGCGCGGCGCGACTGCTGCCGCTGGCGGCGTCGCTCGCGCAGGTCGCCGATTGCTAACCCAACATGAAATCGACAGCCGCCGCGCAGTGTAGTTCGGCGGTGTCGAAGGACGGTACGCCTAGGTCGATGCCGCCGATCAGCAGGCCCACCTCGGTGCAGCCGAAGATCACGCCGTCGGCGCCCGCTGCCTTCGCCGCCTCGACGATGTCGAGATAGACGGTACGTGACCCGGCATCGATCACGCCGCGGCACAACTCGTCATAGATGACGCGGTTGACCTCCACGCGCTGCCCTGCGTCGGGGAGCAGCATGTCGAGGCCATGCTTGTCACGGAGCCGCCCCCGATAGAAGTCGCCTTCCATCGTGAAGCGCGTGCCGAGCAGCAGCGGCTTTCGGCTGCCGGCCGCCTTGATCGCCGCCGCCGTTGCATCGCCGATATGCAGCAGCGGCACGGAGATCGCCGCCGCGACCTCGTCGGCCATGCGGTGCATCGTGTTGCTGCCGATCAGCACCGCCTCGGCGCCACCCGCCTCCAGCTTCTGCGCCGCCGCGATCATCATTGCGGTCAGGCCCGCCCAATCGTCGGCGCCTTGCGCGTCGGCGATCGGCTGGAAATCGAAGGAGCGGAGCAGCAGGTCGGCCGAATGCAACCCGCCCAGCCGGTCGCGGACAAGCTCGTTCAGCCGGCGATAATAGATCGCCGTGCTTTCCCAACTCATGCCGCCCAATAGTCCGATTGTTCTCATCGGCCTTAGCTATAGCCGAGCTGCCGTCCTGCCAAGTCGAGCATGATCTCCTCGCTGCCGCCGCCGATCGCGTTGACGCGCACCTCGCGGTAGATGCGCTCGACCTTGCTGCCCTTCAGATAGCTGGCACCGCCCAGCACCTGCGCCGCCTCGCGCGCCACCGCCTCCAGCATGCGCGTCGCCTGCACCTTCAGCATCGCGAAGTCGGCGGGTTTTGCCTTGCCTTCGCGGTTCTGCCAGGCGCAGAGGTCGACCCACGCCTGCGTCGCCTCGATCTGCCGCGCCATGTCGGCGAGCTTGATGCGGATCGACTGATGCTGCGCCAGCCGCTTGCCGAAGGTCTCGCGTGTCGTCGCCCACGCCACCGCTTCCTCGAGGCACACGCGCGCATAAGCGCAGCAGCCATGCGCCATGCCCAGCCGCTCGCCGTTGAAATTCTGCATGATGCCCATGAAGCCGGCATTCTCCGGCCCGATCAGATTTTCCGGCGGCACCTCGACATTGTCGAAATAGAGCGCGGCGGTGTCGGAACAGTGCCAGCCCATCTTCTCGAGCGGCGTCTGCGTGAAGCCCGGCATGTCCTTCTCGATCAGCATCAGCGAGATGCCGCCCATCCCCGCCCCGCCGGTGCGCACCGCCACCGTGTAATAGTCGGCGCGCATCCCGCTGGTGATGAACATCTTGGAGCCGTTGACGACATATTTGTTGCCGACCTTCTCGGCGCGCGTCTTCAGCTGCGCGACGTCCGACCCGCCCGACGGCTCGGTGATGCCGAGCGCGATGATCTTCTCGCCCGCCAGCACCTCCGGCGCGATCCGCCGCTTCATTTCCTCCGACCCCATCTTCAGGATCGGCGGCAGCCCGATGCCGTGCGTCATCAGCGACGCGGTGAGCCCGCCCGCGCCGGGCCGCGCCAGCTCCTCCGACTGGACGAGCGAGTGGAAGATGTCGAAGCCCTCGGAGTGGCCGCCATATTCCTCCGGGTAGCCGAGGCCGAGGATGCCCGCCTCCGCCGCCTTTCTGTGAAGCTCGCGCGGCAGCTCGCGCGCATCCTCCCAGGCGTCGATGTGGGGCGTTACCTCGCGCTCGACGAAGCGCCGTACCGACTGCGCCACCGCCTCGTGGCTCTCGTCATAATAGGGCGACCTTGCGCGCCATTCGTCGAACATCGTCATGGCTTTCGCCCTCTCCCCAACTGTGCTTGTTTGCGCGCAACCAAAGCATAACCGGGAGTCGTCATGAAGCTCGCCATCCTGCCAGCGCTCGCCCTCGCGCTGGCCGCCCCCGCTCTCGCGCAGGCGCCGGCCAAGGTCGACGGCGCCGATCTCTACAAATTCTCGATGGTCACCGACCCCGTCGTCTCGCCGGACGGCAAGCAGGTGATCTTCACCCGCACCTATTTCGACATCGGCACTGATTCGCGGCAGGGCGAGATCTGGATCGGCGACATCGGCGCCAAGGATCTGAACCGTCGCCTGCTGATCGGCGCCGGCAGCCGCGCCGGCGGCGTCAAATGGTCACCGGATGGCCAGCGCATCGCCTATGTCGCGCCGTTCGCCGGCAAGCCGCAGATTCATGTGATGAAGCTGTCGGAAGGCATCGGCCGGCCGGTCACCTCGTCGAAGACCGCGCCCTTCGCGGTCGAATGGGCGCCCGATGGCAAGAGCCTCGCCTTTGCCGCGGCGGTGACCAGCGATCCGGTCAAGGTCACCGGCATGCCGGCGAAGCCCGAAGGCGCCGTCTGGGCCGCCGACGCGCGCGTCACCACCACCTACCGCTATCGCCTCAACGAGACCGGCTATCTGACGCCGGGTTATCGCCACCTGTTCGTCGTCCCCGCCGCCGGCGGCGCGACGCGGCAGATCACCAGCGGCAATTTCGATCATATCGACGGCGGCGGCCTGACCTGGACCGCCGATGGGCAGTCGCTGATCGCGGTCGGCAACCGCCGTCCCGAGCGCGATCTGCAGGCGCGCGAGGCCGATCTGTGGCTGGTGCCGATCAACGGCACCACGCCGCGCCAGCTCACCGACCGTCTCGGCAACGAATCCGAACCGGCCGTCTCGCCCGACGGCAAGTGGATCGCCTTCACCGGCTTCCCCGAGACGCCCGGCTTCTACGTGCAGGACGACCTGTGGGTGATGCCCGCCGGCGGCGGCGCGGCGAAGAACCTGACGCAGGGCTTCGATCGCCCGGTCGCCAACCCGGTGTGGGCGGAAGACGGCAAGGGCGTTTACGTCCTCTACAATGAGGAAGGCGTCACCCGCGTCGCGCTCGTGCCGGTCAACGGCAGCGCGCCGCGCACCGTCGTCAAGGAAGTCGGCGGCACCCGCCTCTACCTGCCGTCGGCGGGCGGCAATTACAGCGCGGAAAAGGGCACCATCGCCTACACTTCGCTCTACACCGACCGCCCCGCCGGCCTCGCGATCAACCGCGGCGGCAAGACCATCGCGACGGTCGACTTCAACGGCGACTGGCGCAAGGGCAAGTCGATCGGCAAGCTGGAGGAGGTCCGCTACAAATCCTCGGCCGACGGCCGCGACATCCAGGGCTGGGTGCAGTATCCGCCTGATTTCGACCCCGCGAAGAAATACCCGCTGATCCTCGACATCCACGGCGGCCCGAACACCGACTACGGCCCGATGTTCTCGATCACCCATCAGCTCTATGCGGCGGCGGGCTATATCGTCCTCTTCACCAACCCGCGCGGCTCGATCGGCTACGGCGCCGAGTTCGCCAATTTCTACGGCAAGCCCTACCCGAGCCAGGATCACGACGACCTGATGTCGGGCGTCGACCTGCTGGCGTCGCGCCCCTATGTCGACGCGAACAACCTGTTCATCGGCGGCGGCTCGGGCGGCGGCGTGCTGACGCTCTGGGCGATCGCCAAGGCGCCCGACCGCTTCCGCGCCGCGGTGGCGCTGCGCCCGGTCACCGACTGGACGGTGCAGGCGCTGTCGTCGGACATCCAGTCGACCACCGCGCAGAACTGGCTCGGCGCGATGCCGTGGGAAAAGCCCGAACTCTACCGGGCGCAGTCGCCGCTGAGCCTCGTCGGCAGCGTCAAGACGCCGACCATGCTGATCACCGGCGAGGCCGACTATCGCACGCCGATCGCGCAGACCGAGATGTACTATCAGGCGCTGAAGATGCGCGGCGTCGATGCGATGAAGGTGCGCCTGCCCGAGGCCAACCACGGCATGGGCCGGCCGAGCCAGTGGCTCACCTCGATCCTGATGCCGATCGACTGGTTCGAAAAGTACAAGGCGAAGTGAGCATGCGCCGCCTGGAGCTCGCGCTCGCCTTGCTGGGGATCGCCGCTGCCGCACCGGTGGCGGCGGCCCCGCTCGACGACATGGCCCGCGACTATGTCGCCCTCGTGCTCGAATATGGCGAGCATGAGGAAGGCTATGTCGACGCCTATTACGGCCCGCCCGAATGGGCGGAAGCCGCGCGGGCGAGCAAGCGCAGCCTCGGGCGGCTGACCACCGACACCGCCGCGCTCCGTGCCAGGGTCGCCGCCGAACAGGCGACCGGCATGGACGAGCTGCGGCGCAAATATCTCGCCGCCCAGCTCCGCGCGCTCTCCGCCCGTATCGCGATGAAACAGGGGCTGAAGCTCGACTTCGCCAGCGAGGCGGAGGAGCTGTTCGGCGTCCGCCCGGTGCTGAAGCCGCTCGCCAGCTACGATCCCGTGCTCGCCAAGATCGACAAGCTCGTCCCCGGTCCCGGCGCGCTCGCCGACCGCGTCGACGCTTTCCGCAAGCGCTACGAGATTCCGTCCGACCGCTTGAAGCCCGTGATGGAGGCGGCGATCGCCGAGTGCAAGGCGCGCACCGCGAAGAATCTGCCGCTGCCCGACGGCGAAAAGTTCGACCTCGAGTTCGTCTCGGCCAAGCCGTGGAGCGGCTACAATTGGTACAAGGGCGGCTATCACAGCCTCATCCAGATCAATACCGACCTGCCGACCTATGTGGCGCGCGCCGTCGACCTTGGCTGCCACGAGGGCTACCCCGGCCACCACGTCTATAACGCGCTGCTCGAACGCGAGCTGGTCAAGGGCCGCGGCTGGACCGAGTTCGCCGTCTATCCGCTCTACAGCCCGCAGTCGCTGATCGCCGAAGGCTCCGCCAACTACGGCATCGATCTCGCCTTTCCGAAGGACGAGCAGATTGCGTTCGAGACGAAGACTATCTACCCGATCGCCGGTCTCAACCCGGCGACCGCGAAGGCGCTGGTCGAACTCAACCGCTCGACGCGCGCGCTGGCCGGCGCCAGCTACACCGTCGCCAACGACTATCTCGCCGGCCGCCTCACCCGCGACGCGGCGAAGGCGCTGATCCAGCGCTACGAGCTGTCGTCGCCCGCCCGCGCCGAACAGCGGATGAAGTTCATCGACACCTACCGCAGCTACATCATCAACTACGGCCTGGGGCGCGATCTGGTGCAGGCGCATGTGGAAAGCGCCGGCAAGACGCAGGCCGCCCGCTGGCAGGCCATGACGAAACTGCTGTCGGAACCGACGTTGCCGGCTGATTTGCGGAAGTAGCGCGACCCAGCAGACCCACCCAAACCCGTCATACCGGCGAAAGCCGGTATCCAGACCAGCGCCCGACTGGATACCGGCTTCCGCCGGTATGACGGCCTAATGCGTGTAGGGTGAGGTCAGCCTAGTGGGTGTCAGGCGAGATCATACGCCTTCTTCACGATCGCCCACGCCTCCTCGGCGTCGTCGACGATGTGGAACAGCTTCAGGTCGTTGACCGAGATCACACCCTCGTCGGCCAGCGCCTCAAAGTTCACCACCTTCGACCAGAAGCTCTTGCCGAAAAGCAGGATCGGCATCGGCTTCACCTTGCCGGTCTGGACGAGCGTCAGCAGCTCGAACAGCTCGTCGAAGGTGCCGAAGCCGCCGGGGAAGGCCGCGACCGCGCGGGCGCGCAGCAGGAAGTGCATCTTCCGGAGCGCGAAATAGTGGAACTGGAAGCTGAGGCCCGGGGTGACATACGGGTTCGGCACCTGCTCGAACGGCAGCACGATGTTGAGGCCGACGCTCGGCGCGCCGACGTCGGCGGCGCCGCGGTTGGCGGCTTCCATGATCGACGGCCCGCCGCCCGAGCACACCACGAAGTGGCGCTTGCGGTCCTCATCGGGCGGCACCTGTGAGGAGAGCTGCGCGAGCTTGCGCGCTTCCTCATAATAGCAGGTCTTGGCGACGAGATTGTCGGCGATGCGCTTCTGCGCGTCGGTCTCCGCGGCCGCCAGCACACCCTCCTGCTCCTCCGGCGACGGGATGCGCGCCGACCCGTACATCACGAAGGTCGACGCGATGTTGGCCTCGTTGAGCAGCAGCTCGGGCTTTAAGAGCTCGAGCTGGAACCGCACCGCGCGCAGATCCTCGCGCAGCAGGAAGTCGGGGTCCTGGAAGGCCAGCCGGTACGCCGGATGCTCGGTCTGCGGCACCGACGTTGGGTTGGCGGCGACCTGGGCTTCCTCGCTCGCGGACGGAAACATGCGTTCCGGGACGGTCGGCGTGGCGTTCATGCTCTAACTCGATTCTTATTTTTGGGCCGCGGTCTTTAGCGGAAATGGGCCGCCGCCGCTATTTGCAATTGTCCCACCGTCCCATGTCGAAATGAAGATGGTCGCGGTGCTGGGCATTGTCGTCGGGGCCGAGTACGAGGTTGAACGCCTTGCAGCCCTCGTCGCGCAGGTCGCGCAGGAACTTCTTCGTCGCCTTGTCCTTGCCGTCCCAGTCCCTGAGCACGCTGATCCGCCGCCCGTCCGCCAGCCGCACCCCGGCGATATCGATGGCGTTCGCCCAGCTATGCTCGGACGGCTGCGACCCGGCCATGTTGTTGCGCGGGCGGCAGGCATAGGTGCCGTAGCTGTCGATCTGCACCACCTCGCTGCCGAAGCGCTTGCGCGCCGCCGGCTGCATCCCCTCGCGGATCCACTCGTGCAGCCGCGCGGTCATCGGGCAGGACAGCGGCCCGATGCCCTTCACCACCACGCCGATGTTGCGCACGTCGATGGCGCCGCGCAGCCCGCAGGTCGGGCCGGCCTTCTTGTCGGCGAGGCGGCGGTAGTCGAGCCCCTCCAGCCGGTCGAGCTGGCGCAGGCATTGTTTCAGGTCGACGGGCTTGGCGAGCTGCGCGCGCTCCTCGCGCCCCGCGCAGGCGGCGAGCGCGATCAGCGCCACCCACATCACGGCTTTCGCCAAGAACCCCCGAGACCCGCCCATGCGATGCAGAATCGCACAGGCGGGAGTCAGGCGTCAAATGCGGCGGACTGACTCAGCGAGCCGCCGGTGGCGTCGCATCGGTGATCGCATTCCAGTTCGGCGGCTGCACGCCCTGCAGGTGGCGGATGAAGAAGTCGTACTGGCGCGCCAGCACATAATCCATCGGCCCATCGGTGCGGCCGACGCCATGGTCGCCGTTCGGCACATTGAGCATTTCGAAGGTCTTGTTCGCCTTGATCAGCGCGTCGACCACCTGCATCGACGCCACCGGATCGACGTTCATGTCGAGCTCGCCGATCACCAGCAGGACATTGCCCTTGAGGCGCCAGGCGTTGTCGACGCTCGAGGCCTTGGAATAGCTCTCGTCGACCGGCCAGCCGGACCATTGCTCGTTCCAGGTGACCTTATCGAGCCGGTTGTCGTGGCAGCCGTTGTACGACACGCCCGCCTTGTAGAACTCCGGGTAGAACAGCAAATTGTTGAGCGTGTTCTGTCCGCCCGCCGAGCCGCCGTAGAGGCCGACGCGGTCGATGTCGTAATAGGCATATTTCTGGGCGGCGGCCTTGTGCCAGAGGATGCGGTCGGGCGCTCCGCCGTCGCCGGCGTTCTTCCACGTATGGTCATGGAATGCCTTCGACCGGTGCAAGGTGCCCATGCCGTCGATCTGCACGACGATGAAGCCGAGGTCGGCGAGCGACTGCATGCCGACCACCTCGTCGCCACCCGCATGGAAGCCGAACGGCCAAAATTTCTTCGGCACGAACTGGTCCCAGCCGGCGCCGTAGATATTCTCGATCACCGGATATTTCTTCGCCGGGTCGAAGTCGCGCGGGCGCACGATCACGCCCCAGATGTCGGTCCTGCCGTCGCGCCCCTTGGCGACGAAATTCTCCGGCGCCTGCCAGCCGGCGGCGACCAGCTTGGTGATGTCGCCACGCTCGATTACCGACACCAGACTGCCGTCGCCGCGCCGCAGCTCGGACACCGTCGCCATGTTGTTGCGCGAATAGGTGTCGACGTAGAATTGCATGTCGGGCGAGAAAGCGACGTCGTGGAAGGCGTCGGCGCTGGTCAGCTCGACGAGGTTCGTCCCGTCGAAGTTCACCCGGTAATAATGCTGCAGATAGGGGTCGCTGCCCTTGCGGCGGCCGTTCGCCGCGAACCAGATCTGGCGCTTCTCGTCATCGACCTTGACGATCTCGCGCACCACCCAGTCGCCGCGGGTGATCTGCTTCTTGGTGCGGCCGGTCTTGCCGTCGATCAGATAGAGGTGATTCCAGCCGTCGCGCTCCGACATCCACACGATCTCGCGGCCGAGGTTCGACACGTCGTGATAGCTGTGTCGCGGCGCGTAGAAGAAGGTGTCCGATTTCTCCTCGACCGCGGCGCTGGCCTTGCCGGTGCGGCCGTCGACCGACACCAGCCGGTACACGGCGTGGCCGCGCTGGTTATAGGCGAAGGAGAAGCTGCCGCTGTCGGCGCGCCACTTGATCGGCGACATCGAATAGGGGTTGGCGAACAGGCTGCTAACGACTTCCGTCGCCGCCCCGCTCGCCACGTCGACCACCACCGGCCGCTCCAGATCGACGGTGTCGCCGGGCAGCGGATACAGCTGCGTGATGAGCTTCGCCTTGATCTCGCCGCCCGGCGGCGACGACTGCACGCGATAGACCTGCCGCTGATAGCCGGGCACCACGCGATAGGCGGCGAAGCGGCTGCTGTCGGGCGCCCAAGCGATCGTCTCGGGGTCGTAGAAATTGCCGTCCGACCCGTTGCGGGTGATGAGCCGCACTGCGCCGGTCGCGACCTCGCGCAGCATCAGGTTGGAATCGAGCGTATAGGCTTGCCAGCGCCCGTCGGGCGAGGTGCGGGCCGTGTTGTCGGCGGGCACCGACATGTCGCGGGTGATGCCGAAGGCGCGCGGGCGGCCCGGCGCCGCGGCAGGCTCGGCGCAGGTGTAGCTCGTCAGGTTGCAGCTATACCGGGTACCGGCGGCGGTGAAGCTGATGCTCTGGTTGCCGGCGCCGTAGCGGAAGGACGCGAACGGCAGGCGCAGCGGCTGATAGGTCTGGCCGGTCAGCTTGCCGATCGCCGTCGCGATCCGCGCTTGGTCGAACGCCGGCTGCTTCGCCATCGTCGCCGGCTGCACCGTGACGAACTGGAAGCCGCCCGGCACGGTCTTGCGATAGTGGAAGGCGCCGCCGTCGGGCGCCCACGCCGCCTGGTCGACGACATTCTCGGTCAGGTACATCTGCGCTTCGCGTAAGCCCAACGAGCGCTTGTAGTCCTCGGGGGTTGCCGCACTCACCGCCGGCGCGGCCATCAGAAGCGCCGCCACCATCATTGCCTGCCGAACCATCGCTACCCCCGCTTTTGTCGTTGAACCCGTGTTACGCCTGCTGCACCACCCAGGCGTCGATATGCTTTTCGAGCACGCCGAGCTGCATGATGCCGGCGAGCAGCCCCGCGTCATGGAAGGCGCGGATGTCGAACTTGTCGCCGAGCGCCGTCCGCGCCTTTTCGCGCACCCGCAGCCACTCGCGCTGGCCGATCTTGTAGCTCGGCGCCTGGCCGGGGATCAGGCAATAGCGGTCGACTTCCGAGGTCACGGAGTCGCGGCTGCTGCCCGTCGCGCCGACCATATA
The DNA here is from genome assembly GCF_042648405.1 of Sphingoaurantiacus capsulatus. NCBI lineage: Bacteria > Pseudomonadati > Pseudomonadota > Alphaproteobacteria > Sphingomonadales > Sphingosinicellaceae > Sphingoaurantiacus > Sphingoaurantiacus capsulatus. Next base: position 55,690 of record NZ_JBHRXV010000010.1, on the reverse strand, counting down.
GTCGATCGCCTGCTCGCGGCTCCAGCGCTTCCAGTTGAGCCCGCTGTCGACCACCAGCCGCGCGGCGCGAAACAGTTCGCTCTGCAGATAGCCGAGCTTACCCAGCGGATCCTTCTCGAAGATGCCCATCTCGTCGGCGATCGTTTGCGAATAGAGCGCCCAGCCCTCGACGAAGGCGCTGCATTCGAGCTTGCGGCGCCACAGCGGCACCCGCTCATTCTCCAGCGACAGCGAGATCTGCATGTGATGGCCGGGAATGGCCTCGTGGTGCGTCAGGGTGGCGAGGCCGACCACCGACCGGTCGCTCATGTCGCGCAGGTTGACGTAATAGGTGCCGGGCAGCGTGCCATCGATGCTGCCGTGGTTGTAATAGCCGCCGGCCTTGCCCGCCTCGATCTCGACCGGCACGCGCTTCGCTACCACCTTGGCGCGCGGCACCGTGTTGAAATAGCGCGGCAACAGCGCCTCGATCTCGCCGATCTGGCGGTTGGCGTCGGCCACCACCTTGGCGCGGCCCGCGTCCGAGTTTTCGTACATGCCGCCACGCTCGACGGCGAGCGCGTTGATCCGCTCGACCAGCGACCCTCGCGTCTTGCCGGCGCCCTTCAGGATCACCTCGATCTCGGCGGTGTTCTCGGCAACCATCTCGAGGCCGAGCTTGTGGATCTCCGGCCCGGTCATCTTCTTCGTGTTGAAGAGGTGGATGCCCCAGTCGTAATAGGCCTCGCCATCGGGCAGGCGCCAGGCGCCGGCATCGTGATTGGCGGTGCGACGCTGGCGGCGCAGCTCCTCGATCTGCCGCTCGATCGCCGGATAGACGGCGCGCTCGACGATCGTCGTCGCGCGGCCTTGCCAGTCGCCCGCGATGCTCTTCGCCGCCGCGCGCTCGCCGATCGATTTCGCCAGCCGCGCATCCGCCGGCGCCGCTGCCTTCAGCTTGCTCAGCTGCAGGATGCAGGTGTCGAGGATGAAGTCGGGCGGCGTCGCCCCGGCGGCAGCCCCCGCCTTCGCCCGCGCCGTCTCCTGGTCGAGCACGGTGGCGAACTGGCTCAGCCGCGCCAGATAGGCGTCGGCGTCGCTCTTGCTCTCGATGCGATGCTTGTTCTCGAGGAAGTCGGGCGTGTTGTTGAACACCCCGTCGAGCTGGTTGACCGCATAGGCGCGCGGATAGCCGGGCTCGCCGAACTTGAAGCGGTCATAGCCTTCGAGCGTGATCGCGGTGTGGAAGTCGGCGACATCATAGTTGACGGCATCGAGGCCGCTGAGCTTGCCGCGATCGATCGACTTCAGCGTGGCGCGCGTCTCGCGCATGCCGTTCATGTGCGTTTCGAACGCTTCCGGCGAGCGGTCGTCGAGCTTCGATTTCGCCCATTCGCCACCGGCTTCGCGGTCGAGGCCGAGCGAGGTCATCTTCTGCGGCGAGTGCCGGATTTCGGCCTGCCACATCTTGTTATAGAGCGCGTCGAGCCGGGCCCTCTGGGCCGGGTCCGATGCGGGCGCGGGAGCAGCTCCGGCTGGCGCACTCCCCAGTCCCGTAGTGGCGACCGTTGCGCTGGCGGCGGCTCCCAGCAGCACAGCGCGACGGTCGATCATGGTCTCTCCCCCAGAGGCTCAGCTCGGCGCCGATGCGGAACGACCGGTCGATACCGTCATGGGTGCCGGGTAACCGCGCCGAACAAGCTTTTCCGATAAATGTTCGCTAAGCGGCTATATGTTCGCAATACGCCTTAGTCAAACTGCCGCAAGCATCGGCACTTTGGCGCGATCAAAGGACTTATCTTTCTGATTCTACGCACCGATCGCGCTGAACCAGCCCGACAGCAGGCACATGATTCAGTGCCATTAGGTGATCGGGGGCTACTGGAAAAAGTGCGGTGGCGACATCCCTGTGCGCGTGAGGCCTGCCACGGCACCGCTTGCTGACCGCATTGTACAGAACGTCAGCGGCGGGTGAGCTCGTCCATCGCATCGCCGAGGCGAGCGAGCCCCGCTTCGATCATCGCGGCGTCACCGCCGATGCCGAAGCGGAAATGCTCGGCCGCGCCGAAGAAGCGTCCCGGCACGATCGAGGTGTCGTAGCGGCCGCGCAGCAGGTCGTTGAGCGCATCGACATCGCCGCCCGTCCAGCGCGGGAAGGCGACGATGCCATAGGGCGGCATCTCGCCTTCCAGGTCATCGCGCGACGCGAGGAAGTCGCGCGCAAGCGCCCGGTTGCGCGCCAGATGCGCCGGCAGCGGCGCCTTCACTGTGTCGAGATGCTCCAGCGCGAGGATGCCGAGCTGCTCGGCGGCATGCGGCTGCGCCACCCCGAACAGCTCATTGAGCCGCCACATCCGCTCGGCCAGCTCGCTGTCGGCGAGGATCCAGCCGCAGCGGATGCCGCTCATCCCGTAGACCTTGGTCAGGCTGCTGGTCGTAACAAAGGTGTCCCCCAACAACGCTGCCGACCGCGGCGCGGCGTCGAACGCCGCGTCGAGATATACCTCATCGACCAGCACCCGCGCGCCGTGCCGCGCCGCAATCGCCCCCACCGCCCGCAGCTCCGCCTCGCCGGCAAAGGCGCTGGTCGGGTTGTGCAAATTGGTGATCAGCACCAGCCGGGTCCGCGAACTGATCGCCGTCGCCACCGCCGACGGATCGAGCGCGAAGCCAGTTTCCGCCTTGCGCTCGAACGTCGTGATCCGCGCGCCGAGGAACGATGCCGCCGCCACCATCGGCTCGTAATTGGGCGTCTCGACCAGCACCTCGTCGCCCGGCGCGATCAGGGTCGCCATCGCGAGGAAGTTCGCCATCGAGGTGCCGTTGGCGATGACGACGGTGTCCACCCCCACCCCCTGCCGCGCCGCGATCGCCTGCCGCAGCGGGGCGAAGCGGTGGCGGCTCGCGCCGTCGAGCTCGAGGTCGGCGATCGTCACCGGCAGCCGGTCGAGCGCGAAGTGCGGCACCTCGCTCGACGCTAGATGATAGGTCACCGCTTGCTGGTTCTTCGCCCAGTGCATGTAGACCGAGCTCAGCGCCCGCCCGCTCATGTGCGGCGCGACCAGTAGAGATAGGCCGGCAGCCCCGCGAGCAGGATGCCGAAGCCGATCAGGCTGTTGAGCAGATGCGTGTAGATCGTCGCCGCGACGACGATCCAGCAAGCCGCGACGAACAGCCCGGTGCTGTACGGATGCCACGGCGCGTTGAACGCCGCCGGTGCCGCCTCGCGCTTGCGGAAGATGAACAGCGCGAAGCCGGTCAGCCCGAACCAGATGAAATCGACCGAGACGACATAGCTGAGGATCGCGCCGAACTGCCCCGACATCGCGATCACCATCGCCACCGCGCCCTGCAGCAGGATGGCGAACACCGGCACCCGCGTCTTCGGATGCACCTTGGCGATCGACTTGAAGAACAGCCCGTCCTCCGCCATCGCGAAATAGACGCGCGGCGCGGTCAGCATGCTCTGGCTGAGGAACCCGAGCGTCGAGATGGTGATGCCGAGCGCGATCAGCGCCGCGCCCTTCGGCCCCATCGCGAGGCGCATCACGTCGGTCGTCGGCGTCGTGCTCGCCGCCAGCCCGGTCGCGCCGAGCGCCGTCACGCAGATATAAACGACCGACAGATACAGCACGACCACGCCGACCACGCCGAGCATCAGCCCCCAGGCAAGATCGCGCCCCGGATTGCGCATCTCGCCCGCGACAAAGCTCGTCGTCTGCCAGCCGCCGTAGGAGAACATCACCGGGATCAGCGCGGCGCCGAATGCCGGCAGCATGAACTCGAGCGGCGCGCTCGCGCTTCCCGCCGCGGGCACCGCCGCCGGCGCCACCGACCAGCCGACCGCCACCAGCGCGGCGATCGCGGCGATCTTCAGCAGCATCAGCGCATTCTGCACATTGCTGCCCGCGCGCACGCCGAGGCAGTTGATCAGCACCAGCAGCGCCAGGGTCCCGACCGCCACTACCGTGTCCGACCACGGCAGCACCACCAGCTCACCGAGATAGCGCGCGAAGGTGATGGCCACCGCCGCCATGCCGCCCGACTGGATGACCAGCAGCAACGACCAGCCATAGAGGAAAGCCGTCCCCGGCCCATAGGCATCGCGCAGATAGGCGTACTGCCCGCCGACATCCGGCCGCCGCGCCGCCAGCTCGGCGTAGACGAAGGCGCCGATCAGCGCGACCAGCCCGCCGACCGCCCACGCCCCGAGGATCAGCCCCGGCGTCTGGACGTGCCGCGCCACCTCGGCCGGATTGACGAAGATGCCCGCGCCGACGATCCCGCCCATGACGAGCATCGTCGCGTCGAACCGCCCGAGCCGCCTTGCGAGACCCGGCTGCGCATCGCTCATGAACAAATTCCCCCGCTCATGCCTCTTGATAGGCCGGGCGGTGCCGCAATGGAACGCCGACGTTGCTTGCTTGCGCGCCAGCCGCCCCAGGCGTAGTTTCCGCGCCATGCTGAGCCGCTGGCTTCTCATCTGCGCATTGGCGATCGGGTTGGTCTTCGGCCAGTCGACGATGGCCGCTGCCATGACGGTCAGCGCCACCGCTGCGTCCGATCACTGCAGCGGCGGCAGCGAGCAAAGCGACGAGCAAACGCCCGCCAAGCAGATGCGCTGCGGCAGCTGCGCCGCGGTCGAGATCGCCGCCCCGCGCCCGATCGCCCGCATCGAGCAGGCCGCCGCGCTGCCGGCGCGCACCGGCCCCGCCCCGCTCGCCGACCTTCTTCCCGACCACGACACACCCCCTCCGCGCCTCGCCGTCTGACGGCAGGCCGGTCCTGCCCTTCGCACATCAACCGGCCGCGCTGACGCGTGGCCCGCGACGGGACATATCTCGATGAACCACCCCCTCCCCCGCCGGGCGCTGCTGCGCGCCGGCCTCTCGGGCGCCGCCGCGCTCGGCGCCGCCGGGCTGTTCCCGGCCTGGGCGCGCAGCGGCACGCCGGGCCTGCCGCCGGTCCTCTCCGGCGAGGAAATCACCCTGCGCGTCGCGCACGGGCATTTCAGTACCGGCGGCCGCTCCGCCCACGCCATCACCATGAACGGCGTCCTCCCCGCCCCGCTCGTGCGCCTGCGCGAGGGGCAAAACGTCCGCATCCACGTCGACAACGCGCTCGACGAGGATACCTCGATCCACTGGCACGGGCTGATCCTGCCCTTCCATATGGACGGGGTGCCGGGCATCAGCTTCCCCGGCATCCGCCCACACAGCCGCTTCACCTATGAGTTCCCGATCAAACAGTTCGGCACCTACTGGTACCATTCGCATTCTGGGCTGCAGGAGCAGATGGGACATTACGGCCCGCTGGTCATCGACCCCGCCGGCGCCGAGCCCGCGCCCTATGACCGCGAGCATGTCATCGTCCTTTCCGACTGGACGTTCGAGCATCCGCACAAGCTGTTCCTGAAGGTCAAGCAGAAGGGCGGCTACTTCAACCGCCGCAAGCAGGTGTTCGGCGACGGCGCGATGAGCCCGTCCGAGAAACTGATGTGGGGGGAGATGCGGATGGACCCCACCGACATCGCCGACATCAACGGCACCACCTACAGCTTCCTGCTGAACGGCCACGGCCCGGCGGAAAACTGGACCGGGCTGTTCAAACCCGGCGAGCGGGTGCGGCTGCGCTTCATCAACGCCTCGGCGATGACCATCTTCAACGTTCGCATCCCCGGGCTGCCGATGACCATCGTGCAGGCCGACGGCACGCATGTCCGCCCGGTCGAGACCGACGAGTTCCAGATCTCGGTCGCCGAAACCTATGACGCGATCGTCACCCCGACAGCCGATCAGGCTTACACCCTCATGGCCGAGGCGATCGACCGCTCCGGCTACGTCCGCGGCACGCTAGCGCCCCAGCTCGGCATGACCGCCGCGGTGCCCGTCCTGCGCGAACGCCCCACCCTGTCGATGCGCGACATGGGCATGGCGCACGGTTCGGGCGAGGACGAGAGCTGCGCCCCCGAGCACGCCGCCATGGGCCACTGCACCCCCGGCGCGCCCGCCGCGCTGATGGACCACAGCATGCGCGACACGTCGTTGCTGCCCGACACCGTGAAGGTCGGCGTCGGCGTCGACATGGTCGCGCCGATGCCCGCCGACCGCACCGGCGACCGGCCCTTGGGCCTCGAGAAGGTGCCGCACCGCGTGCTGACCTATCACCAACTCGCCCCGCTGGTGCCCTTCCCCGACACGCGCCCGCCCGCCCGGCAGGTGGACATTCACCTCACCGGCAACATGGAGCGGTTCATGTGGTCGTTCGACGGCCGCAAGATGAACGAGGGCGTCGAGCCGATCCGCTTCGAGCTCAATGAGCGCGTCCGGGTGAACCTCATCAACAATTCGATGATGAACCACCCCATCCACATCCACGGCCATTTCTTCGAGCTGGTGACGGGGCAGGCGCACGGCCATCCGGTGAAGCACACCGTCAACGTGATGCCCGGCGGCAAGGCGAGCTTCGACCTCACCGCCGACGCGCCCGGCGACTGGGCGTTCCACTGCCACCTGCTGTTCCACATGCACGCGGGGATGATGAACGTCGTCAAGGTCCGACCGATGGCAGGAGGCGCCCAATGATCCGCGCCCTCCTCCTCGCGGCGGCATTCGCCGCGACGCCGGCGCTGGCACAGCATGCCGGTCATGGCGCCGTACCGGCCTCTCCGCCGGCTGCTGTGGAAGACCCGTCGTGCCCCGCCGAACATGCGGCGATGGGCCATTGCACACCGTCGGTGCTCACGCCCCCGCCGCCGCCGGTCGATGAAGACCCTGCCTGCCCGGCGGAGCACGCCGCGATGGGCCATTGCACCCCGGCAGCGCCCGGCGCCGCCGCTCCACCGCCGGTCGCGCCACCCTCGGCCGCCGCGCGCTCCGGCCCCGAGCATGCCGCCGACACCGTCTGGGACCCCAAGGAAATGGCCGACGTCCGCCGCGCCATCTACGCCGAGCATGGCGGCTTCCTCGGCGGCAAATACCTGCTCGACCGCTTCGAATATCGCGTGGTCGAGGGCCGCGACGGCTATGGCTGGGACGGCGAGGCCTGGTTCGGCGGCGACTATGACCGGCTGTGGCTGAAGAGCGAGGGCGAAGGCAGCTTCGGCCATGCGCTCGAAGCCGCGCAGGTGCAGGCGCTCTACTCGCGCGCCATCGACCCCTGGTTCAACCTGCAAGCCGGCATCCGCTATGATTTCGGCGAAGGCCCCGACCGCACGCATTTCGCGTTCGGTATCGAGGGGCTGGCGGTCTACTGGTTCGAGGTCGAGGCGTTCGCCTTCGTCTCCGACCGGGGCGACCTCACCGCCGCGATCGAGGCGGAGTATGACCTGCGGCTGACCAACCAGCTCATCCTGCAACCCTCGGTCGAGGCGGAGCTGTCAGCGCAGGACGTGCCGGCGCTCAGGCTGGGCTCGGGTCTGTCATCGGTCGAGGCGGGGCTGCGGCTCCGCTATGAACTGGCGCCCGAAGTCGCACCCTACATCGGCATCGACTATGCCCGCAGTCTCGGCGACACCGCCCGCTTCGCCCGTGCGGCGGGCGAGGATGTCGGCGGCTGGGCGTTCGTCGCTGGCGTCAGGCTGTGGTTCTGAGGAACGGAGCTATGATCGGATAGCTGGTCTTGGAGGGGGCGGCGGGCGCCACCTCCCTCTCCATTTATGACTTGAATAGCCATAAATTATCTAATATGGAGATTCATGACTGGCGAACGCCGCATCGAATACAGCCGAGCCGCAGTCAAGGCGCTCCGTTCGATCGATGTGCCCGCCTCAAGGCTGATCCGCGCGAAGGTGAAGCAATATGCCGTCGATCCGGCATCGCTGGCGAACAACGTCAAGAGGCTGCAAGGCGTTGACGCGCTGCGACTGCGTGTCGGCGACTATCGCGTGATCTTCACGGAGACCCTGATCGTCCTGACGGTGTTGAAGGTTGGACACCGGCGGCAAATCTACGACTGACCGACCTTGAGTCCAGCAACCGGATGGGAGGCACAATGCGCGACCTGCAATATGTAACCGGCGCCGACGGCACCCGCATAGCGGTCGTTGTTCCGATCGCCGAATATGAAAGCCTGGTCTCGCTGGGAGAGGCTGCGGAGGCCCGCCTTGATGCCGCCGACGCTGCAGCGGTCCCTGCCCTCACCGCCCAGGCCGAAGCGGAAGGCACCATCCCGGCCGAGGTCGTCGACCTCATGCTCGATGAAGGCCTGAGCGCGGTGAAAGCATGGCGGACATATCGGAAACTGACGACTGTCGCGCTGGCGCAAGAAGCCAGGCTGTCACCGGCCTTCGTCAACAAGATCGAGCGCGGTCTTGTCTACGGCACGCGCGAAACCCGGCGAAAGCTGGCCAGTGCGCTCGGAGCGCCTGTCGCGGCGCTTGACGATTACAACCTCGGGTAGGCTTTGTCCTGCCAGCGGCATCACGGTGCCACAGATAGCGGCGCTTAGCCGCTTTGACATCGCTCTGGGGATTAAATGGTGGGCGCGGCAAGGATTGAACTTGCGACCCCTGCGATGTCAACACAGTGCTCTACCACTGAGCTACGCGCCCACGCGGAGGGCTAGATAGTCGGGCGATGCCCGGTGCGCAAGCGCTTATGACGCGCTGACGACAGGTTCGGCGAACAGCCGGTCGATCTCGGCGACGAGGTCGCGCAGGTGGAAGGGCTTCGACAGTACCTTGGCGCCCGCCGGCGCGCCCGAACCGGCATTCAGCGCCACCGCGGCGAAGCCGGTGATGAACATCACCCGCATGCGCGGCGCGAGGGCGGCGGCGCGCTGCGCCAGCTCGATGCCGTCCATCTCGGGCATGACGATGTCGGTCAGCAGCAGATCATAGTCGCCGCCGGCGATGTGCGGCAGCGCCGAGGTGCCGCGGTCCACCGCCGTCACTTCGTATCCGGCACGCTCGATGGCGCGCACGAGGAAGGTGCGCATCGACTCATCGTCTTCGGCAAGCAGGATGCGGGGCATGGGTCGCTACGGCTCTGGTTGGATGGTCGATATATTGCGCTTCGCGGCGGGAAGCTTCTAGCCCCAAAGCGTTAAAAAACCGCCAGTGCGAAGCGAAATCGGCGTGAGCACAGCGTTGCTCGCCCCCGCGCTGGCCCTTGGCCGCGTCACACGCTACCGTCGATTCGCCCGCGTTTGCCACGAGAGTGTGCGTGCCCCTATGACCTTGCCCGCCCCCCTCACGACTGCCGAAGGCCTGCCCTACCGCATCACCGGCCCGACCGAGCCCGCGTCGCCGCTGGTACTGGCGAGCCCGCACAGCGGCCGTGAATATCCCGGCGCCTTCCTCGCCCAGTCGCGCCTGTCGCTCGGCCAGCTTCGCCGTGCCGAGGACGCTTATGTCGACGAGCTGCTGGCCGCCGCGGTCGCGGTCGGCGCGCCGATGATCGCCGCGCGCTACGGCCGCGCCTATCTCGATCTCAACCGCGACGCCGACGAGATCGACCCGGCGATGGTCGCCGACCCGCTGCCGCCGTCGCCCGGCCAGGCCAGCGACCGCGTCGCCGCCGGTCTTGGCATCCTGCCGCGCATCGCCGCGCACGGGCTCGACATCTACGCCAGCCGCCTGCGCCTTGCCGATGTCGAATTGCGGGTGAAGGCGCTCCATCGCCCCTATCATGCGGCGCTCGACATGCTGGTCGGCCGCGCGCTGCGCCGGCACGGCTTTGCGATCCTGCTCGATTGCCATTCGATGCCGACCCCGCCGGGGCCGAACGCGCCGCAGTTCGTGCTCGGCGACCTGCACGGCACCACCGCCGCCCCGGCGCTGGTCGAGGCCATCGAGGCCGAGATCGCTGCACAGGGCTTCCGCGTCGCGCGCAACACGCCCTACGCCGGCGGCTACACCACCCGCCATCATTCGGATCGCCTGCGCGGCGTCCATGTCGTCCAGATCGAAGTCGACCGCGCCCTCTACATGGACCCCGCCCGCCTCGCCCGCCACGGCGGCTTCGCGCTGGTCGCGGCCACCTTGGCGCGGATCGTCGAGATGCTGCTGGAACGCGCGCCGGGGTTGGGATTGTTGCCGGAGCGGCGGGAAGCGGCGGAATAGCCGCGTCCCTCTTTCCGTCGCCTCATCACCAACCAACCGTCATAATCACAAACCAACCGTCATACCGGCGAAAGCCGGTATCCAGACCGGCCATCGACTGGATACCGGCTTTCGCCGGTATGACGGATTGGGTGTGGTTGGACGCTCCGGCGCTTCTCCACCGCGACCGCGCAGGGGCGGAAGCACCGGCCCCAACCCCCTCACCCAAAAGAAAAAGGCCGCCCCGAAGGGCGGCCAAGGGTTCAGGGAGGAAAACGCGCCGACCGGCGCGCGCAGGCCGCGGAAAGGGGATGACCACGGCTCGCAACACAGAGATAGGGAGGCCTCAACGGACTTCCAAGTTCGGGATGTCGGACTTTCCGCTTCGGCTCGTCGCAATCGGAAAATTGGGTCTGAACAGCCGTTCAGAAACCGCGGAAAACGGCTCGATCAGATGCCGGCGACGCAGACATATTTGACCTCGAGATAATCCTCGATGCCGTATTTCGAGCCCTCGCGGCCGAAGCCCGAATGCTTGACGCCGCCGAACGGCGCGACCTCGGTCGAGATAATGCCGGTGTTGACGCCGACGATGCCGAATTCGAGGTCCTCGGCGACCCGCCACACCGTGCCGAGGTCGCGCGAATAGAAGTACGCCGCAAGCCCGAAGCGCGTGTCGTTGGCCTGCGCCACCACGTCCGCCTCGTCGGTGAAGCGGAACACCGGCGCCACCGGGCCGAAGGTCTCCTCCTGCGCCACCGCCATCTTCGGCGTGACGTCGGCGATCACCGTCGGGGTGAAGAAGCTGTGGCCGAGCGGGTGGCGCTTGCCGCCGGACACGATGCGGCCGCCATGCGCGACGGCGTCGGCGATATGCTCCTCGACCTTCGCCACCGCCGCCTCGTCGATCAGCGGGCCGACGTCGATGCCGGCCTCGGCGCCGTTGCCGATCTTCAGCGCCTCGGTGGCCTTGGCCAGCCGCTGCACGAATTCGTCATAGATGCCCGCCTGCGCATAGATGCGGTTGGCGCAGACGCAGGTCTGCCCGGCGTTGCGGAACTTAGACAGGATCGCGCCCTGCACCGCCGCGTCGAGGTCGGCGTCGTCGAACACGATGAACGGCGCGTTGCCGCCCAGTTCAAGGCTCATCTTGGTGACGTTCTCGGCGCAGGCGACCATCAGCTGCTGGCCGATCTCGGTCGATCCGGTGAAGGACAGCTTGCGCACCAGCGGGTTGGACGTCATCGCCCCCGCGATCTCGCCCGCGCTGCCGGTGACGCAGGACAGCAGCCCCTTGGGCAGCCCCGCCTCTTCCGCCAGCACGCACAGCGCGAAGGCCGACAGCGGCGTCGCGGTGGCGGGCTTCAGCACCATGCCGCAACCGGCGGCGAGCGCCGGCCCGGCCTTGCGGGTGATCATCGCGGCGGGGAAATTCCACGGGGTGATCGCCGCGGCGACGCCGATCGGCTGCTTCAGCACCATGATGCGCTTGTCCGGCGCATGCGCGGGGATGATGTCGCCGTAGATGCGCTTGCCCTCTTCGGCGAACCATTCGATGAAGCTCGCCGCATAGGCGATCTCGCCGCGCGCCTCGCCCAAGGGTTTGCCCTGCTCGGCGGTCATGATGCGCGCAAGGTCTTCCTGGTTCGCCATGATGAGCTCGAACCAGCGGCGCAGCGTGTTCGCGCGCTCCTTGGCGGTGAGCTTCGCCCAGCCTTTCATCGCTGCCTGCGCCGCGTCGATCGCCTTCTTGGTGTCGGCGGCACCCAGCTTCGGCACGGTGGCCAGCAGGCCGCCCGTCGCCGGGTTGCGCACTTCGATGCTGCTCGCGCCCGACACCCATTCGCCCGCGACGAACGCCTGCTCGCGCAGCAGGTCGGGGCGCTTCAGGTCGAGGGTCTCGCGGGTCATGGGGCTTCCTGTTCGGTGGGGACGATGGCCTTCTTGGCGCGGCCGCGCTCGGTGAGCCAGATGCCGATCAGCGCCAGTTCGTAGAGGATGACCAGCGGGATCGCGAGCATCAGCTGCGAGATGACATCGGGCGGGGTCAGCACGGCCGCGACGACGAACGCCGCGACGATGGCGTAGCGGCGGCCCGCGGTCAGTTGCTGGCGCGTGACGATGCCGGCGCGCTCGAGCAGCATCATCAGCACCGGCAGCAGGAACGACACGCCGAACGCGAAGATGAAGTTCATCACCAGCGACAGATAGTCGGCGATGGCGGGAAGCGCGCTCACTGACACCTCGCCGTCGGACTGCTGATAGCCGAGGAAGAAGCGGAACGCCGTCGGCATCACCACATAATAGGCAAGCGCCGCGCCCAGGGTGAACAGCACCGGCGTCGCCAGGATGAACGGCAGGAACGCCCGCTTTTCATGCTTGTAGAGGCCGGGCGCCACGAACGCCCACACCTGGTTGGCGATCACCGGGAAGGCGAAGAAGAAGGCAGCGAACAGCGCCACCTTGATCTCGGTGAAAAACGCTTCGTAGAGCTTGGTGTAGATCAGCTGCTTCTCACCGCCCGGCCCCGACGCCTCGATGTACGGCTGGGCGAGGAAGCGGAAGATGTCGGACGAGAAATAGAAGGCGATGCCGAACGCCACCGCCAGCGCGATGATGCTGCGCAGGAGGCGCTGCCGCAGCTCGATCAGATGGTCGAGAAGCGGCGCCTTGCTGTCGTCGATGTCCCTCACGGCGCGGGCGGAACCGCCGGCGGCTTCTTGGCGCGGGTGCGCTTCGGCTTGGCGGGCGGTGCTTCCGGCTCAGAGGCCGGCGGCGGCGGCAAATCGGCAATCGCTTCCAGATCGGCGTCGCGCTCAGGGTCGGGCGTGTAGCTCTTCGACCCGGCCATGATCGCTTCGTTCTGCGCCGCCCATTGCCGGTTCATCTCGTCGATCTCGGCCTCGCGCACCATCGTGTCGAAGCCCGAGCGGAAATGGCGCGCCATGCCCCGCGCCTGCGCGGTCCATTTGCCGACCTTGCGCAGGAGGTTGGGCAGCTCCTTGGGACCGACGACCAGCAGGGTCACGATCGCGATGAGCAGCAGCTCTGAATAACCGACGTCGAACATCCGGCGTTACGGCCGGTTCGCTTCCTCGCGCGCCGGCGCGGCCGTCTCGGCCGGCGGCGCCGTCGTCACCTGGCGCGGGGCGGGCGCGGGGGCCGGCGGCGGCGCGTCGTCCTCGGTCATGCCCTTCTTGAAGGCTTTGATGCCCTTCGCCGTCTCGCCCATGATATCGGAGATACGGCCCTTGCCGAACAGCAGCAGGACGATCACGCCCACGACCAGCCAGTGCCAGATGCTGAACGAACCCATCGCGAAAGCTCCCTGGAATTTCCTCGGACCCTAAGGTGGGTCTTGCGTCGCCGGGTTTCTACCCCAGCGATGTGACGGCGGCTAGTCGGCGTCCTCGGACTCTTCGTCGCTGACGATACCTTCATATTCCTCGTCCGGCTCGCCCGCGTCGGAATCATCCTCGCTCTCGGGCTGCGGCTGGCCGAACAGCGACAGGTCGATCGGATCGAGCAGCCCCGCCGCCTTCAGCTCGCCGATGCCCGGCAGGTCGCGGCGGCTCTCCAGCCCGAACTGCACGAGGAACGCAGGCGTCGTCGCGTACTGCAGCGGCCGCCCCGGCGATTCGCGACGGCCCGCCGGGCGCACCCAGCCCGCTTCCATCAGCACGTCGAGCGTGCCCCTGGAGATCGACACGCCGCGGATCTCCTCGATCTGCGCCCGCGTCGCCGGCTCGTGATAGGCAATGATCGCCAGCGTCTCGAGCGCCGCGCGGCTAAGTTTCCGCGCCTCCTGCCGCTCGCGGCTGAGGATGTGCGACAGGTCGGGCGCCGTCTGGAACAGCCAGCGCCCGCCGCGATCGACCAGATTCACCCCACGTGGCGCATAGGATTCGGCCAGCTCGACCAGCACCGCGCCCACCTCCGCCCCTTCCGGCAAATACGCCGCGATCTCTTCGACCGTCAGCGGCTTGTCGGCGGCGAACAGGATCGCCTCGACCATGCGCAGCGTCTCGGGGTCGATCATCTTTTGCCCCTGAGGTGCAGCGGCCCGAACGCCTCCGCCTGCTGCAGGTCGGCCCTCCCCTGCCGCGCCAGTTCCAGCGCCGCCACAAACGTGCTGGCGATCGTCGACCGCCGGAACCCCGCATCCTCGCTTTCGGGCAGGAAGCGCAGCAGCTCGGTCCACTCGAAGGTCACGCCGAGCAGACCCTCGAGCCGCTCCAGCGCCTCCTCCAGCGCCATTATCGGCCGCCGCTTTACCTCGTAGATGCGATGCTCGCCCCGCGCCCTGAGCGCACCATAAGCCTGCAGCAGCTCGTACAGCGACACCTCGAACGCCGAGGATTTCAGCACCCGCAGCCCCTCGGGCGCCCCGCGCGGAAACGTATCGCGGCCCAGCTGGTCGCGCGCCATCAGCCGCGCCCCCGCCTCGCGCATCGCGTCGAGCCGCTGCAACTGCATCTGCAGCCGCAGCGCCAGTTCCTCCGCCGACGGCTCCTCCTGCGCCTCCCTGGGCAGCAGCAGGCAGGATTTGAGATAGGCGAGCCACGCCGCCATCACGAGATAATCCGCCGCCAGCTCCAGCCGCAGCTGCCGCGCCTTGGCGACGAACTCCAGATATTGCTCGACCAGCGCGAGGATCGAGATCTTGGTCAGGTCGACCCGCTGGTTGCGCGCCAGCTGCAGCAGCAGATCGAGCGGCCCTTCCCACCCGTCGAGCTCGAGCGTCAGCACCTCCTCCTCGGGCCGATCGCGAACCGGCGCTTCGAAGAGGTCGGAATTCTCAGCCACGGGCGCCACCGCACCCCTCTCCCTTGAGGGGAGAGGGAGGGGCCCAGCGAAGCTGGGAGGGTGAGGGTGATGTGCGGGCGAAACGCGCCGACGCCGTTTGCGCTCGGGCATCACCCTCACCTTCCCACTTTGCGTTGCAAAGCGGGCCCCTTCCTCTCCCCTCAAGGGAGAGGGAAAGATCGGTGTGGGCCGCCATCATGCCGCCAGGGCCAGCAGCGCGTCGCGCTTGGCCGCCAGTTCGGCGATATCCGCCTGCGAGGCACCGTCCGCCCACGCCATCGCCCGCGCCAGCCGCTCTTGCGCCTTGTCGCTCATCGCCGGCGCCGCCTCGGCGATCTCCGCCATCTCGGCGAACACCCCCGAACAATGCAGCGCCACGTCGCAGCCCGCCGCGATCGTCCCCAGCGCCCGCTGGGCAAAGCTGCCGCCCAGCGCCTTCATCCCGAGGTCGTCGGCCATCAGGAAGCCGTCGAAGCCGATGTCGCCGCGGATCGTGCCCTCGATCACCGTCGGCGACAGCGAGGCGCAACGCTCGGCATCGAGCGCGGTGTATTTGACATGCGCCGTCATCCCCATCGGCGCACCGCTGAGCTTTCGGAACGGCGCGAAATCCGTCTCCAGCTCATCGCGCGAGGCCGTCACCACCGGCAGCTCCAGATGGCTGTCCGCTGCCGCCCGTCCGTGGCCGGGGATATGCTTGACGATACCGACCACGCCGCCCTCGCGCAGCCCACGCAACGTCATGTCGCCCAACGCCGCCACCCGCAGCGGCTCCCGCCCATAGGCCCGGTCGCCGATCACATCGTGCGCGCTAGGCACCGGCACATCGAGCAGCGGCAGGCAGTCGACCGTCACCCCGATGTCGCGAAGGGTCAGCGCAATCGCGAGCGCGTTGACCCGCGCCGCCTCCAGCGCCGACAACGGCGCCGTCTCGAACAACCGCCCGAACGCCTCGCCCGTCGGAAACACCGGCCAGTGCGGCGGCTCCAGCCGCGCCACGCGCCCGCCCTCCTGATCGATCAGGATCGGCAGATCGCTCCGCCCGGACAGCTCCCGCAGCGAATCGGTCAGCGCCCGCACCTGATCGGGCGTCTCGATATTCCGCCGGAACAGGATGAACCCCGCCGGGTCGCAGGCCCTGAAGAGCGCCCGTTCGTCATCGCTCAGCACCGTCCCCGCGAATGCGAAGATGATCGGCAGCATCAATCAACCACCGAGCACTGGTCGCCGGCGGCCCGCAGCCGGGAACAGAGATTGTTCGCCTGCGCCCGCGATCCCACTCCGGTCGCCCGCAGCCGATACAGCTTGGTGTCGTCGCGCTCGATCGCGAGCACCGACTTGTTCAGTTCGGCGAGATAGGAATAGCGCCCCGAAAAACGCTTCCACGCCTCGTTCGCCTTCGCCTCGCTCGAAAACGCCCCGAGCTGCAGCGCGAAATTGCCGCCGCCCGCCGCCGGTTTCAGCGCTTCCTCGATCGCCTCGCGCGTCTCGTTCTTCGGCGGCGTCTTCACCTCGGGCTTGGGCGCCGGTTTGGGCTTCGGCGCCTCGGCAACCTCTTCCGGTTCCTCGACCAGCTGACGTGGGCCGGACGCCGGCGCCGCCGGCCGGGCCTCGGCTCTCGCGGCGATCTCCGCCCGGTCGATCGGCTCCTCGGGCAGCGCGTCGAAGTTGAGGTCGCCGCCCGGATCGAGGCCGCCGGCCGCTTCGAACGCCGCCTGGTTGTTGCCTTCGAGGTCGAGCCCGCCCGGATCCTTCGGGCGCATCTTGAACGGCCCGTCGGCGGCGCGGATCAGCGGCACCTGCCCGTCGGCATCGGCATAGACCGGCGCGTCGTCATCGGGCTTGGCGACCTGTGCGTAGATGAGGCCGACGACCAACGCCAAAAGCCCGAGCAGCAGCACCACCCACAGCATGAAGCGGTTGCCGGGCACCACCGTCCCGCCGCCCCCGCCGCTCGCGCGGCGGCGATATTCGGGCGCGGCCGGCGCCAGCCAGGGCGCGTCGTCCTCGTCCTCGTCCCGCCCGCGCCGCGACATGCTCAGTGCATCTCCTCGACGGGCGTCACTCCCATGATCGACAACCCGTTGCGGATAACCTGCCCGATGGCGCGCGACAGCGCCAGCCGCGCTGCGGTGAGCGCCGGATCGTCGGGCAGCAGGAAACGCCGCGACGGATCGTCGTTGCCGCGGTTCCACAGCGCGTGGAAGGCGGCGGCGAGATCGCCGAGGTAGAAGGCGACGCGGTGCGGCTCATGCGCCAGCGCCGCGGCCTCGACCGTGCGCGGCCAATGCGCGGCGAGCCGCATCAGCCCCAGCTCCTCGTCGTCGAGCCGGTCGAGCGCCGGTTCGACGACCGCAATTCCCGCCTCCGCCATCCGCCGCTGCAGCGAGTGAATCCGCGCATGGGCGTACTGAACGTAGAAGACCGGATTGTCCTTCGACTGCTCGACCACCTTGGCGAAGTCGAAATCGAGCTGCGCGTCCGACCGCCGGGTGAGCATGATGTAGCGCACCACGTCCTTGCCGACCTCGCGGACGACATCGGCGAGCGTGACGAAATTGCCCGCCCGCTTCGACATCTTGATCGGCTCGCCGGCGCGCAGCAGGCGCACCATCTGCACCAGCTTCACGTCGAGCTCGACCTTGCCGTCGGTCAGCGCGGTCACTGCCGCCTGCTGGCGCTTCACCGTGCCGGCATGGTCGGCGCCCCAGATGTCGACAAGCTGGTCGGCACTCTCCGCCTTCTGCGCGTGATAGGCGAGGTCGGCGCCGAAATAGGTCCAGCTGCCGTCCGACTTGCGGATCGGCCGGTCGACGTCGTCGCCGAACTGGCTGGCGCGGAACAAGGTCAGCTCGACCGGCTCCCAATCCTCGGGCGTCTCGCCCTTCGGCGCCTCGAGCACGCCTTCATAGACGAGGCCCTTGGCGCGCAGCCGCTCGACCGCCGCCTCGATGGCGCCCGACGCCTGCAGCTCGGCTTCCGACGAGAATTTGTCGTGATGGATGCCAAGCAGCGCCAGATCGGCGCGGATCAGGTCCATCATCGCGCCCGCCGTGCGCGTCTTGAACAGCGCCAGCCATTCGCTCTCGGGCTTGCCGACGTAAGTGTCGCCATAGTCCGCGGCGAGCAGCGCGCCGATCGGCTTCAGATAGTCGCCCGGATAATAGCCTTCCGGAATCTCGCCGATGTCCTCGCCGAGGGCCTCGCGGTAGCGCAGGTGCGCCGACCGCGCGAGCGTGTCGACCTGGCTGCCCGCGTCGTTGATGTAATATTCGCGGATCACGCCATAGCCCGCGTACTTGAGCAGGCTGGCCAGCGCGTCGCCGACCACCGCACCCCGGCAATGGCCCATGTGCATCGGCCCGGTCGGGTTCGCCGAGACATATTCGACATTGACCGTCTGCCCGTTGCCGAGCGCCGAGCGGCCATAGGCGTCGCCCTCCGCCTCGATCGCGCGCAGCACATCGACCCAGGTGCCGGGCACCAGCCGGATGTTGAGGAAGCCGGGGCCGGCCACCTCCGCCGACGCCACCTCGGGCAGCGCCGCCAGCTTCTCGGCAAGCGGCCCGGCGATGGCGCGCGGGTTGGTGCCCGCCGGCTTCGCCAGCACCATCGCGGCGTTGGTCGCCAGATCGCCATGGCTCGCATCGCGCGGCGGCTCGACCGTCACGTTCCTGAGGTCGAGGCCAGCCGGGATCACGCCCTCGGCCGCCAGCGCATCGAGCGCCTCGCGCACCCGCGCGGAGAAAGTTTCGAAAAGGTTCGACATGCGGCGGGCTCTAACCGGCTTCGCCGCCGGCGTCACGCTTTGTGATCAGGTTCTGATCGCGAATGTCACGCTCTGCCTTGCGCGGTGCATATCGAAAGGAGCCGCTGTTCAAAGCTGCGTCTGTTGAAAACAGCCTGCTCATCATCTCCTTCGACAAGCGGCTCCTCTGCAGCACATCGCACCAAATCCGCGTGAACCCAATCCATGCCGTCCTCATCGCCAGGCATAGTGAAGCCGCGGCCACCATTCTCCCTTGCAAGCAAGGCAAGCGCTGTGAGCCGTAAACTTATGGCGGTAGCTAGTGCTCCACCCTCTTGGCTGTAGCCACGATCGGCTAACAACCTAAATATCCCGAATGCACGAGCTTCAAATGAGCCCCGATCTTCGGCCGGCATGTCCGCGTGCATATTGAGGACATCAGCAAGAAGCTCGGGATCGACCTTGGTCTTGTTCACCTTCCTGAGAAAGTTAGACACCTGCCTACCTCCGCGCGAGTATCTCCACCCAAAACCTAGATGAAGCCGTCGCCGGGGAATTCAATATCGCCGATCAGCCGCCGATACGTCCGGATCGCGTAGCGGTCGGTCATGCCGGCGATGAAGTCGGCGACATGCCGCGCCCGTGCCGGCTCGTCGGCCGGCGTCGATGCCCCCCACCCATCCGGCATCGCGTCGGGATCGCTGTGGAAGCGCTCGAACAGCGCCGCCACGATCTCCCGCGCCGGCTTGCGGATGCCTAGGTTGTAGGGGTGGAAATACATGCGCTCGCGCAGGAAGAGCTTCATATCCCGCTCGCACTTCGCCATCGCGGACGAGAAGCCGACGAGGGTGCGGCCGGCGGCGCGGACATCCTCAACCGACTGCGGATTGACCTCGGCGATCCGGCGGCGCGTTTCCGCCAGCACGTCGGCGACCATGCGGCCGATCTGGTGGCGGACCAGCTCGGCGGGCAGCCGGTCGGACGCGGCGTTGGGGAAACGCTCGGTCACCATTGCCCAGCTTTCGGCGATGAACGGCACGACCTTCGCATCCTCGATGGTGAACAGCCCGGCGCGCAGGCCGTCGTCGAGGTCGTGATTGTCATAGGCGATGTCGTCGGCCAGCGCCGCGACCTGCGCCTCAAGGCTCGAATAGCTGCCCAGGTCTAGGGAATAGGCCGCGTCGATCTCGGCGAGCGCCCAGGTCGGCTCGTAGATCGGGCCATTGTGCTTGGCCAGGCCTTCGAGCGTCTCCCAGGTCAGGTTCAGCCCGTCGAAGTCGGCGTAGCGCTGCTCGAACTTCGTCACGATCCGCAGCGTGTTGGCATTATGGTCGAAGCCGCCATAGGGCGCCATCGCCTCGGTCAGCACATCCTCGCCAACATGACCGAACGGCGGATGGCCGAGGTCGTGGCCAAGGCACAGCGCCTCGGTCAAATCCTCGTGCAGCCCGAGCGCCCGCGCGATCACCCGGCCGATCTGCGCGACTTCAAGGCTGTGCGTCAGCCGGGTGCGGAAATGATCGCCGTCGGGCGACACGAACACCTGCGTCTTGTGCTTCAGCCGACGAAACGCGGTCGCATGGATGATGCGGTCGCGGTCGCGCTGGAACGGGTCGCGAACGCTGCTGTCGGGCTGGGGATACTGCCGCCCACGCGAACGCGCGGGGTCGGTCGCATAGGCGGCAGGCGTCATGGGGTCAGCGGCGCGAGGGACGCGCCCTTTGGCGTGCGGTTGATGATCGAGTCGACCCGCCGCGCCTTGAGCTTGGCGATCGCCGACCGCGCCGCCCACTCGCTGGCATAGGGGCCGACGAGCAGCCGGTTGGTCGCGCCGGCGCGCTGCACATAAGGCTGCTGCCCGGCGAGCGTATCGCCCGCCGCGCCGCGGATGCGCCGCCATTCGACGCCGAGGCGAGAGCCGTCGGCGAGGCTGCTGACCTGCACCCAGATGCGGGGGCGCGAGGCGAGCAGCGCCGGGGTCAACGGCGCTTCCGCAGCGGCCACGGGCGCGGCAGGCGTCGGCGCCGGTGCGGGCGGCGTCGGGGTCGGACGCGGTGCGGGGGGCGGCACCGCCGTCGTGCGGATCGTCTCCTGCGCCGGCTTCGGCGCCGGCGCCTGCGTGGTGACAACGCGCGCGGGCGGGCCGGTCATCGGCAGCATCGACACTGGGCCGACACCCGGCACGATGCCGAAATGCACCGCGATGGCGCGCTCGCGCAGCGGCATTCGCGGCAACTGCGCGTAGAAATTGCGCATCTTCTGCGCCTCGGCGATCGGGAACAGCGCCGCCGCGGCCTCGCCGGCGTCGCCCTGACGGCCGCCGAGCGCATGGATCAGCGCCAGCGTGCGCCGCACCTCGGCCGCTTCCGGCTCCGGGCCGAAGCGCTGCATCAACGTCACCGCCGCGCCATTCTGCCCGCCGAGCGCCAGCGACAGCGCCATGCGCTGCGTCGTCACCGCGTCGGCCGGATTGAGGTCGAGCGCCGCGGCATAGGCCGCCTGCGCGCCGGCGGTATTGCCCTGCAGGTCGAGCGCGATGCCGCGCTGCGCCGAGATGCGGCCCTTGTTGCCGTTCAGATCCTCGGCGCGTGCCAGCAAGGCCAGCGCCTCGTCGGGCTTCTGCTGTGCGATCAAGGTGCTGGCGAGCGAGATCAGCGCCTCAGGATTGCGCGGCTCGGTATTCGCCCATGTCGAATAGAAGCGCGCGGCCTCCGCCGGGACGCCGCGCGTCATGGCGTTGTTACCCGCGGCGCGCAGCGCCAGCGGATAGGCCGGGTCGATGTTGATGGCGCGTTCGTAGAACACCATCGCGCCGGTCAGCTCGCCCGACCGCTCCATCCGTTCGCCAAGCGCGACCAGCCGGGCGGGATCTTCGTTCCCGGTCCTTGCCGGTTGCGCCAGCGCCGGCAGCGCGACCAGCGCGGCGACGGCGGCGAGCGCCAGCCGCCTCACCCGACCGCTCCTGCGTCGCGGAGCGCGGCGATCTTCGCGGTGTCATAGCCGATCGACGCCAGCAGCGCCTCGCCGTCGCTGCCCGCCGGCGGCGTCAGGAACGGCCTGTCGGTGACGGTGCCCGAATAGCGCGGCGCCGGCATCGGCTGCAGCGCCTTGCCGACCATGCCGAAGGTGCCGCGCTCGGCGTTGTGGGGGTGGTCGGGCGCCTCGGCCATCGACAGCACCGGCGCGAAACACACGTCGGTGTGCTCCATCAGCGCACACCATTCGTCGCGCGTCTTCGATTTGAACAGCGCGGTCAGCTTGTCCTTCAGCGGCCCCCAGGCGCGCTGATCCATCTGCGCGTCGAAATCCTTGTCGTCGGTCAGGCCGGCGAGGCGGCGCAGCTCGGCGTAGAATTGCGGCTCGATCGACCCGATCGAGACATAGCCGCCATCGGCGCACTCATAGGTGTCGTAGAAATGCGCGCCGGTATCGAGGAGGTTCACGCCGCGCTCGTCGCGCCAGATGCCCATGGCGCGGAAGCCCCAGATCATCGACATCAGCACCGACGCGCCGTCGGTCATCGCGCAGTCGATCACCTGGCCCTTGCCGCCGCCGCGCGCCGCGAGGATCGCCGAGACCATGCCGAATGCCAGCATCATGCCGCCGCCGCCGAAATCGCCGACCATGTTGATCGGCGGCGTCGGCTTCTCGCCGGCGCGGCCATAGGCGTGGAGCGCGCCGGTCAGCGCGATGTAGTTGATGTCGTGGCCGGCCGCGTGCGCGTAGGGGCCGGTCTGCCCCCAGCCGGTCATCCGCCCGTAGACGAGCTTCGGGTTGTCGGCGAGCAGTACGTCGGGGCCAAGGCCGAGCCGCTCCATCACGCCGGGGCGGAAGCCCTCGATCAGGCCGTCGGCGGTGCGGCACAGCTCGCGCACCACCTCGATGCCTTCGGGCTTCTTCATGTCGACGACGATGGTCTTGCGCGAACGCATCAGCGGGTCGCGCGAGCCCTCGGTCGCCGGCCCGGCCTTCGTCCCGCCCGGCCGTTCGACGCGGATGACCTCCGCGCCGTGATCGGCGAGCATCATGCCGCAGAAAGGTCCTGGTCCGATGCCCGCGATCTCGACGATCCGGACGCCCTGCAACGGCCCCGCCATCCGCTATACCCCTGTTTGCCCCGTGTCCCTCCTCCCCTTGCCATGCGGAAGGGTGGAGGGACAAGCTGGCAAGAGGGCGGGGCCATCCGCCGCTGACGCGACCGCTAGGCTTTGAAACGCTCTCGCACCCGCTTTTCGAGGATGGTCAGCGGCATCGCGCCTTCCTTCAGGATTTCGTGGAACTGCTTCACGTCGAACTTGGCGCCTTGCGCCTTCTCGACCTCGGCGCGCAGGCGGGTCCACGCCATGTGGCCGACCTTGTAGCTGCAGGCCTGGCCCATCTGGGTGCAATAGCGCTCGACCTCGCGCTGCGAGCGCGGCTGCGCAAAGCCGGTGGTCTCCACCAGATAGGCGGTCGCCTTCGCCCGGTCCCACTTCTGCGTGTGGATGCCGGTGTCGACGACAAGGCGCGCGGCGCGGAACAGGAAGGACTGGAGATAGCCGGCGCGTTCGAGGTCGCCGTGATAGGCCTTGGCCTCGTCGGCGAGCTGCTCGGCATAGAGCGCCCAGCCTTCCGAATAGGCGCCGAAGCCGCCGACCTTGCGCAACGTCGGAATGTCCTTCGATTCCTGCGCGAGGCTGATCTGAAGGTGATGCCCCGGCACGCCCTCGTGATAGGTCAGCGCCGGCAGCGAATATTTCGGCCAGTCGCGCGTGTCCTTCAGGTTGATGAAGTAGATCGCCGGGCGCGAGCCATCGAGGGTGGCGCGGTTGTAATAGCCGTTCGAGGCGCCGTCCTGGATCTCGACCGGCACGCGGCGGATCTCGAGCGGCTGCGTCGGCAGCGTCGCGAACAGCGGCGGCAGCTTCTTGTACATCGCGTCATGGCTGGTGTTGAGATCGCGGATCAGCTCTTCGCGGCCGGCGTCGGTGTTGGCATAGAGCTGGTCCGGCCGCGCGTTGAGCTGCGCCAGCCGCGCGCCGACGCTGCCCTGCGTCAGCCCCTGCGCCTTCAGGATCTTGTCGAGCTCGGCGCTGATTTCCTTCACCTGCGCCAGGCCGAGCTTGTGGACCTCGTCAGGCGACATGTCGGTGGTCGTCGACTGGCGCAGCGCCGCAGCGTAGATCTCGTTGCCGCGCGTCAGGCGCCACGCGCCGTCGCCCGGCCGCGAGGTCGGCTTCAGCTTCTCGATCATCGCGATCTGGCGGTCGAGCGCCGGGTAGACCTTGTCGCTGACGATCTTCGCGGCGCGGCCCTGCCAGTCGCCCTCGATGTTCGCCTTCTTGGCGCGGTCGGCGAGCGACGTGACGATTGACGAGGTGGCGGCGTCCTGCGAGCGCAGCTTGGCCATCTGGCCGAGCGTCAGGTCGAGCGACCAGGCTGGCGCGAGGAAGCCCTTGGCGGCCTCCGCCTCCTGCTCGACCCGCTCCTCGTCGAGCACGCGGGCGAAGGCTTCGAGGCGCAACAGATAGGCCTCGGCATCGTCCTTGGTCGCGATGGTGTGGGCGGTGTTGAGGAAGTCGGGCGTCGAGAAATAGGCGCCGCCCTGCTGGAAGATCATGTAGGGGCGCACCGTCGAGTCGAGCCCGAAGCGCTTTGCCGCCACCGTCTGGTTCTCCAGCATGTAGACGACGACATCGAGGTTGTTCTGGTTCGCCGCCGACAGGCTGGCGCGGTCGAGCCGGCGCAGTTCGGCGAGCGCCGCCTCCAGCCGGGCGAGGTCTTCGTTGCGCTGCTGCGCGGTCGCCGGCGACAGCTTGCCCTTCGCCGCGGCGTTGGCGCCCTTGTCGAGGCCCAATGAGCTGGCGAGCTCCGGCGAATGGGCGACCGCTTCGGTGAAAATGCGCTCGAACAGCGCCGACGCGGCGGCGTCGCCGCTGAGCCTGCCCTGCGCCAGGGTGGCGGCCGGCAGCAGCGCAACGCTCGTGGCGGCGGCGCCACTCTTCAGAAAATGACGACGATCCATCCCCGAATCCTTCCCGTATCCAATGCGGGCTATGGCTAGCATGATGGCGGGCCGGAGAAAGCGCTAAACGTACCAAAAGCGCTTAAATTGCACGCTACCGTACCCTCCTCTCCAAACCCGAGCGAAATTGCCCTATATTAGGAGTCTGAAGAGGAGGCCCTGTCATGCGTTTCGCACTTCCTGCCCTCGCCGGCGCCGCGCTGCTCGCGCTCGCCCCCGTCAACGCCGCGCCCGAGCCCGCCGCCGCCCAGATGGCGAAGGCGCTCGAAGGCCGAACCGCCGGGGAACCGGTCAAGTGCCTCAATCTGCGCGACATCCGCTCGACGCAGATCATCAAGGGCACCGCGATCCTCTACGAGACCAACGGCGGCGTGATCTACGTCAACACGCCGCGGGGCGGCGCGCAGTCGCTCGACAAATGGGACGTGCTGGTCACGAACACCCATTCGAGCCAGCTGTGCAGCATCGACGTGGTGCGGCTGTACGATACCAGTTCGCGCATCCAGACCGGGTTCGTGAACCTCGGCGAGTTCGTGCCGTACCGGAAAGCCAAGAGCTGAACGAATAAGACCCGGGTAAAAACCCGGGTCTTATATTTTTATCCGGGTAAAAATACCGACAGGGCCTGAACTCGCCAGGAATGGCATTCGGGATGGCAGCGAGAGGCTGACTGGCGAGGAGAGGTCGCGCAGCCGGGCCTGAAGGCCCCCGGCAAGCGGCGTCGACGACGCCAGTCAGCCTCTCGCTGCCACGCTTCGCGCGGCGTGAGGAAGACCATGGCTACGCGCCGCCCGCTTGCCAGCTAGCATCTGCTAGCTGGTCTGCGCGACCTTACTTGCCATGGACTTCCTGACGCCGTCCCGAACGTCATTCCTGGCGAGTTCAGGCCCTAGTCGTTGACCTGCCGCTTGAAGAAGCGCGGGATTTCCAGCGGGTCTTCGCTGCTGTCGGTCGAGTAGGACGGCGGCGCCACCATCGGCTCCGCCGCCGGCTTCGCCTTCGCCGGCCCGCGGCTGAGGTTCATCATCTTCTCGAACAAGGTCAGCGGACGCTCGTCCGATTCCTCTTCCTCGGCAACCGCTTGGGTCGTCGTGGTCGGGGTCTCGACATAGGGACGCAGATCGCTCTCGACCGCCGGAGCGACCGGGGAGGCGACCATCGGCTCCGCGGCGCGGAGCAGCGGCATGACGTTGGTGGTCGGCTCGTCCTCGATCGCCGAACCCATGTCGAGCGTCAGCTCCTCAACGGGCAGCTCCTCGGTCTCGACGACGGGCGCCTCGGCGACCGGCTCTTCGAGGATCAGCGGCGCCGCGACGACGGGCGCCGGCGGTTCGATGGCGACCGGCGGAGTGACGACCGACGTGGTCGGGCGGGCCGGGGCGGTGGTCGGCGCACCGTGGAACGAGCCGGCGACGCCGCCGAAGCTCATCGTGTTGCGGCTGATCATCGGCGCGGCCTGGTTGCCCGACTGCGCGTCGATGCCGGTCGCGACGACCGAGACGCGCATCATGCCGTCGAGGTTCGGGTTGAACGCCGAGCCGACGATGATGTTGGCGTCGGGATCGACCATCTCGCGGATGTGGTTGGCGGCCTCGTCGACCTCCATGAGGCGCAGGTCCTCGCCGCCGGTGATGTTGATGATGACACCCTTGGCGCCGCGCATCGACACCTCATCGAGCAGCGGGTTGGCGATCGCCTTTTCCGCCGCCTCGATGGCGCGGTTGTCGCCGGCGGCCTCGCCTGTGCCCATCATCGCCTTGCCCATCTCCGACATCACCGTGCGGATATCGGCGAAGTCGAGGTTGATGAGGCCCGGCATGATCATCAGGTCGGTGATGCCGCGCACGCCCTGGTGCAGCACCTGGTCGGCCATCGCGAACGCTTCCTTGAAGGTTGTGTTGGCGTTGGCGATCAGGAACAGATTCTGGTTCGGAATGATGATCAGCGTATCGACGTGCTTCTGCAGCTCGGCGATGCCCTCTTCCGCGGCGCGCATGCGGCGCGCGCCTTCGAAGGCGAACGGCTTGGTCACGACGCCGACGGTCAGGATGCCCTTCTCGCGCGCCGCGCGGGCGACGACGGGCGCCGCGCCGGTGCCGGTGCCACCGCCCATGCCGGCGGTGATGAAGCACATGTGGCTGCCTTCGAGGCTGGTATCGAGCTGGTCGATCGTCTCCTCGGCAGCGGCGCGGCCGATCTCCGGCCGGGCGCCTGCCCCCAGGCCCTGCGTGATCTTCAGGCCGAGCTGGATGCGGTTCTCGGCGCTAGCCGCCGCAAGCGCCTGCGCGTCGGTGTTGGCGACAACGAAATCGACGCCCTGGAGGCCCGCGGCCACCATGTTGTTGACGGCATTGCCGCCCGCGCCGCCGACACCGATGACGGTGATGCGCGGCTTCAGTTCAGTGAGTTCCGGCCGCTTCAGTTCGAGACCCATCTTAACCTCCTGAATTCCCTGCGCTTCCGCGCCGTTTCGGTTGATGTTCCTGAAGCGGGTTGCCCCCCGCTTCGCCATTGTGAATCAAATGCTTCCGCGTAGCAACGCCACCATGCGTCCCCACGTCCCGCCAGCCGCCCGGACGACCTTCTGCTGGCTGTTGAACGTGGCCGTCATGATGTCTTCCGCCCCGTTCGCCGCGTAGAGCGCGAGCCCCGCCAGCGTCGAGAATGCGCAGCTGCCCTGTGCCTCCGGCAGGCCGGTGAGCCCGCGCGGCCGCCCCAGCCGAACCGAGCGGCCGAGCACGCCTTGCGCGAAGTCGGCGATCGACTTCAGCTCGGCGCCGCCGCCGGTCAGCACCACCTGCCGGCCCGACGGGCCGACAAAGCCGATCTCGGCGAGGCGCGCCGCGATCTCGGTGAACAGGAGGTCGAGCCGCTGACGAATGACCGCGATGAGCTGGGCGCGCGTGCAGCGCGTCGGCTCGACGCCGTCGTCGTCGTTGATCGGCATGACCTCGATCATGTCATGGTTGTCCTTCGGCGAGGTCGTCGCCGAGCCGTAGAGCGTCTTCATGCGCTCGGCATGGCTGCGCTTGGTCGCAAACGCCGAGGCGATATCGTCGGTGATGTCGTTCGACCCCATCGCGATCGAGGCGAGGCCGACCAGCATGCCGCGGGCATAGACCGCGACGTTGGTGATGCCGGCGCCGATCTCGACCAACGCGACGCCGAGCTCGCGCTCTTCGGGCGCGAGGCAGGCGAGACCCGCCGCCACCGGCGAGGCGACGATCGTCTGGACGCCGAGGTGCGCGTTCCGCACGCAGACGTCGAGGTTGCGGATCGGCGGCGTGTCGGCGGTGATCAGGTGGATGTCGACGCCCAGCCGCTCGGCGTGGAAGCCCAGCGGGTTCATCACGCCGGTGAGGCCGTCGATCGTGTAGAGCGCCGGCTGCGCGTGCAGCACGGTGCGGTTGCCCGGGTTGATCGCGGCGCGGCCTTCGGCCTGCACATGATCGATATCGGCGCGCTCGATCCGATGACCGGCGATGTCGACCTCGACCGAGACGATGTCGCTGTCGAGCCCGCCGGCCGACAGGTTCACGAACACGTCCTCGACCTGCACGTTGGCGTTGCGCTCGGCCTGTTCGACAGCGTTGCGGATGGCACTTTCGGTGCGTTCCATGTCGGCGACGAGACCCTGGCGGACGCCCTGGCAGACGCGCTGACCGACGCCGATGACGCGCGGCGCGCCGTCGGTGCCGACCATGGCGATCAGCGCGGCGACCTTCGACGTGCCGACGTCGAGCGCGGCGACGATGCGTTCCCCTCGTTGCGTAGCCATCAGCCTCTCCTCACCCTCACCACCAACTAGATCTCTGTGCCCACGAAGGGCAGCGCCTGCGCGCCCGGTTCGTTCGACACGCGGACCACCATCTTGTCGGGCAGCCGCAAATCGAAACGTACGAATCCCCGATCGAGAAGGCCGTTGGCCTCCTCCATCTTCACAAATTGCCGAAGCGCGCCCTTCGACGCGGCATAGCCTTCCGGCAACGCCAGCGTTTCACCCGATTTCAGGCGAAGGTCCCAGCGCCTGTCTCCGATCCAGATCGCGCTGTCAACGCGCTGTTGCACCTCCGGAAATTCGGCCAGCATCGCCATCAGCGGATGCGCCTGGAGGTTGGCACGCGGGCCGACAATCAGCGGCAGCGCGGCGAAGCGCTCGATGCCGCCGGTGTCGAGCACCTTGCCCTCGCGATCGACCACCGCGAGCTTGCGCCGATACTGCCAGATCGCGAGGGGCTTCCGCTCCTCGATGTCGATCACCAGGGTATCGGGCAGGCGGCGGCCGACGCTCGCGTCCTTCACCCACGGCAGCGTCTGCAGCCGGGTGCGGATATCGTCGAGGTCGACGAGCAGCATCGAATTGGTCGGGCCGTCGAGCGCCGCGCCATAGACCGGCAGCTTCGCCATATGCTTGAGGCCGGTGACCTCGACATGGCGCACCTCGAACCCCGCCTCGCCGACGCCGCGCGCGGTTTCGAACCAGGCCTGCTGCGGCAATTCCATCAGCCACAGGGTGGCAATGCCGCCGGCGGCGACCAGCGCCACCACTGCACCACCGACCCAGCGGCGCAGCGACAGCGGCGCGACCGGCAGGCGAACCGACGGCTCGTTGCGCATCGGGCGGCGCACGGCCTTCTTCTTGGCTGGCTTCGGCACCTGGCCGCGACGGAGGGAAACGCGCTCGCTCATGCCGCACTCTCCAGGATCCGGCCGACCAAGGTGGCGTAGTCGATGCCGCGATATTTCGCCTGCTCGGGAACGAGGCTCAGCGGGGTCATGCCCGGCTGGGTGTTCACCTCCAGCAGGAACAGCCCGTCGACGCCGAGCCGGTCGTCGTAGCGGAAGTCCGATCGCGAGGCGCCGCGGCAGCCGAGCACGCGATGCGCCTTCAGCGCCATTTCCATCGCCGCCTTCGTCACCTCGGCGGGAAGCTCCGCCGGGCAGATGTGGGTGGTGATGCCGTCGGTGTACTTCGCCTCATAGTCGTAGAAGTCGCCCTTGGCCTGGAGCTCGGTGACCGCCAGCGGCTCGTCGTCGAGCACGGCGACGGTCAGCTCGCGCCCCGCGATGAACGGCTCGGCCATCAGCTGGTCATAGTCGGCCCACGGCCCCGGCACGTCGCGCGAGATCGGGTTGCCGTAGTTGCTGCTGTCGGTGACGATCGCGACGCCGACCGATGAGCCCTCGTTGACGGGTTTGAGCACATAGGGGCGCGGCAGCGGGTCGCCGTCGTGCACGCTCTTTGACTCGATCACCTTGCCGCCGGGGAGGCGGACACCGGCGCGCGACAGCACCTGCTTGGTCAGCTCCTTGTCAATGGCGACGACCGAGGTGGCGAGGCCCGAGTGGGTGTAGGGAATACCCATCAGGTCGAGCATGCCCTGAACGGTGCCGTCCTCGCCGGGGGTGCCGTGGAGGGCGTTGAACACCACGTCGGGCTTTGCCTCGAGCAGGCGCGCCGCGACGTCGCGGCCCATGTCGATCTCGGTGACGCGGTGGCCGAGCGAGCGCAGCGCCTCGGCGATGCCGCGGCCCGAGGTCAGCGACACCTCGCGCTCGGCGGACCAGCCGCCCATCAGGACCACCACATGCTTCACGACGCCACTCCCACCCGTTCGATCTCCCATTCGAGATCGACACCCGAATTCGCCTTCACCCGCCGCTTCACTTCCTCGCCCAGCGCCTCGATGTCGGCGCTGGTCGCGCCGCCGGTGTTGATGAGGAAGTTGGTATGCTTCTCGCTGACCTGCGCCTGACCGACCCTGAAGCCGCGGCAGCCGGCGCGATCGACCAGTTCCCACGCCTTGCCGTTCGGCGGGTTCTTGAAGGTCGAGCCGCCGGTGCGCGAGCGCAGCGGTTGCGACGCCTCCCGCTCGGCGGCGATGCGGTCCATCTCGGCGGTGATCGCAACCTTGTCGCCGGGCGTCCCCCGGAACAGCGCCTCGACGACGACGAAGCCGTCGGGCAGCGCCGAATGGCGGTAGGTGAAGCCGAAGCGATCGGCCGGCCAGACCTCGACGGTGCCGTCGCGCGTCACGACGGTGGCTTCGACCAAGATATCGGCGCAGTCGCGACCATAGGCGCCGGCGTTCATGCGGACAGCGCCGCCGACGGTGCCGGGAATGCCGCGCAGAAATTCCAGACCGGCGAGCGACGCATCGCGCGCACCGCTGGCCACGGTGATGCCCATTGCGGCGCCGCCGGCGCGGACGAGATCGCCATCAACCGACACCTTCGCCATCGCCTTCGGCAGCCGCACCACCACGCCGGGCAGGCCGCCGTCGCGGACGATGAGGTTGGAACCGACGCCGACCGCCAGCACTGGCACGTCGCCGGGCAGCGCCTCCAGGAAGGCCGCGAGGTCGTCGATGTCGGCGGGGCGGAACATCCATTCCGCCGGCCCGCCGGTGCGGAACCAGATGAAATCGGCCATCGAGCCGTTGGGCTCGAGGCTGCCGCGCACCGGCGGCAACGCGTCCACCGCGATCGAGGCGGCGAGTGCGGTCATGCGGCCTTGCCCCCGCGCTGCGCGGCGATGGCATCGGCGAGACCGGCGGCCCATTTGGTGATGTCGCCGGCGCCGAGGCAGATGACCATGTCGTCGGCGCGCACGATGTCGGCGAGCTGACCGGCGAGCGCGTCGGCGCCTTCGGTGGTCATCACGAAGCGGTGGCCCGAACGCTTGAGGCCGGCGGCGAGCGCATCGGCGTCGACACCCTCGATCGGTGCTTCGCCGGCAGTGTAGACCGGCGCGACGATGACGATGTCAGCGTCGTTGAACGCGGCCTGGAAATCGCCCATCAGGTCGCGCAGGCGCGTGTAGCGGTGCGGCTGCACCACCGCGATCACGCGGCCCTTGGCGCCTTCGCGCGCGGCGGCGAGCACGGCGCGGATTTCGACCGGGTGATGGCCGTAATCGTCGATGATCGTCGCGCCCTCGACCTCGCCCACTTTGGTGAAGCGGCGCTTGACGCCGCCGAAGCGCGCGAAGCCGGCGCGGATGTCCTCGTCGCCGATGCCGAGCTGAACCGCGACGGCGACCGCCGACAGCGCGTTCTGGACATTGTGGCGGCCGGGCATCGGCAGCATCAGCTTCTCGATGCGGCGCTCTGCGCCGTGACGGTCATGGAGCGTCACGTCGAATTCGTTGCCGCCCGGCACCGGGGTGACGTTGTCGCCGCGCACGTCGGCCTGGCCGGAGAAGCCGTAGGTGATGATGCGACGGTCGCGGATGCGCGGGATGATCGCCTGCACTTCGGGATGATCGAGGCAGAGGATGGCGGCGCCGTAGAAGGGCACATGCTCGATAAACTGGACGAAGGCGTCCTTCACCGCATCGAAGCTGCCGTAATGGTCGAGATGCTCGGGATCGATGTTGGTGACCACCGCAATGGTGCCGCCGAGGCGCAGGAAGCTGCCGTCGCTCTCGTCGGCCTCCACCACCATCCACTCGCCCTCGCCGAGGCGGGCGTTCGAGCCATAGGTGTTGATGATGCCGCCGTTGACCACCGTCGGGTCGAGGCGGCCGGCGTCGAGCAATGCGGCGACCATCGAGGTGGTCGTGGTCTTGCCGTGGGTGCCGGCGATGGCGACGCAATTCTTCAGCCGCATCAGCTCGGCGAGCATTTCGGCGCGGCGGACGACGGGGATGCGACGCTCGATCGCCAGTTCGACCTCGGGATTGCCGCGCTTGATCGCGGTCGAGGTAACGATGACGGCGGCATCGCCGAGGTTCTCTGCCCTGTGGCCGATGGCGACCGGGATACCCTTGGCGCGCAGCCCTTCCACCACATAGCCCTCAGCCACGTCGGAGCCCTGCACCTTGTAACCGAGGTTGTGCATGATCTCGGCGATGCCGGACATGCCGATGCCGCCGATCCCGATGAAGTGGATGACGCCGATATCGTGGGCGAGGCCGGTCATGCGGAAGCTTTCTGCAACGAGGAATCGCCGCCCGATGCCGGAATGCGGCCCCGCTTGCCAAGACCCTCGACGATGTCGCCAAGCCTTTCCGCCGCATCCGGGCGCCCGGTCGAGCGGGCAGCGGTTGCGGCGGCGTTCAGCGCGGCCGGATCGGCGAGGAATTGCGCGATCGCCGCCGATACGGTTTCGGCGGTGAAATCGGACTGCAGGATCATGCGCGCGCCGCCGGCGTCGACCATCTCCTGCGCGTTGTAGACCTGATGGTTGTCGGTCGCGGTAGGCAGCGGCACGAAGATCGCGGGGCGGCCGGCAACAGCGAGTTCCGACACCGTCGAGGCGCCCGAGCGGGCGATGACGAGATGCGCGCTCGCCAGCCGCTCCGGCATGTCCTGCAGGAAGGTCGCGAGGTCGGCGGGGACGCCGGCGGCGGCATAGGCGGCGCGCACGCCCTCGATATCCTCGGGCCGGCATTGCTGCGTGACGCGGAGGCGCGCCTTCAAATCGGCGGGCAGGCGATCAATGGCGGCGGGCACTACCTTCGACAGCACGGTCGCGCCCTGGCTGCCGCCGATGACGAGGATGTGGAGGGGACCGGTGGCGTCGGGGAACGGCAGGTCGCGCAGCGCGACGATATCGGCGCGCACCGGGTTGCCGACCAGCGCGACCTTGGCGGCGTGCCTGGGCGCGAGGCGGTGCACGTTCGGGAAGGCGGTGGCGATGACGTCGACGCGGCCGGCGAGCATCCGGTTCACGCGGCCGAGCACGGTGTTCGAATCGTGGATGACCGTCGGCACCTTCGCCGCGAAGGCGCCCAGCAGCGCCGGCACCGTGGGATAGCCGCCGAAGCCGATGACGGCGACGGGGCAGCGCTGGCGATAGATGGCCTTCACCGCCGCGCGGCCCTTGGCCATGGCGAGGAGCGCCTTCGCCCAGCCGATCGGGTTGAGGCCGCCGAGCGAGCCGCTGGGCACGACATGGCGGGGGCAGCCGTCGAACAGGCCGGGATATTTGACGCCGCGATCGTCGGTGATCAGCGACACGTCATAGCCGCGCGCCGTCATCGTCTCGGCCAGCACATGGCCGGGCACCATGTGCCCGCCGGTGCCGCCGGCCGCGATGACGAGGTGCGGGCGCTTGGCCATCAGGCGGCCCGCCAGCGCTGGACGTAAGGAGACGCCTTGAGGAAGCGGTTGCGACGGGTGAGCGCCAGCAGCAGCCCCATGCCCATCGACAGCGCGAGGAAGGACGAGCCGCCGTGGCTGATGAACGGCAGGGTCATGCCCTTCGAGGGCAGCAGGCTGAGGTTGACCATGATGTTGATCATCGCCTGCGCGCCGAACTGGGTGACAAGGCCGGCGCTGGCGAGGAACACGAAGGGATCGTCCTCCTCGAGCAGCTGCAGCAGCACGCGCACGACGATGGCGATGAACAGGGCGGCGACGCCGAGGCAGGCGATGGCGCCGAACTCCTCGCCAATCACCGAGAAGATGTAGTCGGTGTGCGGCTCGGGCAGGCTGAACTTCATCTGGCCTTCGCCCGGGCCGGCGCCGAACAGGCCGCCCGACTTGAAGCAATCGAGCGCGCGATCGATCTGATAGGTGTCGCCGCCGCCGGTGAGGAAGCGGTCGATGCGGCTCGTCACGTGCGGCACGAACAGATAGGCCATGCCGAGCCCACCGATGGCGAGGCAAAGGGCGCCGGCGAGCGTGCCGATGCCCATGCCGGCGAGGAAGGCCTGCGCCAGCCATACGCCGCTGAACAGCACGGTCTGGCCGAGATCGGGCTGCTTCATGAGCAAGGCGGCGATCAGGATGAGGAAGGCGAAGGAGACCTGCAGCGCCGGGATCTTGTTATCGTCGTAGCGGGTGGCGAGCAGCCAGGCGCTGAACACGATGAACAGAGGCTTGAGGAACTCGGACGGCTGGAACTGGAAGCCGCCGACGGTGATCCAGCGCATGGCGCCGTTCGCCTCCGAGCCCAGGACCGGCACCGCGGCGAGTGCTGCGAGGAACACGACGGTGCCGACGATGGCGAGGCGCCGCGCCCAGGCGATGGTCAGCATCGACACGCCGAGCATCACCGGCAGGCCGGCAAGCACCCAGAACACCTGGCGCTTGAAATAGTGGAGGTCGCCGAGCTGCAGGCTGCCGCCCGAATAGCGGTGCGACGCGGCGGGCGACGCGGCGGCGACGGCGACGAGGCCGATACCGATCAGCATCAGCACCATCAGCAGCAGCATGCGGTCGATGGTCCAGAACCAACGGCCAATCAGCGTGCGATCGTTGCGACCCAGCGCGGTCATTGCGGTAATCCCCCCACGGCGGTGCGGAACGCGGCGCCGCGCGCCTCGAAATCCTTGAACTGGTCGTAGCTGGCGCAGGCGGGCGACAGCAGCACCACCTCGCCGGCCTGCGCGGCGTCGGCGGCGAGGCGCACCGCGTTGTCGATGGTGCCGGCGCGGGTGACGGGCACGTGCGGCGCCAGGATGTCGGCGAACAGGCTTTCCGCCTCGCCGACGGTGTAGGCGCGGCGGACATGGCCGAGGTGTGGCAGGCAGGCGTCGAGCTCGTCGGTCTTGGCGCGGCCGCCGGCGATCCAGTGGATGGCGGGAAAGGCAGCGAGCGCCGGCGCGGTCGAGGTCGGGTTGGTCGCCTTGCTGTCGTTGACGTAGAGCACGCCGCGCTTCTCCGCGACGCGCTCCATGCGGTGCGGCAGGCCGGGGTAGGTGCGCAGACCCGCTTCGATCTCGGCGTCGGTCAGGCCGAGCGCGCGGACGGCGGCGGCGGCGGCGGCGACGTTCTCGGCGTTGTGCGGACCCTGCAGCGACGGCCAGGCGGACTGATCGGCGATGTCGGTCGCGGCGATGAAGGTGGCGCGGCGGGTGGTCTCGCCGATGCGGCTGCTGTTCTCGGTTGCGGTCGAGACCACGGCGACATGGCCGGGCGACTGCATGTCGAACAGGCGGGCCTTCGAGGCGGCGTAGCCGGCGAAGCCATCGTAGCGGTCGAGATGGTCGGGGGTGATGTTGAGCAGCACCGCCACATCGCAGTCGAGGGTCTGCGTGAGGTCGATCTGGAAGCTCGACAGTTCGAGGACGTAGGTGCCGCCTTCGGGCAGCGCGTCCTGGCCAAGGATGGGCAGGCCGATGTTGCCGCCGAGCGTGGCGGGGCGACCGGCCGCCGTGATCAGGTGATGGATCAGCGCGGTCGTCGTCGACTTGCCGTTGGTGCCGGTGATGCCGACGACCTTGTGCGGCGGCAGCTCGGCGCGCGCCTGTGAGAACAGCTCGATGTCGCCGATGATCGGCACCTCCGCCGCGCGGGCGCGGGCAGCGAGCGGATGGGTGTTGAGCGGGACGCCGGGCGAGACCACCAGCGCATCGAAGCCGAGCAGCGAGGCGGTGTTGAGGTCGATGAACTCGACGTCGTGGATGGCGGCGCGGGCCGCCGCATTGTCGTCCCAGGCATAGACTTCGGCGCCGCTCGCCTTCAGCGCGCGGACAACGGACAGCCCGGTGCGCGCGAGGCCGAACACCGCGTAGCGTTTTCCAGCAAAGGCGCGCGCGGTGATCACCGTTTCGCTACCTCAGCTTCAGGGTGGCGAGGCCCGTGAGGGCGAGGACGAGGCTGACGATCCAGAAGCGCACGACCACCGTCGATTCCGCCCAGCCGAGCTGCTCGAAATGATGATGGATCGGCGCCATGCGGAACACGCGCTTGCCGGTCAGCTTGAAGCTGACCACCTGCACGATCACCGACACCGTTTCGAGCACGAACAGGCCGCCGACGATGAGCAGCACCAGTTCATGGTTGGTGACGACGGCGATCGAGCCGAGCGCGCCGCCCAAGGCAAGGCTGCCGGTGTCGCCCATGAAGACCGCGGCGGGTGGGGCGTTGAACCAGAGGAAGCCGAGGCCGGCGCCGATCAGCGCGCCGCAGAACACCGCGAGATCGCCGGCGCCTTCGACATAATGGACGCCCAGATATTCGGCGAATTTGATGTTGCCGACGAGGTAGGCGATCACGCCGAAGGTGAGCGCGGCGATGATCACCGGCATCGAGGCGAGGCCGTCGAGCCCGTCGGTGAGGTTCACCGCGTTGCCGAAGCCGGCGACGATGAAGGCGGCGAAGGCGATGTAGACCCAGCCGAGCTCCAGCCCCATGTCCTTGAGGAAGGGCAGGTAAAGGGTGGTGCCGGTGGTCTGCGCGATCCACCAGCAGGCAAGGCCGGCGATGGCGAATTCGAGCAGCAGGCGGATCTTGCCGGAGAGGCCGGCGTGCGCCTGCTTGGTCACCTTGGAATAGTCATCGAGGAAGCCGATCGCGCCGAAGGCCAAGGTCACGAGGAGGCAGGGCCAGATGAAGCTGTTCTTCATCTCCGCCCAGAGCAAGGTCGAGACAGTGAGAGACAGCAGGATCATCAGCCCGCCCATCGTCGGCGTGCCGCGTTTGGTGAGCAAGTGCGACGCCGGGCCGTCCTCGCGGATCGGCTGGCCCTTGCCCTGCTTCTTGCGCAGCCAGGCGATGAGCGCGGGGCCGAAGACCAGCGACAGGATCAGCGCGGTCATCACCGCCGCACCGGCGCGGAAGGTGATGTAGCGGAAGAGATTGAGAAGACCCGGAAAGCCCAGAGCTTCGGCCAGTTCGTACAGCATCAGCCTTCCGCCCCCTGGAAATGCGTCACCAGCCGGCCGAGGCCGACCGAGTTGGACCCTTTGACGAGGAGCACGTCGTCAGCGCGCAGCGAGCGCTCCGCCGCCTGGATGGCGGCGTCGGCGTCGGCAACATGCTCCACCTTGATTCGACGCCTCAGCGCGTCGGCGAGCGGCTCTATCTCCCGCCCGACCAGAATGGCATGCGTCACGTTGGCCGCCTCGACGGCGCCTGCGAGACCGGCATGAAACTCGTCCGACAGGCTGCCCAATTCCTTCATCGCGCCGAGCACCGCGATGCGGCGCCCCTGCCCGTTTGGCGCGACTTCGCCGAGCACGGCGAGCGCGGCGGCCATCGAGGCCGGGTTGGCGTTGTAGGCCTCGTCGATCACCACTGCCTGCCCGCCTTCGCGGGTGACGCGGACACGGCGGCCGCGGCCCGGCAAGCCGGTGAGGCCGGCGAGCGCAAGGCCGGCAAGGCCAAGGTCACCGCCTGCGGCTTTCACCGCGGCGAGCACGGCCAGCGAATTGTTGAGCCAGTGGCGGCCGGCCATGCCGACCTTGTAGGTCAGCACCTCGCCCGCGACGTCGGCGGTCACCGTCGTACAATCGGGCTGCAGCGAGAAACGGCGGGCGCGCACGTCGGCGCCCTCGCCTTCGCCGAAGGTCAGGATGTTCGCCGCGTGCGGCTTCGCGTGGCCGAGCAACCGGTCGCGATGCACGCTGTCGAAGGGGATGATCGCGGTGCCGCCCGCCTCAAGCCCGGCGAAGATCTCGCCCTTGGCATCGGCGATGTCCTCTTCGGTCGCGAAGAATTCGCGGTGCGCGCTGGCGATCCAGGTGACGACGGCGACGTGCGGGCGCACCATCTGCGTCAGCGCCGCCAGCTCGCCGGCGTGGTTCATGCCCATTTCGAACACGCCGAAGCGGCTGTCCGCCGGCATGCGCGCGAGGCTCAAGGGCACACCGGTATGGTTGTTGTAGGATTTGACCGAGGCGTGGGTGCGGTCGGGCGCGAAGCGGTCGAGCGCCAGCTTCAGCGCTTCCTTGACACTGGTCTTCCCGACGCTGCCGGTGACTCCGATGATCTTGGCGGAACTCCGGCTGCGCGAGGCCCTCCCCAGTGCCTCAAGCGCAGCCGTCGTATCCGCGACGCGTACATGAGCACCCTCGACTAGTTCGCTCGTCAGGAAGCCGGCGGCGCCTCTTTGGGTCGCCTGTCCGATAAACCTGTGGCCGTCGGTGCTCTCGCCACGCAACGCGATGAACAACTCGCCGCCGATGATCTCGCGCGAATCGAACGTTAAGCCCGTTACAGAAAAGTTTCCGCTTGCGATACCGTTTGTCGCAGCGGCGATCTCCTCGGCGGTCCAGAGCACGCTCATGCGGCGGCCTCCTCGCGCGCGACGGTGACGTCGTCGAAGGGCAGCACGCGGTCACCAACGATCTGGCCCTGCTCATGGCCCTTGCCGGCGATCAGCACGACGTCCTTGGGGCCAGCGGCCTGGATCGCGGCACGGATCGCCTCGCGACGGCCGCCGATTTCGACCGCGCCGGGCGCCGCCGCCATGATCGCGGCGCGGATCGACGCGGGGTCTTCGGTGCGCGGATTGTCGTCGGTCACATAGACCTTGTCGCCGAGCTCAACGGTGATGGCGCCCATCTCCGGTCGCTTGCCGGTGTCGCGGTCGCCGCCGGCGCCGAACACAACATGCAACGTCTCACCAGTGTGCGGGCGCAGTGCCTCGATCGCGGCGCGCAGGCCGTTGGGGGTGTGGGCATAGTCGACGTAGATCGGCGCGCCGGCCTTGGTGAGCCCCGCCCGCTCCAGCCGCCCGCGCACCGGCTGCACGCGGCCGAGGTTCTGGAGCGTGGTGGCGAGGTCGCCGCCGGTGGCGATGACGAGGCCGGCGGCGCAGAGCGCGTTGGCCGCCTGATAGGCGCCGATCAGCGGCAGGTTGACCTTGTGGGTCTTGCCGCCCGCCTCGATCTCGAGCGCCTGGCCGAGCTGCGTCGGCGTGCGGCTGACGAGCTTGAGGTCGTCGCCCTGCGTACCCGCCGAAATGGTCCTCAGCCCGCGCGAGCGCGCAACGTCGAGCACAGCGCGCGAAGCCGAGTCATCGACCCAGACGACCGCGGTGCCGCCGGCGTCGACCACCTCGGTGAACAACCGCAGCTTGGCGTCCAGATAGGACTCCATGGTGCCATGGTAGTCGAGATGATCCCGGCTGAGGTTGGTGAAGGCGGCGGCAGCGACCGGCAACCCTTCGGTGCGGTACTGCGCCAGCCCATGGCTCGATGCCTCGAACGCGGCGTGGGTTACGCCTTCACGCTGCAGGCCGGCCATGTTGGACAGGAAGG
The DNA here is from genome assembly GCF_042648405.1 of Sphingoaurantiacus capsulatus. NCBI lineage: Bacteria > Pseudomonadati > Pseudomonadota > Alphaproteobacteria > Sphingomonadales > Sphingosinicellaceae > Sphingoaurantiacus > Sphingoaurantiacus capsulatus. The sequence continues at coordinate 16,176 of NZ_JBHRXV010000010.1, read as the reverse complement.
TGACGACATCGGGCGTGGTCAGCCCGGTGGTCACACGATCGTCGGCGGTGGTGACGCCGAGCGTGCCGATGCTGGCGGCGTGGAAGCCCGCCATCCGCCACAGCTGGCGGGTCAGCTCGACGGTCGAGGTCTTGCCGTTGGTGCCGGTCGCCGCGACGGTGATGCCGGGGAACGGCGCGAAATAGCGGGCGGCGAGCTGCGCGAAGCGGCGGCGCGGCGCGGCGTCCACGATGTGAACCGCGCCGTCGACGGTAACACCGGGCCGCGTCACGATGGCGATGGCGCCGGCGGCAACCGCGGCGGCGATGAAATCCTCGCCGTTGACCTGCGTGCCCTGGAAGGCGCCGAAGATGGTGCCGGGCGCGACCTTGCGATGATCGATGGCAAAGCCGGTCACGGCCTCGCCGGGCGAATCAGATTCCGAATCTAGGAGCTGAGCGAGCCGCATCGCTTAGGGCTTCGCCTTGGGTTCGATGTAGGGCAGCACCTCCGACATGTTCGGCTCGCGCTTCTCGTCGGGAACGACGCCGAGCACGGGGCCGATGCGGCCGACCACCTTCGATACCACCGGCGCCACGTTCCAGCCGGCGGTGCGGAAACCATAGGTCTCCTTGGTCGGCTTCGGCTCGTCGAGCATCGCGACGACGACGTAGCGCGGGTCGTCCATCGGGAAGACCCCGGCGAAGGTGGTGATGACGGCGTTGCGCACGTAGCGGCCGTTCATCGCCTTTTCGGCGGTGCCGGTCTTGCCGCCGACGCGGTAGCCGGGCGCATCGGCCTTGCGGCCAGTGCCTTCGGTGACGACGACGCGCAGCAGCGCGCGCATCTTGTAGGACGTGTCCTCGGTGAAGACGCGGCGGCCCGGCGCGAGCGGCTGGTCCTTGCCAACCTTGAGGATTGTCGCCGGCCGCCAGATGCCGCCGTTGAACAGCGCGGCATAGCCGCTGGCGAGATGCAGCGGCGTTACCGCGATGCCGTGGCCATAGCCGACGGTCATGGTGGCGATCTCACCCCAGTTATTGCCCGGCGACAGCGTGCGACCGCGCTCCTTCAGCTCGATCGACACCGGCTCGAGGAAGCCCATCTTCTGCAGGAATTCCTTCTGGCGCGCCGCGCCCAGCTCCCGCGCGATCTGCGCGGTGCCGATGTTCGAGGATTCCTGCATGATCTCGGCGACCGAGCAGCGCCGGTTGAACGGGTGCGTGTCGCGGATGGTGAAGCGGCCGACCTTCAGCCCCTTCGGGCAGTCGTACATCTGCCCCATCGAGCGGACAGTGCCGGCGTCCATGCCCATCGCGACGGTGAACGGCTTGAAGGTCGAGCCCAGCTCGTAGACGCCCAAGGTCGCGCGGTTGAAGCGTGCCTCCATCGAGCCGCGGCCGGCGTCGTTGGGATTGAGTTCGGGCAGCGAGGTCATCGCCAGCACTTCGCCGGTCTTGGCATCCATCACGATGCCCGACGCGCCGATGGCGGAGAATTTCTGCATGGCGAGGAACAGCTCATGCTCCAGCGCCTGCTGGATGCGGCCGTCGATCGACAGCACCAGCGGTTTGCCGCGCACGTCCGGGCGGGTCAGCCGCTCGTCGAACGCGCGCTCGACACCGGCGGCGCCCTGGCCGTCGATGTTGGTGTAGCCGATGACGTGCGCGCCGAGGCCGAGGTTCGGGTAGAGGCGCTCCGGCTCGCGCTCGAGCAGGATGCCGGGCTCACCGATGGCGTTGACGCGCTTGGCGTCGGTCGGCAGCACGCGGCGCTGCAAATAGCGGTACTTGCCCGGATGATTGAGCGTCTTCAGCGCCTTCTCGTAGGTCATGCCGGGAAGGGCGGCGGCGATACGCTCGGCCAGCTCGCGCTTGTCGCCGACGATGTCCTGCGGGCGGATGGCGATCGAATAGGCGTCGAAGGTGCGCGCCAGCTCGGCGCCGTGCCGATCGACGATGTCGGCACGCGGCGGCACCAGCGCCGCGAACAGATCGCGCTCGCCGGCCCGCTTGCTGCCCTGAAGCAGCGACAGGTCGAAAAGACGCAACGCCACCACCGCCAAGATCGCGACAAAAAGCAAAACGCCAACCATCAGCCGCTGGCGTGAACGACCAAGGGCCAGCTGCCGCTGGCCCGCCACCTGGATGCGCTGCTGTTGGCGAAGCGCCATCGGGCTCATTGCATGGAGACTTTCTGGAAGCCGCCGCTGGTCGCCGCCGCGTTGTCGATCGCGCCCATCAGCGCATCGAGGTCGCTCGGCTTCGCCGGCGCCTTCGCGGCCGGCGGTTTCGGCTTGGGCTTCGCTTCGGCGAGCTTCACGGGCTCGGCCGGCTTCTCCGTCTTCTTGACCTCGGGTGCTGCCTTCTTCGGCTCGGCCTTCGGCGTCACGCTCGCGGCCTTCACCGGCGTCGCGACCGGGCGGGCCGGCGCGGCGCGCGAGGCGCCGAGATCGGCGGCGCCGTAGGTGATGACCATTTCGCGCGGGCCCGTCGCAGCGACGGTCGCGACCGGGGCCGGCGCTTCATAGGCGGCCTTCACGATCCCCGGCTTCGGCGCCACCTCGGTCTCCGGCGTCGCGAGCGCCAGCTGCATCGTCGGCGCAGCGGGCTTCGCCGCCGGCATCGGCGAGGCGAAGGAGGCGAGCTGCACCGGGGAGTCAGCGAACTGGCGCGCGGTCGGCGCCGACATCGCGAGGACATTGTCGTTCCAGGTCTGCAGCACCGGCAGGCGGGCGCGGGTGCGCAGTTCCGCCTCCAGCGCGCGGATGTCGCGCAGATCGGCGGCGATGCGCGTCTGCAGGCGATCGACCTTGGCGCGCTCCGCCGAGACGTGGAGCGACAGCGTGTTGAAGGCGAGGATGGCCACCGCCGTCGCCGCCATCATCGAAACCGATCCCAGTCGCATACCCATCGCGATTACCCCCGCCTCACTGCCACGCCGGCGCGTCGGTACGAATGCCGCTGCGCAGCGTCGCCGAACGCGCGCGCGGGTTCCTCGCCAGCTCGGGGTCGCTGGCGCGAACCGCCTTTGCCGGCGTCTGAAAAGTTGGCGCGGGGCCCCGACCCCGCGCCTCGGGCAGGTAGCGGCTTTCGCGCGGATTGCTCCCGCTGCGCTCGCGCAAGAAGCGCTTCACCACCCGATCTTCGAGACTGTGGAACGTGACGACGGCGAGGCGCCCGCCGGGCTTCAGCAGCCGCTCGGCGGCGCGCAGGCCGGCATCGAGCTCGTCGAGCTCCCCATTGATGTGAATGCGGATCGCCTGAAAGGCGCGAGTCGCCGGATCCTTGGCGCCGGGATGATAGCCGACCGCGCGGCGCACGATCTCGGCCAACTGCGCGGTGCGCTCCAGCGGGCGGGCGGCGACAATGGCGCGCGCGATGCGGCGCGACTTCGGCTCCTCGCCGTAGCGATAGAGCACGTCGGCGATCTCGGCCTCTTCGGCGGAGTTGAGAAAGTCGGCGGCGCTGGGGCCATCGGCGCCCATGCGCATGTCGAGCGGGCCGTCCGACTGGAAGGAAAAGCCGCGCTCGGCGCGGTCGAGCTGCATCGACGACACGCCGATATCGAGCGTGATGGCATCGACGGTCGACACGCCCCGCGCTTCGAGCGCCGCGTCCATCTGGCCGAAGCATTCCTCGATCAGGGTCAGGCGCCCCTCAAAAGCTTTGGCATCGGCGAAGGCGGCGGCGATGGCGGTCGGGTCGCGATCGAAGCCATAAGCGTGGCCGATGCCTTTCGCGAGCGCGGCGCGGGTGTAGCCGCCGGCGCCGAAGGTGCCGTCAACGTAGATATCGCCCGCCTGAAGGGCGAGCGCATCGATCACCTCGTCGAGGAGGACGGGGATGTGCGGCGCCGTCATGCCGCCCCCTTCGCATCGAGCTGACGCTTGACCAGCCGGGCGATCAACGGGTCCTGGCCGCGCTCCTTCAGCAGGATCTGCGGGTTCCAGACCTCGAAATAGTCGCCGGTGGCGATGAAGAAGACGTGCTTCTCAAGCTCCGCCCAGTCTCGCAGATCGGCGGAGAGGATGAAGCGGCCGTTCTCGTCATAATTGACGTCTTCCGAGAGACCGAACAGCGCGCGCGCCTCGTTCTCGCGGTCCTCGCCATAGTCGGCGCCGTACTTCGCGTCGATCTGGTCCTGCAGGCGTGCGGTGCGGCCGATGTCATAACCCACGAGGCAGGGAAGGCCGCGGGGATGAGGGGCAAGCACGACGGTGCGGGTCTGGGTGCGACGCTCGATGACGTCACGATAGGCAGCGGGGACCGACAGCCGGTTCTTCGCGTCGACCGCGTTCATCGCATAGCCGTGGAAGAAATCGCGTGTCACGCGTGGCGTCCCTGTCCCTCACCAAGGGTCGGAGCGCAAAGCTTTCCCGTTCACGCGAAAGGCCTTTTCGCGTGCTTCGAAGCTTTGTGGGTGCCGTTAAAGCCCCGCCTTCCCTTGTGGACAGGAATAACATGGGTATTTCATGGGTAGCAACGGGATTTTGTGGGAAAATCCGGGAATATCACCCAAATACAAGAAATTATTGGACTTGTTTTGGAGCCGGAATCTTCTGTTCTGGATTTGATCTCGCCGTCCAAGCTGTGGATAAGTCGGTGGAAACCGGAAAATGCCGGCGACTCCCCGTTTTCGCCCATGTCCGCCCACGCCGATCCGGCGCGCCCACCCACTAGAATCCACGATCGCCCGGCTGTCGAGAGTCAGCAGCTAGCGCTTCCCTTGGCGGATATATTCGGCGTTGAGATCGATGTCGGAGATCGGTTCGGGCGCGGGGCGCAGGACGGCAAGTGCTTCCGGTGCAACGCGATAGGCAGCGAGGCGGAGATTGCGGATCGCCTTGGCGCCGCCCGTGGCTGGATCGCCGTCGCCGTCGGGATCGGCGGTTACCCGCACCGCGCCGCCACCGGTGATCGGCTTGGCCTGCAGCGAGAGGAGGACGCCATCCTTGGTGGTGGCGCGCAGCAGGGTGGCGCTGCCCCAGGCGACGGTGTCGCCGCGGATCGGCGTTGCCGTCTTGAGGGCGGCGATCACGGCAGCCGCGCGGGTCAGTTCCGCGCCGGCCACAACCTGCGGCCCCTCGGCGGTCAGACGGGTGACGGCGACGATGTCGGCGGCTTCGATGCCGGCCAGCGGATGCGGTGGCGGCGGCTCGTCGCGCAAGGCCCACCACAGCCCCAAAGCGAAAACGCCCGCCGCGAGAACGGCGAGCGCTGCGATCAGAAGCTGTCGGTGCTGGCGGGTCAGATGTTAGGGGTCGTTTTCTTGGGCGCCTTCGGCTGATCGACGCCATTGTGCGCGGCGCGGCGGAGCATGTCGCTCGACCCCGGCGCGACGCCGAGCTGCGCCAAGGTCTCGCCTTCGGCATTGGCCGGCGCCACCGAGCGGTTCGGCCGCATGCCGGCAGCCGCCACGAGCAGAAGAACGAACACGAAAGCCAGGCCGGTCATACCGACACGAACGCGATGCATAGACCCTCTTCGTCCTTGTTCCGATCCGGCCTGTACCGGAACCGGAGGGCTCTCTTCGGAGCCATCTCTACGCACGATGCCTTGGCCGAAAGCGATTGTCACCAAGATACAACAGCCGACGGCGAAAGAGCCTAATTAGGCATTTTGGTCGCTGATGTCCACCGCTTCACCGCATCCAGGGCGGCAGCGGCAGGTCGCGCGCCGCCAGCCAGGCCGGATTGAAGATGGTCGACAGGTAGCGCATGCCGCTGTCGCAGAGCATTGTCACGACCGTCTTTCCGGGGCCGAGCGCGCGGGCGAGCTTCATCGCGCCGGCGACGTTGATTCCGGAGGAAAGCCCGACACATAGACCTTCATATTGCATGAGGTCGTAGACGATCGGCAGCGCCTCGAGATCCGAGACGCGGAACTGGTCGTCGGGCGTAAAGCCTTCGAGATTGGCGGTGATCCGGCTCTGACCGATGCCTTCCGACACCGAGCTGCCCGACGAACAGAGTTCGCCCTCCGCATAGTAATTGTAGAGCGCCGCGCCGTCCGGATCGGTGAGCGCGACCGCGATGTTCGCGTCGAACGCCTTCAGCCCCATCCCGACGCCGGCGAGCGTGCCGCCCGTCCCCACCGCGCAGGTGAAGCCGTCGAGGCGGCCGTCGGTCTGCGCCCAGATTTCGGGCGCGGTCGTCTTGATGTGCGCGAAGCGGTTGGCGATGTTGTCGAACTGGTCGGCCCAGACGGCGTTCGGCGTCTCGTCGGCAAGGCGCCGCGAGGTGTGCACATAATGGCCGGGGTTGCTGTAGGGCGCGGCCGGGACCAGCACGAGTTCGGCGCCGAGCGCGCGGAGCGCGTCCTGTTTCTCCTTCGACTGGGTCTCCGGCATCACGATGACGGTGCGATAGCCCTTGGCGTTGCCCACAACGGCAAGGCCGATGCCGGTATTGCCCGCCGTGCCCTCGACGATGGTGCCGCCGGGCGCCAGCACGCCGCGGCCTTCCGCATCCTCGACGATGTACTTGGCGGCGCGGTCCTTCACCGACCCGCCGGGGTTCATGAACTCGCATTTGGCGAGGATGGTGCAGCCGGTCGCCTCGGAGGCGCGGCGCAGCTTCACCAGCGGGGTGTTGCCGATCAGGCGGATGACGTCGTCAGCAGGTGTCATGCCGCTTCGCTTAGCCGCTTCGCGGGGCGCTTGCCAGCGGCGGCGCGCCGCTTCAAAAGCGCAGGCGATGACTTCCTCCCCCGATTTCGACGCCCGCGGCTTTCGCGACGCGCTCGGCCGCTATGCGACCGGCGTGGCGCTGGTGATCGCGCGCACGCCCGACGGCGGCATCGCCGGCATGACGATCAACAGCTTCGCGAGCGTCAGCCTCGACCCGCCGCTGGTGCTGTGGTCGATGCGGTCAGGGACCGCGTCGGCCGAGGCGTTTCGTGCCGCGAGCGGCTTCACGGTGAGCATCCTCGGCGCCGAGCATGAGGAGATCGCCCGCCGCTGCGCCCGCGCCGATTGCGAGAAGCTTGACAATCTCGACCTCGTCGATACCGCCAGCGGCCATGCGCGGCTGCGCGATGCGATCGTCTGGTTCGACTGCACGACCTGGGCGCAGCACCCCGGCGGCGACCATGATATCTTCATCGGCGAAGTCGGCGAGTTCGGGTCGCGGCCGGGTGCGACGTTGATGTTTCAGGACGGGCGCTTCGGCGAGAGCGGCGCCTAGTCCTCATCGATCGGCAGGTTGAGGTCGGCGGCATAGGCCGCCCGCGCCCGCCGCAACTGCTCCGCGAACAATTCCTGCGCCGCCGTCGGTTCGTTGACGCTCGCCTCGGCAGGCGGCGCCGCGGGCGGGTCGATGCGGCGCAGGAAGCCTTCGAGCGTCGCCACCAGCGCATCGCGCACCAGCCAGTAACGCACGAACTGCCCCTGCTTGCGGCTGCCGACGAGACCGGCGTTTTCGAGAATCTGCAGATGCTTCGAGATCGCCGGCTTGCTCATGTCGAAGCGCGCCGCGATCTCGCCCGCCGTCAGATCATCGTCGGCAAGATAGAGGAGGATGCGGCGGCGCGGCGCCGAGGCCAGAGCGTCGAAGATGGCGTCCATAACGAATTATCTATTTAGCTTATCCGTTAAATATCCCTGAATCCGCGGTCGTTGACGAGCGATTTCGCGCGCGTCGATTTCGCGACGCCGTGGCGACTGGGCGCGCGGCACATCAGCGGCTATGGAAGGCGCGCATGGCAGCGACCGAGACCGAAAGCAGCAATTGCTGATGCGAGTAAGCGCCCTCTCCGCGCTGCTGCTGCTCGCCGCGTGCAACGGCGACGACGATGCCCGCGCGCCCGGCGCCACCCTGAAAATCGACGTGATCGGCGAGTTCGACGCCAAGGCGTCGCGCACCGTCATCGGCGGGCCGCGCGACGTGCTGATGAACGCGACGCAGGTCGGCCTCGTCGATTTCGACGCCGACGGCCGCGTCATCCCCGGCCTCGCCACCTCGTGGCGGGTCAGCGACGACGGCCTGTCCTATATCTTCCGCCTGCGCGACGCGCGCTGGGAGGATGACCGCGCCGTCACCTCGGGTGACATCGTCGCGGTGCTGCGCCGGGTGGTGGCGCCCGACAGCCATCATCCGCTGAAAGCCATTCTCCGCCGCATCGAGAATGCGCCCGAGGTGATGGCGGGCAAGAAGCCGCCGAAGGCGCTGGGCGTCCACGATCCCTTGCCCAACATCGTCGAGATCCGCCTGTCGTCGCCGCAGCCGCAGTTCCTGCAGATGCTGGCGCATTCGAGCATGGCGATCATCCGCAAGGGCGAGTTTCCGCCCGCCGCCGGCGCGTTCCGCGTGACCGACAGCGAGGGCGTGCCGATCCGGCTTGCCGCCAACCGGCTCTATTATGACGCGAGCGCGGTGGCGCTGTCGGCGATCGAGCTGACGCCGGTGCCCGAGGCGGTGGAGGCGGTCGGTCGCTTCCGGCGCGGCGCGACCGACGTGGTTACCGGCGGCACCATCGCCGGGCTGACCGAGGCGCAAAGCGTGCCGGTACCGCAGGCGCTGCGCATCGAGACGACCTACGGCGTCTATGGCTATCAGGTGAACGTCGCCAAGGGCGCGACCAAGGACGTGCGCGTCCGCCGGGCGCTGTCGATCGCCATCGACCGCACCGCGCTGGTGCTCGAACAGCTCGACCTGCCCGCGGTGGTGCCGGTCGAGGGGCTGGTGCCGCCGAATTTGCCTTCCTATGGCGCGCCGCCGGCGCCGTCGTGGATCAACCTGCCGGTGGAGGCGCGCCGCAACGAGGCGCGCGCGCTGCTCGCCGAGGCCGGCTACAATCTCGACCGGCCGCTCGATATCGAGATCAGCCTGCCCGCCGCGCGCGAGCACGCCGCCATCGCCGCCGCCGTCTCGCAGGACTGGGCCGCTATCGGCGTCCGCACCCGCACCGTCACGCGATCGGCGGCGGCGCATGCCAAGGCGCTTACGGGTAACGACTATCAGTTGGCGCTGATCGAGCGGTTGTCACCCGTCGACAGCGGCTTCTTCTTCCTGTCGCCCTACAGCTGCGCGGCGAAAACCGCCGGCTATTGCAGCAAGGAAGCCGACCGCTTGCTTGACGCCACGCGGACGATGCCCGATCTCGACCCGCGCCGGAACACGCTGCAATCCGCCGAGGCGCTGATCGCCGCCGAACAGCCGGCGATCATGCTGTTCACGCCGGTGCGCTGGTCGCTGGTCCACCCGCGGGTGTCTGGCTGGGCCGACAATATTTCGGGCGCCCGTCCGCTGTCGCGGCTGGATGTGCTGCCGCAGGACATGGGAGACGACAAGTGAGTGCAGATCCGATCGTCATCGTCGGCGCGAAGCGCACCCCGATGGGCGGCTTCCAGGGCGACCTCGCCGGGCTGACCGCGAGCGAACTGGGTGGCGCGGCGATCCGCGCGGCGCTCGACCAGGCCGGCGTCGCCGGCGAGGCGGTCGACCAGAGCGTGATGGGCTGCGTGCTCGGCGCGGGCCAGGGCCAGGCGCCGGCGCGCCAGGCGACATTGAAGGCGGGACTGCCCGAAGCGGTGTCGGCGACGACGATCAACAAGATGTGCGGCAGCGGCATGAAGGCGGTGATGGACGCGCACGACGCGCTGACCGTCGGATCGGCCGACATCATGATCGCGGGCGGCATGGAGAGCATGACCAACGCCCCCTATCTGCTGCCGAAGGCGCGCGGCGGCTATCGCATGGGCCATGGCCAGGTGATGGACCATATGTTCCTCGACGGCCTCGAGGATGCCTATGACAAGGGCCGGCTGATGGGCAGCTTCGCCGAGGAATGCGCGCGCCATTACCAGTTCACCCGCGAGGCGCAGGACGAATATGCCATCCGCTCGCTGAAGCGCGCACAGGCCGCGATCGAGGGCGGCGACTTTGCCGACGAAGTAGTGCCGGTCACCGTACAGGGCCGCGGCGGCGAGACGCTGGTGACCATCGACGAGCAGCCGGGCAAGGCGCGGCTCGACAAGATCCCGACCTTGAAGGCTGCCTTCGCCAAAGACGGCACGGTGACCGCCGCCAATGCTTCGTCGATCTCCGACGGCGCCGCGGCGCTGGTGCTGATGCGCGAATCGACGGCAAAGGCGCAGGGCCTCACCCCCCTCGCCCGCATCCTCGGCCACAGCGTCCACGCGCAGGCGCCGGCCTGGTTCACCACCGCGCCGATCGGCGCGATGGAGAAGCTGTTCCGGAAGACTGGCCTCGATGCCAAGTCGGTCGACCTCTACGAGATCAACGAGGCGTTCGCCGTCGTCGCGATGGCGGCGATGCGCGACCTTCAGCTCAATGCCGACAAGGTCAACGTCAACGGCGGCGCCACCGCGCTCGGCCACCCGATCGGCGCCTCTGGCGCGCGCATCCTGGTGACCTTGCTCAACGCACTGAAGCGGCGTGGCGGTACGATCGGCGTGGGTTCGCTGTGCATCGGCGGCGGCGAGGCCACCGCGCTGGCGGTCGAACGGCTCAATTAGGCTCGACGAACGGCGCATAGAGCGGCAGCCGTTCGAGCAGCCGGTCGACGCGCTGCACCGCCGCCGTATAGTTGGCACCGGTCAGGCCGCCGTAGCGACGGTTGAACTCCTTTTCCGCGAGCCCTTCCGACAGCGCGTGCGCGGCGGTCGGGAACAGCGCGACATCGTTGGTGTCGGCAAGCGCGTCGGCCACGGCTGACGCGGTCGCCGGATCGACGGCGGCGCGGGCGAGGTGCAGGCCGGCGCGGTCGGCGGTCAGGTCGATGAACGAGAAGCCGCTGCCGCCGGGCAGGCTGTCGTCGAGTTCCTTCCACTCCCCCATCGCGCGGGTGAAGCGCGGGTCGAAGCTGGCGGTGAGCGCCGCCGACAGCGCGAAATGCTTGGCGAGATCGGCGCGGCCGCCGACGCGCAGGTCAGGTGGCTGCACCTCCTCCACCGCGCCATACATCACGTCGGCGCCGGCGAGCCGCCGCGCCTCGGTATCCACGGTGTGCATGGCGAGCGCGATGAAGGCGGCGCGATTCCAGGCGACCGGATCGGCATCGGCCGGGCGGTCGCCGAAGGTCCGGCGCAAGGTCATGGCGAAGCTCGCCTTCGGCTGCCGAACCTGAAATTCGAGCAGCCGGCCGTAGACGAAGCGCAGAAGCCGCTCGTCGACCTTCGCTGGCGATTCGCCGCCCAGTTCGCGTACCGCGCGCAGCATCCGCGCCGGGATCGCCATCGTCGCCGAGGCGCGCTCGCGGGTGATCACCAGCCCGCGCATCGTCGAGGCGAGCGGCGGCAATTGCTCGCCGCGGCGGGCCAGCCAGCGGTCGATCAGCGCCAGCGCCTCGTCGACCAGCGGCGGCGGCACCCGCCAGGCGCCGATCCGTGAACTTACCTCGGGGAAGTCGGGGCCGCGCGGGCGAACCCCGACATCGAGATTGAGCCAGCTTCGCGGCGCGACCTGCAGGCTGGCTTCGAGCCGGGCATGGCCAACCGCGAGCGTCGGCCGCAGCCGCACGCCGTCGACACCATGTTCAAGGAGGATCGCCACCGACTGGAGGTCACGGATGCCCAGTTCGGTACGGCGCGGCGTGCCGTTGGCCGCCGCCACCATCGCCAGCTCTATCGCTCCGTCACGCGCGCGCCGCACCGCTTCGGCCGAGGGCGCGACGCCCGGCGGCAGGCTCGGCGCGCTCGACAGCAAGGTGGCGATCGCAAAGGCGAGCAGCGCCAGCAGACAGATGGCGAAACGGATCAGGCGTCCCTCCCGGACAATCGATGGGAGGCTTTAACGCGCGAAGAAGCGAACGTCCCGATTCATTCCGTCGCGCAAGCAGGCGCCGGGCCCTTCGCCTTCGCAGCGGCATATTCCGCCTTGGCACCCTCGATGTCGGCGCGGAAGTCGGGGACGCTCTGCAAGCGCGCATAGACGGCCGCCCCCACGTCGCGGCCGGCGACGATGTCCGACGGGTAGTGAACGCCGCACGCGATGCGGTTGGCGCCGACGCCGGCCCCCCAGCCGAGCAGCGTCGCGCTGCGCGCCGGTGCGATCTCGGCGAGCATCAACCCCCACAGCCAGCCCGTGGCGCTGTGGCCGCTCGGATAGCTCGGCGAATGCACGCCGAAGTCCAGCTTCGCATCGCAGGCGACCGGCGACTTGGTACCGGCATAGGGGCGGTCGCGATTCCACACTGCCTTCGACTGTTCGGAGGCGAGCGACAGCGTCGCGCCCGACCGCGCCATCAGCCGGCCGAACGCCGTCGTCGGCGCGAGGTCGAGCGTCGCGCCGAGGGCGCAAGCGATCTGCGCGCGCACTTCGGGCTGCCGGAAGCTCAGCTGCGCCTTGGCGCGATTCCAGCCGGCGCCGTCCTTTTCCTTCAGCGCCGCCTCGTGCGCGGCGCGGTCGGCGACGAAGGCCGGCGTGCCGGGCGCGGGCGGGGCGGCGAGATAGGCCTTGGGATCGGGCAGTTCGGCCGCCGTCAGATAAGCGGTTGGCGCGGCTGGATTTGCCGCCGTTTGCGCGGCCAGTGCCTGCGGCACGGCGGCACACGCCAGGAGCATAACCCTAAGGATGATTGCCGAACGCATTTGCCAACCCCATCTTGCCTATGTTCAACTGAGCACTGAGGCGGCGTTTTCCGCAACAGTCTTTCGCCACCGGGACCGTTCGCGTTCCAACGGTTCCCCGATCGGGGGTCAGAAATTTGTTTCGAACGCGCGATCAATTTCCCTCAATCGTTCGTTCACCCTTGGTCTGTATGATCGGAGTAGCTTGACCATGCCGTCATTTGCCCGAGAACTTGAGCACACGCTCCACAACGCGCTCGCCGAGGCCAGCCGCCGTTCGCATGAATATGCGACGCTGGAGCATCTGCTGTTCGCGCTGGTCGCCGACCAGCATGCGTCGGCGGTGATGCGCGCCTGCGGCGTCGACCTCGAGGAACTCGGAAATCAGGTCACCCTCTATCTCGATACCGAGCTCAATTCGCTGAAGGCGGAGGGCGGCGTCGACCCGCAGCCGACCGCCGGCTTCCAGCGCGTCGTCCAGCGCGCGATCCTGCACGTCCAGTCGTCGGGCCGCGAGGAAGTGACCGGCGCCAACGTGCTGGTCGCGCTGTTCTCCGAGCGCGAGAGCCATGCCGTCTATTTCCTGCAGCAGCAGGACATGACTCGCCTCGACGCGGTTTCCTACATCAGCCACGGCATCGCCAAGGCGCCCGGCCTCAACGAAGGCCGCTCGGTGCGCGGCGCCGACAAGGCGCCCGACGAGCCCGAGAAGGAAGCGCGCGGCGCCAAGGAAGCCAAGGGCGGCGAATCCGCGCTGAAGCAGTTCTGCGTCGACCTCAACGAGAAGTCGAAGGCCGGCAAGGTCGACCCGCTGATCGGCCGCATGGCCGAGGTCGACCGCACGATCCAGATCCTCTGCCGCCGGTCGAAGAACAACCCGCTGTATGTGGGCGATCCGGGCGTCGGCAAGACGGCGATCGCCGAAGGCCTCGCGCGCAAGATCGTCGAGGGCAACGTCCCCGACGTGCTGAAGGAAGCGGTCATCTACTCGCTCGACATGGGCGCGCTGCTGGCCGGCACCCGCTATCGCGGCGACTTCGAGGAGCGGTTGAAGGCGGTCGTCACCGAGCTCGAGAAGATGCCGCACGCGGTGCTGTTCATCGACGAGATCCACACGGTGATCGGCGCCGGCGCCACCAGTGGCGGCGCGATGGATGCGTCGAACCTCCTCAAGCCGGCGCTGTCGTCGGGCAGCATCCGCTGCATCGGCTCGACGACCTACAAGGAGTTCCGCAACCACTTCGAGAAGGATCGGGCGCTGCTGCGCCGGTTCCAGAAGATCGACGTCAACGAGCCGTCGGTCGAGGACACGATCAAGATCATGCAGGGCCTGAAGCCCTATTATGAGGACCATCACAAGGTCCGCTACACCTCCGAGGCGATCAAGTCGGCGGTGGAACTGTCCTCGCGCTACATCAACGACCGCAAGCTGCCCGACAAGGCGATCGACGTCATCGACGAGGTCGGCGCGTCGCAGATGCTGGTGCCGCTGAACAAGCGCAAGAAGGTGATCACCGCCAAGGAAGTGGAAGCGGTCATCGCGACGATGGCGCGCATTCCGCCGAAATCGGTGTCGAGCGACGACAAGCAGGTGCTGGCAACGCTGGAGCCCGACCTGAAGCGCGTGGTGTTCGGCCAGGACAAGGCGATCGAAGTGCTGTCGTCGGCGATCAAGCTGTCGCGCGCCGGCCTTCGCGAGCCCAACAAGCCGATCGGCAACTATCTGTTCTCCGGCCCGACCGGTGTCGGCAAGACCGAGGTGGCGCGCCAGCTCGCCTCGATCCTCGGCATTCCGCTCCAGCGTTTCGACATGTCGGAATATATGGAGCGGCATTCGGTGAGCCGCCTGATCGGCGCCCCCCCGGGCTATGTCGGCTTCGACCAGGGCGGCCTCCTGACCGATGCCGTCGACCAGCAGCCGCACAGCGTGCTGCTGCTCGACGAGATCGAGAAGGCGCACCCCGACCTGTTCAACATCCTGCTGCAGGTGATGGACAACGGGAAGCTGACCGACCACCACGGCAAGACGGTCGATTTCCGCAACGTCATCCTGATCATGACGACCAACGCCGGCGCGTCCGATATGGCGCGCGAGGGCGTGGGCTTCGGCGCCCTGTCCCGCGAGGGCGAGGACGAGGAAGCGATCAAGCGGATGTTCACGCCGGAATTCCGCAACCGTCTCGATGCGATCGTGCCGTTCGACTATCTGCCGACCCCGGTCATCAGCATGGTCGTCGACAAGTTCGTGCTTCAGCTCGAACTTCAGCTCGCAGACCGCGAGGTGCATATCCAGCTCACCGACGAAGCGAAGCAGTGGCTGATCGAGCGCGGCTACGACAAGCTGTACGGCGCCCGTCCGCTGGCCCGCCTGATCCAGGAGAAGATCAAGCAGCCGCTGGCCGAGGAACTGCTGTTCGGCAAGCTGGTCCACGGCGGCGAGGTGCGCGTCCATGTGAAGGACGAGGTGCTGGCCTTCGAGGTCACGCCGGCGGCGCCCAAGCCAAAGCGCAAGAAGGCGCCGAAGAACGGCAAGGTCGACGACAGCAATGTTGGCGACAGCATTGTCGACGCCTGAGGCGTCAGCGACCTGAACCGAGAACCCCCGCTGCTGGCCGGCGGGGGTTTTTCGTTGGTCTTGCCCCTCCCCGCCCTTCCCGCCATGCTGCGCGCCAAGGCCGGGGGGCCGAGGATTGTGAGGGAGTTCGCATGACCGACCCGACGCCGCCGATCACGACGCCATCCGTCACCCAGGCGATGATCGACGCCTATGACGATTACACGCATGTCTCGCTCGACCGCCGCAGCCTGATGGCGCGGCTGACCGCGCTCGCCGGGTCGAGCGCCGCCGCCTATGCGGTGCTGCCCCTGATCGAGGCCAACCCGGCGCACGCGGCGATCGTTGAGCATGACGACCCGCGCATCGACCATGTCGACACCTTCTGGAAGGGCGCCGGCGACACCGAGATGCGCGGCTATTTCGTGCTGCCGAAGGACGCGCCGGCCGAGGTGCCGATGGTGATGGTGATCCACGAGAACCGGGGACTGACCCAGCATATCCGCGACGTGGCGCGCCGGGTGGCGGTCGCCGGCTTCGGCGCGCTGGCGCCCGACTTCCTGTCGCCGCTGTGCGGGACGCCGACCGACGAGGACCAGGCCCGCGAGCTGATCGGCAAGCTCGATCGCGAGGAGACGATCGCCAACGGGCTGCGCAGCATCGCCTTCCTCGACCGGCACAAGAGGTCGACGGGCAAGATCGGCGCGGTCGGCTTCTGCTGGGGCGGCGGCATGGTCAACGCGCTCGCCATTGCGGCGGGATCGAAGCTGCAGGCGGCGGTGCCCTATTACGGCCCGGTGCCGGGTGACCTCAGCAACGTGCGTAAGATCCGCGCGAAGATGCTGCTGCAATATGCCGGCAACGACGAACGCATCAACGCCGGACTGCCCGCCTACAAGAAGGCGCTGACCAAGGCGCGCGTCGACTGGGCGCTCCATATGTACCAGGAACAGCAGCACGCGTTTCACAACGACACGTCGCCGGCGCGGTATAACAAGCTGGTGGCGGAGCAGTCGTGGCGGCGCACGATCGACTTCTTCAAGAAGCACCTCGACTAGAGCGGGATGATTTTCCTCTGAATCGAATTTGGATTCCCTCAGTGGGCTTGTTGT
>NZ_JBHRXV010000009.1:0-193009 GCF_042648405.1 Sphingoaurantiacus capsulatus | reverse complement strand
ACAACAAGCCCACTGAGGGAATCCAAATTCGATTCAGAGGAAAATCATCCCGCTCTAGTCGCCGCGCAGCTTGATCGTTATCGGCGTTCCCCAATCGGCGACGAACGCGTCGCGCAGCGCCTGGACGGCGCGCTTGCCGACCCGCCGGGTCAGCTCGTCGGTCAGCTGGTCGACGATCTGTTTGGCATCGGCGCGCATGGCGTTGCCGCGCGCGGTCAGAACCACCTGCTTTACCCGGCCGTCGGCGGGGTCGTCCTCCAGCGCGAAGATATCGCGCTCGATCAGCGAATTGATCGTCGAATGCACCGCCTGCCGCGTGATGCGCAGGCTGCGCGCGATGTCGGCGGGGCGCACGATGCCCATCTGCACGTGCATCATCACCATCGATTCCGGCCGGGTCAGCGTGGGCTGGCCGCTGGCGACGAGGCTGCGCTGCAGGCTTTCGTCGAACCATTCGAAACCGCGGAGCAGCGGCACGATCAGATAGTCCGAGCGCTGGAAAGGTGTATCGCTCATCGCCGTGCTATGCGCTCCGAAGGCGGGGCTTGCCAAGTCCGGCTAGAGCAGCGCCGAATTGGGCGGCAGGCCGACGAGCGCGCGGCCGTGAAGCTCGGTCGCGACGTCCTGGTCGTAGACGATATGGCTCTGCATTACCTGCACGTCGCGCAGCATGCGCTGCAGCGGGTTCGACAGGCTGTGGACGCTCGACCCCACCGCCTCGCAGCAGGTGCGCACGGCTTCCACGCATTGCTGCACAGCGAAGGCGACCTGCGCGCGCAGGCGGATGCGCTCGATGGTCTGCTCCGGTTCGTCGAGCGCGCCGACGGCGATGTTCTCGCGGGCGACCGATCGGATGGCAAGCTCGGCCGAGCGGGCTAGGATGTCGGCGCGCGCCAGCCGCATCTGCGCCGCCGGCTTGTCGACCGAGGTCGAGGCGTTGCCCATCTTCACATGGCTCATCAGCCGTTCGCGGCACAGCTCGATGGCGCCGCGCGCCGCGCCTAAGGCCGGGAGCGAAGCGGTGACGCAGAGGTTGGGCAGCATCGGCGAGCCGTAGAGGCCGTGGCCATAGATGGCGCGGCCATTGCCGCGGCCCGAGCGCACCGGCCCGACCTTGAAGCCATAATCTTCAGCGACGAAATGGTCGGTGACGGCGATGTCGTTGCTGCCGGTCGCGGCCATGCCCGCCATCTGCCAGGTGTCGATGACGCGCGCGTCGGCGGCGGGCAGGATGAACATGCGCACGTCGGGTGGCGAGCCTTCGGGCACCGGCACCATCGCGTTCAGCATAACCCAGTCGGCGTGCATCACGCCCGATCCCCATTTCCAGCGCCCGGTCAGGCGGAAGCCGCCCTCGACCGGCTCGGCGCGGCCCGGCGGCGAGGCGCAGCTCGGCGCGATGACATAGGGGAAGCGGCCCCAGATCTCGGCCTGCGTCGCCTCGGGCAGTTGCGCGATCAGCCAGTTATGCTCGGCAGCGAAGCAGGCCGCCCAGGCGGTCGACGGGCAGGCCGTGGCGATGGCGAGCGTCGCGCTGATATAGGTATCGGGATCAAACTCGAGCCCGCCGAAGCGCTTCGGCACATAGGTGTAGAAATAGCCGCTGGCGCGGATCGCGTTCCACACCGCATCGACCGGCCGGCGCAGCCGCTCCGCTTCCTCGGCATGTTCGGCGACGAGCGGTTTCAGCGTCGCCATCCGGCGGACCAGCTCATCAGGCGTCAGCGCCGCCAGCTCGGCGGCGGAGAGATAGTCGTCGCCTGCCGGAATACGGCGGTCGGCCAGCGGTTCGCTCATCTCGCTCACTCCCCAATGCTTTTGCCCGGATTGTCGCTCGCGCAAGAATTATGTCAATATATTTGACGATGATCGTGATACGATTTTCGTAAATATATTTGACAATCAACGGATCGCGGCGTTCAATCCGGCCAACGCCCGGAACAGGGTTAGCGGGAGAGATGCCATGGCCGATACGCCGCCGGCGGTGCCCCTTCGCGGGATTCACCACAACGCCTTTCGGTGCCGCGATGCGGCACAGACGCGCTGGTTCTATGAAGAGGTGCTAGGGCTGAAGGCCGCGGCCGGGCTGGTCATCGACACCGTGCCGGGCACCAACGCCGAGACGCCCTACATGCACATCTTCTTCGAGCTGGGCGACGGCAACTACGTCGCCTTCTTCGACTCGCCGTTCGACGCTGACGCCAACTGGTTCGATGCCAAGAACAGCTTCGACATGCACATCGCCATCGAGGCGGCGTCGAAGGACGACATGCTGGCAATGCAGGCGCGCATCAACGCGATGGGCGTCAAATGCTACGGCCCGATCGACCATGGCTTCGTCGAGTCCGTCTACATGTACGACCCGAACGGCATCCAGGTGGAGATCACCAGTCGCACCCCCGACCATGCGAAAATCATGGCAGCGGAAAGCGCGCATCTCGACGATGTGATGGCCGCCTGGAACGAGCGGACTCGCGCGATGAAGGAAGAGATGTTCGGCGCGGACTCGCTCAGGAATTGCGGCAGCCGCTGGCCGGTGAAGGCGCACTGACGTGGCGGTCGAGAAAATCCCCTACCTCGTGGTGTTCGAGGAACGCGCGACCTTCAAGGACACCTATGGCGGCGTGCCCGGCCGGGTCGCTATCGAATGCCTCCATCTGAAGCCCGACACGCCGTCGGACACGGTGGTGATCTTCTCCCACCCGATCGGCGGCGGCGCCTGGCTGCCGCTGCCGCTTGCACTGGCGAAGGCGGGCATCCACGTCATCTATGCCAACACCCGCTATCGCGGGAACGACACCGCGCTGATTATGGAAAAATGCGCGCTCGATTTCGGCGCGGCGATCCGCGACGCGAAGGAGCGGCTCGGCTATGACCGCGTCATCCTCGGCGGCTGGTCGGGCGGCGGCGCACTGTCGCTGTTCTATCAAGCGGAAGCGGAGGACCCACGCGTTACCGCGACGCCCGCCGGCGATCCGGTCAATCTCGTAGAGGCAGGACTGGTGAAGGCTGACGGCATCGCGCTGCTCGCCGCGCATCTGTCGCGCAACCGCACACTCACCGAATGGATCGACCCGTCGATCACCGACGAGAGCCGGCCGTTCGACCGCGAGCCGTCGCTCAACATCTACGATCCCGCCAATCCGGCGCAGCCGCCCTATGATGCGGCGTTCGTCGCCCGCTATCGCGAGGCGCAGATCGCCCGCAACCGGCGCATCACTGCCTGGGCGAAGGCCGAGCTCGCGAAGATCGAGTCGGGGCCGCACCCCGGTGACGAGCGCGGCTTCACCACGCACGGCACCATGGCCGACCCGCGCTTCATCGACGCGACCCTGGAGCCGAGCGAGCGCAAGCCCAACTGGTGCATGCTCGGCGATCCGCGGCAGGCCAACGACGGCCCGACCGGCCTCGCGCGCTTCTCGACCTTGCGCAGCTGGCTGTCGCAATGGTCGTACGACGACAGCAACGCCGATGGCATTCGCTGCGCCGCGCGGGTCAGCGTGCCGTTGCTGGTGATCGAGCATGGCGCCGACGATGCCTGCACGCCGAGCCATGCCGCGCGGCTGATGGCGGCGGCGAAGCGGTCACCACAGACGCATCATGTCATCCCCGGCGCCGAACATTATCTGATCGGCCAGCCGGACAAGGCGAAGGAAGGCGTGCGGCTGTTTGGCGATTGGCTAAAGGCGGCGTTTTGAGCTCGGTTTCCGGCGAGCGCCCGGCGCTCGGCTACAGCTATTACGTCGTCATCCTGCTGATGGTCGCCTACATGCTGTCGTTTCTCGACCGCGTGCTGATCAGCCTGCTCGTCGAGCCGATCCGCACCGAGTTCGGCCTTGGCGACACGCAGATCGGGCTGCTCGTCGGCTTCGGCTTCGTGCTGTTCTACACGATCCTCGGTATTCCGTTCGGGTCGGCGGCCGACCGTACCAACCGGCGCAACCTGATCGTGCTGGGGCTGGTCGGCTGGAGCCTCGCCACCGCGGGCAGCGGCCTCGTCGCCGGCTTTGGCGGGTTGCTGTTGATGCGCGCGTTGGTCGGCGTCGGCGAGGCGACCTTGTCGCCCGCCGCGCTGTCGACGATCGCCGATCGCTTTCCGCCCGAACGGCTGGGCTTTGCGATCTCGATCTATTCGTCGGGCGTGGTGCTCGGCGGCGGTATCGCAATGGGCTTCGGCGGCATGATCGCCGAATGGGCGGCGCGGACCAGCGTCGCCATTCCCGGCTGGGGGCTGCTCGAAGGCTGGCGGCTGGCGATGCTGCTGGTCGGGCTGCTCGGTTTGCCGCTGGCGCTGTTGCTGCTGACCACGATGCGCGAAGCGCCGCGCAGTACCCGCCGCGAAGACGTGCCGGGGCTCGGCGAAGTCATCGCCACGATGCGCCGGCAGGCGGCGGCCTTCTCGACCGTGTTCGTCGGCTACGGCTGCTCGGTGATCTCCGCCTATATCCCGTTGCTCTGGGCGCCGGCGCTGCTGGCGCGCGAACATGGCATGGCGCCGGGCGAGATCGGCCTCGCGCTTGCCGTCATCGTCGGCGTTTGCGGCCTCGCCGGCGTATTGACCGGCGGTGCGCTCTCCGACCGGCTGGCGCGGCGCGGCTATGCGCATGCGCCGATCCTGCTGGTGCTGGCGACCCTGCCGCCGCAGATTCTCGCGCTCGGCGCCGCTTATCTGTCGGAGGATGCGCGACAGGTGGTGATCCTCCTCGGCCTCGGCACCTTCCTGTCGTCGATCCTCGGCGGGCTGCAGGCGACGACGGTGCAACTGCTCGCGCCGCCGTCGATGCGCGGCCGCGCGATGGCGATCTACCTGCTGGTCGTCACCATCCTCGGCATGGGCCTCGGGCCGCTGGTCATCGGCCTGCTCAGCGACCATGTATTCGGCGCGCTGCCGGCCTCGCTGGCAACGGTGTCGACGGTGGCGCTGACGCTCGCCGCGATCATCCTGTGGTTCGGGCGCGGCGCGGTCGAGCGCGCGATCATCGCCAACCGAAGTTAGCCCTCGGCGGCAACGGCCTCGGCGCGCAGCTCGCGCTTCAGGATCTTGCCCGCCGCCGACCGCGGCAACGGCTCGCGCCGGAAATCGAAGCTCTTCGGCACCTTGTAGCGGGCAATGCGCTGGCGGCAGAAATCGGCGAGTTCGGCCGTGTCGGGCGGCGCGGCACCATCGGCCAGCGTGATGATCGCATGCACCCGCTCGCCCCATTCGGCATCGGGCACGCCGACCACCGCCACCTCGGCCACCGCCGGATGCCAGCTCAGCGCATTCTCGACCTCGATCGAATAGACATTCTCCGCCGCCGACACGATCATGTCCTTCAGCCGGTCGGTGATGGTGATGTAGCCGTTCGCGTCCATGCGGCCGGCGTCGCGGGTGTGGATCCAGCCGCCGCGCAGCACGTCGGCGGTCTCCTCGGGCCGGTTCCAGTATCCCATCATCACGTTGTCGCCGCGCCCGACGATCTCGCCGACCTCGCCCGCCGGGCATTCGGCGCCGCTCTCGTCGACGATGCGGATGTCATAGCCGAAGCAGGTCCGCCCGCAGCTGCCGAGCTTCGCCGCGTCGCCCGACGCATGATCTTCAGGCGTCAGGATGGTGGCGGCGGGAAACTCGGTCTGGCCATAGCCCTGGCAGAAGCCGGCGTTGGGGAAGCGCGCGCGCGCCGCCGCCTGCGACCCCGAGGTCATCGGCGCGCCGCCATAGCCGAGAATGCGCAGCGCCTCGAAGCTGCGGCCCTGCGAGCGTGGCGACGACACCATGCGTTCGATGATCGTCGGCACGGTGAAGCAATGCGTCACGCCATATGCGGCGAAGTCGTCGAGCATCTGGTCGGCGTCGAGCTGCCGGCGAAAGACGTGCGTGCCGCCCGCCATCGTGCCGAACAGGGTGCCGATATCGGCGAGGTGGAACATCGGCGCGGCGTGGAACAGCACGTCGCCCTCGCGGAAATCGATATGTGCGAGCAGGTTCGACGCCATCGCGGTGAGGTTGCCGTGGCTGAGCATCACCCCCTTGGGCAGGCCGGTGGTGCCGCCGGTGTAGAAGATGCCGGCGAGGTCGGTTGGCGCCGCCACTTCGGCGATCGGCGCGGCGGCCTCGATCAGCGCGCTGACGCTGCCCTCGGCGTGGCCGTCCAGCGCCACGATCGCCGATACTGCGCCTTCGGCGAGCAACGCCTGCGCGGTTGTCTCATATTCGGCGCTGAACAGCAGCAGGCCGACGCCGGCATCCTGCAGCTGGAACGCGAGCTCCGGCAGCGCCAGCCGGGTATTGAGCGGCACGGTCACGCCGGCGGCCCAGGGAATGGCGAACCAGATTTCGAAAAAGGCGGTGCTGTTGTTGGCGAGGACGGCGACGCGGTCGCCGGGGGTCAATCCCTTCGCCGTCAGCGCGGCGGCGAGGCGGGCGATGCGGTTGCCCGTTTCGCCCCAGCGGCGCTGTCCCGTCTCGTCGACGGTAGCGAGCCGAGCGGCGGATATGCGCGCCGCTTTCGCGATCGCTTGGCTGATTCGCATCCCCACCCCGGAAACTCGTGAACTTTATTGACATAAATCAGGTCAATCGGGGCGCGTCAACGTAAACAAAGGGAAGCCCCGCCGTGTTGCCACGGCGGGGCTGAAAAGCGGGAGAGAGGTGCGCCGCTTAGCGGAGCAGGCTCATCACGCCCTGGGCGCTCTGGTTGGCCTGGGCGAGCATCGCCGTCGAGGCCTGGCTGAGCACCTGCGCCTTCGCCAGCTTGGTCGTCTCCGACGAGAAGTCGGCGTCTTCAATCCGCGAGCGGGCGTCGGAAAGGTTGGTGACGTTGTTGGTCAGGTTGTTGACCACCGACTCCAGGCGGCTCTGGCCGGCGCCGAGCGTGGCGCGGGTGCTGTTGACCGCATCGAGCAGCCCGTCGACGTTGGTGATCGTCGTGCCGGCAAGGGCGGCCGTGTTCACGTCGAAGCCGGTCGCCGTCAGGTTGGTGGCGAGGATGCCCTTCACCGTCAGCGTGACCTTGTCGGTCGACGCCGAACCTGTCTGCACGTCGACGGTGACGTTTGCCGCGGTCTTGCTGAACAGCGTGACGCCGTTGAACTTGGTGTTGGTCAGCACGTCGTCGATCTGGAGGCGCAGCTCATCGACTTCGGCGTCGAGGTTGGCGCGGTCGGTGGTGCTGTAGGTGCCCGACGAAGACTGGACGGCCAGCTCGCGAACCCGCTGCAGCATGTTCGACACTTCGCCGAGCGCGCCTTCAGCTGTCTGCGCCAGCGAGATGCCGTCGTTCGAGTTGCGGATCGCCTGGCTCATGCCGCGGATCTGCGAGGTCATCGAGGAGGCGATGGCGAGGCCGGCGGCGTCGTCCTTCGCCGAGTTGATGCGCTTGCCGGTCGACAGGCGCTCCATCGCCGTGCCCAGTTCCTTGTTCGCGACGCGGCTCCCGTTCTGGGCCCGCAGCGCAGCGGTATTGGTGTTGATGACGGTCATGGTCTGATCCCTTCGGTGAGGTATGAAACTCGGTACGGGTTCAGTAACGGCCGGCGTCGCGGGAGCTTTAACAGCCCTTCTTTCAATGCGTGTTGCGCAGGGCTCAGACCTCGGCAGAACCGCCGTCGCAAGGGATGGTGGCGCCGGTCGTGTAGCTGCCCGCGCGCGACGCGAGGAAGATTGCCACGCCGGCGATATCCTCGGGCTCGCCGGTGCGGCCGAGCGGGTTCTGCGCGCGGATGGCGTCGCCATGCTTCGCCAGCGTCGCCGCCATCATCTGGCTGGGAAAAGGACCGGGCGCGATGGCATTGACGAGGATATGCTCGGCGGCCAGCCGTTTCGCCATGTGCCGGGTCAGCATGATGCAGCCGGCCTTCGACGAGGAATAGGCGTAGGTTTCGAGCGCCGGCGGCTCGATGCCGTTGACCGAGGCGATGTTGATGACGCGCGCCGGAGCATCGGCTTTCGCCGATTGGCGCAGCAGTGGCAGCAGCTTCTGCGTCATGAAGAACGGCGCCTTCATGTTGAGGTCGACCACCTTGTCCCAGCCGTCCTCGGGATAGTCGTCGATCGGCGCGCCCCAGGCGGCGCCGGCGTTGTTGACCAGTACGTCGAGCTTGCTCTCGCGCGCGGTGAGCGCCGCCGCCAGCGCCTCGATGCCGGCCAGGCTGCCAACATCGGCGGGCAGCGAATGGCAGGCGCCGTAGGCCGACAGCTCCTCGGCGAGGCTGTCGCAGACCTCGGCCTTGCGCGACGAGATGTAGACGGTGGCGCCGTTTTCGACGAAACCGCGCGCGATCATCTCGCCGATGCCGCGGCTGCCGCCGGTGACCAGCACGACCTTGCCGCGCACGTCGAACAATTGCTTCATGTCATTCTCCTGTGGCCAGCGGCGTCGCGGCCAGTAAGGCGGCTTCGCCGAAGCGCGGCAACTGGCATTGAAGGGGGCTCAGAAGCGCCCCGGCTCGTCGCGCCAGGCGCGAGCGAGCTCCTCGCGATGATCGGGGGCGGCAATGGTGATCAGCGCCGCGGCGCGGTCGTCGTAACTCCTGCCACGCAGGTCGGCGGCACCATGCTCGGTGACGACGATGTCGATATCGGCGCGCCCCAGCGACACCGGCCCGCGACCGGCGCCGGGCACGATGATGCGGCTGCTGCCCTTGGCGGTCGACGGCAGGGTGACGACGCGCAAGCCGCCTGCTGCCAGCGCGCCGCGCGCGAAGTCGCCCGCGCCGCCGGTGCCCGAGGCCCAACCGCCGGGGCCGACCTCGGCATAGGCCTGGCCGAACAGGTCGACATCGAGCGCCGAGTTGATCGCGACAAAATTGGGGAGCGCCGCCAGCACCGGCAACGCGTGGGTATAGGACACCGGCCGGAAGACGATCCCGCTGCCCGGCAGCGCGTCGTAGAGCCGCGTCGATCCCACAGCGACACCAGCGGTGATGTGCGCGCCCCCTTCGATGGCGCCCGCTTCGAGCAAGTCGAGCACGCCATCGCCGATCAGCCCCGAATGGACGCGCAGCCGCCGCCGGTCGGCGAGCGAGCGCAGAATGGTGCCGGGCAGCTTGCCCAGGCCCGCTTGCAACGTCGCGCCGTCGCCGACGAAGGGTGCGAGGTGTGCAGCGATGGCGGTGCTGACCGGGTCGGGCGCGGGATCGGGCGCCTCGACGATCGGCGTCGCGGCCTCGACGGCGTAGTGGATTTCGCGCAGCGGAATGCCGGTCGGCCCGGCGGTGCGCGGCAGGTTCGGGTTGATCTGCGCGATGCGCACGCCGACCTGCGGCCACAGCTCGGCGAGGAAATCGACGGTGGGGCCGAAGCTGCACAGGCCGGTCGCGTCGGGCGGCGACACCTGAAAGATCGCGGCGTCGATCTTGGTGCGGCGCAGCCGGTCGAGGATCGCGCTGTAGTTGATCGGCAGGAACACGACCTGCGCGCCCGCGGCCTTCAGCTCAGGTGTCATGAAATAGGTGGTAAAGCGGCAGCGCGGATTGGCGAGCCAGCTGGCGCGGTTGACGCCAGGGAGCTGAATGCCCGTGAAGCCGACGGCGCCGATCGCGTCGCCCGCGCTCATCACCTCGGCGGCCAGCAGATCGGAGGCGCCGGTACAGCCTTGCACCAGCACCGTGCTCGCATCGGCGAGCAATGCGGCGAGCCGGTGGTCGCCGGGCACGAACCGGATCATCTATGCGACAGTCGAAGCACGTCCCCGGCGCTCGTCGTGTGCGCCGAGCGGCTGGACGGCCGGTGCTTCCTTCAGCGCGGCGCGGACATTGTTCTTCACGCGAAGCAGCACATCGGCGGCGGCGTTCATCTCATCGGTGGAGACGTCATCGAAAAGCATGGCGTCGAGGTCATCGGCGACATGCTTGACGCGTTCGAGCACCTCGTAGCCCTTGTCGGTGATGAACACCCGCTTGACCCGGCGATCCGTCTTGTCGGGTTGGCGGTAGACCAGGCCCGACTCTTCGAGCCGGTCGATCAGACCGCCGACACTGACCTTGCCGGTCTCGAGCAGCTTTGCCAGCTCGGTCTGGGCCATGCCTTCCTCAGGGTGCCGCGAAATATTGTCGATCATGCCCCACTGCGCGCGCGTCAGTCCCAGCGGCTTCAACGCCTGGTCGAAGAACGTGCGCCGCATGCGCGAGATGTCGTGGATTAGAAAACCAAATTTTGAATGAGGCGATAGGGGGCGCATGCGTACATTCCTTTGCGTACTATACGCTATCACATTGTATCGAGTGGCGGTCAACATGGATGCATCCGGCTCTCACCTCTCTTTCTTGGCTGTACCAATTGGTCGACGCCGCGGGAGATAAGGGGCGGGAGAGGGAGAGGGCATCATGAAAACGCGCATCACCGATCTGCTCGGCATCGAGCATCCGATCGTTCAGGGCGGCATGCAGTGGGTCGGCACCGCCGAACTCGCCTCCGCCGTGTCGAACGCCGGCGGCCTTGGCATCCTCACCGCGCTGACGCAGCCGAGCCCGCAGGCGCTGCGCGACGAGATCGAGCGCTGCAAGGCGATGACCGACAAGCCGTTCGGCGTGAACGTCACCGTGTTCCCGACGATCAACCCGCCCGACTACAAGGGCTATGCGCAGGCCATCGTGGACGGCGGCGTCAAGATCGTCGAGACGGCAGGCACCCCGGCGGTGTCGGAGATCTGGGAGATCGTGAAGCCGGCGGGCGCCGTCATCCTCCACAAATGCACCAGCGTTCGCCACGCGCTGTCCGCCGAGCGCAAGGGCGTCGACGCCATCTCGATCGACGGCTTCGAATGCGCCGGCCATCCGGGCGAGGACGACATCCCCGGCCTGATCCTCATTCCGGCCGCCGCCAACCAGGTGAAGATCCCGATCCTCGCCTCGGGCGGCTTCGGCGACGGGCGCGGCCTTGTCGCGGCGCTGGCTTTGGGCGCCGACGGCATCAACATGGGCACCCGCTTCTGCGCGACGGTCGAGGCGCCGATCCACGACGCGTTCAAGCAGGCGATGGTGGCGAACGACGAGCGCGCCACCGACCTTATTTTCCGCAGCTACCGCAACACCGCCCGCGTCGCGCGCAACGGCATCAGCCAGGCGGTGGTCGCCGCCGAGAAGGAAGGCAAGCCCTTCGCCGAGGTCGCCGACCTGGTGAAAGGCGTGCGCGGCCGCGAGGGGCTGCAGACCGGCGACATCGAACATGGCATCTGGTCGGCCGGCATGGTGCAGGGCCTCATTCAGGACGTGCCGACGGTGAAGCAGTTGCTTGACCGCATCATGGCCGATGCCGATGCGATCATCGCCCAGCGGCTGGCGGGGATGCGCGCCTAGCTTCGGCATGGCGTTGGCGGCGGCGGGGCTTTATGCCTGACGCCGGTTGAAACCGGAGCCGCTGAGCCATGACCCTGCCCGACCGTCCGCGCCGTTCGGTGCTGTACATGCCGGCATCGAACCCGCGCGCGCTGGAAAAGGCGCGCAGCCTCGGTTGCGACGCGGTGATCCTCGATCTCGAGGATGCGGTCGCACCCGATGCGAAGGAAGCGGCGCGCGCCGCGGCGGTGGCGGCGGTGCGCGAGGGCGGCTTCGGGCGCCGCGAGCTGGCGATCCGCGTCAACGGCTTCGGCACCCCCTGGATGGCCGACGATTTCGCCGCCGCTGTCGCCGCGCGGCCCAACGCGATCGTCGTGCCGAAGGTCGATAGCGAAGCGCAGGCGGTGGAAGCGGTGCGGCTCGCCTACGGTATCCCGGTCTGGGCGATGATCGAATCGCCGAAATCGCTGATCGCGGTCGAGCGCATCGCCGCGGTCGAGGGCGTCACCGCGCTGATCGCCGGCATGGCCGACTTCGCCAAGGATCTGCGTGCCAAGCCGGGGCGGGACCGGCTGGAACTGATGTACGCGTTGCAGCGCATGTTGGTCGCCGCGCGCGCTGCCGGCATCGTCGCGCTAGACGGCATCCATGCCGACATCCCCGATCTCGACGCGCTCGACATAGCTTGCAAGCAGGGCGCGGCGATGGGCTTCGACGGCAAGACGCTCGTTCATCCCAACCAGATCGAGGCTGCCAACCGTGCCTATTCGCCCGACCCCGCGGCCATTGCGGAGGCCGAGGGGCTGATCGCCGCGTTTGAGGCAGGCCAGGCGGAAGGCAAAGGCGTCACCACCTACAACGGCCGCATGGTCGAGGTGCTGCACGTCGCCGAGGCCCGGCGGCTGCTAGCCTTCGCCGAGGCGACGCGCGGATAGCGCGAAGGGAGCGCTCGACCGCGCCTGCAACATCGCCGACCTGCGCCGCCTGCTGCCGCGGCCGATCTTCAACTATATCGACGGCGGCGCCGACGACGAGGTGACACTTCGCCGGAACAGCGACGCGTTCGCCGACTATGAACTGGTGCCCGACATTCTCGTCGATGTGTCGCAGCACCGCGACACGGCTGTTTGGCGGGCGGTGGCACAGCCGCTGATGCTGGCGCCGACCGGGCTCACCCGCATGTTTCACGGCGATGCCGAACCCGCGGTGGCACGGGCAGCGGCGCGGCGCGGCCTCACCGCCGAGTTCGTCGCTCGCTGCAAGGCAGCAGGATCTTCGAACGCACCCTAGGCGGGCAGAAGGCGTACCATGTCGGCCGGCGCTTCGACGGCGATCGCGTCGCCGGCCGCGCCGCGGGGCTGCCCGGTCCACATCATGAGGCGCTGACCGGCGGCATCGAGCTCGACGGCGAACGTCGCGCCGACGAAGCGCGATGACAGGATCGTCGCGTTCGCCTTTCCGGCGCCGACGCGAAGATGCTGCGGCCGCACGATGACGGCGGTCGCGCCGGCGGGCGACGGGAAGCTTCCGATCGGCGTCGACAGCACGCCATCCTTTGCCACGCCGGCGATGACATTGGCCTCGCCGAGCAGCCGGGCTGCGGCGACCGACGCGGGCTCGCGATAACAATGTTCGGGTGTGCCCTGCTGCAGCACGCGCCCGCCCGCCATCAGCACCAGCTGGTCGGCCATGCGCATGGCGTCGTCGGCATCATGCGTAACGCACAGCACTGCCGTACCGCTCGCGCGCAGCATGTCGAACACGCTGTCGCGCAGTGCGCCGCGCAGATGCGCGTCGAGGCCGGAGAAGGGCTCGTCCATCAGCAGAACGGCGGGCTCGCGCGCTAGTGCCCGGGCGATCGCCACGCGCTGCTGCTCGCCGCCGGACAGGGTGTGCGGATAGGCAGTGGCGCGGTGCGCGATCTGCAGATGGTCGAGCAGCGCCGCCACACGGTCGCGCCGCGCGGCGGCGGGAAGATCGGCCAGGCCGAAGCCGATGTTGGCCGCGACATCGAGGTGCGGAAACAGCGCATAGTCCTGGAACACCAGCCCGACGCGCCGCGCTTCGGGCGCAACGGTGGCACCGGTCGCCGACAGCGTCCGGCCGCCGCTGACGATCGCGCCGGCATCGACCGGCTCGAGCCCTGCGATCAGGCGGAGCAGCGTGCTCTTGCCGCAGCCCGAGGGGCCGAGCAGACAAGTCACGCGCCCGGCCTCGATGGTCAGCGACACCGCATCGACGGCGGCAACCGCGCCATATTGTTTCGACACGGACTGAACGGTGAGCGCGGCGGTCATGCGGGCTGCGCTACATGGCCGGGGCGCGACAAGGCAATGCGGCGGGTCAGCCACATCACCGCCGGCAGCGACAGCGCAAGGATGGCGAGCGACGGCCAGCCGGCCTGGGCGAGCCGCTCGTCGAGCGCATAATTGCTCGCCATCACCGCCAGCGTCTCAAAGTTGAACGGCCGCAGGATCAGCGTGGCGGGAAGCTCCTTCAGCACGTCGATGAAGATGATCAGCATCGCGGTCAGCATCGCCCCGCGCGCCACCGGCACTTGCACCGCAGCGGCGGTCGCCATCTCGCCGCGGCCGAGCGTGCGCGCCGCGTCGATCATCGCGGGCGAAACGCGCTGCAGCCCGGCGTCGATCGGCTCCAGCGCCGCCGCCATCAGGCGCGCGGCATAGGCGTAGACGAGGAGCGCGATGCCGGCGACGAGGCTCGATCCGGCGGGCGTGTGCCGCCACAGCAAGGCGGCGGGCACGAGCAGCCCAAGCGCCATCGCCGCGCCCGGCGTCGCATAGCCGAGACTGGCGACGCGCACCGCCGCCGGCCAGTTGCGCGCGCCGATTGCCAGCGCGGTGGCGAGGCCCACCGTCACCACCGCGGCGATTCCACCGAGCAGCAGACTGTGCAGCCCGGCGCGGATCAGCCGATCGACCTCAGGGGTGATGTCGATGGCGTTCCACAGCATCCAGCCGACCGGCAGCAAGAGGCCGGCGGTCAGCAGCAGCGCGCAGAAGCCGGTCGCGGCGGCGGCCTTGAGGCCGGTGAGGCAATGCCTGGGCAGCGGCCGCCAGCGCGCGCGGCCGCCCTGGTGCGACCGGCCGCGGCGCGCAGCCCGCTCAACCCACAGCAGCAGCGCGGCGGCGGCGAGCAGCGGCAGCGCGAAGCGGGCGGCGCTGGCGGTCGATCCATAGACCGACCAGGCGCGCACCACGCCGGTGGTGAGCGTCTGGACGCTGAGGAATTGCGCGGCGCCATAGTCGGCGAGCGTCTCCATCACCGCCAGCGCGACACCGGCGGCGAGCGCCGGGCGCGCGACGGGCAGCGCCACGGCGCGAAAGCTGCTCATCGGCGAGGCGCCGAGCGTGCGTGCCGCCTCCAGCGCGTCGAGCGGCTGCGCGAGGAAGGCGGCGCGCATCGCCAGATAGACATAGGGGTAGAAGGCGCAGGTGAAGACGAAGGCGGCGCCCGCCATATTGTGCATCTCGATCGGCAGGTCGAAGCCGAAGCCGTCGCGCAGCGCAAAGCGCAACGGCCCCCCGACATCGAACAGGCTGGCATAGGCATAGGCCAGCACGAAGGCGGGCGCCGCCAGCGGCAGCGCCAGCGCCCAGGCGAACCAGCGGCGCCCGGGAAACTCATGCATCACCACCAGCCAGGCGGCGATCGTGCCGGCGACCGCGGTGGTCGCGCCGACGATCAGCGCGAGCAGTGCCGACGTCGCGGCATAGCGCGCGACATCGCGCGCCGCGATCGCCGCCGATCCTTCAGCCAGCGCTGCCATCACCACGCCGATCAGCGGCGCGACGGCCACAAGGGCCGCGGCCCCCGCCAGGATCGGCAGGGGCCGCAGGTGACGTGACAGAGGCAGGCGGGAAGACGCGGTTAGCGCCACCCGGCCTCGCTCATCATCGTCTGCGCTTCGGGCTGACGCGCTGCGAACGCCGCCGCCGACATCGGGTTGGCGGTAAAGTTGGCGTAGGCGTCGACCGGCGCCGGCGCGGGAACGTCGGGCGAGGCCGGATATTCATTGTTGTTCGCCGCGATATGCGCTTGCGTCTCCGCCGAGGCGAAGAATTCGAGCAGCTTGATCGCGTTCGCCTTGTTCGGCGCGTTGGCGGCAACGCCGCCGCCCGAGATGTTGACGTGCGCGCCCTTGCCGTCGAGGCTCGGGAAGCCGAGCGCGACCTTCTCGATCACCTTGCGGTCGGCGGCATCATCGCCGCTCGCCATGCGGATATAATAATAGCTGTTGGTGATCGCGACTTCGCAGACGCCCGCCGCAACGGCGCGGATCTGGTCGCGGTCGCCGCCCTCGGGCGGGCGCGCCATGTTGGTGACGATGCCGCGCGACCATTCGCCGGCCTTCTCCGCGCCCCACGCCTCGATCAGCGCGCCGACGAGCGAGAGGTTGTAGACGCTGTCCGACGAGCGGACGCAGATTTTGCCCTTGAAGCGCGGCGTCGCGAGCTTCTCGTAGCTGTCGATCTCCTCCGGCTTCACCTTCGCCTTGTCGTAGGCGACGATGCGGGCCCGGCGGGTGAAGCCGTACCAGTTGCCGGCCGGCTCGCGCAGGTTGGCGGGGACGCGCGCGTCGAGCGTCGCCGACTGCACCGGCTGGAACAGCCCTTCCTTCTGCGCGCGCCACAGCGCGCCGGCATCGGCGGTGATGAATACGTCCGCCGGGCTGGTGGCGCCCTCGCTCTTCATGCGCGCGACCAGCTCGTCGGCGCGGCCTTCGATCCGGTTGATCTTGATGCCGGTCTCCTGGGTGAAGCGCTCATAGAGCGGCAGGTCGCTGTCATAGTGACGCGCCGTATAGAGGTTCACCTCCTTCGAGCCCGCGCCCTCGGTCGCGGCGGCATCGCCCTTGGTTTCCTCGCCGCCCGAGCAGGCGGCAAGCACGAGGGCGGATATCGCCGTCACGGCAAAACGAAGCTTCATCACGCGCGTCTCCTCTGCATTATCCGGTCAGTATGAAAGGGATCTCGACGACGCCGCGCACCTGCACGGGGCGGCCGTTGCGAACGGTCGGCAACCAGCGCCAGCGGCGGACGGCGGCAAGCGCCACCTCGTCGAGCCGGCGGTGCCCGCTGGTCCGGGCGATCTCGATCTCGGCGACGCGGCCGTCCTCACCGAGCAGCAGGCTCAGCATCACGGTGCCCTGTTCCCGCCGCCGCCGCGATTCGAGCGGATAGCGCGGCGCCGTGGCGCTCAGTGTCGTCGCCGACAGGTCGCCGGTGGCAATCGTCGCGGGGGCCGGCGGCGCGGGTCGCGGTGGCGGACTCACCGATGGCAGCTCGGGCGGGGGCGGGGATTCGGCGACCACGAACGGCGATGGCGGTACGGCGACGATGACGACCGGCGGCGGCACGTAGATCAGCGGCGGGGGCGGCAGGTCGGGCTCGACGGGCGCGGGCGGCTCCTCGGCCGCAACGGGCAGCAGGTCGACGACCAGCGGCATCTGCAGTTCCTGCAGCATCGGCGCTGCCCTCTGCGCGATCAGCAGCAGCAACAGCGCGATATGCGCCGCGATCACCGTGCTCAGGACCGGCAGGTTCAGCTGCATCGGCGCAGTGCGTCCGTATCGATGGCGGCAAGTGTCGGGCAGCCGGTCAATGCCATCGCCACCTCGAGTTCGGCGCGCAGGATACGCAGCACATGCGCGACGCCGACGGCGCCCGCGGCGGCAAGGCCATAGACGAACGGCCGGCCGACCAGCACGGCGCGCGCGCCCAGCGCCAACGTCTTGAAGATGTCGGTGCCGCTGCGGATGCCGCCATCGACGAGCACCGGCACCTGGCCGCCAACCGCCGCGACGATCTCCGGCAGCGCCGCGATCGTGGCCGGCTGCGAGTCCAGGGTGCGCCCACCGTGGTTGGAGACGATGATGCCGTCGATGCCGGCGGCGACCGCCCGCCGTGCATCGTCGCCGTCCATGATGCCCTTCACGAGGATCGGCAGCCGGGTGAGCGTGCGCAGCCAGGCGAGGTCTTCCCAGCGCGGCGCGGCGTCGAGCAGTGGCGTGCCGAGCAGCAGTGCGTCGGCGGCGGCGCGCGGCGGCGGGGCGAGGCCGCGCAGATTGACCGCTTCGATGCCGGGCGGGAAGGCGAAACCGGCGCGCTGCTCGGCGTCACGGCGGCCGCTGGTCGGCGCATCGACGGTGACGACGATCGCGGCGTAGCCGGCGGCCTCGGCACGGGCGACCAGCGCGCGGGTGAAGTCGCGGTCGTGCTGGATATAGAGCTGGAACCACAGGGGTGTGGACGCGGCGGCGGCGATATCCTCGATGGCGACGCTCGCCTGAGTGCTCACCACCATGCCCGCCTGCAAGGCGGAAGCCGCCACCGCCGCCGCCAGCTCGCCGTCAGGGTGCGCGAGTTTCTGGAAAGCGACCGGTGCCAGCAGGATTGGCGCGGCGAGGCGCGTGCCGAACAGGTCGATCGCCGTGCTGCCGCCCGACAGGTTGCGCAGCACGCG
This sequence comes from Sphingoaurantiacus capsulatus, assembly GCF_042648405.1. Classification (NCBI taxonomy): domain Bacteria; kingdom Pseudomonadati; phylum Pseudomonadota; class Alphaproteobacteria; order Sphingomonadales; family Sphingosinicellaceae; genus Sphingoaurantiacus; species Sphingoaurantiacus capsulatus. The sequence continues at coordinate 175,267 of NZ_JBHRXV010000009.1, read as the reverse complement.
GGTGCGCAACTGCCAGCGCGCAAAGCCGGAGCGGTTCTCGGCCACCGTCGATTCGTCGCCGGCGCCGGCGGTCAGATAGGCCCAGCTCCCCGCGTCGAGCCGCTCGCGCGCCAGCCCCTCATAGTCGTCGACCGAGGCGACGGTCGGCGGAATCTCGCTGAGCGGCGGCAGCGCCATCTCAGGTGTCCGCCCAGTCGCGCAGCAAATTGTGGTAGAGGCCGGTCAGCCGCACGATCTCGGGGCTGTCGGGCAGTTGCGCGGTCAGCGCCTGGATGGTCTCGTCGAGCTCGAACATCATCGCGCGGCGATGCGTGTCGCGCACCAGGCTCTGCACCCAGAAGAAAGCGGCATAGCGCGCGCCCCGCGTCACTGGCGTCACCTCGTGTACCGAGGTCGCGGGATAGAGGAGGAGGTGCCCGGCGGGCAGCTTCACCCGTTCGCGGCTGAGGCCGAATTCGGCGACCAGCTCGCCGCCGTCATATTCGTCGGGGTCGCTCAGGAACAGCGTCGCGGACAGGTCGCTGCGCACCCGCTCGCGCAGGCCCGGCACCGCGAAGATCGCGCTGTCGATGTGGCGGCCATAGGCGCCCGCGCCGGTGTAAAGGTTGAAGCGCGGCGGCAGCACGCGCAGCGGCAGGGCGGCGGCGATGAAGCGCGGCGCCGCCGACAGCCGGTCGACGATGGCGTTGCCGAGCTCGGCGCCGAGCGGATCGTCGGCACCCAGTTGCAGATTGGCCTTGGCGCGCGCCGCGAGATGGCCGGCGGTGCCTCCGCCGTCGCGCCACTCGGCGGCTGCCAGCCGCGCCCGAACCGCGGCGACTTCCGCCGGCGACAGCACGGCCGGGATCTCGATCAGCATCGCACTCGTCTCCTGTCGCCGGGCCACCGGCCCGGCGACGCGGAAAGGCGCCGTCAGAAGCGGAAGCCGGCGCTCAGCAGCCAGGATCGCGGCGCGCCCAGCGACGCACGGCTGCCGTTCCAGTTCGTGGTAAGGGCATATTTCTTGTTGAAGACGTTGTCGATATTGAGACGCAGATCGATGTTCTCGGTCACCGGGTAGGACAGCAGCGTGTTGACCACGGTGTAGCTCGGCAGCTTGCCGTAGCGGCTGTTCGGAATGATACGCAGCGCATCGTCCGGACGGCCGAGGAAGCGCGAGCCGCTGTGCTGCAGGCCGGCGCCGACGGTGAGGCCGAACGGCAGCTCGTAGCTGGTCCACAAGGTGGCCGAGAAATTCGGCGTGAAAGCAAGGCGGTCGCCGTCGGTGCGGGTGGCGGTACCATAGTCGCCGGCGCCGCTGTTACCGAGGCGACGCGCGGCATCGAGCGCGGCGCTGATCTGGCGCTCGCTGTCCATGATCAGCATCCCGCCGAAGATATTCCACGCCTCGGTCACCTGGCCGGTGGCGCTCAGCTCGAGCCCCTGCACCACCTGCTTATGATAGCCCTGAAGCGTATCGACGGTCTGGCCGGTTCGGCGACCGACCACCGGCACGCTGCTACGCTCGGTGCGGAACAGCGCGGCGTTGGTCGAGAGGGCACCGCCGAGGAAGTCCCACTTCACGCCCACCTCGTAATTCTCCGAGCGTGACGGGCGGGCGTTCGGCACGAAGCCCGGGAAGGCGTTGTCGCCGGTGCGCGAGATGTCGGGGTTGGAGAGGAACGAGCCCGGCGGCAGTGCCGAGGTGCCGAACGAGGCATAGACGCTGCCGGTCTCGACCGGCTTGTAGACAAGGCCGATCTTGCTGTTCCACGAGAATTTCTCGCGGCTGAAGGCGCCTGCGGCACCCGTCGGCACGCCGGCAGCGGTGAGGCTGTCGATATCGACCTTGTAGTTCTCGCCGCGGATGCCGGCGGTCACCTCGAATTGCTCCGACAGTTCGATGGTGTCGTAGAAATAGAAGGCGATGGTATCGACATCGACGTTCGCGGTCTCGGTGACGACGAACGGCGCGCCGGCGACACGGTTCGGGTTCGGGTTGAACAGCGGGGTCGAACCCGGTGCCGGGACGGCGGCGCCGAAGCGCGGGGCCGACGACTTCTCGTTGGTCAGCTCGAGGCCCGCCGAGATGCGGTGGGTGATGCCGCCGAGATCGACGCTAGCCGCGAGGTTGGTGGTGTTGCTGATCGTCTTGTTGCGGCGATCGTAGAAGGCGACGCCGGTCGGCACCGCCAGCGTCGCCGGCGTGAAGCCGGTCGGCGAGGTGAAGCGCGACGTGCGGTCGACGCGCGTCCAGCGGGTCTGGTTGCTGAGCGTCACGCCCTCCGAGAGATCATATTCCAGCCGGCCGAGCAGCGCGTCGGCGGTCGCGTCGTCAAAATCGCTGGCCAGGCCATAGAAGCCATCGCGCGGCGCACCGGCGGTCAGCGGATTATAGGCCGCCGACGGATCGAACGAGGTCTTGCGCACGGTGGCGCCGGGGACGCCCCAGTCGGGCCGGTCGTCGCGCTCGAGATGCTCCCACGACAGCGTGGCGCGGAATCCGGTGCCGACGCCGAAGGCCACGCTCGGCGCGAGGCCCCACAGCTTGTTGCGCGCCAGCTCGCGGCCGGCGACGCCGCTGTCCTCGATCACGGCGTTGACGCGGATCGCAGCGCTGTCGCTGATCGGCTGGTTGATGTCGACCGAACCGCGCTTGCGCGACTTGCTGTCATACTGGTCGAAGCCATAGCTGAGGTCGGCGGCGATGAACGGATCGAGCGTCGGCTTCTTGGTGTTGATGTTGACGTAGCCGCCGGCGCTGCCGCGGCCGTTGTCGGCGGCGGCGCCCTTCACGACTTCCACCGATTCAACGTTGAACACGTCGCGGGCGTAGCTGCCCGAGTCGCGCGAATTATCGATGAACACGCTGCCGCTGGTGTCGAAGCCGCGCAGGGTGAAGTTATTGGTCGAGGTGCCGAAGCCATTCTCGCCGGCATCGAAGCTGATGCCCGGCGTGTTGCGCAGCACATCGGCGAGGGTGCGGGCGCCGCGGTCGCGGATCACTTCCTGCGGGATCACGCTGATCGTCTGCGGCGTATCGAGCAGCGGCGCGGTGCCCTTGTCCGACGATACCTCGCCGCGGTTGTAGCTGTCGTCGATCGCGGTGTCGGTGACGGTGACGCCGCCGAGGCGGGTCGGAGTGTCGGCGGTGCCGCTGTCCTGCGCAGCGGCCGGGGCGGCGGCGATCAGGCAGCCCAGCGCAAGCAGCGCGCTCGGCGAGGTGAGGGTCGGGTTGCGGATGGCGCGGGTGGCGGAAGGCTGGGTGCTCACTTTACGGATATCCCCCGGTAATGATAATCAGTCGCAGGCGAACTGATCGTCGTCATCGGGCTTGTCAACGCGCCGACCTGCTGCTCGAACCGAGGCAAAGATTTGTTATGTTGCAGCAATATTCGAGCAACAAATCGCCCGCCGAAGGTCCCCCGACCACCAGCGACCTGCCGGCCGGCGGGCCGGTGATTCTGGTGGTCGACGACGATGCCGGCATGCGCACCGCGCTCTCGAAGATCCTGCGCGCCAACGGCTTTCGCGCGCTCACCGCCGCCAACCATCACGAGATGGCGGAGCGGCTGGCGACGGACCCGGTCGACATGATCCTGCTCGACGTGATGATGCCGGGCCGCGGCGGCTTCGACATCTGCCGCGACCTGCGCCAGGTCGACGGCAGCGACACGCCGGTCATCATGATCAGCGCGCGTGGGGAGGAGGCCGACCGCGTCGCCGGGCTCGAACTTGGCGCCGACGACTATATCGCCAAGCCGTTTGGGCGAAGCGAGCTGCTGGCGCGCATCCGCGCGGTGCTGCGTCGTGGGCGGCTGACCGGCGAGGCCGAGGTCCGCCGTGCCGAGCGGCTGAACTTCCGCGACTGGACGGTCGATCTGCGCCGCCGCGAACTCTACGCGGGCTCGGGTGCGCGCATCGACCTGTCGGGTGCCGAATATGATCTGCTGATCGCGCTGCTCGAAAATGCGCAGAACGTCATCGGCCGCGAGGCGCTGCTCGAACTGTCGCGTGCCCGGCTCGCCGGCTCGTCCGACCGCAGCGTTGATGTGCTGGTCTGCCGCCTGCGCCGCAAGCTCGGCGACGATGAGGCGCGCGAGCTGATCCGCACCGTGCGCGGCGTCGGCTATATTTTCGTCGAACCGGTCACCCGCGCTTGAGCCGCCGCCTGCGCTGGCCCGATGGGCTGGGCGGTCGCATCCGGCTCGTGCTTCTCGCCGCGCTGCTGCTGCAGTTCGTCGGCGGCGAGCTGATCTTCCGCCACTTCGAGGCCGCGCGCATCCAGCGCGAGCGCGCCGAACGCGTCGCCGGGCGGTTGACGGTCGCCGAACGGCTGCTGGTGCGCATTGCGCCCGACCGCCGCGCCGAACTCGCCGCCGACCTCTGGCGCGACCCCTTCGTCGTGCGCTGGCAGGCGGCGGCTGCCGCCGATGAAGACGGGTCGTCCTCCGCCTCGGTGGAGGACGTGCGACAACTGATGCTCGACCGGCGACCGGGCCTCGCCGAGAACGGATTACGCCTCAGCCGCGCCGACAGCCGCGTGATGGAAGGCAGCCTGCGCCTTGACGACGGCAGCTGGCTGATCTTCCGCTCTTCCGACAATTTCGGCGGCACCTCGGCGCTCTATCATTATGCGGCATCGGTGCTGCTGCTGCTCGCCTGCGCGGCGCTGGTCGCCTCGCTGCTGGCGCGGATGATCAACCGGCCGCTGCGCCTGCTGGTGCAGGCCGCCGACGCCGCCGGCCGGGAGGAGCCGCTGCCGCTTGGCGCCACCGCGTCGAGCCCGGTGGAGGTGCGGCAGGTCGAGATCGCCTTCCACGCGATGCAGGCGCGGCTGCTCGAGCTGGTGCGCGAGCGCGTCCACTCGCTCGCCGCCGTCTCGCACGACCTGCGCACCCCGCTCTCGCGCCTACGGCTTCAAGCGTCGATGATCGACGACGACGAGGCGCGCACCGCGATCGAGCATTCGCTCGACGAGATGGAGGCATTCATCGCCTCGATCCTCGACTATCTGCGCGGCGACGAGCCGGAGCCCGATCAGCTCGCCGATGTCGCCTCGATCGTCGCGACCGTCATCGACGATGCGCATGATCTGGGCGGCGAGGTCGATTTCGCGGGGCCACGCAAGCTGGAGGCGGTCACCCAGCCCCTGAAGCTCAAGCGCGCCATCGCCAATGTCGTGAACAACGCCGTCCGTCACGCCGGCGGCGCGCGGGTCACGTTGGCCAAGGCGGGCGACAAGCTGACGATCACCGTCGATGACGAAGGCCCGGGCATCCCTGCGGAAATGCTCAATGCCGCCACCGAGCCCTTCTTCCGCATCGAAACCTCGCGCAACCGTGGCACCGGTGGCGTCGGGCTCGGCCTCGCGATCACCCGCCGTCTGGTCGACCAGCTCGGTGGCACGCTTTCGCTCAGCAACCGAGAAGCTGGCGGCCTCAGCGTCACGCTGCGTTTGCCGAACGCCTAGGTGGCTTCGGCCATCGCCTCCAGCAGGTCGGGTCGCAACAGGGTGACCTCGCGAATACTCGGCAACGCGATGACGCCGGCGCTCTTCAACCGGGTCATCTGCCGGCTCACCGTCTCGATGGTGAGGCCGAGTACATCGGCGATCTGGCCGCGGGTCAGCGGCAGCACATAGGTCTGCGGGCCGTCGCTGCGGCCGGTGCAACCCTCGGGGCGCAGCCGTTCGGCGATGTTGAGGAGGAAACTCGCCACCTTCTCCTCGGCGCTCTTGCGCCCGAGCAGCAGCATCCACTGCCGGGTGCGATCGAGCTCAGCCATGGTGCGCTCGAGCAGGTCGCGTTCCAGCTTCTGGAAATCATTCAACGCCGCCTCGAAACCGGCGCGCGGGAAGACGCAGAGGTCGGCGTCGGTCAGCGCGGTGCAGTCATAGTCGACGCGCACCGCGAACAGCCGGCCGAGGAAATCGGCTGGGTAGAGCAGCCCGACGATCTGCTCGCGCCCATCCGCGGTCGAGGTCGACAGCTTCAGCACCCCATCGACGACATTGGCGAACACCAGGCTGTCATCGCCGGCAAACTGCAGCGTCTGGCCCTTCGCCAGCCGCTGGCGACGGCCGATGCGGTTGAGGCGGCTGAGTTCGTCATCGTTCAGCGACGCGCACAGCGCGGATTCGCGGACGGCACAATCGGCGCAAGCGTGGTTCACCGGCCTGCCTCCAGCCGGTTGCGATAGAAGTTGATGCCCAGTGAAAGGCTCTCGGCGATGCGGGTTGCCTTTTCCTGTAGCGCGCGGGCGGCGGCGGGCGCGACCAGCTCGTCGGTCGTCTCGCGCCACAACGCCAGCCAGCGCTCGAGCGCCGCCGGCGTGATCGACGCCGCATGCCGGATATGCGCGGGCATCGGCCGGCCCTTGTAGCGGCCGCTGGTGAACATCACTGACGACCAGAAGGCCTTCAGATCGCCGAGGTGCACCGGCCAGTCGTGGATCGCGCCGTCGAAGATCGGCGCGAGCATCTCGTCCGACCGAACGCGGGCGTAGAAAGCCTCGACGATGCGGTCGATATCTGCCTCGTCGAGCGGCGATGCCGGCTGAAGGGAGCGAAGCGGAATCGTCATCGCGGGAGACCATCGACGATGCCCCCCGATCGTGCAACGCCGCGCAACGCCGCGCAACGCCGTAGCCGCCGGCTCTTCGGGGCGGCATTGTTGTCGACGAATTTTACAGTCGCGTGGCAAGCCCGCCGTTAACCATCCATATTAGAGGGATTTTTATCGCTGGCGTACTTCTTGCTTCGCCAACGGGACGTGGGTCGCGGCGTCCCGTCAACAATCAAGCAAGATCGACATTTTCTGGCACTCGCAGATCGCAACCCGATAAAGCTTGGCTACGCCCGCGCCGACGGTGATGCGCGGAGTCTTGCCCGGCAGGAAGCGCAGCTCCGCAAGGCGGGGTGCGCGCAGCTGTTCAGCGACGCTGACGGCGACCCGCCGCCCGCCAACCTCGGCCTGAAGGCCTGCCTCGAGGCGCTGCGCCCCGGCGACATGCTGGTCACGACCCGGCTCGACCGCCCGGCGCATTCGCTCGCCAATCTCGTCGAATTGCTCGACGGGTTGACGCGGCGCGGCATCGCCTTTCGCTCACTTGACGAGGATATCGACACCGGCTCGACCGACGGCCCGCTGATCTCGCGCGTTATCGGCGTGCTCGCGTCGTTCCAGCGCTCGCTGATCAGCGAGAAGACGCGCGCCGGCATGGCGGCGGCGCAGGCGCAGGGCCAGCATGTCGGCCGCCCCCGCTCGCTCGACGACGAACAGATCGCCGCTGCCCGCCATGCGATCGAAAAGGACGGCGAACCTCCGTCAGCGGTCGCCGCGCGTTTCGGCGTGCACCCACGTACGCTGCAGAGGCTGATGCACGGCGAGGCCGGTGGCACGCCGCCGCCAAGCCAGCTTACCCGCGCCCGCCTGCTGCGACGGCCGACTTAAGCGTCGCCCGCGCGCTGGTCCGCATCGACGGCCGCGCGGATCCGGCCATCGGCATCGACCCGCCAGCGTGACGGCAGCTCGGCGATGACATCCGGCACGCGCGCCGCGGCGACCGCCCGGCCGAACAGATAGCCCTGCCCGACATCGCAGCCCTCGCGCCGCAGCAGATTAGCTTGCGCGAGGCTTTCGACCCCTTCGGCCACCGTGCTGATACCAAGGCTCTGCCCGAGGCCGATGACGGCGCGGACGATGGCAAGATCGTCGAGATCGTCGGCGGCGCGCGCGCTGATGAACGACTGGTCGATCTTCAGCGTGTCAACCGGGAATTGCTTGATGTGCGACAGCGAGGCGTAGCCGGTGCCGAAATCGTCGAGCGCGATGGTCGTGCCGGCTTTGCTGAGCGTCGTCAGGATGCGTCCGACGTTGTCGGCGATCTGCCCGATGAAGACGGATTCGGTCACTTCCAATTCGAAGCGGGTGGGTGGGAGGTTCGCCTGGTGCAGCCGGTCGAGCAGCCGCTCGGCAAAGTCGCCGCGCACGAAATCGGGCGCCGATCCGTTGATGGCGATGCGGCGAAAATCGATGCCGCGATCGAGCCAGCCGCGCGCGTCGGCGATGACGCGGTCGATCATCCGGTCGGTCAGCCGCGCCGCCAGCTCCATATCGTCGAAGGCGGCGTCGATCGCCTTGGGCGGTTGCAGCCCGTGCCGATGGTGATGCCAGCGCAGCAGCGCTTCGAAGCCGACGATCGCGCAGGTCTTCAGGTCGACTTTCACCTGGTAGAAGGGAACGATCCGGTCGTCGGTGATCGCGTCGCGGGCGGTGAGGATCATCGAGGCGCGCTGTTCGATCGAGGTGCGCAGGTCGGCGCGGAACACGCGGGTCAGCCCGCGCCCCGCCGCGCGCGCGTCCTGCAGCGCGAGATCGGCGCTTCGCCACAAGGTCGCAGCATCGTTCCCGTCGCTTGGTGCGAAGGCGCCGCCGACGCTGGCGGTGCAGTCGATCGCCGCGCCCTCGAAGGCGAAGGAAGGGATCAGCGCTGCGCCGATCGTCGATACCGCTGCCAGCGTCGCCTCGTCGGCACTGAGCCGCGGCAGCAGGATTGCGAACTCGTCGTCGCCGACACGCCCGACCAGCGACCCCGGCGGCACCAGCCGGATCAGCTGATCGCCGAACGCCTGCAGCAGCGCCTCGGTGGCAGCGATGCCCCAAGCGTCCTTGATGGCCTTGAAATTGTCGATGCCGAGGAGGACCAGCCCGACCTGTTCCTTACCCGCCTGCGCGAGCGCGGCTTCCAGCCGGCCCAGGAAGTGCCCGCGATTGGGAAGACCGGTGACCGGGTCATGGTTCGCCTTCCAGCGCAGCGCCGCCTCGGTACGTCGCTGATCCGAAATATCGGCGAGCGTGCCGATGACGCGAAGCGGCGCGCCCGATGCGTCGCGCATGATCCGCGCGCGGGCCAGCGTCGCCGCATAGCTGCCGTCGGCCTTGCGGAAGCGCACTTCGGCCCGCCAGCCGTCGTCACGGCCGGCGAGGGCGCGGCGCAGACTGCCGATCGCGCGCCGGCGTTCGTCGGGGTGCAGCTTGTCGACGAACCAGTCGATGGTGGTGCCGGCGCGCGCTTGCGGGTAGCCGAACAGTTCGCCGATCGCGCGGCCCCAGACGACGGCGATCGTCCCGACCTGCCATTCCCACAGCGCATCCTCGGTGGCGAGGTCGCGATCGGGCGTCGCGGTGAGCGGCGGGCCGGTCGTGGCCGCCCGTTCTTCGCGCAGCCGCCGCACCGCGCGGAACAGCATCATCACGGCAACGAGGTTGAAGATGGTCGTCAGAAGCAGCCCGACCGCGAGCAGCCGCGCGCCAGGGCCGAGAACTGAAACGGATGGAAGGCCGGCCGCGGGCGCGGCGAACGCCAGCAATGCGGTCAAAAGCGCCACCCGAGCGTGCCGCGCAGGCCGTGGTCGCGGAAGTCACGCCCGAGCTGGCCGGCATAGTCGACATTCCAGCTGAGCGACGGCGTGATCTGCATGTGCACGCCCGCCTCGATCACCGCCGCGTCGCGCGCCAGCGCCACGCCGCCGACCGTGAAGCGGTCGCCGCCCCCGAAGGCGAGGCGCGCCGACGGGGTGAGATCGCCAAAGCCGTGGCGCCACGCCACCGATCCCGCGAAGCCGACTGCCGACATCGGACCTTGTTGCAGCCACTGCCCGCGCAGGCCCAGGGTAGAGAAGGTCGCGCGGCTGGTGGTGCCGGCGTTGTCGAGCGACGCCGCCCCCTGCTCGCGCGATGCCTTTTCGTTGAGATCGACATACGCGATGCCGGCAAAGGGCTCGGCGCTCGAAAGCTCGGTGCCGAAGCGGTAGCCGGCCTCGGCAAAGCCCTGCAGCGTTTGCGCGTCGGCGTCGCGGGTCTGGCGGTCGGCGAAGCCTGGGATGGCAATGCGGCGCGTGGAGTCAATGTCGTGCCACGTGTAGCCGGCACCGGCGCGCAGCCCGAGCCCGCCCCAGCGTCCGCCGGCATAGAAGCCGAGTTCGCGGTCGTCGCTCGCGCCGGTCGAGCTGCGATCATCGACGCTGAAGCGCGTGCGGCTGCCGGCGGCGTAGAAGCCGATGCGCGCGCCGTTGCCCGCCGTGATGTCGGCACCGGCGATGAGGCCACGCGCCGAGAAATCGAGCGCGGCGTCACGCCCAAGATCGCCCGACGATCCGAACAGCCGGCCCCAGACGGCGCGGCCCTCGTCGCCGGAAAGCCGCAGCTGGTCGATCACCGCCTCACGCGCAAATCGCCGGCTTTCGATCAAGGCGCTGTGTGCCGACGCGGCGATTTCGCCCGACAGCTGGTCGAAGGCACTGCGCGCCGGCGCGTCGTCGGCGTACATCGCCACGATGTCGTGAATCCTGTTACCCGCCGCGAGGCTGTCGAGCCCGTCCGCGACGGCGATCTGGTTCGCGGTGACGCCCGCCGAGGCGAAGGTGCGGACCTGCGCCGCCTCCAGGGTCACGCTCTGCGCCGCATAGCGGTCGACCAGTGCGTAGAAGGCGGAGATGGCGGTGTCGCCGGTCACCGTGTAGCGGCCGGTCACGCCGCCCGCGGCGGTCAGCACCGTATAGATCCGGCCGGGCGCATAGGCGATGTCGGTCTCCTTGATCACGTGGAGGATCGCCCCCGGTGCGATCGTCGCCGACCCTTGCGCGACGATCCGGTCGGATCGATCGCTGGCCGGATCGACCTCCACTTCGTAAGTCGAGCCCGCCGCCTGCACGACATTGCCGGAAACGGTCAGCGTGCCGATCGAGTTGCCGGGCGCGACTGCCGCGCCGCCCGACATCGATACACCGCCGACGGTGCCGGCGCCCGACAGCGTGGTGCCGCTGTCGGCCGTCACCACCGAATTGGGGAGCGCGCCGTTCACCGCGAGGCGGCCGCCGGTGAGGTGCGTCTCGCCGGAGAAGTTGCTGGTGCCGGTCAGCTCGAGCTTCGCCGTGCCCGACTTGACCAGCGAACCGGTGCCGCTGACCGGATTGGCGAGGCGCGCGTCGGTCGCCTGTTCGATGACCAGTGCACCGTTGCCGACGATCGGCCCGGTGCCGAGCGCGGCGGCGGTCGCCATCAGCGTGCCGCCGGCGATGGTGGTGCCGCCCGAATGGCTGTTGGTGCCGGTCAGCACCTGCGTGCCGCTGGTCAGCACCACGCCACCGCTGCCGGTGATGGTGCCGGCGAAGCTGCCATTCGCGCCGCCGAGCGCCAGCGTCTGGCTGCCGAGCGACACGCTGCCCTGGCCGGTAAGCCCGGCGATCTGTACCGCGCCGCCGGTCGTCGCAGCGATGTCGAACACACCGTTGGTGACCACCGGCCCGCTGATGCGCCCGTCGCCCGACAGCGCGAGTGTGCCGGACGAGATGGTGGTGCCACCGCTGAAGCTGTTGGCGCCGGTGAGGACGAGCGTGCCGCCGCTCGCCTGCACGATGCCGCCGCTGCCCGAGATCGAGCCGCTGAACACCAAAGTGTCGGTGCGGTTGAACGCGAGCGTGCCGCTGTTGTCGACATTCCCGGAGATCGCGCCGCTGGTGCCGCCGTTGCCGACCTGCAGCACGCCCCCCGTGATGGTGGTGCCGCCGGTATAGCTGTTGTCACCGGTCAGGATCATCGTGCCGGTGCCGGTCTTCGCCACCGCGCCGTCGCCGGTGATCGCGCCCGACTGCACCGCAGCGCGGCCTTCGTCGACGACGGCGGCGAGGGTGGCGGTCGCACCGAGGCTGACGTTGTTCGCGACCTCGAGACCATCGCCGTAAGTGAGCGTCGCGCTCTCCGCCACTTCGACATCGCCGGCACCGAGCGCGTTGCTGCTCTCGAGATCGAGATTGACGCCCGAGATCGTCACCGGCCCGGTGAAGCTGCTGTTGTCGCCGGTGATCATCAGCCGGCCCGCGCCGCTCAGCACATAGCGGCCGGTGCCGGTGATTGCGCCGGCCTGCGTCGCGACGCCGTTCGCGACGTCGAGGTGCGCTTCGCCGTTGATCAGCAGGTCGTTGGCGACGGTGATGCCGTTGGCGTAGCCGAGCGTCGTGCCGCCTTCGAGGATGATGCGGCCAAGCCCCGCGGCGCGATCGTTGCCGAGCAGCAGTGTGCCGGTCTGCACCGTCGTGCCGTCGGCATAGCTGTTCGCCGCCGACAGGGTGAGCGTGCCCGCGCCGGTCTTCACCAGCGAGCCGCTGCCCGAGATGACGCCGCCGAAGGCTGCAGCTTCGGCGCGATCGAACGTCAGCGTGCCGCCATTCACGACGTTGCCGGTGAGGGCGCCGGTGACATGCAGGGTGCCGCCGCCGATGGTCGTGCCGCCGCTGTAGCTGTTGGCGCCGGCCAGGGTCAGCGTGCCGCCACCGGCGTGGGTCAGCGACCCGCTACCAGAGATCGCGCCGGCGAAGGTGACGGCGTCGGCGCGGTTGAAAGCCAGCGCGCCGTTGTTGACGACATTGCCGGTGATGGCACCGCTCGTGCCGCCGGCGCCGATCTGCAAGCTGCCGGCGGCGATGGTCGTCCCGCCCTCATAATTGTTGTTGGCGGTGAGGATCGTGGCACCGCTGCCCGCCTTTACCAGCGAACCGCTGCCGGTGATCGCGCCGGCGATCGTCCGGCGATCGGCGCCGTCGAAGGCGAGGATGCCGGCGTTGGCGATGCTGCCGGTGAGGCTGCCCCCGGCGCCGAGGCGGAGCGTGCCGGCATTGATGCTGGTGCCGCCGCTGTAGCGGTTGGCGCTGGTCAAGGTCAGCGTGCCCGCGCCGCTTTTCACCAGCGCACCGGCGCGCGTGCCGTCGCCGATCACCCCGCCGAGCGTCGCCTGCAGGCCGGTGCCGACACCGAGAGTCGCGCTGCCGCTGATGTCGAGGCGGTTGGCAGCGGTGGTGCTGGCGGTGAAGAGCAGGCTGGTGCCGTCCGCCATGTCGATCAGGCCGGTGCCGGGGGTGCCGCTGACTTCCAGCGTGCCGCCGGCGAGCAGCAGCCCGCCGCTGAAGCTGCTCGTGCCGGTCAGCGCCAGCGTGCCCGCACCTGATTTCGCGAAAGCACCGGCGCCGCCGATCGCGCCGGCCTGCGTCGCGCGACCGCTGTCGACGATCCCGGCGAGAGTCGCGCCGCTGCCGAGCGTGATGGCGTTGGCGATGCTGACGCCATTGGCATAGCGGAAGGTGGTGCTGCCGGTCAGGTCGACGAGGCCGGTGCCGAGCGCGCTGCTGCGGTCGAGATCGACGGTGAGGCCGGATACCGAGACCGACCCGGTGAAGGCGCTGTTGTCGCCGGTCAGCAGCAGCCGGCCGGCGCCGCCGAGGATGTAGCGAGCACTGCCGCTCAGCGCGCCCGCCTGGGTGGCGGTGCCGGTCGCGACCTCGAGCGTGGCGAGCCCGTTGATGCGCAGGTCGTTGGCGACGCTGATGCCGGCGGCGTAGCCGAGCGTCGTGCCGCTTTCGAGCGTGATGCGCCCGGTGCCCGCCGCGCCGCTGCTGGTCAGGCGCAGCGTACCCGATTGCACATTGGTGCCGCCGCCGTAGCTGTTGGCGCCGCTCAGGGTCAGCGAACCGGCTCCCGCCTTCACCAGCGACCCGCTGCCCGAGATGGCGCCGGCGAAGGTGATCGCGTCGCTGCGGTTGAACAGCAGGGTTCCGTTATTGACGATGTTGCCGACGACGCTGCCGCTGGTGCCGCCGGCGCCGATCTGCACGATGCCGCCGCTGATCGCGGTGCCGCCGGTGTAGGTGTTGGCGCCGGTCAGGATCTGCGTGCCACCACCGATCGTCAGCCCGCCGCTGCCGCTGATCGCGCCGCTGAAGCTGCCGCTCGCCGCGCTGATCGAGAGGTTGCGGCTGCCGAGGGCCACGTTACCGCTGCCGGTCAGGCGGCTGAGGCTGATCGGCCCGCTGGCCGCGCTGACGTCGAAGCTGCCGTTGTTGACGAGCGCGCCGATAATGCGCCCCGCGCCTGACAGCGCGAGTGTGCCCGCGGCGATGGTGGTGCCGCCGCTATAGCTGCCGTTGCCGGTCAAGGTCAGTGTACCACTGCCCGCCTGCGTCAGCGAACCGGTGCCGGAGATGGCGCCGCCGAAGCTCAGATTGTCGGCCGTGTTGAAGACGAGCGCGCCATTGTCGACGACATCGCCCGCGATGCGGCCCGCACCTGTCAACGCGAGGGTGCCGCCGGCGATCGTGGTGCCGCCGCTGTAGCTGTTCACCGCGGTCAGGGTGAGCGTGCCGGCGCCGGCCTTGGTGAGCCCGCCGCTGCCGATCAGCACGCCGACGTAGCTCACATCGTCGCTGCGGTCGAAGACCAGCTCGCTGCTGATGGTGACATTGCCGCTGATGCTCCCCGTCGTGCCGCCGGCGCCGATGCGCAACGTGCCCGCGGTGATTGTCGTGCCGCCGCTGTAGTCGTTGCTGCCAGTCAGTGTCTGGGTGCCGCCGAGCAGGGTGAGGCCGCCGGTGCCGGTGATCGACCCGGCGAAGCTGCCGCCCGCGCCGGTGAGCGACAGCGCGCGCGTGCCGAGCGCGACCGAGCCTGTGCCTGACAGGCCGCCGATCGAGACGTTGCTGCCCGTCGTCGCCGAAATGTCGAAGATGCCGGTGGCCGCGACATTGCCGACGATGCGACCGGCGCCGGTCAGCGCCAGCGTGCCGCCGGCGATGGTGGTCGTGCCTGCGAAGCTGTTCGACGCGGTCAGCGTCAGGCGGTTGGTGCCCGATTTCAGCAGCGCGCCGCTGCCAGAAATGGTGCCGCCGAAGCTGACATCGTCGCTGCGGTCGAAGGCGAGAACGCCATCGTTGGCGACATTGCCGAGCAGGATGCCGCCGGTGCCGAGCTGCAAGGTGCCGCCGGCAATCGCGGTACCGCCGCTATAGTCGTTCGCCCCGGTGAGGATCTGCGTCCCGCTGCTCAGCCGCAGACCGCCGCTGCCCGAGATGACGCCACCGAAAATGCCGCCACCGGTTAGGCCGAGCGTTCGCGCGCCGAGCATGACGGTCCCGCTGCCCGACAGGCCACCGATCGCGACATCGTTGCCGGTGGTCGCCGAGATGTCGAACGTCGCGTCGTTGACGACCGCGCCGGTGACGCGGCCCGCGCCCGACAGCGCGAGCGTTCCGGCCGCTACCGTCGTCGCGCCGGTGAAGCTGTTCGCGCCCGTCAAGGTCAGGGTCGAGGCGCCAAGTTTGGAGAGTGCGCCGCTGCCGGAAATCGCCCCGCCGAAGGCGAGCGCGTTCGAGCGGTTGAACGCGAGCGTCGCGTTGTTGACGACGTTGCCGACGATGCTACCGCTCGTCGAGCCCGTGCCGATCTGCAAGGTGCCGGCGCTGATCGTCGTGCCGCCACTGTAGCTGTTCGCATTGGTCAGCGAGAGCGTCCCCGCGCCGGCCTTCGCCAGCCCGCCGTCGCCCGACAGCACGCCGCTCCAGGTGACGCCGAGCGCGTTGCTGTCGATCGTCGATTGCGTGCCGGTGAGCAGCGTTGCTGGGACCGTGCTGGTCAGCGCGGTGTCGCTGACGCGAAGCGTGCCGCCGCCGAGGTTGAGCTGATGCGTGCCGCCGTTGTTGTTGTAGTTGGCGTTGAGCGAGGTGCCGCCGATCTCGAGCGCGCCGCCGAGGAGATTGTAGATGCCGTTGCCGCTTCCCGACAGATAGAGGTTGGTGGCATTGCCGATGCGGAAAATGCCGCCGGTCTGGTTGATCACGCCCGACCCGCGCTGGGTCGTGCCGTTGACCACCATCCAGTTGCCGATGGTGAAGAAGCCGGCGGTCAGGTCGACGAGGCCAGTGCCGCTGAGGTTGAGCGTGCCGCTGCTCGCCGGGTTGTTGCTGGTATTGCGCCCCAAGCCGAACGAGCCGCTCGTAAGCGTCAGGCTGCCGCCCGAGATGTTGTAGACGCCGGTGCCGCCCTGGTTGCCGATGTTGAACAGCGCGCAGCGCGAGGCGTCGCCACAGCCGGGCTGGATGACGATCGACCCGCCGGTCTGGTTGACGGTGCCCGACCCGCCGAAGTCGCCGACCTGAAGGCCGGTGCCGAAGGTGAGGCTGCCGCCGCTGACGTTGAGCGCGCCGACATTGGCGACGCCGCCGACCGTGCCGGTGCCAACCGACAGATGGTTGATGTTGGTCTGACCCGCGCTCTGCGCGATGGCCCCGCCGAGGATGTGGTTCTCGCCGCCGCTGATCGTCGCGCCGTTCAAGGTCAGCGTGCCGGTGCCGACCTTGTCGAACGAACCGTAGCTCGCCAGCCAGCCGAGGCCGCCGTTGACGATGGTGCCCGAAAAGGTGGTGCTGCTGTTGTCGGTGCCAACGCGCAGGACGCGCAGCCCGGTGTCGACGCGGCCGCTGCCCGACAGATTGGCGAGCGAGGTGCCGCTGGTGGTCGCCGAGATGTCGAAGACGCCGTCGTTGGCGAGACCTGATGAGGCGGCGATCGTGCCGGCGCCGGACAGCGCCAGCGTGCCGGTACTGATCGTTGTCGCGCCCGTATAGCTGTTGGCGCCGCTCAAGGTCAGCGTGCCGGCGCCGGCCTTCGCCAGCCCGCCGCTGCCCGACAGCACGCCCGACCAGGTGGCGCCGAGCGCGTTGGTGTCAATCGTCGACTGGGTGCCCGAAAGCAGCGTCGCAGCGACGGGCGCGGTCATCGCCGAGCCGATCGCGCGGATGGTGCCGCCGCCGAGGTTGAAGGCATAGGTGCCGGTGCCGCTGCCATAGTTGGCGCGCAGCGAGGTGCCGCCGATTTCGAGCGCACCGCCAGTCAGATTATAGATGCCGTTGCCGCTGCCCGACAGGAAGAGCTGGCCGGCGCTGCGGATGCGCAGGGTGCCGCCGCTCTGGTTGAGGGTGCCGCTGCTGCGCGGAATGCCGGCCCCGACCGACAGCCAGTTGCCGATGTTGAAGCGCCCATCGGTCAGGTCGACGAGGCCGGTGCCGCTGAGGTTGAGCGTGCCGCTGCCGGCAGGGTTGGCGGCGGTGTTGCGCCCGAGCGCCAGGCTGGCGCGGGGCAGGAGGAGGCTGCCGCCCGAGATATTGTAGGTGCCGGTGCCGCCCTGATTGCCGATGTTGACGGCGGCGCAGTGCGAGCTGCTGCCGCATAGCTGGTCGACGGTGATCGTGCCGCCGGTCTGGTTAAGCGTGCCGACCCCGCGGAAATCGCCGAGCTGCAGCGTGGTGCCGATCGTCATGGCGCCGCCCGATATATCGAGCCCGCCGACATTGCCGACGCCGCCCGTCTGCCCGGTGCCGACGGCGATATAGCCGAGGCTGGTGGTGCCGCCGGTCTGCGCGAGCTTGCCGCCGCGCACATGCGCCTCGCCGCCGCTGATCGTGGCGCCGTCGATGGTCAGCGTGCCCGTCCCGACCTTGGCGAAAACGCCGTAGGTCGCGTCCCAGTTGAAGCCGCCGTTGGCGATGGTGCCCGAGAACGCAGTGCTGCTGTTGTCGGTGCCGACGGCGAGGCTGCGCAGGCCGAGGTCAATGCGGCCATTGCCCGACAGATTGGCGAGCGTGGTGCCCAGCGTGATGCCTGAGATGTCGAGGATGCCGTTGTTGACCAGCCCCGCCGACGACGCGATCGAGCCGGCGCCGGTCAGGGCGAGCGTGCCGCCGCCGATCGTGGTGAGCCCGGTGTAGCTGTTCGCGCCGCCGAGCGTCAGCGTGCCGAGGCCGGCCTTGGTCAGCCCGCCGGCGCCGGACAAATCGCCCGACAGTGTCGCGTTGAGGCCTTGCGTATCGACGGTGAAGGTCGAGCCCGATGCCAGCGTCGCCGTGCCGGCATAGCTGAAGTTGCTGCCCTGCACGCCGAGCGTCGCGCTGCCCAGTGACAGGGTGCCGCCGCCGTAGAGGCCCTCGGTGCCGCCGATGAGCAGCCGGCCGCCGAGCAGCTCGTAGCTGCCGGTGCCGCTGCGGACCTGCAGGCGGCTGCTGCCGGTCAGCGACAGGGTGCCGCCGGTCTGGCGCAGCAGGCCGGTTGATCCGGCATCATAGCCGATGGAGAGGTTGGTCGCGATGTTGGCGGTGCCGCCGCTGATCAGGAATTCGCCACGTCCCCCGGCTGCGGCGCCGAAGCGGATCGCCGCCGATCCGCCGGGGTTCAGCACGTTGAGCGTGCCGGCCGACAGAGTGTAGCTGCCGGTGCCGCCGCCATTGGCGCCGCCCTTGTTGCCGACATTGGCGCCGAACAGCATGGGATCCCGTTGGCGGAAGGTGACCACCGAGCCGGCGCCGTCCTGGATGATCGATCCGGTCGCTCGCGCGTCGCCGACGAAGAACTGGCCGCCCGAATTGCTGCCGGTGATCATGGTGATGCTGGCATTGTCCGAGATGCGCAGCGTGCCCGTCGACGCGACGCCGTTCGCGTCGGTGCGCGAGCCGACATAGAGCGTGCCGCCGCCGTCGCTGACGTCGAGCGCCGCGTCGCCGCTCAGCCGATAGCTGCCGGTGCCGCCCTCCGTCCCGATGTCGATCGCGACGGTGCTGCCGATGCGGACGGTGCCGCCGCTCTGGTTGAAGGTGCCGACGACGCCGAGCCCGCGGCCGATGGCGAGGCCGCCGTAATTGCGCGTCGCGGGATCGAGCTCGACATAGTCGATGAGGCCGCCGGTCATAGTGACGATGCCGGTGCCGCCCGTCGTGTTGGTCGGCCCGCCGCCGACCCACAGCCGGCCGACTGCCGTCGAGCCGGCACTGGGCGACGCCGCGATGTTGAAGCGGATGGTGCCGCCGCTGAGGTTGAGGATGCCGCTGCCACCATCGCCGAGTTCGAGGCGGCCGGCGGTGCTGCCGTGGGTGGTGTCGATGGTCAGCAGGCTGCCGGTGGCAAGGTTGAGCGTGCCGCTGCTGCCGGCGCCGACGCGCACCGCCTCGCTGGTGGTGAGGGTGACCGGCGCCAAGGTCTGGCCGTTGGTGACGACGATGTCGGCGGCGCGCACCGCGGGGGAGGCCCAGGCGAGCAGCGCCGTACTGCCCAGCAGCAGCCGGCGCCGGGTGACGCGCGATGATCGCCTGCTCGCGATGCGGCCTGCCATGTCCATTCCCTCATTCGCGCCGGCGCCGCTCCGCCGGCTCCCCAATGCGCGTCAGTTCGGGGCGGCGGCGCCGTCAGCGCTCCCGCTGGCCGGACGGTGAAAGATGACCTCGGCGCGCCGGCGTTCGGGCGGCACGTCGGTGAACACCGACACGAGGCGCGAGACGGCGGTGCGGAACAACGAGGCCGGCGCGACGTGGCGGCCTTGCACCCAGTCCGCCGCCGCCATCCGCGCGCGCGACAGGTCGGAATCATTCTCGATGCCGACGACTACGACTTCGGTCGCCAGGCAGCGGGCAAGGCCGACGAGATGGCCGAGATAGGCAGGGCCGAAGGCGTGCGCAGCCTGCTCGCGGACGTAGCAGGCATCGATCTTGATGATGTCGGGGGCGGCGGCGACGGCGAAGCGCAGCCCGCTGAACCCGGCACCGAAATTGTCGATGGCGATGCGGCAGCCGGCGCGGCGGAAGGCGCGGACGAAGCCAAGGATCGGCTCGATGTCGCCGCGCGGCGCCGTCTCGGTGATCTCGATCACCAGCCGCTCGGCGAGATCGGGCGCGGCGGCCAGCCGATCGAGCACCGGCGTCCACCAGGCGTCGGCGACCGCGCTCAGCGACGAGATGTTGCAGCCGACGCGCGCCACCGGATTGGCGCGCAGATACTCGAGCCCGCCCTCGACGACGGCGCGGTCGAAGCGGCGGGTAAGACCCAGCCGCTCCAGCGCCGGCATGAAGCCGCGCGGCGTGTGCAACTCATGCTCGGTGGCACCGTCGACGAGGCGCGCGAAACATTCCTGATAGAGCGCCTGTTCGGCATCGGCGGCGCCGGCGATCGACTGGAACAGGAAGTAGAGCCGCCCTTCGGCGATGGCAAGGAAGGTCGCCGCGGCGACCGCCATGTCGTCGCGCAGACGTTCGTCGATCGGCAGCGAGGCGACCGGCAGGTCGGCCGCGGTGGTGGGATCGATACGTGCCGACACGGCCGCCATCACCAGGTCGCCCGCAACCTCGATCGGCCGCGAGCCGAGCGCGATCAGCGCGGCATCGACGACCGCGGCGATATCGACCGGTGCGGGCTGCGGCAGCAGGAGGCCGATATGGAAGAGCGGCGGCTCGGCGCGCAGTTCGGCGGCGAGGCCAAGGCCGGCGATCACCTCGGCCAGCCTTTGCTCAAGCGCCGCCCAGATGGCGACCGTCGCGTCGGCGCCATAGGCGTCGCTGAGCGGTGCGAAATTGTCGACGGCGACCTGAAGCGCAACGCCGCATGCCGGCCGGCGTACCGCGTCCCGTGATCGCGGCACCATCTGCTGTTGCGCGCAGGTCATCGCCCCGCCCGACAGCCGGCAAACCGATATCCGATGCGTCTGCGACCCGTCATCAAGCACCCCGCAACCCCATGGTTGGGATCACACAAGGGTACCCTTATGTCAATAGTATCGCAAATCATGCACGGCTTGGCTCAGCTGATGCTGGCCGTTAATCACTTGCTAATCAGACCCTAAGGGTCCGTTCTCACTAAGAATGACGTTCGAGACGGCGTCAGGATGGCCATGGCAAGTAAGGTCGCGCAGACCAGCTAGCAGATGCTAGCTGGCAAGCGGCCGGCGCGTAGCCATGGCCTTCCTCACGCCGCGCGAAGCGTGGCAGTGGGAAGCCCAAGGGCGTCGTCGACGCCGCTTGCCGGGGGCCTTCAGGCCCGCCCGCGCGGCCTCTCCTCGCCCTTGGGCTTCCCACTGCCATCTCGAATGCCATTCTTAGTGAGTACGGACCTTAGGGCAGCGCGGTCATGCCGAGCAGGGCGACGATCGCGAGGACGGCGATCCCGAGCAATTGCTCGGACCAGATATGATGCCGCAGGCGATCGCGAATCCGATCGGCGGCCGGGCCCGACTGAAGGCCTTCCAGTCTTGCGAGAAGCTGAAAACGATTCGACGCCGCAAGTGCCAGCATGCCGGCGAACGCCGCGAGCTTAGCCGCGAGCAGCCATCCCCATAATGTTTCGAGCAGCTCGAACGGACGCTCGGCGGAGAGCAGCAGGTTGGCGACGCCCGTCACCACCAGCAAGCCGACCGCGATATAGCCGACGGCGGAGAAGCGGTGCAGCAGCGGCGCCAGCACGGCGGGGTCGCGCTCGGCCTGCACCAGCCACACCAGCGGCAACAGCCCGCCGAGCCATAGCGCGGCGGCGAGCAGGTGGATGGCGTCGTTCACCATGTGCGCGAGGCGCAACGGCATGGCGTTGACCTGTGTATGACCGGTGCCGGCGAGGCTGAGCAGCAGCAGCGCGGCTAGCATGGCGGCGAGCCGCGGCCAGCGCCAGGCGGCGGCGATCAGCAGCGCGCCGAAGACCAGCCGCGCCAGCCACAACCGGCCGAAGTCGCTGCCGAACAGGATGAAGTCGCGCACCGCCGGATCGGCCGCGGCGCTGAGCGATCCGGCCATCGTCGCCATCGTTGCCAGTAGCCAGCCGGTCGCGCCGATCAGCGCACCGATGGCGAGGAGGATCGCGACCGGCCGCAGCCGCGCCTGCACCTCGGTCCAGCGCGGCGGGGGCACCAGCGACGCGCTATGCGAACCGTAGAGCAGCATCCCGGCGAGCGGGACGAGCGTCAGATAATGGAGGAGCCGCGCGAGGAAGAGCGGCGCGTCCTCGATCACTGGACGGTGAAGGCGAAGTGCCCTTCGACACGGTGGGTGTCCGACGACACGATATGCCATTTGGCGTGATAGGTGCCGGGCGCCAGCTTGCCGCTGACCGGCACGATCAGCTCGCGCCCGCCCTGTGCGGTGCTTGCCTTCCCGGTCGCGACCGCGCGGCCGCCGGGGCCGGTGAGCGCGATGCCCGACAGCGGCGCCATCACCGCTTCGCTGAACAGGATGCGCAGGTCGGCCGGCGACTTCACCGTGGCGTTCACCGTCGGTGTCACCTTCATGATCGACGGATGCGCGGCGAGCGGCGCGGTCGAGGCGAGCAGCGCGGCGGCGAGCAGCGGCAGGAGAGGGCGCATCATCTGGGCTCCGTTAGTGTGAGGGTGGGCGCGGGATGGCGCAGGCCGGTGCCGGCGTTGGCGGCGCTCGGTATCTCGGTCCAGTTGCGCGTGCCCTGAACGCAGGTCTGCACTGCCGGGAAGCGCAGCGGCCCGGCCTGCGGCGGCAGCTTCATCAGGATGGTGAACTGCTCGAATTGCGAATCGGGAACCGCCGGCCCTTTGAAAATGATGCGCGAAACACGCTCGGTCTGGACGATGTCCTCGACCGGGATCGGTTCGGCGAGCGGCTCATGCTCGAACTCGATCGTCCAACCGGCCTTCGGCTGTGGCTTGGCGAAAGTGATCGATGCCGGAATGCTGATGCTGAGCGAGGTCGTCGGCGAGCCCGCGCAGCCCTCCGGCACCCAGAAGGACAGCACGGCCGGCCGGCCCATATCGGCGTAGCGCGGTGAGATCACGACATGCGCCGCCGCCGGCACCGAAGCCAGCGTTAGCGCGACGACCAATGAATGAACCTTCCCCATCCCTCTTTATTACAACGTATGCGTCGTAACTGCAATGCTTCAAAGGGTCAGTCGAGGCCAGCAAGCTTGCGGGCGTAGCGCAGGAAATCGGCGCGTTCGGTCGGCGTCAGCGGCTCAAGGATGCGATTGCCAACGGTGGCGATCGCCGCCTCCATCTCGGCGAGCAGCGCGATGCCGGTGGGCGTGATCTGCAGCTCATAGGCGCGCGCGTCGCGATCCGAGCGGCGGCGGTCGAGCAGCTTCTTAGCCTCGAGGCGGGTGACGATGCCGCCGAGCGTATTGCGATCGACGCCGGTCAGGTCGGTGATCTCCTGCACGCTCGATCCCGGCCGCTGCAGCAGCGCCAGCAGCAGCGCGAACTGCTGCCGGGTCAGGCCGAATTCCGCCGTCACCTCATTGTACAGCTCGTGGCTGCGCTGGTGGCAGCGCCGAAGCAGATGCCCCGGCGCGCTGGTGATGTCGAAATCCTTGAACGGGGTGGCGCGGGGGCGCTCAGCTTTCCGGGTCGTCATGCGATAGATAGTGGAACATTCGCTCGGCGATTGCACCCTGCCATGTCGCGCGCTGCGCGCAGGTCGCCGCATCGAGCGTCGGCGCGTCCTGCAATCCGGCGGCGCGGCCGGCGAGATCGATGCGCGCCATATCCTCCAGATACCAGGTCAGCACCACCGCCTGCTCGATCGTCGACGCCGCGACCACCGCGCCGTTGCCGCGCATCAGGATGGCGTTGCCGCCGCCGAGCTGGTCGGCCAGCGCCGCCGCGGCCTCATCGGAGCGCAGCAATTGCGGGTCGTCCCACAGCGCGGGCGCCGGATGGAAATAGCTGCCAAAGCCGTGGCGCGGCCGCGGCACCGTGCCATGCGCCGCCATCGTCATCACATGCGGCGGCATCGAACGGACGATGCCGCCGACACCGGGCCGGCGCCGGTAGATCTCGCGGTGGATGCGTACCTCGCCGAGCACCTGCGGTGGGATCGGGTCGTCGATCGACAGCAGATGGCAGGCCTCGCCGGGCGCCGCGAGCGCCAGTGGCTTCGACGGCGTCACCAGATAATGGCGCTCGTCGACGCGCAGGCTGCAATGGCCATAGGCGTGCGCCAGCCCGGCGCGGCCGACGGCGCGGCCGGCGGTACGGAGGCGGCGCGAAAGTTCGTCGCTCATGCGGGCTTCCGCTTGTTCAGGCGCGCGCGGCCCTGCAGCCAGATGAAGATACCGGTCACGGAGAGCAGGCTTAGCACGAGGCCGGAGAGGAAGACGATGACCTGCCACACCGGGCCACCCATCGCGCCGGCGTGAACGCCCTCCATGACGTCGGTGATCTCGCCCGCCGAACTGCGCACGGGCTGCGGCTTTACCGTCGCGGCGCCGTCGGCATCAGTGACCGCGACGGCGGCGCCGTCGAACGCGATCGACCAGACCGGCTTCTCCTCGCTTGGCAGGAAAACGCTGACCAGCGAGGCAGAGGTGCTGGCGGCGGCGCGCGCGGCGGCAACGGCGGCTTCCACCGACAGCGCCGGTGCAGCGAGCGTCGGCGAGCGGGGCGGGGCCTCGCTCTGGACGCGGCCGGCCTTGCCCGCCGGTTCGATGATCCCCTCGAACACGCG
The DNA here is from genome assembly GCF_042648405.1 of Sphingoaurantiacus capsulatus. Taxonomy (NCBI): domain Bacteria; kingdom Pseudomonadati; phylum Pseudomonadota; class Alphaproteobacteria; order Sphingomonadales; family Sphingosinicellaceae; genus Sphingoaurantiacus; species Sphingoaurantiacus capsulatus. The sequence goes on along the minus strand of NZ_JBHRXV010000009.1, from coordinate 151,185 downwards.
CGGCAGCGCGATCCACGCGCCGGTCACGGCCTCGACGATCATGACGATGCCGAGCAGCGCGCCTGTCTGGCGGTGGAGATTGAGGCTCTTGGTGAAGGTCTTGCGCCACTTGAGCGACTTCAGCGCGGCTTTCGCACCCGGCCACCACAGCCACAGGCCGATTGCCGACATGGCGATCAGGAAGCCGCCGAGGATGGTGACGGCCTCGCGGCCCCAGCCTTTCCACAGCAGATAGCCGTGCGAGGCATGTAGCGCCCAGACCACGCCGAGCCCGTCATTCTGCCGGTCGAGCACCTGACCCGTCTGCGGATGCACCCAGAGCTGCACGCGCCCGGGCGGCCCGAGGTTCAGCGGCGGCTCGCTGGTGATCTGGCCGGCGACGACGATCGCGCCTTCGCCGGGCTTCACGCGGAAGCCGCTGATGCGATCGGCAGCGCCGAGTTCGGCGCGGGCCTGCGCCAGGAAGGCCTCGGTCGGCGTGAAACTGGTGGTGGGTGTTGAGGGGTAGCGCGCCGGATGCACCAGCGCCTCGAACCCGTCCTGCCAGACCATCGCCGATCCGGTGAGGCCGAACATGAACATGAAGACGAGCAGGGTCAGCCCCATCCAGCGATGGAGCTTGAGCCAGAACAGCCGCATCCGCGCCTTCGGCGACAGCATCGGCCCGGCGCGCGACGGGGCGGCAATGGTCGTCATCAGCCGATGGGCGCCTTCGATTCACCCGCGACGAACCAGTGCGCCGGCTCGATCTCTGTGATGAGCACGCGCACCTGCGGCGGCGTCACATCGAGATGCGCGGCGGCGGCGTCGGTGACCGCCTTGGCGAAGGCGGCCTTTGCCTGCGGCGTGCGGCCTTTCAGGATGCTGACGTTGACGATCGGCATGCCTTATTCCCCTACCGTGAAGCCGCAGCGGCCGAGGTTCTGCACCTCGAGCGTGACGCTGGCGCCCACCGCCAGCGCGACAGCGGCGGTGGCGCCGCCGGCCAGCACGATCGAGCCGGCCTCCAGCGGAATGTCGCGCTGCGCCGACAGACGGGCGGCGGCGGCGAGGCTGCGCGCCGGATGGCCGAGGATCGCCGCCGACGAGCCGATCTCCACCGGCCGCCCATCGACGCTCATCACCATGCCGAGGTTGGACAGGTCCTGGTCGGGCCGCGCCCAAGCGCCGATGACGAAGCCCGACGACGAGCTGTTGTCGGCGACGACATCCTCCAGCGAGAACTTGAAATCCTTGTAGCGGCTGTCGATGATCTCCAGCGCCGGCGCCACCGCCTCGACCGCGTCCATCGCCTGCAGCGGCGTGATCGGTCCATGGATGCGGCGCTTCAGCAGGAAGGCGATCTCCGGCTCGACGCGCGGGTGGACATAGGCGGCGCGGCTGATGACGCCGCCGTCTTCGACCATCATCTGATCGGTCAACCGACCGCAGATCATGTCGCGGACGCCCATCTGGACCATCTTGGCGCGGCTGGTGAACCCCATCTTCATACCGACCAGCCGCTCGCCCCGCTGGAAGCGGTTGGCGATGCTCGCCTGCTGGATCGCATAGGCGGTGTCGACGTCGAACGCGCCGCTGTCGAACTGCGGCACCGCGGTGGCGGTGCGGGCGGCCTTGTCGAGGAACAGGCCGGCGCTTTGGGTATCGAAGCTCATCGTGCGGCCTCCTTCGCGAAGCGGAGGTTGACGCTGCCCACCCCGTTGATGCGCGCCTGATAGGCGCCGCCCGGCGTCACGCTGACCATCGGCCCGAGCGCGCCCGACAGGATGACATCGCCCGCGACCAGCGGCCGCCCGGCGGTCGCCATCGTGCGCGCCAGCCAGAGGGCCGCGGCGAGCGGGTTGCCGAGGCAGGCGGCGCCGCAGCCGACCGACACCGGCTCGCCCTTGTGCTCCAGCACCATGCCGCAAAGTCGCAGGTCGATCGTATCGATCTTCACCGGGCTGCCGCCGAGCACATAGGCGCCGCTCGACGCATTGTCGGCGATGGTGTCGAGGATCGAGATCTTCCAGTCGGCGATGCGGCTGTCGACGATCTCGACCGCCGGCAGCGCGAAGTCGATCGCCTGCACCAGCCGGCTGAGCGTCAGCTCGGGATCGCTGAGGTCGCGCCCCAGCACGAAGGCGATTTCCGCCTCGACCTTGGGCTGGATGAAGCGACCGAGCGCGATCTCTTCATGCTCGCCGATCTCCATGTCGGCGAACAGCATGCCATAGTCGGGCTGGTCGACGCCGAGCTGCGTCTGCACCGCCTTCGAGGTCAGGCCGATCTTGCGGCCGGCGAGCTTGCGGCCAGCGCCGAGCGCGCGCTCGGTGAGCAGATTCTGCACCGCATAGGCGCCGTCGATGCCGAGCGGTTCGAGCTGGGGTTTGAGCGGCGCGATGGCGGTGCGCGTCTCGGCGGCGCGCGCCAGCGCCGCGGCGGCGGATCGGATTACGTCGGTCATGGCTGGATTCCTGCGTCGGCGACGACGGCCGCGACCGTCTCCTTGTCAACGATCTCCCAGGCGCGCCGATAATGATCGACATCGCGCCCGGTGTAATAGTCGCGAAGCTTGGCGAGCTGCTCGGTGCGGCCGGTCCTTTCGAGCACATAGCGTTCGAACGCCACGACATGGATGTGCGCGCGGATCGAGAAGGGCTCGGCGGCATATTTGGCGAAGATCGCCGACTTCGCCTCGATGGCCTGCGCGTAATGGTGCATCACCTCGTGAAAGGCGAGCAGCGCGAAGTCGTGGACATAATATTCGCGGTTCGATGCGAGGAAGTCGTTCATCCGGATGATGAGCGGAAACGCCATCGAATCCGGCGCGCAGACCGACAGGGTCGCCTGCATCTCGCTGTACGGGAACGGCCGGCCGGCGGCCGCCAGCGCGAGGCGCATATACTCGCGGCCCGTCGTCGCCCACGCCGCCTCGAACTCCGCCTTGCGGGCCAGCAGCTCGGTCACGTCGGCGGGGTTAGTGTCCTGCTTGATCCACGCCTTGCAGACCCGATCGAAGATCGTGCCGTGCGGCGCTGGATAGAGGAAGCTGATCTTCGGCACCGCCACCGGCGCGGCGGCGGCGGGCGACGCGATTGCCGTCGCGGCCGCCCCCACCAGGATGGTGGAGGCGAGCGCGAGCAGCAGCCTAGAAGCGGATGCAGACATTCCGCTGCTCCGTGTAGAAGTCGAGACCGTGAAGACCGCCTTCGCGGCCGATTCCCGACTGCTTCGACCCGCCGAAGGAGGCGCGCAGGTCGCGCAGGAACCAGCTGTTCACCCACAAGGTGCCGACCTCGATCTGCGGCGCGAGACGGTGGGTGCGGCCGAGGTTCTGCGTCCACAGCGATGCGGCGAGGCCGTAAGGGCTGGCGTTGGCGCGCGCGACCACCTCGTCCTCCTCGTCGAACGGCGAGATGTGGCAGCAGGGGCCGAAGATTTCCTCGCGATTGACCTTCGCGTCGTCGCCGAGGCCGGTCCAGATCGTCGGCTCGATCCACGAGCCGTTGGCGAAGCGGTCCTCGAGATCGGGGATGCCGCCGCCGGTGACGATCTCGGCGCCGTCGGCCTTCGCCGAGGCGTAATAGCCGAGCACCTTTTCGCGGTGGCCGGCGCTGATCAGCGGGCCGAGCGTCGTCGACTTGTCGAACGGGTCGCCGACCTGGAGCTTCTTCGCTGTCGCGGCCAGCCGCTCGACGAACTGCGGGTAGAGCGAGCGCTCGACATAGACACGCTCGGTGCCGAGGCAGACCTGGCCGCAGTTGAGGAAGGCGGAGCGGAGGGTGCCGGCGATGGCGGCGTCGAGATCGCAGTCGGCGAAGACGATGCCGGGGTTCTTGCCGCCGAGTTCGAACGACACCGGGCGGGTGCCGACGGCCGCCGCCTTCATGATCGCGGTGCCGGTCACCGTCTCGCCGGTGAAAGTGATGCCGTCGACGCCGGGGTGGCTGGTCAGGAACTCCCCGGTCGATGCAGCGCCGAGGCCGTTGACGACGTTGAACACGCCGGCCGGAATGCCGACCTCGTTCATCACCTCGCCGAGCAGGGTGGCGGTGGCGGGCGTCTCTTCCGACGGCTTCACGACGACGGTGTTGCCGCAGGCGAGCGCCGGCGCGACCTTCCAGGTCATCAGCAGCAGCGGCAGGTTCCACGGGCAGACGACCGCGATCACGCCGCGCGGCTGGCGCAGGCTGTAGTTGAGCGCGTCACCGCCGTCGGGCGTCTTCATCGGGAAGGCCTCGCCGAGCGCCATCGGCGCCAGGTCGGCGAAGAAGTTGAAGTTGCCGGCGCCGCGCGGGATATCGAGGTGCGACGCCATCTCGACCGGCTTGCCGGTGTCGATGATCTCGGCGCGCAGGAAGTCCGCCGACCGCTCGGCGATCCGCGCCGCGAGCTTGCGCAGCATGGCACCACGCTCGGCGGCGGAGAGCTTGCCCCACGGACCTTTCAGCGCCTTGCGCGCCGCGGTGACCGCGCGGTCGACCTGCTCGGCGCTCGCCTCATGAATCCAATAGGCGGTCTCGCCGGTCGCCGGATCGACCGCCGCGAAACGCGAGCTGCCCGACAGGTCGTAGGCGCCATCGATGAACTGCCCGCGGTCCACCGCCGCATCGCCACTCGTCCGCAACATCGTTGAATTCTCCAGCATCTCGGTCCCCCAAACCGGTGTTGGGGTTGCGTGCGAACTACCGCCGACTTGCCCCGTTGAATGCGAAATGCGCGCATTTTTTCGAAATATCAAGCAACAACCATTCTCATTAGGGTGATGCGCGCATGCAACAACTTGTCATGTACGAGATATGTCTATACTGGAAACAAAGATTAATTTATTAAATAAGAAGCCCTTAGTCCCATGACGCAAGCATGGACGACACAGGCTGGCAGAACGTCAACATTTTCGAAATCTCATTTGACGCATTCCCGTATATGACGTACACATTGCAGATTGGGACCGGCCTTCAAGGCTGGCGGGGAGCACGAAGGGGGACTTCATGACGTTCGATCTGCGCAGGTGCGTTCTTTCCACCGCGTCCGTCATCGCGTTGACGGCGACCGCGCCGTCGCTGGCGCAAGTGGCCGAGACCGCGGCCGACGAGACGGCGGAAGAGATCGTCGTCACCGGCACCAACATCCGTGGCGCCGAAGTGATCGGCAGCGTGGTGCAGTCGCTCGACGCTGAGGACGTGCTGAAGTCGGGCAAGGCGACCGTCGCCGACCTCGTTCGCGAGCTTCCCGTCAACTTCGCCGGCGGCGTCGCCAGCTCGGACAACAGTCGCGGCGGTCAGGACACCAGCTCGGCGGGTTCGAACCTCACCGGCGGCTCGGGCATCAACCTGCGCGGTCTCGGCGCGCTGTCGACGCTCGTCCTCGTCAACGGCCGCCGCGTCGCGGTCTCGGGCCAGTTCGGCGACTTCGTCGATATTTCGAACATCCCGGTCGCCGCGATCGAGCGCATCGAGATCCTGCAGGACGGCGCCTCGGCCGTGTACGGCTCGGATGCCGTCGGCGGTGTCGTCAACATCATCCTCAAGAAGAAGCAGGATGGCCTGACCCTCCTCGGCCGCGTCGGTTCGCTGACCGAGGGCGGCGAGATGGAATATCAGGGCAGCGCCACCTGGGGCACCAGCTGGGGCGGCGGCAACCTCGTCGTCGGCTATGAATATAACCGCCGCGAGAATGTGCTGGCGAGCGAGCGCGACTTCAACGGTGGCGACTTCTCCGACCGCGGTGGCGTCAACTGGCCGCGTTACACCAGCCGCGCCGGCCGTGCGGCGAACATCTTCGCCGGCAACGCCGCCTTCAACGGCGCCGTCGGCTTCACCGTGCCGCAGGGCCCGGGCACCGGCCTGACCGTCGCGCAGCTGACCCCGGCGGTCGGCGGCTTCGGCAACAGCTTCGACCCATGGGAAAATGTCGACATCCTGCCCGAGATGGAGCGCCACAGCGTCTTCGGCTCGATCGAGCATGATGTCAGCGAACAGCTCTCGGTCCACGCCGGCGGGCGCTACACCAAGCGCGACGGCCTCTACAACATGGGCTTCCCGGCCTTCTACGGCACGCTGCCCGCCACCAACCCGGCGTTCATTCCGGGCAACGCCAACAACTTCGGCGTGCTGATCGACGACCAGCAGCTGATCCGCGATGTCGGCGTCGAGGCGATGGCGTTCGAGGCGAGCGCCCGCTACGAGCTCAGCGATAGCTGGGGCATCGAGGCGATCGGTTCATACAGCCGCGAGAAGCAGTCGCGCTACAGCACGCTGATGCGCGACACCAACGTCGTCGAGCGCGTCGGTACCGCCGCGGCACCGTCGTCGATCGCCTGCTCGCTGCAAGGCACGGTGACCACCGCGCCGAACGCCGCGCAGGCCTTCTGCAACGCGCGCGCCTATCAGGCATGGAACCCCTATTCGACGCAGCCGCTGTCGGCGCAGGTGGTCAGCCAGCTGATCGGCTATGAGGACCTGACCTTCACCTCGCGGGTGCTGCAGGGCACGCTGAAGACCGACGGCACGCTGTTCACCATCGGCGGCGGCGACGTAAAGGTCGCGGCCGGCATCGACTGGCGCCGCGAGAAGATCGACGGCGAACTCGACTTCAACTTCCGCAGCATCAACCCGACGGTCGTCCCCTATGGTGCGACCGAGCAGGACGTGTTCGCGGCCTTCGGCGAAGTCGCGGTGCCGTTCGTCTCCGAGGAGAATGCGCGGCCGGGTCTCGCCCGCCTCGATTTCTCGGCGGCGGTTCGCTACGAGAAGTCGAACGACCTGTCAGGCTTCGAGACCACCGATCCGAAGTTTGGTCTGCGCTTCGCACCGGTCGAGGGCTTCAACCTGCGCGGCAGCTGGGGCACCTCGTTCCACGCCCCGCCGATGCGCTTCCAGTACAGCGGCCCGCAGCCGGTGCCGGGCGGAAACGCGATCTTCTACGCGAACGCCTTCTACACCGCGCCGTGCAACACCAATCTCGTTCAGCTGAACGGCTTCACCGGCACGCCGGGCGGCGCGGGCAACTGCACCTTCACCGGCATGGTCGTCTCCGGCGGTGCCGGCCCGACGCTGCGCCCCGAGAAGGCGACGACCTGGAGCCTCGGTCTCGACCTCGAGCCGCCGGTGATCCCGAACCTGAAGATCGGCATCAACTACTTCAATATGGAGATCGAGGACCGGCTGGTCCGCATCACCTCGGGTACGCTCGCCGGCATTCTCGCCAATTATTTCGCGACGGGGTCGAGCCCCTATATCAACAACCTCGACTTCAACCCGGACGACGCGCTGGTCCAGTCGCTGTTCAACGATCCGCGCTTCACCGGCCTGTCGGGCCCGGGGCCGACGCGCACCGCGTCGCAGGTCGCGGCGATCATCTATGCGACGCAGACCAATCTCGCCACGCTGAAGATGGACGGCATCGACCTGTCGGCCCGCTACAGCTTCGCGGCGGGTGACGCGGACATCGGCCTGTTCGGCAACGGCACGCTGATCACCTCGTACAATATCCAGGGCACCCCGGGTGCGGCGTTCCAGAAGAAGCTCGGCCTCTATGAAAGCACCGGCAACCCGGTGTCGTTCAAGGCGAAGGTCGGCGCGTCGGTCGATATCGGCGGCTTTTCGGGCGTGCTGTCGCTCAACCATGTCGGCCCGTACAAGTGCGCCACCGGCTGCTACCTGCCGTCGGCTACCGGCGCGCCGGTGCTGAGCGCGCAGCCGATCCCGATCAAGGCGTGGAACACGTTCGACCTTCAGCTCGGCTACGACCTGAGCTCGATGGGCGGCGCGCTCGACGGCTCGCGGATCGCGGTGAGCGTCAACAACCTCTTCAACGAGGAGCCGCCGTACATCGATACCGGCCGCATCGCCAACGGCAACGCGCCGGAGCCCTATGACGCCGCCAACGCCAGCATCATCGGCCGCCAGGTCGCGCTGACGCTGACGAAGACCTTCTAGCGAGATGCGCGCGGCGTCGCTCCCCGGCGCCGCGCGCTACCGCTGGACTTCAAACGACAGAGGGGCGAAAGGGGTCGCTGTGACCCGCAACGATCCGAGCCCCGGCCCGCTCACCGATCCCCGGGGCGAACCGATCGCCGCGAAGACGATCGCTGACCAGACCTATCACCAGCTCCGCTGGGACATCGTCTCGGGCGCGCTGGCGCCCGGCACCAAGCTTGCCATGGACATGCTCACCAAGCGCTACGGCGTCGGGATGAGTCCGCTGCGCGAGGCGCTGGTCCGCCTCACCGGCGATGCGCTGGTCCATGCCGAAGGGCAGCGCGGCTTCTGGGTGACCCATGTGTCGATCGACGAACTCGAGGACACGATGAAGACCCGGACGCTGATCGAGTCCGAGGCGCTCGCCCGCTCGATCGAGCTGGGCGACGAGGCCTGGGCGGAGCGGGTGCGCGAATCCTATGCGGCGCTGTCGGCGTTCGAGGCGCAGCTCGACACGGGCGGCGACCAGGTGTTCGCGCAATGGGAGCATGCCAACCGCCTCTTCCACGAGGCCTTGGTCTCGGCCTGCGGCTCGCCCTGGCTGATCCGCATGCGGCGGATGCTGCACCAGCATTCGGAGCGCTATCGGCTGATCTCGCTCAGCCACATCACGCCCGAACGCGACGTGCATGACGAGCATGAGGCGATCAAGGACGCCGCGCTCGGCCGCAAGGCGCTGAAAGCGACGCGGCTCATCGAACTGCACCTCGACCGGACGACCGATGCGGTGCGCATGGCGCTCGAATCGCGGCAGCGCGAACTCGATTCCGCACCGACAAAGCGCACCAGCCACCGCCGCTAGATCTGACCTGTTTCCCGTTGCGCTCCGCGTCTAAAAATAACGTACACGTTGTTATTCGGAGGGGAATGATGGACCGTGTGAAGACTGCGGGCGTGCTCGTCACGCTGCTGATGTTTCCGGCCGGGCTCGCCGCACAGCCGGCGCCGCCGGCGCTCGCCACCGCGCGCGCGCATTATGAAGACGCGACGATCAATGCGGTCACCTTCCGCAGCGCCGACGCCTTCTTCCCGACCGAGCCGGTCGCCGCCGGTGCGCGCGCCGCGAAGCTGCCGCGCGCACCGAAAACGCTTGCCTCGACGGTGAAGCTCGGCGAGGGCAGCTTCGCGTTCGACGAGGCGCTTCAGCGCACCTACACCAACGCGCTCCTCGTCATGAAGGACGGCGCGATCGTCGACGAGCGCTACCTCAACGGCGGCGCGGCCGACGATCGCTACATGAGCTGGTCGATGGCCAAGTCGATCGTGTCGATCCTCGTCGGCATCGCCATCGACAAGGGCCAAATCAAGAGCGTCGACGAACCGATCGACCGCTATGTGCCCGAGACGCGCGGCACCGCCTATGAAGGCGTCAGCATCGAACATCTGCTGATGATGCGCGACGGCACCAGCTACACCGAGCAGGTCGAGAGCGGCCAGTCGACGCTCGAGCGCATCAAGAAGCGCGCGACCTATGGCAACAACACCAACTTCACCGACCTGTCGGGGCTCGACCTGACCCGCGCACACCCGCCGGGCAGCAAGTTCCTCTATTCGACACTGACCAGCACCCTCCTCGGCCGGCTGGTCGAGGAGGCGAGCGGGCTGTCGCTGGCCGCCTTCACCGAGAAGCATCTGTGGAAGCCGGCGGGCATGGAGGCGCCCGGCTATTGGGTGCTCGACAATCCGGCGCCCAAAGGCCGCGCGGTCGGCGGCGGCGCGTTCAACGCGACGCTCCGCGACTATGGCCGCATCGGCCAGATGATGCTCGACGGCGGCCGCGCCAACGGCCGGCAGATCGTGTCGAAGGCCTGGGTGGAAAAATCGACGCGCTATCCCGGCACCACCTCGGTGATGCCCGGCGCGCCGCGCGGCTATGGCTACCAATGGTGGACCATGCTCGGCACCGATCGCTACGAAGCGATCGGCATCCACGGCCAGTTCCTGTCGATCGATCCCAAGACGCGCACGGTGATCGTCAAGCTCAGCTACTGGCCCGACAAGGGCGGTCGCCAGCTCAACCTCGACACCTTCGCTCTGTTCGACGCCATCCGCGCGGAGGTCGGCAAGTGACGCTCGCCCCGCTGATCGCCGCTAAGGCTTGAGCCCGATGTCGATCGCCGGGTTGCGGTCGTAAAAGTCGAACGGCCGGATGGTGATCGAGTGCCAGAGCACCGGCATCACCGGCCAGTCTTCCGACCGTACCTTATGGTGCATGCCGACCGTCGGCCAGATCACGATGTCGGTGCCGGCGATGCCGCGGTTCGCCGCCGTCCACTTCGGCAGGCCTTCGCCCGGCGCGCTCAGCACCGCATATTCGCCGGCGGCGTAGCGCTCGTCGGGATTGTAGGGCGTTACCCACAGGTCGTTGTCGATGAAGCCGGCGCGCTGGCGCGGGATGTCGTCCTTGCTGAACAGCGTGCCCGAGGTGTGGCCGAGCATCAGCTGGTAGCTCGCCGGATAGCCCATGCGGTTCTGCGTCGACCCGCTGGTCACGCGCCACAGCGCCGGGCCGTGGTGCATCACCTGCTTGCCGTCCGCCTCGCGCGCGGCGACCTGCTCTTCCGCCGTCCAGATGCTCTTGCGCGGATGGCCTTCCGGAAGGCGCTGCGTCACCAGCGCGTCGCGGACGAAATTGTTGGTCGGCCCGTCGACGTCGAGGTCGAGGCGGAAGCTGAAATAATGGTCGTGGTTGATGGCGATGACGTTGTCGTCGACGAAGCGGCCATAGGCGTCCTCCGCCTGGCCCGCCGCGCTTTTCGCGTCCTTCGCCTTCGCCATCTTCACAGCGACGATGCCGGTGGCGCCGGTGTTGACGCGGAACTGGCCGTCCGATTCGAACACCCAGTCGAAGACATAGTCATAGTTGCCGAGGTCGGCGATCATCCGCGCCACCAGCTCGCGCTTCGGCCGGCCGATCTCGGCATGGCGCCAGCTCATGTCGCCGGTGGTGCGCTCGAACAGGCAGATCACGTCGGCCTTCTCGCTCGGTCGGCCGTTGTCGCCGGTGACGAGGCCGTTGAAATAGGTCGCGCCTTCGGGGCAGTCGATGCCGCGGGTCAGCGCGCCCGACAGGCCGCCCATCGAATATTCGCCGGCATCAAGGAGGGTGCGTGTGTACCAGTCGGTCGCCGGGTCCATGTAGGGCACGAAGATTTCCGACAGATAGCCTTCGTACATCACGTCGCGCGTCTTGCCGCCGTCGTGCCACTGCAGCCGGCTGATCATCGTGCCGACGCGCTGGTCGGACTTCAGGTGGAAGGACCAGTTGCCCCAGCGCACCTGATGGCCATCGACGGTGTAGGACGGCCCGTTCGGCTGGCTCATCGAGATCGGCGTCGGGAAGTCGCGCAGCTTGCCCAACGCCCTCTCGTCATAGTCGGCGCGCGTCGCCGGCACCGGGATCACCGCATCGTCGGACAGGTCGAGCACCTCGTTGGTGTTGACGTCGACGAAGGCGGTCAGCCCCTCGATGCGGCGCACGAAGCGGTTCTGCAGCCCGTTGATCGGGTCGCAGCGCACCATCGCCACGCGCTTGCCCGCAAAGCGCGGCTCGGCATGGCTGCCGATCGGCATGGCGCGGCAGTTGAGGAAGCGCTTGTTGGCGACGCCGCGCGCCTTCAATTTGGCCTCGAACTGGGGGTGGTTGAGCACCGCCTGCACCGGCGCGCCGAGGAATTCCTCGAGCAGCCAGGCCGGCTGCACATCGGTGCGCGAGCGCCAGCCGGTGACCTTGCCGGTGCCGAGATCGACGGTCGCCTCGACGGCGGCGGAGCCTTCCTTGATGCGCACCTCGGCGACGCGCGGCACCTTGGCGCCGGCGACCACCTTGGTCTTGTCGGGCGGCGAGAGCGCGATGCGCGTGAAGCGCGTCTTTGGCGTCAGTCTGCCCGACGCGTCGAGGATTTCGAGCACGCGCCAATGCTCATCGGTGCTCAGCGGATCGAGCGGGTGGCTCTGCGCCAGCGCCGGTGCCGCGATTCCCAACGCCGTGCTCAGCAGCAGCAACCCTCGGATCATCGCATCCCCCATTGACTTTAGTCGTCGATGCGCGAAACTATAACGTACACGTTGTAAATGTGAAGGGGCGCTGATGGGGGAAGTTTTAGGGCTGGGGATTTCGCACTATCCCCCGCTCAGCGGCCGCGACGCCGACATGGCGAATATCCTGCGCGGCCGTCTTGGCGATCCCGGCGTTCCCGCCGAAGCGAAGGACCCGGCGAACTGGCCGGCGGCGATGCAGGCGGAGTGGGGCGACGACGAGGGTGTCGCCGGCGCGACGCGCCACCGCGCAGCGATGCTCAACGGCTTGCGCAAGGCGCGCGCGGCGCTCGATGCCTTCAACCCCGATTTCGTGATCGTCTGGGGCGACGATCAATATGAGAATTTCAAGGAGAGCATCATCCCGCCCTTCTGCGTGATGGCCTATGACGACATGGACATCCAGCCATGGGCCCACGCGTCGGAATCGGCGATGTTCTCGAAGACCGACGACGAATGGGGCGGCGGCCGCCCGAACGTCTGGGGGGAGAAGCGCGACTTCACCCTGCGCGTCCCCGGCCACCGCGAGGCGGCGAAGCATATCGCGTCGGAACTGCTGCAGCGTGACTTCGACGTGTCCTACGCCTACGAGCCGCTGAACCACCCCGGCCTGCCGCACGCGTTCCTGAACACGCTGCTGTACCTCGACTATGACCGGAAGGGCTGGCGCTATCCGGTCGTGCCGTTCCAGATCAACTGCTACGGCCGCAAGGTGATCAGCTACCGCGGCTTCATCAGCAAGCTCGGCGACATCCGCCCGCTCGATCCGCCGTCGCCGTCACCGAAGCGGGTGTTCAACATGGGCGCCGAGGTGGCCCGCATCTGCCGCGAAAGCCCGTGGCGCGTCGCGCTGATCGCCTCGGCGAGCTGGAGCCACGCCTTCCTCGTCGACAGCACCTTCCGCATGCAACCCGACATCGTGACCGACCGGAAGCTGTACGACGCGCTGGTCGCCGGCGAGTGGGACGTGTGGAAATCGATGACGCTCGACGAGGTCGAGGCGGCGGGCGACCAGGAGATGCTCAACTGGTTTGCGCTCGCCGGCGCGATGGACGCGCTGGGGCAGGGCTGCTCCTGGTCCGAATTCGTCGAGACGCATATCTTTAATTCAAGCAAGGTGGCGGCGATCTTCGAGCCGTCGGGGGACAATAAATGATCCGCGCCGCATTCATCGCCCTGCTGCTCGCCACCCCCGCCGCGGTCGCCGCACAGGTGACGCCGGTGCCCGACGCGCCGGTGCTACACCGCACGTCGATCTTCGACATGAAGAGCGACACCGGGCGCACCTTCCGCATCTTCGTCGCCGAACCCAAGATCGCGCCGCCGCCGGGCGGCTATCCAGTGTTCTACGTGCTCGACGGCAACTGGATGTTCGCAACCGCCACCGACACGATACGCGCGCTCGAACGACGCCCCGGCGGCAGCCCGGCGATCGTCGTCGGCATCGGCTATCCGGAAGGCGCCGAGGTCAATAAGGAGCGCGCGCTCGACCTGACGCCGCGCCTCGGCTCGCCCGAACCGAAGCAGCCCGGCACCGGCAATGCCGAGGCGTTCATGCGCTTCATCGAGACAAAGCTGAAGCCAGAGATCGACAAGCGCTACGACATCAACGCCGCGCGCGAGACGCTGTTCGGCCACAGCTTCGGCGGGCTGTTCACGCTCTACGCGCTGATCAACAAGCCGACGCTGTTCGACAATTGGGTCGCGGCCAGTCCCTCGATCTGGTTCGAGGACAAGCTGATGCAGAAGGGCAATGTCCGCCGCCGGCTGGCGCCGAAGCTCGGCGTCACCGGCGCGACACCGCGCGTGCTGATCACCGCGGGCGAATTCGAGCAGGCCGCGGACCCCGACTTCCCGCCGGGCCGCGTCGAGGTGCTGCTCGAGCGCAAGCAGATCGATAACGGGCGCGAGTTTGCCGAATTCCTGCAGCAGCCCGGCGTTACCGCGAAGTTCGAGCTGCTGGCCGGCGAGGACCATGGCACCGTCATTCCGGTCGCCATCTCGCGCGGTGTGCGCTGGGCCGCCAGCGACGCGAAGCGCCCGGCCCCGGCGCCGAAGGCCGCGCCTTACGTTAACAAGACCGGCGTGAAGATTCCCACGGTCGAAGACTATGTGAAGCTGACGCCGGAGCAGCGCTACGAACTGCGCATCCGCTCCCGCAAGATCAGCCCGGCGCTGCATCCGAGCTGGGTCGCCGAGTTCGACCGCACGCTCGGCGCCGGCCTGACCTATGGCGAACATCGCGCGCTCGCCGAGGAGCGCGAGGCGATGGACAAGAAGCACGGGACGAAGCCCATCGACTGATGGGTTTCGCCGCCCCTGCCGCGATCAGCAGGGGCGCTTCATGGCTTTCAGCAAATTCCAGGTGCGCCCGAAGCCTTCGACGGCCTTCGGGTCGAACGGGTCCGCCTTGATCGAGGCGTAGACGCCCATGATCAGGTCGCCGGTCTGTCCGTAGAAGGACACGCCGCGCGTGCGGTTCTTGTTGTCGCCGTTCGGAATGTCGTGCGCGTAGATGTGCGCGACGTCGGCGATCTGGATGTGCGAGTGGATGCCCTTGCCGTCGTCGGCATAGACGTCGAGGTAGCCGTCGCTGGAGTCGTTCTGCGTGATTGGCACCAGGCTCGGGATCGCGAAGCTGTTCTTGCTGTTCGGCGCGAACACCAGCGACACCTGCGTCCGCGGTCCCCACGCATCGATCGACTTCCACACCTGATCGGCGATCTCCGGCATCACCGCGGTGCCGACCGCCTGGTCGGTGGGCAGCGCGCTCGGGATCACCGATTCGGGAACGTTGAAATAGCGGCTCGGCACCGGCAGCGGCACGCCGGGGCGCAGCTTCTCGTAATAGCCGCGGATGTTCTTCACCTGCTCGGGCGTGGCGCACACCGCGGCCTGCGCGGCGGTCGGCAGGACGGCGAGAAGGGCGGCGGCGGTGAGCAGGCGAGCGATCATCGGGCAAGTCTCCGGGACAGAAGGATGGCGATAACGACGGTGAGCGCGGCCGGCATCGCGACCGCGGTGAAGATGGCGCTCAGTTCCCAGTTCGAAGCGAGCAGCAGGCCGCCCACCCACGGGCCGATGATCGATCCGGTGCGGCCGACCGCGAAGGCGGCGCCAAGCCCGGTGGCGCGCACCTCGGCCGGGTAGATGCCCGAGGCCGCGGCGTTCATCGCCGTCTGCCCGCCGATGGTAAACAGCCCGGCGATGAAGGCGAACGCCATCAGCAGGGTCGCGTCGCTGCTGGTGAAGCCGATCGCGGCGAGGCTGAGGCCGGCAATCGCGTAGCCCGCCGCGAGCGTGCGGAAGGCGCCGAACTTGTCGGCGACGCGGCCAAGCGCGATGCCGCCGATGGCGCCGCCGACGTTGAGGAACACGGCCGAGATGATCGCGGTGTCGAGCGGCAGGCCGGACTCGCGCGCCACCGTCGGCAGCCAGCTCATCAGGAAGTAGATCATCAGCAGGCTGCAGAAATAGGCGATCCACAGCGGCACGGTGATGCCGGCGAGGCCGCCGGCGAACAGCGCGCCGTAGCCCGCCTTCGGTGCGATACCTGCGGCTGCCGCAGGCGCGGCGGCGAGCGGTGCGCGGTTCGGGCCGACCATGGCGTCGAGCATCTTGTCGAGCACCGGGCCATGCTTGCCCTTGCCGTAGAGAAACTGCGGCGATTCCGGCAGCCAGATGACGACCACCAGCAGCAGCGCCAGCGGCATGGCGCCGCCGAGGATGAACACGCTCTGCCAGCCATAGGCCGGGATCAGCATCGAACTGATATAGGCGCCGATCGCCGCACCGAGCGGGAAGCCGGCGAACATGGCGGTGATCATGGTGGCGCGCGATCGCGGCGGCGCGACCTCGCAGGTGAGCGTGATGAGGTTGGGCGTCGCGCCGCCGAGGCCGATGCCGGTGAGGAAGCGCAGCACCAGCAGCATCATCCAGTTGTCGACGGCGGCGGTGGCGAGGCTCAGCACGCCGAACAGCGCGGTGCAGCCGATGATGACAGGGCGGCGGCCGTAGCGGTCGGCGAGCGGCCCGAGCACGAGCTGTCCGACCATGATGCCGAGCAGGCCGGCGGAGAAGATCAGGCCGAAGCGATCGGGCGCGATGCCCCATTCGCGGCCGATCACCGGCGCGACGAACGCAACTGCCTGCGTGTCGAAGCCGTCGAGCATCGCGATCAGGCAGCACAGCGCCGCCACGCGGATCTGGAAGGCCCCGATCGGTGCCGCGTCGAGCAGCTTATCGATCGGCGATGAACTTACCTGTGGCGTGCCGCCTGCCATTGCCCTTGCCCCTCCCGCGGGCCTCTTTTCCTGCCGGTCGGCGGGCGCGTGCTGGCCCAGGCCGCGCTGCCATATATTTCGAAAATAAAATGTGACCGTCAACGTGGTTTATTTATATACCCCCCGAGGGGCCAGCAAATTTTGCTCCGTATAATTTCGATAAAATCGTGTTCTAAGGGCGGAGGTCGGCATGCGTCGAATGTGGCTCGCATCGGTTCTGGCAAGCAGTGCGCTGATCGCGCCGGGCATCGCGCACGCGCAGACCGAGGCCGAGCGGATCCGGGCGCTCGAAAGCCGGCTCGAGGCACAGGATGCGCGCATCGCCGAGCTCGAGCGGTTGCTCAACGCCAAGCTCGCCGCGCCGGCCGCTTCGGCCCCCGCTGCCGTTGCGGCTGCGCCGCAGACCGGTCCGATCGCCAGCACCGTGCTCGCTACCGTGCCGGCCCCTTCGGCAACCACGTCGCGCCTCGACGTGTCGGGCGACTTCCGGTTGCGGCAGGAGTTCAACTGGTCTGATGCCGACGGTCGCGACCGCTCGCGCAGCGTGCTCCGCGCGCGGCTGCGCGCCAGCTATGCGGTCAACGACATCTTCACCGTCGGCGCGCAGCTGTCGACCGGTGATCCCGACGACCCGAACAGCACCGACATGACGCTCGGCGAGTTCGTCGACGACCTCAACGTCAGCCTCGACCAAGCCTATGTGCGCGCGAAGGTTGGCGACCTCACGGTGACCGGCGGCAAGTTCGCCAACCCGTTCCGCCGCACCGACCTCGTCTGGGACGGCGACGTCAGCCCGCAAGGCGTCGCCGCCGCTTATTCGACGAAGCTCGGCGACGCGAAGCTCGACGTTCGCGCGATGTATTTCCTCGTCAACGAAGTGGTCGCCGGGCGCGGCAGCGACATGCTCGGCGGGCAGCTCGGAATCACTGCGCCGATCGGCGACTGGAGCGCCGAACTGGCGGCGGGCTATTATGACTATCGCCTGCGCAGCGTCGCGGGCTCGGATGCCGGCGACCTGCGCAGCAATCTGCTCCGCCCGAACGGCACCTATCTCTCCGACTTCAACCTCGGCAACGTGATCGCCGGGCTGATCTACAAGGGCCTCGGCGCGCAGTGGCCGGTCGGGCTCGTCGGCGAATATGTCCACAACTACGGCGCGGCGGTCGATGCCGACGATGGCTATTCGGTCGAGCTGTTCGCCGGCCGCGCCAGCAGCCGCGGCGATTGGCGCCTCGGCTATAATTACGCGGTGGCGGAGAATGACGCGGTGCTCGCGGCGTTCGGCCAGGACAATTTCGGCCTGGCCACCAACTACCGGCTGCACGCGCTGTCGCTCGACCATGTTGTCTACGAAAACACGATCCTCAACCTGACGCTCTATCACTATCGGCCGAAAGACCCGCTCTACGCCGGGACCAACCAGCCCGACGACTGGCTGAACCGCCTGCGCGTCAACCTGCTGTTCAATTTCTGAGCGCGGCGAGCCCCGCCTGAGCCACCGCCTCGTCGGTCGCCGGCGGTGAGCCGCTCGCGCCGATCGCGCCAATGGTCTTTACGCCGTCCTTGACCGGCAGCCCGCCGGCGATCGGCAGCATGTTGTCGATGGCGAGCAGCGTGTGGTCGCCCTTGGCGAAGCCTTCGGCCGCCGCCGCCGTCGAGGCGCGGATCAGCGCGGCGGTCATCGCCTTGCGCTTCGCCAGCTCGAAGGCGTGCGGCAGCGCGCCGTCCATGCGCCGCGCGAGCACGATGCGCCCGGCCTCGTCGACGACGACGATGGCGAGTGCGAGCTTGCGTGCCTCGGCCTCCTTCACCGCCGCCGCCATCATCGTGTCGGCCTGCGCGACGCCGATCGTCGTGGTCGTGTAGGGCGCCTGCGCGGCAACGGGCGCGGCGAGCGCCAGCGCGAGAAGGAATGGCTTCAGCATCGGGCGTCTCCTCAATGTCCGCCGCCCTGCACGGCGGGGCCTTGCGGGGCCGGGCCGGCGCGGCGGTCGGCGGCGATGTAGGCGCGGATGGCGATGGTGTCGGCGGGCGTCAGCACGTCGCTGAAGCTGGCCATGCCGGCATCGGCGAAGGCGCCTTCCAGCACCACGGCGTCGAAGTTCGCCTCGACCTCGGGCGCCATGTTCCACAGGTTCGGATAGCCGTTGGGCGCGCCCTTCGGCGAATGGCAGCGCGCGCAATATTGACCGTAGAGCTTGCCGCCGTTCGCCAGGATCGCTGGATCGGTCGGCAGGCCGGTGGCGATCGGCTGCGGCACTGGCTTCTCGACCGCCGGCGGCAGGTCGACGGCGCCGCCGCCGAGCCTGAACACCAGCAGCCGCTCGCGGTTCTGATATGTGTGCGCGGCGAAGCCCTTCATGTAGCGGCCGTTCATCGCGCCGCCCAAACCCGCGAGCACCGCCACATATTGCTGACCGTCGATCGCATAGGTGACCGGCGGCGCCATGATCGCGAGGCCGGTGTCGATGCGCTTCAGCAGCTTCCCCGTCTTGGCGTCATTGACCAGCAGCGCGCCCTCGGTCGAGCCGGAGAAGATCAGCCCGCCGCTGGTCGCCAGAACGCCGCCGCTCCACCACGGCATCGGCTCGCTCTGCCATGCGATCTTGCCAGCGCGCGGGTCCCACGCCTTCAGCACCGCCTGATGCGTGAAGGGCGGCAGACCCTTCATCAGCGCGGCGTCCTTTTCAGGGTTCGGCGGGCCGGACTTCGCGCCGGTGTTGTTCGCACCCGGCAGCAGCGGCACGTCGCCCGGCTGCGTGGTGAAGGTCATCGGCATCTCGAGCGTCGGGATGTAGACGAGGCCGGTCTGCGCGCTGAACGCCATCGGCTGCCAGTTGTGGCCGCCGGCGGTCGAGGGCCACACCACCTTCGGCGCGCCGCTATAGTCGGCGCTGCCGGTCAGTACCGGGCGGCCGGTCTTCAGGTCGACATGGCTCGCCCAGGTGACGTTGGTGAACTTTTCGGCAGAAAGAAGCTCGCCGGTGGCGCGGTCGAGCACGTAGAAGAAGCCGTTCTTCGGCGCCTGCATGAGCACTTGCCGCGCTTTGCCGCCGATTTCGATGTCGGCGAGGATCATGTTCTGCGACGCGGTATAGTCCCAGCTATCGCCGGGCGTGGTCTGATAATGCCATTTTAGCCGGCCGGTCTTCGCATCGATCGCGAGGATCGAGGACACGAACAGATTGTCGGGCGATTTGCCCTTGTTGCGCACCCAGGCCGGCCACGGGCCGCCGTTGCCGACACCGACGTAGATCAGCCCGAGCGCTGGATCATAGGTCATCGAATCCCAGACGGTGCCGCCACCGCCCAGATCCCAGCGTGCATCGGGCGCCCAGGTCTTGCGCGCCATCGCGACTTCCGGGTGCTCGTCGGGTCCTTCGCCCGGCACGGTGAAGAAGCGCCAGGCCGGCTTGCCGGTGGCGGCGTCATAGGCGGTGACATAGCCGCGCACGCCCATCTCGGCGCCGCCGTTGCCGATGACGATCTTGTCGCCGGCGATGCGCGGCGCGCCGGTGATCGTGTAGCTCTTCGTTCGGTCGGTGAAGGTGTCGACGCGCCACTTCACAGCCCCGGTCTTCGCGTCGAGCGCGACCAGCCAGCCGTCGAGCGTCGCGACATAGACGACGCCCTTCCACAGCGCGACGCCGCGGTTGACCGCGTCGCAGCAGGCGTGGCGCGCCCAGGCGCCGACGACTTCCGGGTCATAGGTCCATCTGGGCGCGCCGGTCTTCGCGTCGACCGCATAGACGACGCTCCACGGCCCGGTGAAATAGAGCGTGCCGTCGGACATGATCGGCGACGCCTGCGTGCCGCGATGCGTGCGGCCGCGCACGACGAAATCGTCGAAGGCGAAGGCGAGGCCGAGTTCGCTCACATTCTGCGTGTCGATCTCGTCGAGCGGCGAGTAGCGCTGCTCGCCATAGCCATAGCCGTGCATCGGCCAGTCGCTGGCGTCGCTGCCCTGCGGCAGTGCGAAGGGATCGCCGGCGGGCTTGTCGCCGCACGCCGAAACCAGCAACGCCACGACGCATCCGAAAAGCCATCCCGCCCGCACGTTTCGCTCCTCCCCGAGACGTTATGACGCTGACATGAAATTTCGAAAATGCAACCTGTACGTTGCATTTTCTCGCGTATTCGTGCGAGAATCTGGAAATTCAAGGGAGGGACGGATGCGCCGATCGACGATCATCAAATGGCTGTGCACGACAGGCGTCGCGCTGGTCGCCACCGCAGGCGCAGCGCAGCCAGCGCTGCCGTTGGTCGATGCGGCGGTCGGCGGCGTCACCGCCAAGGTCACGACCTGGCGGCGCGACATCCATCAGCATCCTGAACTGGGCAATCACGAGAAGCGCACCGGCGCGCTGGTCGCCGAGCATCTGCGCAAGCTCGGCCTCGATGAGGTGCGCACCGGCATCGCGCATACCGGAGTCGTCGGCATCCTGCGTGGCAAGAAGCCGGGCGGCGTCATCGCGCTGCGCGCCGATATGGACGCGCTGCCGATCAAGGAAGCGACCGGCCTGCCCTTCGCCTCGACGGTCACCGTCGATGTCGACGGCAAGCCGACGCCGGTGATGCATGCCTGCGGGCATGATGCGCACACCGCGATGCTGATGGGCGCCGCCGAGGTGCTCGCCGGCATGCGCGACCGCATCGCCGGCACGGTGGTGTTCGTGTTCCAGCCGGCGGAGGAGGGTGGCCCGCCGGGACAGGTGTCGGGCGCACGGCTGATGCTGAAGGAAGGCGCGTTCAAGGGCGTGAAGCCCGATGCGATCTTCGGCCTCCACGTCGAGCCGGGAACGGCGGGGCAGATCCAGGTGCGCCCGGGTCCGCTGCTGTCGAGCGCCAGCGACATCCTGATCGACCTCACTGGCCGGCAGACGCACGGTGGCCGCCCGTGGGAGGGCACCGACCTCGTCAATCTCAGCGCCGACATCGTCAAGTCGCTGGCGACGATCGCCAGCCGGCAGGTCAATGTGTTCGAATTTCCGAACGTCGTGTCGATTGGCTCGCTGCAGGCGGGCAATCGCATGAACATCCTGCCCGGCACCGCGACTCTGCGCGGCACCATCCGCACCTTCGACCTCACGCGCCGCGATCGGCTGAAGGCGCTGATCCGCACCTCGGTCGACGGGCTCGCCAAGACCTATGGCGCCGAGGCGAAGGTCAACTTCGAGGATGTGGCGCTGGTAACCGGCAGCGACCCGAAGCTGCTCGACACCATCCTGCCGGCGCTGCGCAGCGCGGCGACGGCGGGCGTCGACACCAACACGCTGCTGCGCGGCGCGGCGGAGGATTTCTCCTTCTTCGAAGCGGAGATTCCGGGCGTCTACTACATCCTCGGTTCGACGCCGGCGGGGGCGCCCAAGGACGCGGTGCCGACCAACCACAGCGACAAGTTCGACATCGACGAGCGCGTGCTGCCGGTCGGCGTGAAGGCGCATGTGCTGAGCGCGCTCGCCTTCCTCGACTCCCGCGCCGCGAAGTAAGCTAGGCCTGCTGCCGGTCTGAGCGGCAGTAGGCCGCTTCGATCGCCTCGTGCATCGCGTTCGGGTCGAACGCCGGCTCAACGTCGCCGTCGTACAGCATCAGCGCCATCAGGCCGAAATCCTGATGCTTGGCCTGATGGCAGTGCAGTAGCGTCGGCCCCGGGTTGCTGGCGATGAAGTCGACTTCGGTCATGCTGTTCGGCCGGATGTTGATCGTGTCCTTCATAAGCCCCGCGCACGGCGTGCCGCCATAGCTCGCCACCTCGAAATGGTGGCGGTGAAGGTGCATCGGATGGCCCTCGGTGGTCCGGTTCTCGAAGGCCAGCCGGTAGCGATTGCCGCGCGTCAGCCGGAGCCGTGCGGTGTCGGGCCAGGTGCGGCCGTTCAGCGACCATTGATTGTAGCCGCCCGGGCCGCCGGCGATCCGGTCGATGCGCAGGAGGATGCGCTCGTCGGGCGGCGGCAGTGTGCCGTCATGCGCGAAGGGCCGGAAATCCCACGCGAGCTTCACCGGCGCCCACGCCGCCTCGCCGATTGCGCCGGCATATTCGACGATCATGCCCATGCCCTTGGCGCGCTCCTGCGGCTTGACAGCGCCGAGGATCCAGCGGCCGGGATTGTTCATCTCGACCAGCACGTCGGCGCGCTCGCCGGGGCCGAGCATCAGCGCGTCGATCATCGCCTGCGTCGGTACCGGCTGCCCATCCATTGCCACCATTTTCATCCGGTGGCCGGCGAGCGCGGTCCATGTGATTTCGGTCGCGCTGGCGTTGAGCAGACGGAACAGTACGCGCTGCCCCTGACGCACGCGAACCGGCTCACCATGGCCCAGCAGCCGGCCGTTCATCGTGCCGTGGCGATAGCCGACTTCGAGGCCATGTTTGGGGTCGTCGGGGCGAAGCTCCTGCCCGCTTATCCAGTGCGACCCCCAATGATGGAGCGCCACGAGCACCTCTTGGTCATAGGCGCCGGCATCGCTGCCATCCTCGACGATCACGAAGCCGAACAACCCGGAGTAAGGCCCGAACATCAGCGCTTTCGCGCCCATCATATGGGTGTGATACCAGTGGGTTCCCGCCGGGTTGGGCGTCATTTCGAATCGATAAGTGCCGAACGGCGGCACCGGCGGCGTGCCTTCTTCCTCGGCGCCATCGACGTCCGAAGGAATGGTCAGCCCGTGCCAATGCACCAGTTCGGGCGCCAACAGGTGGTTTTCGATCTCGAAGCTCGTCCGACGACCGCGCCGAAGCCGGAGCGTCGGGCCGGGCACCTGGCCGTCGTAGGCGAAGGTCGGGTAGGTGATACCGGGCGCCAGCTCCAGCATGTGCGATGCGATGCGCAGCTTCACGTCGGCAGGGCCGTCGGTTGCCTTGCGCGCCACGCCCGCGCAGGCACCGACGCCCAACGCCATCGCGGACCCGAGAAGCGTCCGTCGTGACATCGTCATATGAAGAGCTCCTGCCCGGGTCCGCGCTCGGGCCGATCAGCGATCGACGCGCTTGAAGCTCTCCGCGGCGTTCGGATCGCCCTTGCCCTTGTACCTGGAGATGGCGGGCCAGGGGTAGAAGGCGCGGCGGCGGAACGGCGTCTTGCCGGCCTCGTCCTCCACCATCAACTCCTTCGGTGCGATGCCTTCCTCGACCCACTTCACCAGCGCGGTCTGCGTGTCGAAGACATAGGGGCCGGATCCGCCGCTGCCATGATCCATACTGGGGATCAGGTAGAGCTGCGCAAACTCGCCGGTCGCCTTGGCGCCGCCCATTGCGGTCTGCATCTTCGCGAACCAGTCCTCGGTCATCTGCGCGCTGATCATCGCGTCGCCCCATCCGTGGACAATGATGAGCTTGCCGCCGCGCTTCTTGAACACGGTGAGGTCGACGGCGTCGGGATCGAAGATCGTCGCCATGTCGTCGATCTTCGCCTTCTCCTTCACATAGTCGAACTTGGTCCAGTCATAGTCAGGACCCGGATTGTCGCGCATCACGAAGTAGCGAAGGCCGGTGATCGCACCATTGAGCGCGAAGGGCGCGCCGGGCTCAGTGCTGCCGCGCACCGGCAGGATCGAACGGGCCCAGTCATGCTCCGAGCTGATGTCGGTCGGATAGTTGAAATAGATCTCGCCGCGGTCGTTGACCGGCTTTGCATAGATCTTGCGCACCGCGTCGACCTGCGCCTGGTTGAGGCACTCGTTCTTCTCTTCCGACTGGCCGGCTTTGCACAGCAGCACGACGGGGTCGTACTTGCACTTGCGCGGGTCGTCGATGATGCCGTCCTTCAGGCCATCGGTGGCGTCGCAGGCCTCCATCGCGCCCTTGTGCAGCAGCGGGATCTTGTCGCTGTAGAGCAGCGGCGTCTTGCCGTCGGGATGCACCGCCAGCGCGACCCAGGTGAAGTGGGCGGCGTTCTTCGAATTATAGTTCACCACCGGCGCCTTCGAGAACACGCCGTCGAAGTCTTCCGGATAGCGCTGGACAGTCATCAGGCCGGCGTTGCCGCCCTTCGAGAAGCCCGCGATGTACGAGAATTTCTGCGGCTCGCCGTAGAACGCCTTGAGGATGAACTTGCCGGCTTGCGCCGACACATGGTTGGCGCGGTAGGCGAAGTCCTCGCGCGCGGCGACATTCTTGTGCGCCCAGATGCCGTCGAACGGCGCGCGGCCATAGTGGCCGCCGTCGTTGGTGATCGTCGCATAGCCGTTGGCGAGGCCCGGTACGACGATGTCGTCGCCGGCGCGACCGCACCAGGCATCGCAGGCGGCGAGCATGAAGCGCTTGTTCCACTTGTCGTCGAGCGGCAGCACCAGATTGAACTTCACCGCCGGGGTGATGTAGCCCTCGACCTTGCAGTGCACCGGATAAGCCTCGAGCGGCGGCGCGAGGTTGCCCTGCGAATGGCCGCGCTTCTTGAACATGACCTTCTCTTGCGGACTCGCCGCCTTGCCGGCGACGAGGCTCGCCAGCACGATCTTACCGGGCGCGTCGGCGGCCTTCTCGATGTCGAGATTGTTGAGCGCCTCGCAGCGGTCGGCGAATTCCTTGGGGACGGTCGGCGGCGGGCTTCCTGCCGCCGGCTGTGCCGATGCCGAACCCACCGCAACGCTCAACAACGATACGACAACCAGTGATCCGGCGCTCGTCCGCATAATCCGTCCTCCCTTTACGACGTGTACGTTATTTCGAATTAATGACTGAGTCCATCAGCTGCGCGGTTATAACCCGTCCGCTATTTCGAAAATCAGGCGGCGATCAGCCCGACGATGCCGGCGTGTTGATCGGCGACCTGCGGCGCCTCGAAGCTCGCCACCGGATAGGCGCAATAATCGGCAGCATAATAGGCGCTGGGCCGGTGGTTGCCCGACTCTCCGAGGCCCCCAAATGGCATGTTGCCCGCGGCGCCCGTTGTCGGCCGGTTGCGGTTGACGATGCCGGCGCGGCTGCGGCGCAGGAACTGCTGCCAGAAGCTGTCATTGTCGCTGATCAGCGCGGCGGATAACCCGAAGCGCGTCGCGTTGGCCGCGGCGATCGCGGCGTCGAAACCCTGTACGCGGCGCACCGTCAGCACCGGTGCGAACATCTCCGCGTCGGGCACCTCGATGCCGGTGACGTCGATCAGCGCCGGTTGTACGAACGCCGATGTCGGCCCCGGCCGGCGGAACGGCAGGATCGCCCGCCCGCCGCGCGCCACCAGCGCCGCGACACCGTCGCGCGCGGTGCGTGCCGCGTCGGCGGAAATCAGCGGCCCCATGAACGGCGCCGGCGTGTCGTTCCACGCGCCGATGCGCAGCCGTTCGGCGAGCGCCGCGACCGCCTCGACGATCGCATCGCCGGTCGCTCCCATCGGCACGATCAGCCGCCGCGCGCAGGAGCAGCGCTGGCCGGTGGTGATGTAGGCCGACTGCACGACGATCGAGGCGACGGCTTCAGCCTCGCCATCCCACGCGATCAGCGGATTGTTGCCGCCGAGTTCGAGCGCGAGGATGACGTTGGGCCGGTCAGCGAACAGCCGCCGAAACTGCGCGCCCGCGCCGGCCGACCCGGTGAACAGCAGCCCGTCGATATCCTCGCCGATCAGTGCCGCGCCGGTCTCGCGCCCGCCCTGGATGAGCGTGAGCACGCCGTCGGGTAGCCCCGCCTCGCGCCACAGTTCGACCATGCGCTCGCCGATTGCGGGCGTCAGCTCGGACGGCTTGAACACCACGCTATTGCCGGCGAGCAGCGCCGGCACGATGTGGCCGTTGGGCAGGTGGCCGGGGAAGTTGTAGGGACCGAGCACCGCCATCACGCCGTGCGGACGATGGCGCAGCACCGCCTGACCGAACGGCATCGCCGCCTCGCGCGTGCCGGTGCGTTCGTCGTGCGCAGCGATCGAGATGGCGACCTTGCCGATCATCGACCCGACCTCGGCGTCGGTTTCCCAAAGCGTCTTGCCGGTCTCGCGCGAGATCAACTCGGCAAGTTCGGTGCGGCGTTCGGTTAGCCGTGCGGCGAAGGCGCGGGCGATGGCTGCGCGCGTTTCGAACGGCGCATCGGCCCACGCCGGGAATACAGCCCGTGCGCGCTCGACCGCCTTCCGGCAATCGGCAGTGGTCGAGACGGCGCTCGCCCACACCAGTTCGCCAGTCGCCGGGTCCGTCGAGCGCAGCTCGCTCATGCCGAGACCTGGATCACGTCGCGCTCGCGCACCTTCAACAGCTCGGCGGTCTCGGCGCTGATCAGCACGTCATTCTCGCGCACCGTCGCCAAGGCCCGCAGTGCGCGGAAATCGGCGACGGCGGTCGTCGACAGCAGCGCGGTATCGACACCCGCGTCGGTATCGATGCGCACGCTCAGCCGCCGCGCCCGCGCCAGGGTGCCGATGCGATCACGCGCGCAGGTCACCGTCGGGCCGCCGTCGAAAATGTCGATGAGGCCGGAGCGCTCGAAGCCCTCGCGCTCGAGCATCGCCAGCGCCGGCTCGCCGTCGCGGTGGCAGCGGCCGATCGCGGCGCAGGCCTGGGGATCGATCAGCTCGACATAGATCGGGTGGCGCGGCGCGAGGTCGAGGATGAACTGGCCATCGGTGCTCATCACCATGCGGTCGGCCTCGACGAAGGGCAGGCGGAAGAACTTGCTGGCGACACCGTCCCAGAACGGGCTGCCCGCGTCGGGCTCCACCCAGCCGCGCAGCTCCGCCATCACCGTCTCGGCAAAGCGCGTCGGCTCGGCGCCGATCAGCAGATAGCGCGAGCGCGCGAGCAACTGCCCCGCGCCGCCCGACCGCGCCTCTGGCCGCAGGAACAATGATCCGACCTCGGTCCAGCCGGCACATTCGTTGACGAGCACCAGCGCACGATGATCGAAGCGCGTGCCGATCGATGAGGAGAATTGCGCCAGCGTCACCACGCGGAAAGAGAAGTGCGGGCGCTTGAGGCCAACCGCGGCGCGCACGCCCGCGACGCCGTCGACCCGGCCGGTCGCGGCATCCTCGATCATCAGCGTGTACCAAGCCTCGGTCGGCGCGATCTCGCCGCCGAAGCTCTGCGCGGACAGCGCCAGTCGATCGGCGAGCGTCGGCTCGTCGACCGGTAGGCTGGTGAAGCCGGCGCCCGACAGTTCGGCCAGCTCCATCAAGGCCTCGAGGTCGGCGGGGCCGGCGGGGCGGATGAAGCGCATCAGGCGGCTTAGGCGAGCGTCGCGCGCACCGCGGCGCAGGTCGCCTCGAAGCGGCGCAACGCCTCGTCGGCCTCGGCCGCGCTGAAGTTCAGCGGCGGCAGCAGCCGCACGCAATTCTCGCCGCCGCCGGCGACCAGCAGCAGCTGCTCGCGCGCCGCCGCCATGAACTCGCGGTTGTTGGTGACCATCTTCACGCCGATCAGCAGCCCCTTGCCGCGCACATCGACGACAATGTCCGGGTAGCGTTCAGCAATCGCGGCAAGGCCGTTGCTCAGCCGCTCGGCGACCGTGCGCACGTTGGCGAGCGTCGCTTCGTCGGCGATCAGGGCGAAGGCGGTGTTCGCCACCGCCATCGCCAGCGGATTGCCGCCGAAGGTCGATCCGTGCGCGCCGAAGGTCATCGCCGCCGCGGCCTCCTTGGTCGCGAGGCAGGCGCCGACCGGGAAGCCGCCGCCGAGCGCCTTCGCCACCGCCATGATGTCGGGCGCGCAGCCGTCGAACCACTGGTGCGCGAACAGCTTGCCGGTGCGGCCCATGCCGCTCTGGATCTCGTCGTGGATGAGGAGGATGCCGGCATCGGTGCACCAGTCGCGCACCTGCCGCAGCCATTCGCCCGACAGCGCCCGCGCGCCGCCCTCGCCCTGCACCGGTTCGACGATCAGTGCGGCGGCGGTCGGCGCGTAGATGGCGGCGCGGATCGCTTCGACGTCGTCGGGGCTCAGTTGCACAAAGCCGGGCAGGCGCGGGCCGAAGCCTTCGAGATAGGTCGGATTGCCGGATGCATTGATCGCGCCATAGGTGCGGCCGTGGAAGGAACCGCTGAAGCCGATGATGTCGATGCGTTCGGGCGCGCCGCGGCTCGAATGATAGCGGCGCGCCGCCTTGATCGCGCATTCGATCGCCTCCGACCCCGAATTGCCGAAGAACACGATGTCGGCGAAGCTTGCCGCGGTCAGCTTGTCGGCGAGCAGCTCCTGCCCCGGCACGCGGAACACGTTCGACAGATGCCAGATCTTGCCGGCCTGCTCGGTCAGCGCGGCGACCAGCGCGGGATGGGCATGGCCGAGGCCGTTGGTGGCGATGCCGGCGACGCAGTCGAGATACTCGGTGCCCTCGGCGGTGTAGAGCCAGCTGCCCTTGCCGCGGTCGAACACGACGGGCGCGCGGTTGTAGACGGGCATCAGCGCATCAGACATGTGCATTCTCCAGTTGGGCGCCGAAGTCGACGCGTCCCAGACCCGCCGGGGCCACCAGCCTTTGTACCCGTCCGGCAAGGTCGCGGACAGGCGGTGGGGTAAAGCGGGCATAATGATCGATGTTGCGCGGGCCGATGCCATGCTCGGCGCTGAAGCTGCCGCTGAACTGCTCGACGACCATCGCGAACACCAGCGACTGCACCGCGGCGGCGAGGCCCGCGGGCGCGGGGCCGGCATCGCGCGGCCACACCATGTTGAAGTGCAGCCCGCCGTCGCCGACATGGCCGAAGTCGGCCACCACTAGCTGTGGCCAGCGCTGCGCGACTTCGGCCGCTGCCAACTCACGGAAACGCGAGAGGTCGCCGCGCCGCACCGCGATATCGCAGGCGATGACGCTGCCATGCGCGCGCAGGCCTTCGGGGATCGCGTGGCGGATTGCCCACAGCGAGTCGCCTTCGTCGACCGCGGCATCGATCGCGGTGCCGATCTCGATCAGCGGCACGATCGCTTCTTCGAGCAGGTTGGTGAGGAGCCCGGCGGGCAGCCCGCTGCCGCCCGACAGCTCGATCAGCACGCTGTAGGGCGGCGAGGCGGCGAACGGCCGGCGCAGTCGAGGCACATGCGCGAGCGCCAGTTCGAGCGCGGTAGCCGAGATACCCTCGAATGCGGTCAGCAGCGTCCCGGCGCGCCGTTCCAGCTCAACCAGCAGGGGCGCGGCTGCCGCCGGGGTCGCAAGGCCGACCAGCGCGGTGACGCGATTTGCGGGCAGCGGCTGCAGCGCTAGCGTGGCGCGCGTCACCACGCCGAGCGCACCGGCGCTGGAGGTGAACAATTGCTTCAGGTCGAGGCCGCTGTTGTCCTTCCACACCGGCCCGCCGAGCTCGATCACCGTGCCCTCGCCATCGGCGAGCACGACTTCGAGCCCGAGCAGATTGCGGCGTACGTCGCCATAGCGAAGGAAGCGCGCACCGCCGGTGTTCGCCACCACCATCCCGCCGACCGACGGGTCGGCACCAAGGTCGATCGGGAAGGTCAGGCCATGCGCGGCCGCCGCCGCATTGAGGCTCGACAGCGGCACGCCGGAGTCGACCTGCACGGTGCGATTGATCGGGTCGATCTGCGGCGCCTGCGCCAGCCGTTCGAGGCTCAGCACCACCGCGCCCGCAGCAAGGCCGGCACCGGCAAGCCCGCTGCGCCCGCCCTGCGGCACCACCGGCGCGCCGTGCCGATGCAGCGCGCGCATCAACGCCGACACCTCGCCCGTCGTTGCCGGCCGCACCACCGCGATCGCCGCGCCGCCGGCGCCACGGCCGTCGCTGTCATAGCGTGCCATGTCGTCGGGCAGTGCCAGCAGCCCGGCGTCGCCGACGATCGCCCGCAACTCGGCGAGCAGCGCGCTCACGCCGCCTTGGTCATCGCGAAGATGCCTTGCGCGTTGCTGCTGTCGAAGGCGAGGTCGAGCCGGCCGGTGGCGGGGTCGATGTCGCGCGAGATGAATTCGTAGAAGCTGCCCGGCACCGTGCGGGTGACGAAGCCGCCGCCGTCGCGGAAGCGGCGCGCGACGGGATCGGCGCGCAGCGCGGTCTGCCGCACCCGGCCGCTCGCCGAATGTTCGACCTTGGGCTTGATCGGCTTGCCGGCGGCGCGCAGCCGCTCGGCGAGCGCCTCGACATCCTCGACGCGGTCGGTGGCATGATTGAAGGCATTGCCTTCGGTGGCGATCCACGCGGCCTCCGCCGATTCCGCCAGCAGCAGATCGTAGTCGGCCAGCGCGCAGGGCGGGTGGTGGCGATCGAAAGCGGCGACCAGATGCGGCAGCTCGGCGGCGGCCTCTTGCAGCCGGACGGCGCCGTCGGCGGCGATCACCTCGAGCATCTCACGGGTCGAGGCCGGCAGCGGATCGGTGGTCGCGCCGAACACCCGCGCGGCAGCCGCCTGGAACGCCGGGGAGAAGCGCTCGACGTAAAGCTCGCTGACGAAGAATTGCGGCAGCGTCTCGGGGTGTTCTTCATGGCACCAGGCATGCCCGGTCATCCGCAGCGCGGGCAGCGGATAGCTCTTGGCGAGCCGGTAGCCGAGCGGCTCGAGGAGGCGGCGGAAGGAATCGACGCCGCCGGGCAGCGCGCCGGTCGGCCGGTCGGCGAAGCGGATGGTGCGCAGCGCGCCATGATCGAAGACGATGCCGCCGCCCGCCGTCACCATCTCGTCGACATAGTCGGCGCCAGACGGCACGCGGCGCAGCAGGTCGGCGAACAGCAGCATGTTGAGCGCCATCGCCAGCTCACTGCCCGTCACCGCCGGCTGGGCGATGGCGAAGGCCGGGTCGATGACCAGCGTGTCGAACAGCACCGACGTCTCGACGGGCCCGAGCCGCGCCTCGACCAGCCGATGCAAATTGCTGCCATGCCAGATCGTCATGAAAATCACCTCCGCTGCAGCTTTGTAGCGGTGGGATGTTCTGTTACGAAAGCGACAAACCGGCATATATTCATGAGTAAATGGAATGAGTGACGCCAGCCGACGCCTGTTGCCGCCGATGGCCGCGCTGCACAGTTTCGCGGCGGCGGCGCGCCTCGGCAGCTTCTCGCGCGCCGGCGACGAGCTCGGCCTGACGCAAAGCGCGGTCAGCCGGCAGATCGCGCATCTCGAGGACTGGTTGCAACTGCGCCTGTTCGATCGCACCGGCCGGCGCGTCGTGCTGACCGCCGAGGGGAGCGCCTATGCCGAGGCGATCGCGCCGGCACTCGACCGGATCCGGCGCGCGACGGCGAGGGCCATCGAGCGGCGCCCCGACCGCGAGCTGTCAATCGCCACCCTGCCCAGCTTCGGCATGCGCTGGCTGGCGCCGCGGCTGCCGCGGCTCACCGCGCAGATTCCCGATCTGACCATCAACTTCTCGGCGCGCGCGACCGAATTCCATTTCGCCGACGAGGCGTTCGACGCCGCGATCCACTTCGGCCGGCCCGACTGGCCCGATGCGGCGCACGACCTGCTGTTCGGCGAGCAGGCCGTGGCCGTGATGTCGCCTGACTTCATCGCCCGGCATGCGATCGTCACCCCTGCCGATCTGGCGCGCGTGCCGCTGCTGGCGCTGTCGTCGCGCCGCCGCGCCTGGCCGGCCTGGTTCGGCGCCGGCAGCATCGCGGCCCCCGCCCCCGAACCCACTGCCGCCTTCGAACATTTCCTGATGCTCGCGCAGGCCGCCGCGGCGGGCGCCGGCGCCGCGCTCATCCCCAGCTTTCTGATCGAGCCGGAGCTGGCGTCGGGCGTGCTCGTCAGCCCGTTCGAGCTGACGGCACCCGATCTCGGCGCCTACTATCTCGTCTACCCGCCCGACCGGCTCGACAGCCCCGCGTTCGGGCAGTTCCGCGACTGGCTGATCGCTGAAGTTTCGTAGCGACGATCAATTTTCCCTTGCGTGAAATCGAAGCCGCCCGCTCTAGAACAGCGTGCCGTCGATAAGGGGATGTCGAGTGAAGCTTGGGGATGCGGGTGCGCTTGCGGGCATCAAGGTCGTCGAACTCGGCCAGTTGATCGCCGGACCTT
Organism: Sphingoaurantiacus capsulatus; assembly: GCF_042648405.1. Classification (NCBI taxonomy): domain Bacteria; kingdom Pseudomonadati; phylum Pseudomonadota; class Alphaproteobacteria; order Sphingomonadales; family Sphingosinicellaceae; genus Sphingoaurantiacus; species Sphingoaurantiacus capsulatus. Next base: position 119,018 of record NZ_JBHRXV010000009.1, on the reverse strand, counting down.
TCTGCGGGCAGTTGCTGGGCGACATGGGCGCCGATGTGGTGAAGGTCGAGCCGCCCGTGGTCGGCGATCCGATGCGCCAGTGGGGCAATGGCGAGCACAAGGTCTGGTGGGAAGTCATCGGCCGCAACAAGCGCTCGGTCACCGCCAACCTGCGCGTGCCGGAAGGCCAGCAGCTGGTCCGCGACCTACTCGCCGACGCCGACATCATGATCGAGAATTTCAAGCCGGGCACGATGGAGAAATGGGGCCTCGACCCCGCCACGCTCCATGAGATCAACCCGCGGCTGATCATCGTGCGCATCTCGGGCTACGGACAGACCGGCCCCTATGCGTCGCGCGCCGGCTTCGGTGGTATCGGCGAGGCGATGGGCGGCTGGCGCGCCATCGTCGGCGAGCCCGACCGGCCGCCGTCGCGCGTCGGTGTGTCGATCGGTGACACGCTCGCCGCCACCTACGGCTGCATGGGCGCGCTCGCCGCGCTGCAATCGCGCGCGCAGACCGGGCGCGGGCAGGTGATCGATGCCGCGCTCTATGAATCGGTGCTGCAGGTGATGGAGAGCCTCGTCGCCGAATATGATGTGATGGGCATCGTCCGCGAACGCCACGGCGGCATCCTGCCGGGCATCGCACCGTCGAACGTCTACGCCTGCGCCGATGGCGAATATATGATCGGCGCCAATGGCGATGCGATCTTCGCGCGGCTGGCGCAGGCGATGGGCCAGCCCGGCCTTTCCGCCGATCCGCGCTATGCGACGCATGTCGCGCGCGGCCAGCACCAGACCGAACTCGATGGGATCATCGAGGCGTGGACGCGCACGCTGACCGTCGACGCGGTCGAGGCGCTGATGATCGAGTACAGCGTCCCCGCCGGTCGCGTGTATCGGGCCCCCGACATGCTCGCCGACCCGCATTTCGCGGCGCGCGAGGCGATCACCAGCGTGCCGCATCCGGTCCACGGCAGCGTGCGCATGCAGAACGCCTTCCCGAAATTCTCCGCCACCCCCTCGACGATCCGTCGCACCGCACCGCAGTTTCCCGGCGAGCACAACGCCGAAGTCTATGGCGAGCGGCTGAAGCTCGACGCCGGGCGGCTCGAGAAGCTGAAGGCCGTGGGCGCGATCTAGTCCATTCCCGGCGACGCGCTGGTCGGGAGCCGTCGGCGGGGATAGACAATGGCGGGCACGTGGCGCCGACGGGTGCAGGGGGAGGACCAGATGCGGCTTTTCGACGTTCGCCAAAGCCAGCGCCGCAGGGGGCGAACCGCGATCAGGCCCGGCACCCGGCTATGAACCTGCGCCACATCGAGATCTTCCACTGCGTCTACGTCAACGGCTCGGTAAGTGCGGCGGCGCGCGCGCTCAACGTGTCGCAGCCGTCGGTGTCGAAGATGCTGCGCCATGCGGAGAGCCTGCTCGGCTTTCAGCTGTTCCGGCGCACCAACGGCGGGCTGGTGCCGACCGACGATGCGCATGCGCTGTTCGCCGAGGTGCGCGAAATCCAGGACCGCGTCCATGCCCTGCGGGAGGCGGGTCAGAATCTGCGCCGCGGCACCGGCGGAACCTTGCGCATCTCGGCGCTCCCGTCACTGGCGCTCGACGCGGTGCCGACCGCCGTCGCCCAGTTCCTGCGCTCGCACGCCAATGTAAAGTTCGACCTGCAGACCGTTCATCATGACGATTTGCTGCGCAAGCTGCACGAGCGCGAAACCGACATCGCGATCGCCTATCAGGTGCCGCCGGCCGCCCCGATCGAGCAGCGCTGGCTCGGCGAGGGCGAACTCGTCGTGCTGTATCGCGAGCAGGACATGCCCGACGCGCCGCCCTGCATCGAGCTCGACCGCCTGCGGGGCCAGCGTTTTATCAGCCTCGCCGCGAGCGGCCCGACCGGGCGCCTGTTCACCGAGGAGCTGAAGCGGCTGAACGTCGAGCTCGACGAGGTGGTGTCGGCCCGCACCTTCTACATCGCCGCCGCGCTCGTCCGGCAGGGCGCCGGCATGACGGTGGTGGACAGCTTCACGGCGCAGGCCTGCCTGACGCCCGGACTTTCGATGCGCCCGCTGAAGCCGCGGGTGACGTTCGACATCCACGCCATGTCGCTGCTCAACCGGCCGCTCGCCGCGCTCGCCACGGAATTCCTCAAGACTCTCAAGCGTGTGCTCGACGCTCCATAGCGTCGGGCTATAGCGCGCGGCTGCATGGGTATGAGCCGGGCGGGCCGGTGGCGGCTAGCTTCGCGGATGATGATCCCTGCACCCTACCATCTCTACCTCGGCCACAGCGCCGACCCGCTCGGCATCAAGACCTCGCGCGGCGTCGCGATGTTCAGGCCCGCGGATTGCGTCGGCGAGTTCCGCCACGACGACTGCCCGCAGACGCTCGGCTTGCCGCGCCTCGGCATGGCAGAGGCGGTGGCGGCAGGCGCCAAGACCCTGATCCTCGGCATCGCCGGCGCCGGCGGCAAGCTCGGCGCCGATCTCGTCGACGACGCGGCAGCGGCGCTCGAGGCCGGGCTGAATGTCGCGTCGGGCCTTCATCAGCGGCTGCGCGACGAGCCGCGGCTCGCGGCGCTCGCAGAGGCGCGCGGCCTGCAATTGTTCGACGTGCGCGAACCGCCGGCGGGCCTCTCCGTCGGGAAAGGATATGCGCGGGCTGGCAACCGTCTGCTGACCGTCGGCACCGACTGTTCGGTCGGCAAGATGGTTGCGACGCTCGCCTTAACCCGCGGGCTTCAGGCGCGTGGCGTCGCCGCCGACTTCCGGGCGACCGGACAGACCGGTATCCTCATCGCCGGCGAAGGCGTGGCGGTCGATGCCGTCGTCGCCGACTTCATCTCGGGCGCCATCGAGCAACTCGCCCCGGCGCGAGACGACGACGGCTGGGACATGATCGAGGGACAGGGCTCGCTCTTCCACCCGTCCTTCGCGGGTGTATCGCTGGGGCTGCTGCATGGTGCGCAACCCCGCGCGCTCATCATGTGCCATGAGCCGGGGCGGCCGCATATGCGCGGCATCCCCGGCCGCGCGCTGCCCGGCCTCGCCGAATGCCTCGAGGCGAATCTCGCCGCCGCACGGCTGACCAGCCCCGATGTCGAGGCCGTCGGCGTCTGCCTCAACACCTCGGGCATGGATGCCGACGCGGCGCGGCGGCTGTTCGCCGCGACGGAGGACGAACTGGGCCTGCCCTGCACCGACCCCATCGCCTTCGGGGTCGATCCCATATTAGATAAGCTATGCCCCGCACCCTTCGCGCGCAGCACGACAGCTTCCCGCTGATCCGCCCGTTCCGTATCGCCCGCGGCACCAAGACGGTGGCCGATGTGGTGACCGTGGCGATCGGCGAGGGCGAGCATGTGGGGCGAGGCGAAGCCGTCCCCTATCCGCGATATGGCGAAACCATTGACGGCACGCTGGCGGCGATCGAACAGATCCGCCCATTGATCGAGCGTGGCGCCGGCCGCGACGAGTTGCTGGCGGCCCTCCCCGCAGGTGCTGCGCGCAACGCGCTCGACTGCGCGCTGTGGGATCTCGAGGCGCGGCTCGCCGGCCGCGATGTCGCGAGCCTCAGCGGCGGCGAGGCGCTGCGATCGGTGCCGAGCGCGATGACCGTGGTGATCGACACACCGGAAGCGATGGCGCGCGACGCCGCCTCGCTCGCCGGCGTGCCCGTGCTCAAGGTCAAGGTGGACGCGAACGATCCCGCGACCCGGATCCGGGCGGTGCGAGCCGCGGCGCCGCGCGCCGGGCTGATCGTCGATCCCAACGAGAGTTGGGACGAGGCGCTGGTGAAGGCGATGCAGCCGCTGCTCATCGAGACCGGCGTGGCGCTGCTCGAACAGCCAGTGCCGGCGGGCGAGGACGCATGGCTGGCGGGCTTCGCGCCGGCGGTGCCGATCTGCGCCGACGAATCGGTCCATGTCGCCGCCGACCTGGGGGTGGTGGCGCTGTGCTATCAGGTGGTGAACGTGAAGCTCGACAAGGCCGGCGGCCTGACCGCCGCGCTCGAACTGGCGCACGCGGCGCGGGCACGCGGGCTCGGCCTGATGACCGGCTGCATGGTCAGCTCGTCGCTGTCGATCGCGCCGGCGCTGCACGTCGCCATCATGTCCGACTTCGTCGACCTCGACGGCCCCATCTGGCTTCGCGACGACCGGCCGGGCGGGGTCGCGGCGGAGGGCGGCTTCATCCATCCCCCGGCGCCGGGCTTCTGGGGAACGGCGGAGGCATGAAGCGGATCGGCCTGCTTCTCGTGGCCGCGACGCTCGTCGGCGCCGCGCCGCCGGAGCGTGTCGACCTGATCATCCGCGGCGGCACCATCTACACCGGGTCGGACGCGCCGTTCGTCGGCGATGTGGCGGTGTCGGGCGACCGCATCCGCGCCGTGGGCGCGCGTCTGCCGTTCGCCGCCACGCGTGTGGTGGAGGCACGCGGGCTGATCGTCGCGCCGGGATTCATCGATCCGCACACGCATCTCGGCGAGCGGCTCCTCGGCGAGGACGCGCAGGCGCGACTGATACCGGGCTTCCTCATGCAGGGCGTCACCACCGCCTTTATCGGCAATGACGGGCGCGGCGATCCCAATATCGCGGCGACACTCGCCAGCGCGCGCACCCGTCCCGTCGGCATCAACTACGCGGCCTATGTCGGGTTCGGCGATGTGCGAAGTGCCGTCGTCGGCAAGGCCGACCGCGCCCCGACCTCCGACGAACTGACCCGCATGCGCGCCATGGTCGCGTCGGCGATGTGCCAGGGCGCGCTCGGGCTTTCGACCGGCCTGTTCTACGCTCCGCAGAGTTTCGCGGCGCAGTCGGAAGTCGTCGCGCTGGCCCGCGAAGCGGGGACGAGGGGCGGCGTCTACGACAGCCACATCCGCGATGAATCGAGCTATTCGATCGGCCTCGCCGCCGCAGTCGACGAAGCCATCGCCGTCGGGCGCGAGGCGGGGCTGCCAGCCCACATTGCGCACATCAAGGCGCTCGGCGTCGATGTTCACGGCCAGGCGCCGACGATCATCGCGCGGATCGAGGCGGCGCGCGCCAAAGGCCAGCGGGTCACCGCCGATCAATATCCCTGGTCGGCGTCGGGCACGACCTTGGCCGCCGCGCTCGTGCCGCGCTGGGCGCATGACGGTGGGCGCGATGCCTTGGTGAAGCGCTTCGACGATGCGGCCGTGGCGGAGCGCCTGCGCAGCGACATGGCGCTCAACCTGCGTCGGCGCGGCGGCGCTGAATCGTTGCTGATCACCGAAGGTGCGTATCGCGGCCAACGGCTCTCCGACGTCGCCACCAAGCTCGCGCTCGATCCCTTGGCTGCGGCGATGGCGGTGATCCGCACCGGCGATCCGAACGTCGCGTCGTTCAACCAGACCGAGGAAGACATCGCGGCGTTGATGCGCCGGCCGTGGGTGATGACCGGTTCCGACGCGTCGGACAGCCATCCCCGCGCCTACGGCAGCTTCGCGCGCAAGTACGATGAATATGTGCGCAAGCGGAAAGTCCTGAGCCTGCGCGACTTCATCGAGCGCAGCAGCGCGCTTGCCGCGGACACGTTCCGCCTCAAGGATCGCGGCCGGTTGCGGCCCGGCGCCTTCGCCGATGTCGTCGTCTTCGATCCCACCGCCTTCGCGGCGCGCGCGACCTATGCGGAGCCGGCGTTGCTGGCGGCGGGCGTGCGCACAGTGCTGGTCAACGGCGTCCTCGCTGTCGCGGACGGCAAGCTGACCGGCGCAGCGGCCGGGCGGGGCCTTGCGCAGACGCCGCCCGCCGGCAGCTGCCCCTGATGCTGCGCGGCTGGTTCGGGATTCCGCTGTGGAAGCGCGTGCTCGGCGCGCTGGTACTCGGCCTGCTGCTCGGCGCCTTGTGGCCGCAGGCCGCACCCTATGTGCAGTTTCTCGGCGACCTGTTCGTCCGCGCCATCCGGCTGCTCGTCGTGCCGATCGTGCTGGTGACAATCGCCGCCGGCATTACCACGCTCGGCGACCCGAAGCGGATCGGCGGCATCGGCGGGCGGACGGTGGCGCTGTTCGCCTTCACTACCGCCATCGCCGTGTCGGTCGGCATATTGGTGGCGAGCGTCATCCGCCCCGGAGAAGGCGCCCCGCTCGGCACGGCGGCGCCGCACGCGATGGGCGTGCCGCCCACACCCTACGAACAGCTGATCGGCATCATCCCCGTCAACATCTTCGAGGCGCTGGCGAAGGGCGACATGCTCGCGATCATCTTCGTCGCGATCTTGCTCGGCGTCGGCACGCTGCTGGCGGGCGAGGCAGGCAAGCCCTTTGCGAACCTGCTGCAGGCTGCCACCGCGGTGCTGCTCAAGATCGTCGGCCTCGTCATGGAGGCGACGCCGTTCGGCGTGTTCGCGCTGATCGCCAATGCCGTCGCGGCCAACGGCGCGGCGATGTTTGTCAACGTCGGGTGGCTGGCGCTCGCCGTGCTGCTCGGCTCGGTGATCCAGATCCTGCTCGTCCACAGCCTGCTGCTGCGCTTCCTCGCCCGCGTGCCCGTGCGGCGCTTTTTCCGGGGGATCATCGACGCGCTGGCGGTCGCCTTTTCGACCGCGTCAAGCTCGGCGACCTTGCCCGTCGCGATGCGCGTCGCCGAGCGAAATCTCGGCATCGGCCGTCCGATCTACTCGACGGTGCTGCCGCTCGGCGCGAGCATCGGCAAGGACGGCACGGCGATGTACGTCGGGCTGCTGAGCCTGTTCAGCCTGCAGGCGCTCGGCGTGCCGCAGACGCCGGTCACCTATGGCCTTGTGCTGCTGACCGGCGCGCTCGCCGCCTTCGGCACCGCGCCGGTGCCGTCGGCCTCGCTGTTCATGCTGGCGGCGGTGCTCTCGTCGGTCGGCGTACCGGCCGAACAGACCGCGCTGGTGGTCGGCTTCGTGCTGCCCTTCGACCGGCTGCTCGACATGACGCGCACCGTCCCCAGCGCCAGTGCCAACCTCACCGTCGCCACCACCGTTGCGCGCTGGGAGGGCGAACTCGACGAGGCGGTGCTCAACGGCGCGAACAAGACCTGATCGGCCTATGGAAGTGGCTGCCGCCGCTTCAGCGTGAGGTCAAGGAAGTCTTCGGTGGCGCGCAGCGCGCGCAGCCAGTTTTCATGGCCGAAGAAGCTGTGTCGCTCGTTGGGAAACACCAGCTCGCGATAGGGAATGCCGCGCGCCGTCAGCTCGCGCGACAGCAGTAGTGTCTGCGCGAAATCGACGTTGCGATCATCGTCGCCGTGGATCAGCAGCACGGGTGATCGCCAGCTGTCGATGGCGCCGAGCGGCGACGAATCCCACTGCAACTGCCGCGCGCGTTCCTGCGCCTTCGGCGACAGCGTGTTCGGCACCGGCCGCAGCATCGAGTGAACGCCGTGAAGATCGACGCCGCTCACGAAAAGCTCGCTGTCGCGCGCCAGCGCCAGCGCGGTCAGATAGCCGCCCCAGCTGCCGCCCCAGGCGCCGACGCTGGACACATCCTCGCGCGCCGCGAGCCAGCGGCCGGCGGCCAGCACGTCGCGATACTCCGAAGCGCCTTCGCGCCCCGTCTCGGCTGCCTCGCGGAACGCCTGACCATAGCCGGTGCCGCCGCGATAATTCACCGCCAGCACATGATAGCCGAGCGCGGCCAGATGCTGGTTCATCGCATAGGTTTTCGAATAATAGCCCGACGGGTGGAAGCCGAGCAGCATCTGCCGGCGCGGGCCGCCGTGGATGAACACTAGTGCGGGGCGCTTGCCCGTCCCTTGAGCGCGGAAGAACTGCCCCCGAACCTCGACGCCGTCTTTCGCGCGAAACGCCACCGCCTCGGGCGTGATGAGGTTCGCGGCAATGGGCACCTCGGCTAGCGGCGTGATCTTGTCGCCGAGCAGGACCGGATGCGCCGGGCTCGACACGCTCGTCGCGATCGCCGCGATTTCGGTGCCGCCGGTGGTCGGGAAGAAGTACATGCCCTCGTCGGTGCCGAGCCGCACCGCCGCGCCGTTGCCGAGCGGCCGGCGCCAGATTTGTCGGCGGTCGATATCGCCTGAATTGTCGGCGTAGAGCAGCGTGTCGCGCTTATCGTCGACGGTGAAATTCTCGATTTCGGCGCCGCCGCTGGTCAGCGCTTGCGGCGCGCCGCCGCGCTTCGCGTCGATCGCATAGACATGAAGCCAGCCGTTCCGCTCCCACGGGAACACGATCCGGCTGCTCTTGCTCCAGAAAAGATTGCGTGCCCGCGTGCCAGCGTAGCGGCTGCCCTGTCCCGCCGGCGCCGTCCACAGGGCGCGCGCCGCGCCCGTCGCCAGATCGACGACGCGGATCGACCAATAGGGGCCGCTGTCGGGCGCCGCGCCGGTCGGCGGCGACATGTGCCGGATGAAGGCGACCTCGCGTCCGTCCGGCGAGAACACCGGCTCGATCGCCTGCGCGGCGGCGGGGTCGAGGTAGCGGAGGCGCTGCCCGGTCGCATCGATCACCGCGACATAGCCATGGTCGCCGCGATCTTCGGCGAACAGCAGCTGCGTCCCGTCCGGCGACCAACTCAGGCGGCCGACCTCGCCGCGCACCTTGGCGATCCGCTTCGACTCTCCGCCGCGCGGCCAGAGCCAGATCTCGCCGCGACGCGTGAACGCCAGTCGGTCGCCATTGGGCGAGAAGACCGGCGAGTGACCCTCGCCGATATCGCGCGCTGTACCGCCCTGTGCCGTGACCACGAATAGCCGCTGCTCCGGCGTGGTCGGCGCGGTGCTCGTGTTGGGGCGGTTCCCCTCGTCGGGATACTCGTCGTCGCCGCCGCGCACCAAGGCGAGGGCGGCGCCGTCGTTGCTGAAAGCGAGGTGATAGAGAAGCTGGCCATCATCTTCAGTGAAGGCGGTAAGGCGGCGCGCCGGCTGCCCGCGCTCCGCCACCCGGATGTTGCGCACGCCGGCGGCGTTCTCGACCCAGGCGAAACGCGCCACGTCGCGCGCGCCGACCAGTCCGCTCGCCGTCGGCAGCGCCAGCAGGTCGGAGAGGGGGTCACGCCCTTGCGCAGCAATGGGCTGGGCAAGCGCGAGCCCGATGACGGCGACCCACAGGCGGCAGAAGAGGCGAATATTCATGCCTCTACCGTGTGCGCGCAGGCCGGCCTGGCGCAAGCGCGGATATGCCGGAATGCCTTCTCGTTATGGCGGCGGAAACGCTCTGTATGAGCGGGGTCGTCTTGCGCGGGCCGCGATGTGCCCTAGGCTCCGCGCATGCCAGCTCTTCGCTCCCACCTCTTCGTCGCCCTTGCCACTCTGTCGCTCGCTGCCACCTCGCCGGCTGCCGCGCAGGAGAACACGCTCCAGCAGCGCGTCGAGGCGTCGCTTGCCGCCGCACCGCTCGGCACTCGCTTCGGCCTGCTGGTCACCACCGAGGACGGCAAGGAACTGGTCGCGGTCAATCCCGACAACCGCTTTATCCCGGCCTCCAACACCAAGATGCTCAGCACCGCGGTCGCCTTCGCGACGATGAGCGGACTGGACGCGCCCGACGCGGCAGGCGGCGCCTCGGTGCGGCTGGAGGCGCGGGGGCGCAAGCCGGCCGACGTGATCCTGACCGGCCATGGCGACGCGCGGCTGTCGAGCGCGCCGGACTGCACCAGCAACTGCCTCGCCGCGCTTGCCGACGCCGTCGCGGCGCGGACGCGCAAGGTGCGCAACATCATCGGCGACGACACGCTGTTTCCCGACCAGCGCTGGAGCCCGGGGATGAGCTGGAACAACATCCAGACCCGCTCCGGTACCGCGATCTCGGCGCTGACGATCGACGACAATGAGTTGCCGATCCGCGCCACGCCGGGCGCGGTGGGGCAGCCGCCTTCGCTCGAGATGCTGCCCTATTATGAGGTGGAAAACCTCGCCACCACGGTCGCGCAGGGCGAGACCGATCTGTCGTTCCATCGCTTCCCCAACAGCCGCGCGGTTCGCCTCACGGGCACGATCGCGACAGGTGCGGAGCCCGAAGTGCTGAAGCTCGGTATCGACGACCCGGCGCATTTCGCGGCGTGGCGATTGCGCGCGCTGCTCGAGGCGCGCGGCGTCCGCGTCACCGGCGACACCGAAGCACGCCACCGTCCTTTCGCGCCGTCCGATGATCCGACCGAGCGCACCGGCCCGCCGCCGGTGCGACCTGCCGAAGCGGAAGCGCTGGCGCGTCTGATCCCGCCGCCGCTGACCCTCGACCTGACCCACGTCAACAAGGTGAGCCAGAATTTGCATGCCGACCTGCTGCTCCGCCGCGCCGGGCTTGTCGCCGGCACGGGGTCGATCGAGGACGGCGTGGCGGCGGTCGCCGCGATGATGGAGCGTGCCGGTGTGGCACGAACCGGCTGGGACCTGTCGGACGGCTCGGGCATGTCGACCTACAACCGCCAGTCACCGCGCGCGATGGCGACCTTGCTGCGCTGGGCGACCGCGCAGTCTTGGGGGGCGGCGTGGCGCGCGACCTTCCCGATCGCCGGCGTCGACGGCACACTCACGCGTCGCTTTGTCGGCACCCCGCTGCAAGGGCGGCTGTTCGCCAAGACGGGAACGCTCAACGCCACCAATGCGCTCTCAGGCTATCTGACCGCGCGCAGCGGCAAGACGCTGATCTTCTCTTTCTATGCCAACGACGTTCCCGCCGACGCGGGGGCGACCAAGGTGATGGATGCGACGCTCGCGCTGATCGCCGAGGCGAATTAGCCTTCGTCCCAGGCGGCAATCACCGCGTCGCCGGTCGCGCGGCGCAAGTCGACGATGCCGGTGTCGCGGTGGCGGGTCGGGTGGACGCGGTTGGTGAGCAAGGTCCAGGCCAGTCCGCGATCGAAGTCGATCCAGAGGCCGGTGCCGGTAAAGCCCGTGTGCCCGATGGTCTCGTCCGAGCAGCGGTCGCCGCCGTGCCAGCCGTCGAAGCGCCGCTCCCAGCCGCAGGTGCGGTTTGCGTGGACGCGCGTGCGCATCGCCTCGATCATGAACGGCGAGGCGCCGCTGCCGTCGAGCACGCCGGCGGCATGGTCGAGCACCCCGGCCACCGTTCCGAACAGACCGGCGTGGCCCGCCGCGCCGCCAAGCGCCCAGGCATTCTCGTCGTGCACCTCGCCCTTCATGACGCGTCCGCGCCAGCTACAGGCTTCGGTGGCCACCGACAACGCCGGCGGCGCGCCGTAGCTTAGGCCGGGGCCGAGCGGCCAAGCCGACAGAGGGGCGCCGGTGATCCGCTCGATCGCGATGCCGAGCAGGATGAAATTGATGTCCGAATACACCGCCGGGCCGTGGCGCCATTCGCGTTGCAGGACGAAGGCGCGCAGGCGATCGGGATCGCCGCCATAGGTGTAGATCGGCTCGACCGCCGGCAGGAAGCTGCGGTGCGCGAGGCAGTCGCGGAAGGTCAGCCTCCGCTCGGCGGCATTGGCGACATCATATTGGCGCAGGTCCGGGATGGCATCGGTCAGCGGCCGGTCGAGATCGAGCCGGCCCTGTTCGGCGAGCGTCAGTACCATCGTCGTCGTAGCGATGACCTTGGAGACCGAGGCGAGGTCGAACCAATGATCCGCCGTCAGCGCTTCCGGCTCCGGCACCAGCGCCGCCTTGCCGGCCACGCGAACCGCCCGTTGTCCGTCAGCGGTGACCACGCCAAGCGTTGCTCCGGGGACACGCCTCGCGGCAACAGCGGCAGCTGCAGGTGCGAACGCCCGCTCCGCAAGGGCCTCAATCATTGTTGCACATCTGTCACGGCCCAATGGCTAGAGGTTATGGCTATGCCAAAAGAAACTATGCCGCTTCGTTACACCGTTGTTACTTAATGCGGTGAGGGATCGCAGAGGGGAAGCGGGAATGGGGATGTCGTTGAAAAATGGGCTTTTCTCTGGCGCGGCACTGGCCGCCCTGATGATGGCCGGTACCGCGTCGGCGCAGACGGAGACCGCCGAGGCCGCTTCGACGGCTGCAGCGGGCGAAGAGCAGATCATCGTCACCGGCACCCGCGTCGCGCGCGACGGCTATCTGGCGCCCACGCCGCTCACCGTGCTGTCGACCGAAGATATCGCCAACACGTCGCCGACCAACAACATCGCCGATTTCGTCAACCAGCTGCCGGCGCTCGCCGGGTCGACGCGTCCGTCCAACTCACGCCTCAACCTCAGCAGCGGCCAGGCCGGCATCAACGCGCTCAACCTGCGCAACCTCGGCGAGGTCCGCACGCTGATCCTACTCGACGGGCGCCGCTCGGTGCCCTCGACGATCACCGGCCTTGTCGACGTCAACACCATCCCGCAGGCCCTCGTCGAACGCGTCGAGGTCGTGACCGGCGGCGCGTCGGCCACCTACGGTTCGGACGCGGTCGGCGGCGTCGTGAACTTCATCCTCAACAAGAAGTTCGAGGGCTTCAATTTCGAAGCCGATACCGGCATCACCAGCCGCGAAGACGGCTTCAACTATTCGTTCGGCGGCGCCGGCGGCATGTCGTTCGCGGAGAACCGCGGCCATGTACTGTTCAGCGCCGAGATCGCGCATCGCGACGGCATCTTCGACGTGGACCGCGGCTGGAACCAGACCGGCTTCGTCCGCATCCAGGATCCGACCTGGACGACGACCAGCACCACCCCGCAGTTCCTGATCCGCAAGCAGGTCGGCGCGGCGAACTCGACGCCGGGCGGCCTCATCACCGGCAACGCCGTTGTCGCCGGCAGCGGCCTCGCCGCTAACAACCTGCGTGGCCTCTATTTCGGGGATAATGGACAGATCCTCCAGTATCAGTATGGCGCGCTGACCTTCCCATCGCCGACCGGCGCCGCGGCACCGACCTTGACGCAGGGCGGCAGCTGGCAGGTCAATGATTCCGGCCGCCGTATCGGCCTCGATCCGGAAGACGATCGCCGCAGCTTCTTCGGCCGGCTCAGCTATGAGGTCGGCGACGGCGTCGAACTGTTCGCCGAGGCCTCGTACAACCGGCAGCGCGTGCGCTTCAACGCTGGCCCCAACTTGGCCACCGGCATCACGCTGCAGCGTGATAATGCCTATCTGATCAACGCCTTCAATGCCGCCGGCCGTTCGCTCACCGGCGTCGGCACCGTGACGCTCGCGACGACGGCGGCGGACCTTCCGTTCCGTGGCGTCGACAACCGTCGCGAGGTGCAGCGCTATACGATCGGCGCCGAGGGCGAAATCGAGGCGTTCGGCAACGCCGCGAAATGGGACATCTACGGCCAATATGGCCGTGCCGACCTGCGCGAGCAGCTGCGCGACATCATGCACCTGACGCGCATGGCCAACGCGACCGACGCGGTCTTCTCGGTGGCCGGCAACACGGCAAGCCCGATCGCCTGCCGCATCAACGTCGATGCGAGCACGACCAACAATGATGCGGCCTGCGTGCCGCTCAACCGCCTTGGCCTCGGCGTCGCGAACCAGGCGGCGATCGACTATGTGCTCGGCGATCCCTATCGCGACCAGACCATCGAACAGAAGGTCGGCGGCGGTAACTTCGCCTTCTCGCCGTTCGAGACTTGGGCCGGCGACGTCAGCGTCGCGGTCGGCGCGGAGTATCGTGAGGAGAAAATCAAGGGCTTCGTGCCCGCGGACTTCCAGCCGATCATCAACGCCAACGGGACTACCACCAACCGCTGGTCGGTCGGCAACTATCTGGCCAGCCGCGGCAAATATGACGTCAAGGAAGCCTATCTCGAAGCTGTGGTCCCGCTGGCCACCGGGCTTGAGTTCAACGGCGCGGTGCGTGCCACCGACTATTCGACCGCGGGCTATGTCACGACGTGGCGCGCCGGCGCGACCTGGCAGCCGATCGAGGACATTCGCCTCCGTGTCACCCGCTCTCGCGACGTTCGCGCGCCGAACCTGAACGAACTGTTCCAGGCCGGCACCGCGAACAGCGACTCCGTCCGCAACCCGGGCTTCAGCGCGACCAATCCGGCGGCGGGGCCGGCGACCTTCGGCTATTCGGCGGTCGTGACCGGCAACCCTAACCTCGATGCCGAAAAGGCGGATTCGCTCAACATCGGCGCCATCCTGTCGCCGAGCTTCCTGCCCGGCTTCACCGCCTCGGTCGATTATTTCCGCATCGAGATGGACGATGTGATCGACAGCCTCAGCGCGCAGGATATCGTCAATCGCTGCTTCGAGGGGCTGCAGCAATATTGCGACGCGATCACCAATGATCCGATCCGGTCGACGCCGACGGCGCCCTATTTGATCATCCGCAACCAGCCGTTCAACTTCGCCAGCAAGCTGGTGCGCGGCGTCGATTTCGAGACGACCTATCGCACTGAGGTGCCGGGGTTGTTCGTCGAAGGCGAGGGCAGCCTGACGTTCCGCGGGCTGGCGACACGCTATATCGACAACATCACCAACACCGGCATCGCCGGCGTCGTGCCGCTCAACACGGTCGGCGTGAACGGCGGCCAGTACAGCACGCCGAAGTGGATCTACCGCGTCAGCGCCAGCTATGACACGTCGAGCTATTCGGTCACCGCCGTCGGCCGCGGCGTCAGCGCCGGCAGATATGTGGCAAACGGCGTCGAATGCTCGACCGGCTGCCCGCTCTCCACGACGCAGTTCCCGACCTATGACGACAACACTGTGTCGGGGGCCTTCTACGTCGACCTGAACATCACGAAGAAATTCGCCATGTTCGGAAGCGAGAGCAGCGAGCTGTTCTTCAACGTCACCAACCTGTTCGATGCCGATCCGATCCTGCTGCCCGAAACCGGGCTCGCGGCGAACAGCACCTACAGCGACCTGCTGGGGCGTGCGTTCCGGGCCGGCATCCGCCTGAAGTTCCGCTAAGCGGGACGGTCTTTTGTAAGGCCGCGGCCGCGAGGCCGCGGCCTTACTTGTTTCCAATGCCAACGGCCCGGCAAGGAGGGGGCGAGCGGTGAGCCATTTCCACCTCCGCGACGGCGTGCTCCATTGCGAGGGCGTGGCCTTGCCGGCAATCGCCGAGGCGGTCGGCACGCCGGTCTTCGTCTATTCCGCGACGGCGATGCGGCAGCAGGCGCGGGCCGTTCGCGACGCGCTCTCCGCCCTCGACAACCCGCTGATCGCCTATGCGGTGAAGGCCAACCCCAATATCGCGGTGCTGAGCACGCTGGCGCGCGAGGGGCTTGGTGCCGATGTGGTGTCGGGCGGCGAATATGACCGCGCCCGCGCAGCGGGGATCGCGCCCGACCGGATCGTGTTTTCAGGCGTCGGCAAGACCGCATCGGAAATGCGGCGCGCGCTGTCGGGCGGCCTCGCCCAGTTCAACCTCGAATCCTTTGCCGAAGCCGAGATGCTGTCTGAGGTCGCGCTGTCGATGGGGCTGAAGGCGCCCGTTGCCTTTCGCGTCAATCCGGATGTCGACGCCGGCTCGCATGCGAAAATCTCGACCGGGTCGGCGCACAACAAGTTCGGCATTCCGATCGGCGAAACGGCGGCCGCCTGCGCGGCGCTGCGCAATCTGCCCGGGCTCGAGCTCAAGGGCGTGGCGATGCATATCGGCAGCCAGCTCACCAGCCTCGCCCCGCTCGAGGCCGCCATCATCAAGCTCGGCGCGCTGATCGCCGAGCTGCGGTCGCAGGGCCATGCCATCCAGACCGCCGACGTCGGCGGCGGCTTGGGCATCCGCTACGATCCGACGCTCCCGCCGCCGCCGAGCCCGGCCGACTATGGCGCGCTGATCACGCGGCTGACGCGTGGCTGGAACGTGCGGCTGATCTTCGAACCCGGCCGGCTGATCGTCGGCGATGCCGGCGTCCTCCTCACCGAAGTCATCCGGGTGAAAGACGGCCCCAACTGCCCGTTCGTCATCGTCGATGCCGCGATGAACGACCTGATGCGCCCCGCGCTCTACGATGCCTGGCACGCGATCAGCGCGGTGGTGCCGGATGGCGAGGAGATGCTCGCCGATGTGGTGGGGCCGGTGTGTGAAAGCAGCGATGTGTTCGCGGAGGCGCGCCGCATCGATCGCGTCGCCGCCGGCGACCTGATGGTGATCCGCACGGCGGGTGCCTATGCCGCCACCATGGCCGGCACCTACAACTCGCGCGCGCTGACGCCTGAAGTGCTGGTCGACGGCGACGCCTGGGCGGTGGTCCGCCCGCGCCGGGGGAGCGACACCTTCCTCGCCGACGAAACCCTGCCGCCGTGGCTGGCATAGCCTGTTCCTATGGTCGCACCAGCGCTTGTGATGTGACCGGCGGCGCTAGCCTCGTTAGGTTGAGCTGCCCCTCACCGGAGATCTGATCCGATGCTCACCCGCCGTTCGCTTCTGCTCGGCTCGGCCGCGACGATGCTGGTTCTGCACAGCGCCCACGCTGCAGGCGCGCCAGCCCCACGGCAGGTTACTGCGGCTGGCCTGACGGCGCCGATCGACATTGTCGACGACAAGTGGGGCGTCCCTCATATCCGCGCGCAGTCGATCCCTGATGCCTTCTTTGGGCAGGGCTATGTCGTCGCGCGCGACCGGCTGTTCCAACTCGACCTCGCGCACCGGCGCGAGATGGGGCGGCTGGCGGAGGCGTTCGGCCCCGAGTTCGCCCCGCATGATGCGGTGGCGCGGCTGTTTCTTTACCGCGGCGATCCCACGGCCGAACTGGCGAAGGTGCCGGAGAATGTCCTCGCCTGCGCCCGCGCTTATGTGGCGGGCATCAACGCCCGCATCGACGAAGTGATGGCCGACCCTGCCGCCCTCCCGCTCGAATATGGCATCCTCGGCGTCGCGCCGCTCAAATGGGACATCGTCGATCTGGTGCTCGGCCGCGGCGTGTCGGCCGGCAGCGTCACGGACGAAGTTCGGCGCGCCCGCCTCGCCGGCATGGGCCTGCTCGATCTCGATGCGATCATGGCACCGCTGCGCCCCGCCTGGCCTCTAGCAGTGCCCGAAGGGCTCGATGCCGCCGCCATCACCGAAGCCGACCTCGGCGTGCTGGGCATCGGGCCGCTGCCCTTCGCCTCGCTGGTGCCGCGGGATGAGCCCGACCGCGGCAATGATGGCAGCAACGCCTGGACGATCGGCCCGCAGCGCACCGCGACGGGGCGCCCGATCCTCACCAACGACCCGCACCTCGGCATCGGCAGCTTCGGCCCGCGCCACGTCGTGCATCTGACGGCGCCGGGCCTCGACGTGATCGGCGGCGGCAACCCCGGCCTGGCCGGGATCATGCAGGGCCACACCGACCGCTTCGCCTTCGGCCGCACCAACTTCCATATCGATCAGGAGGATCTGTTCGTCTTCGAACTGCATCCCGACGATCCGGAGCGCTATCGCCACGGCACCGGCTGGCGCACGTTCGAGCGCGTCGAGATTTCGGTCCCGGTGAAGGGCGCCGCGCCACACGCCGCCACCCTGCGCTATGCCGTGCAGGGTCCGGTGGTCGCTCACGACCCGGCGAAGCGCCGTGCCACCGTGCTGGCCTCGGTCGACCTGCAGCCCGGCGCGAGCGGCGCCTTCGCGATGATCGCAATCAACCTTGCGCGCGACTGGGAAGACTTGCGCGCCGCCGCCTTCCGATTCCATCCTTCGCCGACCAATTTCCACTATGCCGATGTGAACGGCAATCACGGCTGGCAGGTGATCGGCTTCGTGCCGCAGCGCCGGCGTGGCTACGGGCTGATGCCGGTGCCGGGCGATGGGCGCTACGATTGGACAGGGGTGAGCGATTTCCGCGCGCTGCCCAGCGAATATAATCCGGCGAAGGGCTGGTTCGCCTCGGCAAACCAGAACAACCTGCCGGCGAACTGGCCGCGCGATCGCATCCCCGCCTTCTCGTTCCGCGACCCCTATCGCTACGACCGGATCGCCGAGGTGCTGTCGGCGCAACCGAAGCACCGCATCGCCGACAGCATCACCCTGCTCAACGACACCATCTCGACGCCGGCGCGCCAGCTGGTCGCCCTGCTTCCCGCAACCGCTTCGCCCGCTGCCGCGCCGGCGCTCGCCATGCTGCGCGGCTGGGACGGCCGGCTCGCGGCCGACAGCGCGCCCGCCGCCCTCTACCAGATATTCTGGCGCGACCTCGGCCGACGCGTCCTCGCGCAGATCGTGCCCGAACGCGCGCGCGGCCTGGTCGATGAGATCGCCCCCTCGGTGCTGCTCGGCTTCCTCGCCAAGCCCGACCAGCGGCTCGGCGCCGAACCCGCCAAGGCGCGCGATGCGATGGTCGATGCGTCGCTCGCCGCCGCCTGGACGCAGGCGCAGGAAACGCTCGGCACGGACCCGGCTGCCTGGCGCTGGGACGCATTACACCAGGTGCAGATCCGCCATCCGCTGTGGCGCATCCCGGCGATCACTGCCGCCTTTCCGGCGATCGAGGGGGAGGGGTCGGGCGGCGATTCCTACACGGTCATGGCGCGCTGGGTGCGCCGCGGCGGCTGGAACGTCAGCGGCGGCGCCAGCTATCTGCAGGTGATCGACGTCGGCGCCTGGGATAATTCCTTGTTCCTCAACCTCGCCGGCAATTCCAACGATCCGCGCTCCCCGCACTATCGCGACCTCTACGCGCCGTGGATCGCTGGCAAGATGCAGCCGATGCTGTTCAGCCGCGCCGCCGTCGACGCGCATACTGCGGGTCGCACGATGCTTCGCCCGGCTCGCGACTGAGTCGCCCGTTGCGCGGGGGCATGGTAACGGCCTTTCCCCCCCGCCACGAGGTTCACGATGTCCGACCGGTTGAAGATTCTCGCCCAGCATCTGCTGCCCAAGCAGCCGCTGACCACGCTCGCCGGCCGCATCGCGAGCGCGCAGGGCGGCGCCATGACCACGCGGCTCATTCGCTGGTTCGCGGGCAAGTACGGCGTCGACATGAGCGAAGCGGCCAACCCCGACCTCGCTACCTACAAGAGCTTCAACGACTTCTTCACCCGCCCGCTACGGCCCGACGTGCGGCCGCTGGCGGCGGCCGACTTCCTCTGTCCGGTCGATGGCGCGATCAGCCAGCTTGGCGCAATCGACGATCACCATATCCTGCAGGCGAAGGGCCACCGCTTCACCACCACCGCGCTGGTCGGCGGCGATCCCGCCCTTGCCGCTGAATTCCGCCACGGCAGCTTCGCCAACCTCTACCTGTCGCCCAAGGACTATCACCGCATCCACATGCCCTGTGACGGCCGGCTGCTGCGCATGATCCATGTGCCGGGCGCGCTGTTCTCGGTGAATCCGACGACGGCGCGGGGCGTGCCGAACCTGTTCGCGCGCAACGAACGCGTCGTGTGCCTGTTTGACTCGCCCGAGCATGGCCCCTTCGTCATGGTTCTGGTCGGTGCCACCATCGTCGGCAGCATGGCGACGGTTTGGCACGGCGTCGTCAACGCGAAGCGTACCGGCCAGGTGGCGGAATGGACTTACGCCGACCGGCCGATCGAACTGAAGCAAGGCGAGGAAATGGGCCGCTTCCAGCTCGGCTCGACCGTGGTGATGCTGTTCCGGCCGGGCGCCATTGCCTTCAACGCGGATTGGGCACCGGAGCGGCCGGTGCGGCTCGGCGAGCTGATGGGCAACCGGCCCGCCTGACCGGCGCCCTTATCGGGAGCCAGCCGACACCCCGTTCATCAGGAACGCATCGTCATCGATGGCGAGCGCATCGAGACCGGTGCCAAGCGGATGCGCATTGTTCAGTCGCGCCACCCTCAGGGCATTTTCCGGCTGCTGTACCCAGCAGCCGCCGGTGATCGGCGCATGCGCCATCTCGTCGAGCTGCGGGTTCATCGCACTGGCCTGCGCGACGAAGACCATGCGCCGAAGCGCCAATGCCGCGTCGGCCTCTTCGGGATCGAGTGTTGCGACAAAGCCGGTGAAGCCCGAACCGAGGTCGCGACCGGCAAAGCGCGGTGGCGACAGGATTGTGGTGCCGTCGAGCGTCATCTCAAGCAGCGGTTTGCCGTCCTGCCAGAGCTGGCCGTGCGTCGCGTCGCCATCGAGTTCGACGCGCATGTCATAGCGCCGCTGCCGCACGCCACGCGCGCCGAGAGCGAGCGCCAGGGCCAGCGTGTCGAGCTGATGCGTGCATTGCTGGCGCGGATCGAGATCGCGGAAATAGGCGCTGGCGCGCGGCGCCAATGGCGCGCCGGCCAGCAGCGCCAACCGCTCGCCCGCCGCCGGGCAGCCGGTATAGGGAAAGCGCACCGCGTCGACCCCGGCCGCCGCGACAGTGCCGGTGGCCAGATCGCAATCGGCCCACACACGGAAATGGTGGAAGCGGTCCTCGACAGCGCCACGCACCTGCAGTCGGTCGCCGTCGTCGACGGTGACGAGGCGGACGACGCGGTTCTCGATGCGGGTCAGAAGGCCAGCACGTCGCGGGTCGGCGCGTCGGCGAACAGGTCGGCGACCGCGTCGCTGCGCCGGCTGCGGATGACGCGCGGACTGATGTTGCCCTTGTCGGTCAGCTCGCCGGCATCGAACGACAGCGGCTGCGTCTCGATGATCGCGGTCTTGATCCGCCGCGACGATCCGCTCTGCCCTGCATTGAAGGTCGCGATGGCGCCGGTCACGCGCTCGCGCAGGTCGGGCAAGCCCGGGTCGGACGGCCACACCAGCGCGCCGACATGCGCCTCGTTCAGGCCACAGAGCACCACCTCGCGGAGCAGCGGCGCGGCGGCGTCGATCAGGTCGTTCCGGAGCGCGTTAACCGACACGAAAGTGCCCGACGTCAGCTTGAAGTCGTCGGCGATGCGGCCGCCGAACACGAGGCCCTCCTCGGGCTTGTCCGGGTCGGCGAAATGCACGGCGTCGCCGGTGCGGTAATAGCCTTCGTCGTCGAACAGGTCGGCGGAGGCTTCCGGCGCGCCGAGATAGCCGCTCCGTGGCATCAAAGTCGGCCCCTTCACCCGCAGTTCGTAGCGGCCGTCGACCGGCTGCATTTTCAGGTCGGTACCGGGCAGCGGCAGGCCGATGACGTCGGTGCGCCCGCCGGTCCAGTATTTGAGCGTGCCGAACAGATATTCGGTGGCGCCGTAGAAGGAGAAGATCGGCAGCTCATGGCCGAGCGCGGCGCGCGACAGCGCCAGCAGCCGGTCCTTCACCGCCTCCGGCAGCACCGCGCCGCCGAAGCCGATGTAGCGCATGTTGCGAAAGAAGCTGTCGCGCAACGCATCGTCCGCCTCCATCGCGTCGCACAGCATGACATAGCCGAGCGGTACGGTGATGAAGAAATGCGGCGACACCTCGCGCAGATTGGCGATGGTGCGCGGGAACAGCTCGGGCGTCGGCTTGCCGTCATCGATGTGGATGGTGCCGCCGGCGCGGATGACGTTCGCGAAGTTGAAGTTGCCCGCCATGATATGGCTGAACGGCATCGCCTCCAGATGCTGCGGCCCCTCGCCGCCGAAATCGAGCAGGCCGATCGCCTCGATCTGCGCGACGGTCAGCGTCATGTTCGACTGCGGCTGCGGCGTCGCCTTGGGACTGCCGGTCGATCCCGAGGTGTGCATGATCCGCGCGGTCATGTCGGGGGTGATCGCCGCCATGCGCCGCGCCACCTCCGGCCCCGGTTCGGTCGCGATCACCTCGGCGAACGGCACCGCCTCGATACCCTCCGCCGCGCCCTTCACTGCGACGAACTTTACATCGAGGTCGGCAAGCGCGCGCATCGCCGGCCCGAACATCGTCGCATCGTCGACGAAGACAATTTTCGCCCCCGGCTTGACGATGCAGGCGCGCAGCTTGGCGTGATCGGTCGACAGCAGCGAATAGGCGACGCTGACCGGTGCGATGGCGATCCCGGCGCGCTGCGTCGCCACCGCGACGATGCCATGTTCGATCGACGGCGCCGACAGATAGGCGACGCAAGCACCCGGCTGCAGCCCCTGGTCGATCAGCCATTGCGCGAGGCCGTTCGCGGCGCGCCGCGCGTCGCGATAACTGATGTCGCGCCACGGCCCGCCCGGCGCGGTGCGCTGGCGCATGAACAGCCGGTCGGGGTGCGCGTCCGCCGTCTCGTCGAAGATATGCGGCAGCGACTGGCGCACGCGCGGCAGCGGCAGCGGCGAGCGCAGCAGGATCGAGCCGTCCGCGCGGTGGTCGACCTCGACCGAGGGCGGCGGGGTGCGCAGCGGCGTCGTCATGCGATCTCCTGTTACCGCTTCGCCGGCGGCATCGCGCCGCCGAGGGAATCGGCGATGCTGTCGGGATAGTGCGCGCCATCGGAAAAATCGGTGATGCGGTCCCACGCCGCAAGCACGCCTTCGACGCTGATGTCGTCGAAGCGCACGCCCTCGCTGCGCTCCCAGCGCATCGCCGCCGCCCAGCCGCCGCCGGTTTCAATGACCTGTCCCGTCGCGGTAGAACTCGGATGAAGCAGCGCCAGCGCCACCGGCGACACGGTGTCGGTGCTCAGCGCCGCCTTCAGCTCGGGGGTGAACACGCCCTCGGTCATTGCGGTCAGCGCCATCGGCGCGATGGCGTTGACGCGGATCCTGTGACGCGCGCCTTCGCGGGCCAGCGACTTTGCCAGCCCCATGACCCCGGCCTTCGCCGCGGCATAGTTCGCCTGCCCGAAATTGCCGTGCATGCCGGCGCCCGAGGTGGTGAACAGCATCGCGCCGCCGCCACCGTCGATCATCGGCTGCCACGCCGCCTTGGCGCAGGCGAAAGCACCGTCGAGGTGGATCGAGGTGACCTCGTCCCAGTCTTCGGCGGTCATCTTGCCGAAGCCCCTGTCGCGGGTGATCCCGGCGTTGACCAGCAGCGCGTCGATCCTGCCGAACGCCGCCAAGGTCGCCGCGACAATCGCCTCGCCGTCGCGCGCATCGGCGACACACGCCACCGCCGTCCCGCCCGCCGCGGCGATCTCAGCCGCAACCGCCTCGGCCGATGCGCTGCGGCTGACCACCAGCACCTTGGCGCCCCGCGCGCCGAGGTCGAGCGCATAGCGGCGGCCGAGCCCCTGCCCGCCGCCGATCACGGCGACGGACAGGCCATCGAAACGGGCGGGGTCAGCCGTCATGCGATCCTTCAGCTCGCGCGGGTGCCGACCCGCTTGCGCGCGTCCAGCATGCGCTGCGAGATCGCCGGATTCCAGTGGACGTCGCGATACTGGACGTGGCCGTAGACATAGGCGGCCATCGGATCCATCGCCGAGCTACGCCGCAGCATCTCGGTGGTGCGCACCGCGGTCGCCGTCGTCGTCGAGGCGATCTCGGCGGCGATGCCCTGCGCGGTCTTCAGCAGCTCGCCCTCGGGCGCGATCTGGTCGATGAGGCCGATGCGCAGTGCCTCGGCAGCGTCGATGCGGCGGCCGGTCAGCACCAGCAGCTTCGCCTGGCTTTGCCCGATGATGCGCAGCAGCGGGTCGACGAACGGCGTCAGGCCGAAACGCACCTGCGGGAAGCCGAACTTGGCGTTGCCGCTCGACACGCGGATGTCGCAGAACACCGCGATGTCGCAGCCGCCGCCGAAGGTCGGCCCCGCCACTGCGGCGATCGTCGGCTTCGGATATTCGAGCAGCTCAAGATAGCCGTAGTAGGTGGCGTCGTACCAGCGCAGCCGGTCGGCGTCCGACGCCCAGTTCATGGTATCGAGGTCGAGGCCGGCGGAGAAATACTCCTCGGTCCCGGTGATGACGACGCAGGCGACACTGTCATCCTGGCGCCACGCCTTCATTGTCTCGACCAGATCCTCGAACAGCTCGGTGCTGAGCGCGTTCCGCTTGTCCGGGCGGTCGAGATAGATGGTGGCGACGCCGTCCTTCACCTCGCTGCGCATCGTTCCATGCTTGGCCATGTCGTTCCCCTTCTCGTCTTCAACTCTTCACATCAGAGCGTTCGCGCGATCAGCAGCTTCATCACCTCGTTAGCGCCGCCGTAGATGCGGTGGATGCGGCTGTCGCGATACATGCGGGCGATCGGATACTCGTTCATGTAGCCGTAGCCGCCGAACAGCTGCAGGCAGCCGTCGACGATCTTCGACAGCAGATCCGACACCCAGT
Source organism: Sphingoaurantiacus capsulatus (assembly GCF_042648405.1). Taxonomy (NCBI): domain Bacteria; kingdom Pseudomonadati; phylum Pseudomonadota; class Alphaproteobacteria; order Sphingomonadales; family Sphingosinicellaceae; genus Sphingoaurantiacus; species Sphingoaurantiacus capsulatus. The sequence continues at coordinate 95,133 of NZ_JBHRXV010000009.1, read as the reverse complement.
ATTTCGCCATCGAGCCGGTGGCGCTGTCGAGCGTTCCGGCAAGCAGCCGCGCGGTACATTCGTTGACGAAGACGCGGGCGATCGTCGCCTCGGTCTTGTACTCGGCGAGCGTGAACTGGGTGTTCTGGAAAGCGGCGAGCGGCTGCCCGAAGATCTGCCGCTGCTTCACATGCTCGAGCGTCACCGCGAGCGCGCGCTCGATCATCGAGATCGACTGCCAGGCGATCACCAGCCGCTCCTGCGGCAGCTTCTGCATCAGCTGCGCCAGCCCTTCGCCCTCGATCTCGCCGAGCAGACAGTCGGCGGGGACGTGGTGCGCGTCGAAGAACAGCTCGGAAGTGTCCTGTCCCTCCTGACCCACCTTGTCGAGGTTGCGCCCGCGCTGGAAGCTCGGCCCCGCGCCGTCGGTCTCGACGACGAACAAGGACAGCCCGCGGCTACCGGCGTTCGGGTCGGTCTTCGCCGCGACGATGATCAGGTTGGCGATCTGCCCGTTGGAGATGAAGGTCTTCTGCCCGGAGATCGCATAGCCGTCGCGGTCGCGGCGCGCAGCGGTGCGCATCGCCTGCAGGTCGGAGCCGGCGCCGGGCTCGGTCATCGCGATCGCCGCGACCAGCTCGCCGGTGCACAGGCGCGGCACCCAGCGCTGCTTCTGCGCTTCGGTGCCGAAGCTCAGCAGATATGGCAGGATCACCGCATTGTGCAGGCAGATGGTCAGCGCGTCGGCGCCGCGATGGCCGATCTCTTCGATGATCGCTGCCTCATGCCGGAAATCGCCGCCGGCGCCGCCATATTCGACGGGCACCGACACGCCGAGCAGCCCGGCCTCACCCGCTTGCCGCCACACGGCACGATCGACCTGCTTCGCCTGTCGCCAACCCTCGATCGCCTCGGGCGAGGCGACATCGTCGAGGAAGCGGCCGACGCTGTTCGAAAAGATCGACAGCTCCTCGTCGGCCATGAAGGCCGCGGTGGCGAGGCTGGGGACGCTCATGCCGCGCGCGCGGCCCGGTCGGTGCCGGCGAGCCGCGCGAGAATGGCGTCGGCGTCGCGAACGATGCGGCCGATCAGCTCGGCACAGCTCGGCACGTCATGGATGATGCCCTGGACCTGCCCGGCCCAGATCAGCCCGGCCTCAAGGTCGCCGCTCTCCAGCGCGACGCGCCCCTTGGCGCCCGACACCAGCGGTTGGATGTCGGCGAACTCGGCGTCGGGCCGCGCACTGATCTCGACCACCTTGTCCGACACCGGCGTCTTCGCGACGCGCCCGGTGTTCTTGAAGCGGCGGAAGATCAGGTTGGTCGCGCGCTCGTCATTGTCGACGAGCAGCTGCTTGATCGCATCGTGGATCGGCGCTTCCTTAGTCGCGCAGAAGCGCGTCCCCATGTTGATGCCATCGGCGCCGAGCGCCAGCGCGGCGACGAGGCCGCGCCCGTCGCCGAAGCCGCCGCTCGCCAGCATCGGGATCTTCACTTTGTCGGCGGCGGCCGGGATCAGCACCAGGCCCGGTACATCGTCCTCACCGGGGTGGCCGGCGCATTCGAAGCCGTCGATCGAGATGGCATCGACGCCCATCCGCTCGGCGGACAGCGCGTGGCGAACGCTGGTGCATTTGTGGATGACACGCACGCCATGCGCCTTGAAGTCGTCGACATGCTCCTGCGGCTTGTGGCCGGCGGTCTCGACGATGGTGACGCCCGATTCGATGATCGCGCGGCGATAGTCGGCATAAGGCGGCGGCGTCACGCTCGGCAGGATGGTGAGGTTCACCGCGAACGGCTTGTCGGTCAGCGTCCGGCAACGATCGATCTCGGCGCGCAACGCGTCGGGCGACGGCTGCGTCAGCGCGGTGATGCAGCCAAGGCCACCCGCGTTGGAGACGGCAGCGGCGAGGTCGGCGGTGCCGACCCACATCATCCCGCCCTGCATGACCGGATGCTCGACCCCGAACATCCGCGTGAACCGCGTATCCATAATCTCTCCCTACCGTCCGGTAAGTAACACAATGATCGTCACGCCCGTCAACCCGCCATTTTGAATCAGTAAGTGACTTGACCGGCCAGCTTCATATGCCCTACCAACTGGTAACTTATCGCGGAGAACCAGCAGGCGACGGCCCCGCCACGGCGGTAGCCGGTTTTGCTTGCCAGCGATGGTACAGCGCATATGTGCGGGAACAGGGCGGCCATTGCGGGCCGGCCGGCAGGGGAGTGGCATGGCACGATCGACCGTCGCGGGTCAGGCACGACCGAAGCGCGGCACGCTCAACAAGCGCGCCATCCTCGACACGTCCGCCGCGCTGTTCCAGGAAAAGGGCTACGACCGCACGTCGCTCGACGACATCGCCCGCGCGCTGTCGGTGACCAAGCCCAGCCTCTATTATCATGTGTCGAGCAAGGAGGAGATCCTGCTCGAATGCGTGATGACCGCCTATTCCAACTTCCAGGAAGAGATCGCGCGGCGCGACAATCCGCGTGAGAACGGCCGCAAGCGCGTCGAGACCTTCCTCAAGCTCTATCTTCAGATCATCAGCAACGACATCGGCGTCTCGATGGTGCTCGCCGACGACCGCGTGATGTCGGCTGACGGGCGGGCCAAGTACAACAGCCTGCGCCGCATCCTAAACAACCGGCTGGAGGAACTGATCGGCATCGGCATCGCCGACGGCTCGATCTCGGTTCCCGAAACGCGGCTCACCACCTTTGCGATCTTCGGCATGTTCAACTGGGTCGGCCACTGGAATTTCCGCCGCACCACCACCTCGATCGACAGCATCTTCGATCGCTTCATCTCGGTGATCTTCGACGGCATCGGCACCGACAAGCCGGCGAGTTGACGCCGCCCCAACCCCACCATCCATCGCGAGCGGCTTGCATCCGCTAAATCGCTCGACTAGCTTTGTTACCGACCAGTCGGTAAGGAGTAAGAAAATGGGGGACTACCCGCACCTGAAGCTGCACGTCGAGGACGGCGTCGGCGTCATGCAGCTCAACCACCCCGAGAAGCGCAACGCGCTTGGGTGGGAGCTGCACAACGAGATCATCGGCGCGCTGCGGGACTGGGAAGAGGACGACTCGGTCGCCTGCGTCCTGATGATTGGCAACGAGGATTATTTCTGCGCCGGCTGGCGGCTCGACGTGCTCGACGGCATCACCGGCGACGATCGCCGCCGCTTCACCGATCTCGCGCTGAAGCTGATGCACACCATTTACGATTACCGGAAGCCGACGGTCGCCGCCGTTGCGGGCGTGGCGCCGGGCTACGGCATGGACGTCGCCAACATGTGCGACGTCACCATCGCCAGTGCCAACGCCTCGTTTGGGTCGACGCAGGTGAAGTACGCGATGAACGGCTTCTACCACGGCATGGTCTCGCGCATCGGCACGCAGAAGGCGCGCCGCATGCTGTTCACCGGCGACCCGATCCTCGCTGACGAAGCGCTGCGCGTCGGCCTCGTCGACGAGGTGGTGCCGGTCGGCACCTTGCGCGAACATGCGATGAAGTTGGCGAAGCATATCGCCGAGATGGGCGCCGAACTGGCGGTCGTGCTGAAGGGCGTCGCGCTGCGGGCGTCGAATATGGATCACATCGGCGCGCTCGCCTACGAGCTCAGCGTCACCCACGATTTGACGCAGCGCGGCATCTTCCACGAGCGGATCACCCGCGGCCACAGCCGGCTGAAGGACGGTAACAGCGCTGCGATCGAACGCCTGAAAGCCTGAGGGTACGACAACGCCGAAAACGGCGAATTGGGGAGGAATGACATGGCCGGCTTGGCGCGCCGCGGCAGCATGCCGTCCGACACGCACACGCCCGAGGATGGCGCGCGCTATCGCCGCGACGGCTGGTGGCGCGACCGTACCTTGCTCGACGACTTCCTCGCGACCGTGGCGGCGCGGCCCGACAAGGTGGCGATCGTCGCTCACCGCGAGGGGCGGACGCTGCCCGAGGTGGTCAGCTACGGCCAGCTCGGCGCCTATGTCGACCGTTGCGCGCGGGCGATGATCGAGCTGGGCGTCCAGCCCGGCGATGTCGTGTCGATCCAGTTGCCCAACGGCTGGCAGTTCCCGGTGGTCGCGCTGGCGACGATGCGCGCCGGCGCCATCCCCAACCCGATCCCGCCGATCTACCGCGAGTTCGAGGTCGGCAAGATGGTGCGCCATGCCGAGAGCAAGCTGCTCGTCGTGCCCGCCAGCTTCCGCGGCTTCTCGCACGAGGCGCTGGCGGTGCGGTTGCAGGCCGAAGTGCCGACGCTCGCGCACGCCGTCGTCGTCGGCGCCACGGACCCGGCGGCGGTCGATTTCGAAAGCATCATGCTTGATCCGGCGCGCGATCCCGATGCGGCGGCGAAGGCAGCGCTCGACGCGCTTCGCCCCGGCGCCGACGATCCGGCGGTGCTGCTGTTTACCTCGGGCACTACTGGCACGCCGAAAGCCGCGGTCCACACCCACAACAGCCTGTGGTCGGCCGGCTTCGCGCTCCCCGATTCCATCGGCCTCACCCCCGAAGACGTGTGCTTCATGGCCTCGACGATGGGCCACCTGACCGGCTTCTACTGGGGCATGGCGCTGCCGCTCGCGCAGGGGCAGAAGGTCGTCTACCAGGATGTGTGGAACGCCAGACAGCTCATCGAGCTGATCGGTCTCGAGCAGATCAGCTGGACGCTCTCCGCCACCCCTTTCGCGCTCGATCTCGTCGAGATGCGCAAGCAGTCGCCGCGCGATATCAGCAGCTTTCGCTCGTTCGTCTGCGGCGGCGCGCCGATTCCGCCGCATGTCGCCGCCGAGGTTAAGGCGCAACTGGGCTGCGACCTGATCTCGCTGTGGGGATGCACCGAGGTCGGCATCTGCACCATCCACCGCCCTGGCGCCTCGGTCGAAACCCTGGCGGCGAGCGACGGGATGCCGGTGCGCCAGATGGAATTGCGCATCGTCGACGAAGACGGCGCGCCTGTCGCCGATGGCGAGGACGGCGCGCTTCACGTGCGCGGCCCCGGCATCTTCGCCGGCTACCTGAAGCAACCCGAACTCACCGCTGACCTGCGCACCGATGACAACTGGTACGACACCGGCGACCGGGGTCGGCGCACCCCTGACGGCGGCATCCGTATTTCGGGGCGCACCAAGGACATCATCATCCGCGGCGGCCAGAATATCCCTGTCGTCGAGATCGAGAATGAGCTGATCCTGATGCCCGAGGTGCGCGAGGTTGCGGTGATTGGCGTCCCCGACGACCGCCTCGGCGAGCGCGGCTGCGCGGTGATCGCCCCCGAAGGCGCCGCCCCGACCCTCGCCGACCTGTGCAAGCGCTTGGAGGCAAGCGGCATGGCCAAGCAATTCTGGCCGGAGCGGATCGAGATCGTCGACGCATTGCCGCGGACCCCGGCGGGCAAGATCCAGAAGTTCGTGCTGCGCGAGCGCTTCGCCAAAGCCTGAGAAATGCGCTGGTTCGAGGATCACCGCGTCGGCGACCGCGCCGCGTTCGGTCGCTATGCGGTAACGCAGGCCGAGATCGACGACTTCGCCGCGCGCTACGATCCGGCGACGGCGGGCGGCGCGGCGTCGACCTGGCTGGTCAGCGCGATCATGGTGCGCATCGTCGTCGACCATTTCACCGCCGCCGGCAGCGCCGCGATCGGCTCGCCCGGCTTCGACGGCTTGCGCTGGCTCGAACCGGTCCATGCCGGTGACGTTCTGCGCGTCGAGGAAGAAGTGACCGAAATCCGCCCTTCGCGTAGCCGCACCGACATCGGGTCGGTGAATGCGCGGGTCACCGTGCTCAACCAGCGCGACCAGCCGGTCATGACCATCGGCACCATCAGCCTCGTCAGGCGCCGCCCCGCCTGAGCGCGTCCCAATAACGCTGTGCCGCCGGCCCCCAAGCACCGCGACGGTCGCGCATCAGCGCCGCTGCGTCGCGGCCGATCCACGGATCGGGCAGGAAGCGCGCCGGCAGTTTCGGGTCGATGAACGGAAAGCGCCGCCACGCCTGCACGAGCTGCACATAGGCGACGAAGCGCTCGGCATCCCCGACCGGCGCCAGCTTGCCGAAGCGCGCGATGAACTCGGCATAGAGCGCCGCCAGCCCGTCGATGTCCCACGCCTGCCGTACCATCGCGGCCTCGTCGCCGACCGGCCCGAAGCCGCCAACCCATGAGCTGGCGAGCGTACCGAGGCCGAGTTTCTCAATCACCGGGTGTATCGGCGCCCCGGCGTGGGGCGAGATCCAGATGCCCGGCACCGGCGACCCCATGCCCAGCCAGGCGAGGCGCGACTGGAGATAGTGTCGGTTCATGCGCTGGCTCTCCGGCACGCTCACCGACAGCACCAGCCAGCGCCCGTCCCAATCGGCGCGCTCACCGTCGAAGCCGAACACCTGCGCGTTGCCCTCTTCGAATAGCGCCTCGCCGGCCGGGGCGATCGACAGCGACGCCTCGCGCCCCTCGCGTGTCGCCGCGGCGATTCCGTCCTGCGTCAGCCGATGGATCGCCTTGCGCGCCGCATTCTCGGTCAGGCCCAGCGCTTCCAGCGCCGCGATCAGCACCGCGGTCTTCACCGGCGGCTGCCGCCACAGAAACAGCCCGAGCAGCACCAACAGCAGCCCCTGCGCGCTGCCGTCGCGGCTGCGCGGCCGGGCGGTGGCGATCTCGGCCAGCTTCAATGGTGCGCGCGACAAGCCCTTCTCCTTCACGGCCCTGTTTCGACGATCGATAGGCCGGGCTGCAATATATTCCATATTTATGTTGCCACGACGTTTTTATGGAATATGTTCCACATGAACTCAAAGAAGGATTCGTCATGGCATTGGATGTCGCTATCACCGGCATGGGCGTGATCTCGGCACTGGGGCAGTCGCCGGGCGAGCTGTACGACCGCCTCGCCGCCGACGAGCTGGCGATCACCCAGGTGCCGTGGACCGTCGACGATCCCGACCGCTTCGAATGGTGGGCGCCGGTCACCGGCTTCGATCCGTCCAAATGGATGGACGAGCGCACCATCGCCGGCAGCGACCCCTTCGCGCAGCAGTCGATCGCCGCCGCCAGCGAAGCCTTGAAGGCCGCCGGCATCGACAAGCTCGCCCCCCTGCGCACCGCCATCGTGTTGGGCACTGCCAAGAACGGCACCCAGTCGCTCGAGCGCGCGCAGTACGACGTCGACAGGCTCGGCCGCGAAGGCGTGTCGGGCAAGCTGATGATCCGGGTGTGGCCGAACATGGCGGCGAGCCAGGTGGCGATGCACTGGAAGCTGCACGGCCCCTGCCTGACGCTCAGCACGGCCTGCGCCTCGTCGCTCGACGCGGTGGGGTTGGGCGCCCGCCTCATCGCCTCGGGCCAGGCCGACGTGGCGATCGTCGGTGGCACCGAGGGCGGCCTCGCCTTCGAAACCGACGACGGCTTCGTCCCCGCCAGCGCCTATTCACGCTACGCCTACGGCATGGGCGGCAACATCACCGACCCGCGCAAGGCCTGCCAGCCTTTCGACCGCGGCCGCGCCGGCATGGTGTTCGGCGAGGGCACCGGCATCTTCATCCTCGAAAGCGCGGCCCATGCCGCGAAGCGCGGCGCGACGCCGCTCGCCTGGGTGCAGGGCTGGGGCACCGCCGCCGATTCCTTCCACCCGTCGACGCCCGACCCGACCGGCGACTGGGAGCGGCTGGCGATGGAGATCGCGCTGAAGGAAGCCGGCGTCGGCCCCGAGGCGATCGACGCGCTCGCCGCGCACGGCACCGGAACGCCGAAGGGTGACCTCGCCGAGATCGCCGCGGCAAACACCCTCTATGGCAAGCACGCGCCCAACGTCTCGGTGATGTCGATCAAAGGCACGCTCGGCCATCCGACCGGCGCCGCCGGCGCCATCGGCCTCGCGGTCGGCCTTGAAGGCATGGCGCGTGGCGAGGTGATCCACACCGGCGGCACGCACGATCCCGAACCGTCGATCGCGTTCGATCTCGTGCTCGACAAGCCACGAAAGAAGACGGTCGGCTGGCTGCAGGCCAATGCCTTCGGCTTCGGCGGCCAGAACGCTTCGCTAGTGGTGAGTGCCCGACAAGCCCGACACCGCTGACGCACCGCCGACCGCCCTCCCATAAATCCCCGGCCTACCCGTGATTGACAAGCGGGAATCGCTAATTTACCGTCCGGTCGGTAAGTAAGTGGTGTAGCACGGGGGTTTGTCGAGTTGGCGCCGCGCGGCAGAAGCCGGAGAGAGCGCCCCGACACCATGACAACGGGGAGGTTACGATGCGCCTAAAGCTCTACCAATATTCAGCTTTCTCGGCTCTTGCCCTTGCGCTCTCGTCGGCGCCTGCCAATGCGCAGGATGCGACCACCGGCGCCGGGCAGGCCACGGCGGCCACCGCCGATTTGACGGCCGCAAGCGCCGAAACGGGCGATAGCGACGAGATTATTGTTACCGCCCAGAAGCGTGCGGAGTCGGTCAACGACGTGCCGATTTCGATCACCGCGGTCGGCGGCGACCAGCTGAAGGAAATGGGCATCGTCGACACCGCCGGCCTCACCAAGGCCGTGCCCGGCTTCGTCGTCGCCAACACCTATTTCGGCTCGCCGGTCTATTATCTGCGCGGCGTCGGCTTCTACGACACGGCGATCGCCGCCCGCCCGTCGGTGTCGATGTACGCCGATGAAGCGCCGATCGCCTTCCCGATCATGGGCAAGGGCACCACGCTCGATCTCGAGCGCGTCGAGGTGCTGAAAGGCCCGCAGGGGCTGCTGTTCGGATCGAACGCCACCGGCGGCGCCATCAACTTCGTCGCCGCCAAGCCGACGAACGATTTCTCGGGCGGCGCTGGCCTCAGCTTCGGCCGCTTCAATAACATTGTCGTCGACGGGTTCCTCAGCGGTCCCCTGTCCGACACGGTCGGCGCCCGCATCGCCGTCCAGCATGAATCGATGGACGACTGGCAGAAGGGCTTCACCACCAACCGCACCAACGGATCGAAGGCGATCACCAGCGGTCGCGCCACCTTCGAGGCGCGGCCGACCGAGCGCTTCACCCTGCGCCTCACCGGCAGCGGCACCATCGACAAGTCGGACAACATCGCGCCGCAGATCATCAACAAGGATCTGACGCTGACGCAGATCAGCCCGCTGTTCACCGCCTATCCGTTGACCCCCGCCGGCAGCATCCGCGCCGCCGACGTCAGCAACGCTTTCCCCAACGGCGAGACCAAGCCGCAGAAGGATGAATGGGCGTGGCAGACCGCGTTGCGCGCCGATTTCGAGGCGACCGACGACCTGACGCTGACCTCGCTCACCTCCTATGCCAAGGCGAGCGCCGATAACGCCTATGAGGGCGACGGCACCACCTTGAACGTCACCAACCTCGCCATCGGCGGCAAGGTGAAGACCTTCTTCCAGGAGCTGCGCGCCGCCGGCTCGATGGGCGACTTCAACTATATCGTCGGCGCCAATTACCAGCACGACAAGTCGCGCGACGACGTGATCTTCTTCCTGCCCGACGGTCGCAGCGGCCGCGTTTTCCTGCCGCTGCTCGGCCTGCCGGCGATCGATCTCGTGCCGCAGATCGCCCAGCAGGAAACCGACTCCTGGGCGGTCTATGCCAGCGGCGACTACGCGCTGACCGACAAGCTCACGCTGCGCGGGGGCCTTCGCTACACCGAGACGAAGACCGACTTCGGCGGCTGCTCGCTCGCCGGCGGCAATTTGCAGTACGCCACCGGTATCTCGCGCGTGCTGCGCACCGCCACCCCGGCAGCGGGCACCTGCGCGACCTTCACGCTCAACCCGAACGGCACCTACACCGCCGAGCTCGCCACCGGCGAACTGGACGAGGATAACGTCTCGTGGCGCGTCGGCCTCGACTTCAAGCCGAGCGACGACACCCTGCTCTATGCCTCGGTCAGCCGCGGCTACAAGGCGGGTGCCTTCTCGAACATCTCCTCGGTGTTCGCATCGCAATACACACCGGTGCCGCAGGAAAGCCTGATCGCCTATGAGGTCGGCGTGAAGACCGACCTGATCCCCGACGTGCTGCACGTCAACGGCGCGATCTTCTACTACGACTATTCGGACAAGCAGTTGCTCGGCACCGTGCTGGTGCCGGTGTTCAACCGCCTGACCGCACTGGTCAGCGTGCCGGAATCGCGGGTGCAAGGCTTCGAGGCCGACATCACCCTGCGGCCGGTCGACGGCTTCACGCTGCGTGCCGCCACCACCTATGTCGATTCCAAGGTGAAGGGCAATTTCAACAACTTCACCCAGTTCGGCACGGCAGCGAACTTCGCCGGCGCCGAGTTCCCCAACACGCCGAACTGGCAGGCGAACGGCTCGGCCGAATATCGCTGGCCGGTCAGCGACAGCCTCGAGGCGTTCACCGACCTGAGCTTCACCTACCGCGGCTCGTCGAACGCCGACTTTGTCGAGGACGCCCGGCTTGATGTCCCCGGCTACACGCTCTGGGACAGCCGCGTCGGCGTCGAGAGTGAGGACGGCACCTGGCGCTTCCAGATCTGGGGCCGCAATCTCGGCAACAAGCTCCACTACAGCACCGTCGTCGTCCGGCAGGAGGCGATCGTCCGCACCGTCGGCATGCCACGCACCTTCGGCGCCAGCGTCGCCTATCGCTTCTAGGAAGCTCCTCAGCCTATGGCCCGCCTCCTGACCGGGGGCGGGCCAATTTTCGGGAACAAGATATGTCCGCTACCGCCACGCGAACCGATGTCCCCGCCTATGACCGGCCCGCCGGCGCGGCGATCACCGCGGCCTTTGCCCGCGATTTCGGGACCCGCTGGGAGGCGGCGTGGAATTCGCACGATACAGATCAGGTGCTGGCGCTGTTGCACCCCGACATCCGCTGGAACGACACGGTATTCTGGCCCGAGGTGATCCACGGCCACGCCGACATGCGGAAGTATATCGAAAAGATCTGGGCGGTCATGCCCGACGTGCATTTCCGCGAGGTGCAGTTCTTCACCGCCGTCGAGGACGGTCGCGCACTCTACCTGTTCGAACAGACCGCCGCTGCCCCGCCGGCATCAGGCCTCGACACCACGGCGACCACCTACGGCTGCGATATCTTCCTCGGCTTCAGGGACGGCCTGCTCGCCGACTATATGGCGCAGTATGAAATCGCCGAAATGATGCGGCAGTTCGGCATGCTGCCGCCGCGGAAGGGCCGCATCGGCGGCGCCTATCTCCTGTCCCTGGCGTCACCAAAGTGACGCGAGCCGCCGGTTGACTTGCGATCCAGTCCGCTGACGCAGGCAAAATCAAATCGCAGGGAATTCGGATCGGCCGGACACCATGCGCAAATAGCGCGACAAGTTCGGGCCGCGGTTTAGTTGACGATGCTCTGCGGCAATGTAGGAAGAAATTCGGAATAAAGAGATATTTGCTGGGGGTTAGCGATGCTGCGCGAAGATGGCGCCGGACACACCGAGCCGCAGTTGCGGGCCGGCTCGATCGGCTGGCTCCGGCTGGCAAGCTTGGGCGTATCTTTCGTGATCGCCGGCCATTTCTCGGGATGGAATCTAGGCCTGGCGTACGGCGGGTGGGGCGGGCTGGCGATCGCGACCGCCGTCGCGTTTTTCATGTATCTGGCGCTCCTTTTCACGCTCGGAACGATGGTGTCCTTGGCCCCCGGCGCGGGTGGCGGCGCGACGTTCGTGTCCCTCGCGCTTGGTGAGCGCTGGGGCACCGTCGCGAGCGCGGCGATCCTCCTCGAATATCTGGCAGCATCAGCCGTGATCGGGCTTTTTGTGAAAGCCTATGTGGCTGCCCTGATCGGGGTAGATGCCTATTTCGTGATCCTGATCGCGTTCGGCATATTCGCCGGGCTGCACGTCGCAGGCGCGGGCGAAGCCCTTGGGGTCCTGCTCGCGATGACAATGGTCTCGGTGTTGACGCTCGCCATTTTCTGGTTCGTCGGCGCCCCCCAATTTTCGCTCGACAACCTTCGCGGCATGTCGGGTTCGGCAAGCGAGGCATGGCTCCCGTTCGGCCTCGCGGGAGCCGCCACGGCATTCCCCTTCGCTACCGCGTTCATCCTCGCCGTCGAAGGCGTTCCGATGGCGGCGGAAGAAGCGGCGGAACCACACCGCGCGGTGCGAAGCGCGATGCTCGCTGCTCTCGCGGTTCTTGGCATCTCGGCAGGGCTGACGCTGACGATAGCGGTGGGTGGCACGTCGTCCGAAGCGCTATCGACGACCAACGACCCGCTCATGGTGGCGCTGCGAAGCTGGCGGCCGGGCGATACCGTGGTGCCGCTCCTGATCAATCTCGGCGCGCTCGTCGGCCTGCTGGCCTGCCTATTTTCAGTCATCTACGCCAGCTCGCGGCAAAGCTTCGCCATGGCGCGCGACAAGGTCCTGCCTGCCCCCTTGGCGCGCGTCAGCCGACGCGGCGTTCCAGTCAACGCGATCATCGGCGTCAGCCTCGCCGGCGCTGGGCTGTCGGCAACAGGGCAAACCGAAGGCATCTTCATCGTGATGGTGTGCAGCGCCGCTGTTTCCTACCTGGTCATGCTCGCCGCCTTCCCGATGGTCGAGCGCCTGAGCAAGGACACGGGACGCGCCGGCCCGGTGGTTCGCGAATGGGCACTGGCGCTCATCGCAGCAGCTGGCTCGATCGCGCTCCTGGCGAGCTCCTTTGTCTCCAACCCGGGATGGTCGGCCGCCGCGCTCGGCATCATCGTGTTGCTGAGTGCGGGACGACTATTGCACCGGAAGCGCACGCTGCGCTGACCGGCGGCCCGCGCCGGCGTGGTCGCGCGTTCGACGATGAGGCGCTTACAACGCGACCGCGATCTTCTGCGCCGTCGCCATCAGCTCGGGCAGGATCTTCTTTTGCATGTCGTCCATCGTCGTCCGTGACGACGGGCAGCAGACGTTGAGCGCAGCGATGACCTTGCCCTCGCTGGTGCGAATGGGGACGGAAATGGCGCCGAGGCCAACCTCCAGCTCCTGATCGACGATGCTGTAATTGGCGATCCGGGCTTCCTCGATCGCCGCGCGAAGCTTGACTTTCGAGGAAATCGTCTTCGGCGTGAGCTTCTCCGGTTTGACGCGGTCGAGATAGGCGTCGCGGACTTCCTCGGTCTCTGCCGCGAGCAGCACCCGGCCGGTGGATACGGCATAGGCCGGCGCGCGCTTGCCAACCGTTATGCCGACATTGATGAGCCGCTCCGACGTTGCGCGGGCAATGTAGATGACATCGTCGCCGGCGAGCACGGCGGCGAACACCGATTCCTGAAGCGTATCTGCGAGCTCGTTCATCGCCGGCTGGATGACGTCGAGCATCGACATCGACGACAGCGCCGAATAGCCGAGCTCGAGTACCTTCGGCTTCAGGTAGAAATGCTTGTCGTCCTTTTCCGCATATCCCTCGCGCACCAGCGTGATCAGGAAGCGCCGGACGGCCGCCCGCTGCATCCCGGTGTTGCGCGAGATTTCGGCGAGCGTCATCTTCGGCCGCGTCCGGGTGAAGGCGGCGATGACTTCCAGACCGCGCGCGAGCGAATTCACATAGTCGCGGTCGTTGAACTCGCTCTCTTCGAATGCTTCCATGCAGTTGCCTTCAGCTATTGTCGCCGCGCAGCCGCGCTCATGGACCGAACTGCCGCATCACATATATCGAAACTTGAGGAACTCATCGATTCCGCGCCGCAATCCCTTCGCGGCCGATCATGAGATACCCCCGTCTCCCCGAATACGGTGCGCAGCTGCCGCCCCTCTCGACTGCTCATTCTCGCGCGTGGTTAGCGCACGCTCTGCCGCATAGCGAACAAAATATTCACGGGCCTCGATGGACCCCGCCGTCGCACCCGGCAAAGTCGGCGGGCAGCAGCTTCCATCGCCGCGCTTACCGCGAGGACAGCCGGAGCACAGGTTCAGGTCGGCACGAAATCGGCGGCGACAGTCAGCCGCGACCCGCCATTGGTCGGAACCGTCCCGTGCCAGAAGTATGAGGGAAAGAAGACAACGACGCCCGGCGACGGCTCGACGAAATACTCGGCGGTGAGCTGCGGCGATGTCGGCAGTGCCGACTGGCCGAATTTCAGCCAGCCGCTGCGCTCCCCTTCCCCGGGGTTGCTGCACAACAGGTGGCACGCGGACGATATCCACCCTTCTGGGTGAATATGGTCCGCGTGAAAGCCGCCAGCGGGCAGCTGCACGGACCAGGCGCCGACAAGGTTGGCCTTGCCGCTGCTTCGGGCGCCGGCGGGGCCACTCATGCTGCTGAGATGCTCGGCGAACCGGCGCGCCCCTGGCGTAACGGCAGCACTGAAACCCTGCAGCGCCGGGTCGTCGAAGGATGCGAGCGACGAGATCTGGCTGCCATGACGCACCGACTGGAAGAACGGCTCCGCCTGGTATTCGTGGCGCGTCTGGAGGGCCTCGACGAGGTCATCGACATAGGCTTCCGCCGATGGCCATCCTGGCGGCGCCTCGAGCGGCGCGCGGAAGATCAGCCGGTCGTAATCATATAGGTCGCGCTGCCGTTCGCTCCCGGTGAGCCGCCACAGATCGCCTTGAAGCGCCACGTGATACTGGTTGAGCGGATTGACGGTGCGCAGCCGGTCGATCGTTTCCTGGGCCGATGCGTAAGACCCCACGGCAATGAGCGCCATCGCATGCGCCACGAGCGCCGCCGCGTCCGACGGGTGGATGGCGACGAGCTGCACGGCATGATCGACGGCAGCGGCAGCGTTGCCGCAGGCAAGCGCCGCCGCGCTTGCAGCGCCGAGCGCCTCAGCCGTCGGGCCATATCGTGCCATCGCCGCTCGAAGGCCGGCGTAGGCCGCGTCGCGGTCGCCCATTTCGCCGACGAGGCGGCACCGCGCGATCACCAGGTCAACGGGCGCCGGTAACCGACGGATCGCCGCGTCGAGCGTTTCGAGCGCGTGTCCCGCATCGGCCGTCTGCATCCACAGCAACTGCGCATGCTCGATTTGCGCCGTCACGTCCGCAGGCGCGCTGTCGAGATATCGGCGATAGGCGCGCGTCGCTTCCTCGTGGCGCAGCAACCCGGCTTTCGCGCGCGCCAACACGAGGTAGCTCTGATATGCGTTCAGCCCCTTCGTGAACCCCGCTTCGAGGGCAGCTGCGGCTTCGGCGTGGCGACGCAGGTCGCCAAGTGCGGCCGCCCAATTGTGGTAGAGAACCGCCTCGTCAGGGCAGAGGTCGATGGCGTCCCGCCAGGCAGCGGCCGCCTCCGCGTGCCGGCCGGCTGCCCGCGCACTCCTGGCGCGATCGATTAATTGCTCCCTGGTCGGCATTCCCGCCCCTCTGGCCGCGCAACGCGGCTCGCGCGGCGGATAGTTACCGAGCGCACCGCGGTGCGAAAGCAGAACCTTCCTGCTGCCTCTTCGGCCCCAGCGCAATCAGCGCGATCGCCGCCGTTTTTGAAGTCGCTTGGCCTGCGGCAGGATGAACAGATAGGTGCCGGTCAGCCACAGGACGAACAGTACCACGCCGCTCGGCAGGAACACGTAGCGCTTCACCTCCGCGGAGAAGAACGAGCCGTCGTGCAGCGCCTCGATGATGTCGGAGCGGCGATAGGCGACGTCGAGCACCTCGCGCGTCTTGGTGTCGATCTGCGCCTCCCAATCGTTGAGCGCGACGAACATGATGACGCCGCGATCGACCTTCACATCGACCCGCTTGAGATCGGTCCAATCCTCGAGTTCGAGCTCGGGGACCGTCCTGGCGACGTCGAAGAGCTCGCCAAGGCTGAGCGTCGGGGCGACATCCGCGACCACACCCGTCTGCGTCGGCGGCTGGATCCAGGACAGATCCTTTTTGAGCATCAGCATCAGCCCGGTCACGACGACGACGCCGAAGGGCAGCAGGATCAGGAGCGAGCCCCAGTAGTGCACCTGCCGCCAAAAACGCTGCCCGCTCATTCACTGCCCTCTCGCCGGGCCAGGTGCGCGGCCCCACGCACGTTGCGGAATGTGCGACCGTCGTGGCGATGTGACACGGGCGCGCAGCAGACGCTGCGCGCCCGTGTCAAACTGAAAGCGTTCAACGTTGGCGATCGGGCAATGGCTTTGGATCGAACGCCGAGGGCTGTCGCCGAAGCGCTTCGACCTCGTCGATCTCGATTGGGATGAAGCGCGTCAGCCAGTCATGACCGGTCTGCGTGACCAGCACATCGTCCTCAAAGGCGACGCGCGTGCCGTTGACGACCGCACCCTGCTCGATCGCGATTACCATGCCGGGCTTCAGCGGGCCGACATAGTCGCCGTGCTCGTGTACCTCCATCCCGATGAAGTGGCCGATTCCGTAGGTATAGCTTTCGTCCCAGCCGCCCTTCTTGCGCAGCTCGCGCATGGCGATGTCCTGCAGGTACTGCCAGGTCACGCCGGGCTTCACGGCGGCGATCACCGCCTTCTGCACGTCGAGCACGCCCTGATAAACCCGGCGCTGCTCGGGCGTGAACGTGCCCTCAGCCGGGACGGTGCGCTGGATGTCGGCCGAATAGTGGTTCATCGCCGCGCCGGTGTCGAAGTGGACGAGCGAGCCGGGAAGGATGCGCGCATCACCCTTGCGGGCGGCTTCCTCCTCGGCGGTGGTTTCCCACTTCAGCTTCTCATTCATGTTGCTCGCCGGCGACACGCCGGTGATGAACCCAAGCGTCGCGCCGTGAAGGCGGTAATGATAGTCGACCGTGTGCATGACCTGCAGGGTGGTGAGCCCCGGCTTGGCCATCTTCATGCCCTCCATCAGGCCGAGCCCGGTGATCGCGATCGCCCGGTCGAGGTTCTTGCGGGCGAAGGGGTCGATGATCATCCGCATATCGTCGAGGATGTCGCCGGCGTCGCGCACGTCGACCTCGCTGGTCGCCGCCTTGATGCGCTCGACAAAGGCGAGCCGCGGGCTCGCCGGCTCGTTCAAATTCTCGAAGCGCGGATAGTTGACGAAAAGCGGCTTCTTGGCCGCATCGCCCCAACCCTTGGCATAGTCCGAGGGCACCTCCTTGAAACGCAACTGGGTGATACGAAGGTTCCGATAGTCGGTGAGCGCGCTGCTCATATGCTCGAGGAAGCGCGCCCGCGGAAACACATGCTTGATGCCCGAAAGGCGCGTCGCCTCCGCCGGATTCATGTCGGTGTACAGCACCTCCTTGAAGCTGGTCCCGCGCGGATTGAGGACGAGGACATGTCCCTCCGGCGGGGCATCGTAGATGCCGGTCAGGAACACGAAATCCTTGTTCTCGGTATCGCTGGTGAAGTGCTCGTAAAGATGGGCCTGCGAGCGATCGGCGCTGGTGATGACCGCGATGCCATCCTTCATGCGCCGCCCGAACTCCGCGCGGCGCGCGATGGCGGCTTCGCGGTGGCCTTCGCGATACTTCAGCGCCTCGATCGACAGGGTGCCGCCATCGCCATCGGCCATCGCGGGCGTGGCGACCAACCCGAGGCAGAGGGCGGCAGCAGTCCGCATCGCCACTCCCCGACCGAACGCACCGAATTTCGTAAACTTCTGCATCTTCACTGCTCTTTCTTACTGCTGGGCCGGCGCGAGCGCGCTGCTCGGCAGTTGGGGAAGCGCCGCCGCCGGCCAGGCGACGCCGGCCGTCTGCGCCGACCGCTGCAACGCCGGGAGGCGGATCGAGACGAGCGCGCCAAGGTCGCGATAGAGCCGCTGGACATCGGCGGCGGCCACATCGGTGAGCCTGCGCTGCGCCTGGTCGGGCGCGGCACTGTACTCCTGCGTCGATGAATAGAGGCGAAGCGTCAGCTCGCTGAGCGGCAGGAAGGTCTCCTGTTGGGCGAGCCCTTCCTCCTTGCCGTTGAGGACGACATGGAGACGGTCGGCTTCCTTCGCGGCCGCCTCGGCCTCGGCGATCACCGAGCGATTGGCCTTGGCGTCGCGCAGCGCCTTCACGACGGCGGTGGTCTGGGCAACGCTGGCCTCGACCGACTTGCCGGCATGAAATGTTGCCGCCACCAGCTCCGCCTGACGCGCGTTCAGCTGCTCGATCTGCGCGCTGGCTTCAGCCGAGAGGCGGATCGCCGGGTCGAGGCGCACGTCGATCGGACGCACATGGGTCTTGTCGCCGACCGTCAGCTTCACCTGATAGGCGCCGGGGACGACGAAGCGACCCTGCGGCTTGCGCCAAGACGCGCCGCTGGCGATCGGTGGCGCCTCGAAGCGGAGGTCCCACAGCGTGCGCTGCGCGCCGCGCTTGGCAGCCGGCTCTGCGAACTTGCGGACCAGCGCGCCACGGCCGTCGAGAACCTCTACCGTCACCGGCTGGCCGACGGCCTCGTCGCCGATCCAATAGTCGATGATCGCGCCACGCGGCGGGTTCTTCGTGGTGAAATAGGTGTGGCCGATATTCTTTCGTCCGCGGTTGACGTCGCGGATCTGGGTGCCGCGACGCAGCGGGGCGAGATAGCTGTGCCCCTTCACGACCTCGGGCGTCAGCCCTTCGACCAGGTTCAGCTGGTCGAGAACCCAGAAGCCGCGGCCATGCGTGCCGATGACGAGATCGTTCTCCCGCGGGTGGACGAGGATGCCCTGCACCGAATTGGTCGGAAGCCCCGAGCGGAGCGCCGTCCAGCGTCCGCCGCCGTCGCGCGAGAAATAGACGCCGAAATCGGTGCCGACGAACAGCAGCTCGCCGTTCTTCGGATGCGTCGCGATGCTCTTGGTCGGGCCGAAGGCCGGCAGGTCCGAGGTGATGTTCCGCCAGGTCGCGCCGAAGTCGTCGCTGCGGACGGCATAGGGGCGGAAGTCGTTGTCCTGATGGCCGTCGAAGACGACGAACAGCGTGCCTTCCTTCGTCGGCGACCAGGTCAGCATGCCGACCTTCATCTGCTCCGGTACGCCCGGGAACTTGGCCGTCTTCCGCCAGCTGCGCCCATCGTCGCGGCTGACCTGTACCAGGCCATCGTCGGTGCCGGCGGCGATCAGCCCGTCGCGGAGTGGCGAGACCGACAGCGAGTGGGTGTTGCCGTAGAGCGCCGTGCTGGCGTGAAGGTCGATCGCGTCGGCGGGCTGGACCTTGCCCTGGAGCGGAAGCTTGTCGCGGCTCAGCTGCCGCGTGAGATCAGGGCTGATCCGCTCCCAATTGTCGCCGCGATCACGGCTGCGGAAGACCACGTTCGCGCCGAAGTACAGCGTCTTCGGATCATGCGGGGAGATGACGAGCGGGGCGCTCCAGTTCCAGCGATAGGCGGGGAACTCGCCCTGCTGCGGCTGCCACGGCTGGATGCGCTTCTGCGCCAGGCTCTTGCGGTTGGTGCGGACCAGGCCGCCATATTGCGACTGCGAATAGATGATGTCGGAGTCGGTCGGATCGGCGGTGGCGTAGAAGCCGTCGCCGGTCGAGATGAACATCCAGTCCTCGTTCGAAATACCGTCCTCGTAGCGCGTCCCGATCGGGCCGCCCCAGGAGCCGTTGTCCTGGGTGCCGCCGTAGACGTGGTAGAAGGGCTCCTGCATGTCGGCCGCGACCGTGTAGAGCTGCATCAGCGGCAGGTTGGATTTCCATTCCCAGCGCTTGCCGCCATCCCGCGACGTGTAGACGCCGCCGTCGTTGCCGACCATGAGATGATCGGCGTCCTTCGGGTTGATCCAGAGCGTGTGGTGATCGGCGTGAACCTGGCTCTCGACGATGTTCTTGAAGTTCTTGCCGCCGTCCTCGGAGCGAAGCAGCGGCGTGACCGGGACATACACGCGCTCGGGATTCTCCGGGTCGCAGAAGACTTCGCCGTAGTACCAGTGGCTCTGCACGGTGGCGCTGCGCTGCTCCCACGACTTGCCGCCGTCGGTCGAACGGAAGGTGCCGCCGTCGCGACCGACCGCGGTCGCATACATCATGTCCGGATTGCTCGGGCAGAAGGTCACGCCGACGCGGCCGACCGGCGTCGTCGGAAAGCCGTTGCCGACGCGGGCCCAGGTGTCACCGCCGTCGGTGCTACGCCACAGGCCGCCCTCGTCGCCGCCGCCGATCATGCTCCACTGGCGCCGCTCGCGCTGGAACGTCGACGCATAGAGGATGTCGGGGTTATTTGGGTGCATCGCCACCTCGACGACGCCGGTGAACTTGCTAGGGCGCAGGAGGCGCTTCCAGGTCTTGCCGCCGTCCTTCGTACGGTAGAGCCCGCGCTCTTCGTTCGGCCCCCACAGCGAGCCGAGCGCTGCGACGTAGACGGTATTGGAATCCTTGGGGTGAACGAGAATCCGCCCGACGTGGCGGCTTTCCTTCAGCCCCATGTGCTCCCACGTCTCGCCGCCATCGCGTGAGCGATAGACGCCGTCGCCAAACTGCGAGCTGCGCACGTTGTTCTGCTCGCCCGTTCCGATCCACACGGTGTTGGGATCGTTCGGGTCGAGCGTGACCTCGCCCATCGAGATCGTCGTTTCTTTCTCGAAGACCGGTCGCCAAGTCGTGCCGCCGTTGACGGTCTTCCACAGGCCGCCCGAGGCACTCGCCGCATAGATGATCCGCTGGTCGGTCGGATGCACGGCGAAGCGCGTGATGCGGCCGCTCGGCGTGGCCGAGCCGACTTCACGCCATTTCAGCGCGCCCAGATCTTCCGCGGTCAGGCCGTCCGGTGCCGCGGCCGAAGCCGCGGGCACGAGCAGCAGGGTCGCGCAGGCGGTGGCGAGAAGGCGCGCGAAACGGCGGGGTGCCGTGGGCCGGAAAGCGGTGCCGGACATCGAGAAGGTCTCCACTGGTTCGAATTCAAGAAAGCCGAAAAGAAAATGAAAGCGGCTGGAAGAGAGGCGGCAGCCCGTCCCGGGAGGGGGAAGAAACGGGCCGCCGCGCTCAAGACCAGCCGCTCCTGGTCATCGGTTTGCGCCGCCCGAAGGCGGTTGCCGACCGATCCACGGGAGGTGGATTGTGGGGTTGGTCCTAGAAGCGGACATTGGTCCCCACAAAGATGAAGCGGCCCGCTGCCTCGTAGGTGCCCGAAACCGTGTTGCCTTCGACGATGAAGGTCGGTGACGGGCCGAACTGCGGCACGATCGGCGGGTCGTTGTCGAGGACGTTGCGGACGCCGAGGCGCACCTGAATGTTCTCCCGAATATTCCAGAAGGCCGTCAGATCGGCGTAGTGCTGGGCCGCCAGCGTGGAGCCCTGGAAGGCGCCCTTGCCGGCCTCCTTCCAGGTGACCGTCGCGCCGGTCGTCGTGTTGATCGTGTCGATGCGATCGACGCTCGACTGGTACCGCCAGTTCGCCGCGATATCGATGTTCCACGGTGTCTTCCACGTCGTGGATACCACATGCCGATACTTGAACTTCGGTGTATCGCACTGCCGATCATAGAGCCCGACGCAGTTCGTCGTGCCGGCGCCGGCCACCGGGGTCGTGTCGAACGACAGCAGGTAGGTCGATGCGTAGCCCCACAAGAGCCGGCCGAGGCTGCCGATCTCATGGCTGTAGTTGATCTGCGCATCGAAGCCGGATGTCGCGAAGCCGCCGATGTTCCGCGTCGTCGCATCGATGAACGACGGCTCTGCCCCGCGGAACGTCAGCGAACCGTCAGGCCCGCGCGTGATCAGGCTGCAGAATTCGGGCTCTGCCGTGTCGAGGCATCGCGCCAGGGTGAAGGACGCCGGGATGGTGGCAACCGCACCCTTCAGCTTGATGTCGAAATAATCGACCGACAGCGACAGGTTGCGGATCTGCGGCGGCCTGATCACCGCGCCGATGGTGATGGTATCCGACACCTCGGGCTCGAGGTCGGGGTTGCCGCCCGTCCGCACGTTGACCTGGGCGCCCGCCGGCGGGACCGAGCCATATTGGCTGGCCAGGACGCCCGAGCGAGCACAGTCGGCCGCCGAACGGGTCGGCGGGGTAGGACTTCCCGCGAAACCCGAGCACGGATCGGTCAGGCCTGAGAGTCCCGTGTTGACCGGAAGGAAGAGCTCCTGGACGTTCGGTGCCCGGATTGCGCGCTGGAACTGCGCGCGGAGGCGTACCGGCTCGATGGGCGCCCAGGTGGTGCCGAACGCGTAGGTGCTGGCGCCGAAGTCACCGCCCTGCTGCCCGGTCAGGTTGTTCTTGGACTTGTAGTCCGACCGGCGGAAGGCGCCGCTGAATGCAAGCTCGTGGAAGCCGGCCTTGCCCTGGACGATCGGGATCGACGTTTCGAGGAAAAACTCCTGGATTTTCGTCTCACCGTCGGCGGGCAGAAGCGGCCCGCTGCCGCCCAGGAGTAGGCCAGCCTGAGCCGTCGCGTCGGGGCGGGTGATCAGTTCTTCGCGACGATGCTCCACCCCCAGCAGCAGCCCGACGCCATCGGTGGCGAGCGGGCTGACGAAGCCGAAGTCGCCGAGGTTGGACTGGAGCGTACCGCCGGCCATGATCTGCGAGGTCTTGCCCTGCGTGAGGGTCGGCGCATCGAGGTAGGTCTGCAGACGCGGATCGTAGGTGGCCGTCGGATCATAGGCCCGGGTGAACGGTACGCAGCGCGGGTCGGTGCCCTGCACGGTGACGCGGCAGGCAAACTGGTTCGTGCGCGGGTCGGTAACGATGTCGAGCGCGTTGAGCAGCGGGGTCTTCAAGACCTGGTTGAACTGCACGCGATCGAGGCTGGTCTCCGCCCACTGGCCGAAGACATCCCATTTGAAGCTCTCGGCGAAGGTGCCCTTCACGCCGCTGACCACGCGGAAATTGGTCAGCGTCCGGTCGTCGGTACGCGGCCCGCCTTCGACGAAGCGCCGCTGGAGCTGTGCCTGGGCGTAGCCATCGCCGTCGGGATCGCGCGGATACGGGCCGGTGATGCTCGCCGTGCCGCAGATCAGCAGCCGCTGCGCGCTGGTGAGCGCCGGGTTGTCGCAGTTCACGCGGTTGATTTCGGAACCGAAGCCGCCCGACGGGGCGATGATCTGCGGCGATTGCGACTTGGTGAAGCCGAAGTCGAGATAGGCCTCGATATCGTCCGTCACATTGTACCAGCCGCTGAAGCCGGCGTTGATGCGCTCGACGGCGCGGCGCAGCGGGTTGAACGGATTGAAGTTGAAGGTGTTCGACCCTTCGATGAGGCTCCGGTCCTGCTGCAGAGCGAAGCTGCCCGACGTCCGCGGCCGACCCGCGCTGTCGAGCAGGACGGCGCCGTTGGCGCCGCGCAGCGGAATGGCGTTCGCGGCGGTGCCGCCGACCGGAATGGCCGGGCTCAGGATGAAGTTGGAAGGGTCCGGGCCCGTCGGGGCGCCGATACAATAGGCCTCGGTCTCAGCGAAGAGGCCGAGCGCACACTGCGAGAAGTCACGCTCCGACTGGTTGAGGCCGTCGTTCTTCAGGTAGCGGGCGTAGGCCGTGACGTTGCCGCGATCGCCGCCCAGCGCCGCACCGAAGACGGCCGAGATGTCATAGGTATTGTTGCCGGTCGTGCTGCCGCTCAGCGGCTCGATGCCGGCCCGCACCAGCTGGCGCTGGATGGCGGCGCTGTTGTTGTTCGACTGGTTGAAGCCGTAGAGGGCATCGATCTCGAGGCCTTCGAAGTCGCGCTTCATGATGAAGTTGGCGACGCCGGCGATCGCATCGGAGCCGTAGACGGCCGACGCGCCGCCGGTGACGATCTCGACGCGCTGGATCAGCTGCGAGGGGATCAGGTTGAGATCCGATGCGTAGCCGCCCGGCGTCGGCGAACCCGGCGGCAGGCGCTTGCCGTTGACGAGGACCAGCGTGCGCGTGGCGCCGAGGCCGCGCAGATCGAGCGTCGAGGTGCCGTTGGCGCCGTTGGCGAAGCTCGTGTCCTGATCGGGGGTCACCGACGGCAGCGTGTTGACGAGATCAACGGTGTCGACGGCGCCCAGCGTGTCGAACGCCTGATCCTGGATCGTCTGCACTGGGCTCGATGATGAAACATTCTTCGACACCAGCCTGGAGCCGGTGACGACGATCGTCTCCTCGGTTTCCGAAGTTGCGCTCGCCTCAGCCTGGTCGGCAGCGGCTGTCTCTTGCGCAAAAGCCGCCGCTGGACTGACGGCGAGCATCGCCGAGACGATGGTTGAACACATCAAGGAACGACGCACTGTCCTGGTCGACATGATCTAGGCTCCCCCTGTGGTCGCCGGATCGCGTCCGGCCCCCTCCAAACCGTGCGCGTTTATGCGCGGCAGCCGCCCATCCCCGATCGCGGTCTGACCATGGAAATGTGTGGGTGAACCCAATCTTGTGTCAAGGGGGTTACAGATAGTAACATATGCGAACACTATTCAATCAAAGGTGAGCTTGGCGTTAGCTAGTTTGTCCATGGTAGCGAATTCCACCGATAGCAATGTAAAATATTGATAATAATCACTTATACCTTTGTTTAATTCGGCGGCGGCTCACGGCTTCGTTGTGCGCAAGGCGCATCGAGTTGTCGCGCTTGTCGCGTTTGTCAAATTGCTGGTTGGCCGCATAGCGAACTTTTTCGTTCTATGCGGCCAATCAACGAATCAGCTATTCGTTTTGGCTGGTCGGTTGCGCCAGCAGCGGCGCCGTGCTGCTCGTGCCGACCGCGTTATTCGACGCGAAACCCGACGCGAATGGTACGGCCCGACGCCGGCAGGCCGAGTTGCGGCAGCACCAGCTCGTCGGTCAAATTGTCGATAGCTGCGGTGAACGACAGCATGCCGCCCGTCGGCAGACGAAGCAGCGCGATACTGCCCCTCAGATTGAACTCGGTGGAGGCCGGCAGCCGCGCCTTGCGGTTGTCCGGCGCCAGGTCGACCGCGCCACCGGTACGCAGAACCTCGGCTCTCAGGTCGAAGCGCTCGGGCACGCGGTAGTCGAGTGCGCCGCTCAGCGTGTGGCTGGGCCGCTGCGGAAGGCGCCGGAACAGCGCGTCACCGCTGCCAGCCTGCGCCTTCAGCAGGCTCCCGGCAAGCTCCAGCCAGAGCCGGTCGGCCAGACGGTCGCTAAGGCTGCCGTCGATCCCCAAAACGGTCGTCCCGCCTAGATTATAGCGCTGTCGCCGCGAGCCGACGTTGCGCTGGCCGATCGTATCCTCGCCGCGGATGTAGAAGGGGTTGAGCCGCACCTGCAGGTCGGCCGGAGTCCAGGCGAGTTCGGCATCGATCATCGACGCCCGCTCCGGCTTCAGATCCGGATTGATGAGGAAGCGGCCGAGTGCTTCGCCGAACAGCTCGCGCGCCGAAGCAAAGCGCGTCCGCCGGCCGGCGGAAAGCGTCAGGTCCAGATCTTCGCCCAGCTCGTGACGCAGCGAGGCGGAGAAGGCCAGCGCGTCCTGCGACGGCTGGGCAGGCTTGTCGCCCGTCAACGGCGTCTTGGCGTGATCATAGGCCGCGCCGACGGTCATCCTTGTCGTCGCCGCCAGCGGGATGTCGACCTCGCTGCCCACGCTCGCCAGCCGCTGCTCATATTCGAGGCGCGGCCCCGCTGTCCCGGGGAAGGCGGTGTCGATCTGACGGTGGTTCGCGGTCTGCAGCGATCCGGTGGTGCGCACGGTCAGCGGGCCGGCCGGGAACGCAAGGGTCAGCCGCCCCCCGTGCGTGTTGTCGTCATCCTGCTGGCGGCTGCGCAACGCCGTGTAGGACGCGGTGCGATAGGCATCGATGACCTGGTCGAACCACTGCCGGAAGAACGCGCCGTTCAGCGTGACGCCGTCGGCGAGGTCGGCTTCGAGGTTCGCGTTGAGCTGCGTCAGAGCGATCTTCGGATAACGCCAGTAGCGCGGCGCGAACACTGCCGGATCGCGATCGGACTCCGGGGCGATTCCCCGCGCGCTGTCGTTGTGAAGAATGCTGACGCGGGCCTCCACGGGGCCCGCCCGCCCGCCGGCGGCGGCGAACAGGCTGAAGCTCCGAAGATCGGTGTTCGTGCGCCGCTTGCTGTCCGCCTGGCTGAATGGCAGCGCATCGAGCTCGGCGACCGGCTGCGCGTCGCGGGTGAAGTAGCTGCCGGCGAGCGTCAGGTCGAACCGGTCATTGCCGGCGGTGGCAACCGCGGACGTGTTGACGTGGCCGAGGCTGCCGACCTCGGCGAGGCCGGTGATGCCGTTCTCGCCGCCGGCACCCGAGCGCGCCTGCAGGTCGACGACGCCGGCGACCGCGTTCGCGCCATATTCGATGGGCGCGGCGCCCTTGCTGACAACGGCATGGCCGATGAGGGCGGCCGGCAGGATCGCGAGATCCATGCGCCCATCCCACGGAACGCTGAACGGCGAGCCTTCGAAGAATACGGCGGTCTGCCGTTCTTCGGCGCCCCTGATGCGCGCGATGGTCTCGCCGCGCGAGTTGGTTTTCACCGATACGCCCGGCAAGCTGCGCAGGGCGTCGGCGATGCTGATCGGCTGCGCCGCCAGCAGCGCTTCGCTGGTCAGCTCCACCTGCGGCGGCACGACCCGGTCATCGGTAATGCGTGCGGTCACGACGATGTCGGCGTACTGCTCCGCTTCTTCGCCGAGCTCTTCCGCCGCCACGGGCACGTTCGCGAGCGCAAGCGCCAGCGCGGAAAGATACGGTGCGTTCATGCGCGCGAAGTTCGGCGCTTTCGCTTTAGCTTTCCGGCGCTCCGACGCTTGGCTGAAAGACATGCAGAAAGCTCCAAATACTGGGGAGGCGGGACGCTAGATCGACGGCTCCAGCCGCGTATTCATGACGAGCTCTGCAACCGACGAACTGTTCGGCAGGCAGAGCAGGAAGGAGACCGTCTCGGCGAGCGTCTCCGGCGCGATACGGTCGGCACGCGGCGTCACGCCTGGAATGGAAGCGATGAGATCGGTATCGACGGCGCCGGGGCAGAGTGCGGTGGCGCGCACGCCTTGGTCCCAGCCCGCGAATTTGGCGGCCTGCGTCAGCGCCACCACCGCATGCTTCGACATGGTGTAGGCGATCGAAACGCCGGGCCGGTACCGCTTCCCGTCGGTGGAGGCGATATTGATGATGCGCCCGTTTCCCGCGGCCGACAGATGCGGAAGCGCGTGGCGGATGAGCCGGAAGGGCGCCTTCACGTTGATCGCCCACACCTCGTCGAGCACCGACTCGTCGCCGGTCTCGAAATCGAGCTGGCGAAGGATGCCGGCGTTATTGATCAGACCATCGATGCGGCCGAAGCGCTCGGCCGTGGCCGCGACCCACGCGGACGCGGTCTCGGGCTCTGCCGCGTCGAAGCGCGCCACCAGCGTCGCGGCGGCGTCGAAGCCGCTAAGGTCGAAGGCCGCGGGGTCGCGAACGCCCAGCGACAGGCGATAACCCTCGCCGGCGAGACGGCGCGCGATCGCGAGGCCGATACCCCGCGACGCGCCCGAGATCATCACGACACGCCCGCCGGGGGCGAGCAGGCGGGAGGGCGCGTCGTCGGCCATGGCCTAGAACAGCCCCTGGTAGACGCCGCCGTCGTTCACGATGTTCTGGCCGGTCATATACCCGTTCTGCGCGCTGCAAAGAAAGGCGATGAGGTCGCCGCACTCGGCCGGATCGGCGAAGCGGCGTGCCGGCGTCATGGTCAGCCGGTCTTCGACGATCGCTTCGTAGGTGGTGTTGCCGCGCGCGGCATGGCTGTGGAGGTTCGTCCGCAGCGCGTCGGTATCGAAGAAGCCGGGCAGCACGCTGTTGATGACGACATTGTGCGGCACCAGCTCACGCACCATCGAGGCGATCGCGCCCGCCAACCCGACGCGGGCCGAATGGCTGTGCGCGAAGTTGACCTGCGGGAACTTGATGTTGCTGACCGAGATGTTGACGACGCGGCCGAAGCGCCGGTCGCACATGCCCGGCACCACTGCGCGGATGAGGTCGAGCGGCGCGTAGAAGTGCGCCTCCATCCAGAAGTCCCAGTCGGAGCGCGACATCGTGCGGAAGTCGTCCGGCGTCTGGCGAACGCCGGGATTGCAGACGAGGATATCGGGCGCGGGGCAGGCGGCTAGGACGATGTCGCGCGCGGCGGGGGATGTCAGGTCCGCCGCCACCGTCGATACCGCGACGCCCGTTTCCTCGACGAGACGATGCGCCGCTTCGTCGAGCGCCTCGGCGGTTCGCGCGACGAGCGTGAGATCGACGCCTTCGCGTGCCAGCGAACGGGCGGCAGCGAAGCCGAGCCCCTTGCTGCCGCCACAGATCAGGGCGCGGCGACCGGCAATGCCAAAGTCCATGCCGGTTATTCCGCCGGCGCGAACGAGGCGGCGAGCAGGTGCGCCGGCACGCGGAAGCGGCCGGCGACGTCCTTCATCTGCTCGCGTTCGGTCGTGACCTCGGCGCGCGCGCCGGTGACGAGCACCGTCGCCGGCAGCAGCTGCGCGTTGTAGCGCGCCGCCGACGATTCCGTGTAGCCGCCGGTGTCGAGGAAGGCGACGAGATCGCCGCGTTCGAGCGCGGGCATCTTGCGATGCGGGCCGACCTCGTCGGAGTTGCAGAGCGACCCCACCAGATCGACGGTTTCCGTACCCTCGGCGCGCGCGTCCACCACCGGGACGGCATGGTAATACCAGTCGAGAACCGCCGCCCACGACAGGTGGTTGGTCGAAATGTCGAGGTTGACCCACTTGCGGGTCGCGCCCGTCTTGACCGCGCCGACGCGGCCGATCGCAACGCCGGCCGGGCCGGAGAGTGCGCGTCCCGGCTCGAGGCGCAGCTTGGGCAGCGGCAGGCCGAGGCGTTCCGCCTCCTCCTTGATCGCCGCGCAGCACAGCCGCGCATAATCCTCGGCGGTCGGCGCATTCTTGTCGTCGAGCTGGCTGTTGGGGCCGGTGCCGTACCATTTGCCGAAGGTCCAGCCGCCGCCGATGTCGATGCAGGGCGGCGTCCACCCGGTCTGGTCGCGCAGATAGCCCGACCAGGTGATCATCTCGCGCGCCATCACGGCGAAGTCGGCCGGATCGTTCGACATGCGCGAGAGGTGGAAATGCGTTTCCCTCAGCTGCACGTTCGGCATGTCGATCGCGCGCTTCACGATCTCGGCGGTTTGCTCGCGCGTCATGCCCCATTTGGTGGAATCGCTCTGCTGCTTCAGCGTGCCGGGGCCGTGCATGGCGACGCCGGTACGCTCGCGCAGCGGCTCGAGGTCGAGCTTCAGGCGGATGCCGATATCGGCCACGACGCCCAGGCGGGCGGCGATCTCGTCGATGCGGTCGAGCTCGTCCATCGCGTCGATGTTGACGCAGATGCCGTTGGCGATCGCCATCTCCAGCTCGTCTTCCTGCTTGTTCGAGCCGTTGAGGACGAGCGTCCTGGGGTTGGTGCCGGCGAGCAGCGCCATGTACATTTCCTGCGCGCCGAAGCAGTCGCCGCCGGCGCCTTCGGTATTCATGATGTGGCGGATGGCGAGGCCGTTGTTCGACTTGTTGGCGAACAGGATCTCGACATCGGGATATTCAGCGCGGAACGCGTCGCGGAAGGCGCGATAGTTATGGCGCAGCTGGTTTTCCGAGATGATGTAGAGCGGCGTGCCGAAGCGGTTGGCCAGGTCGGCGACATCGCAGCCGTCGACCCACAGGTTTCCGTTGGGGCCAACGCCGATGAACTCGCCGAAGCTCAGCTGGTAGTCGACCGGCTTGAGTTCGGGGGCCCGCTTCTCGATGCGGCTCTGGTGGTTCATCGCTCGTCTCCCATTCTGTTCGTGTCGCGGGCCGTCACAGCAGCCCGAGTGATTCCAGGCCCGACTTCAGGCCATCGAGCGGCGCGCCCGTCAGGCGCCGCAGCGGACGCCGCGGCGTACCGCCGCCGGGGAAGCCCATCATGTCCATCGCGGCTTTGGTCGCCGGGTAGAGGGTGCGGCCCTCGCTCGTGAAAAGGTCGGTCAGCTTGCGCCCCGTCGCCTGCAACTCGGCGGCCGCGGCGTTCTCGCCGCGCTGCGCCGCGAAGTAGAGATCGAGTCCGCCGCGCGGCCAGACGTTGGGGAAGCAGTCGATGGTGCCGTCGGCACCCAGCTGGACCGCCGGCACGCCGAACACCGACGACGGCCCGCAGAACACGCGGAGGCGCTCATGCACCGCGAGGTGCGTCGCGTAATAGTTGTTCCAGTCGCCCGAGCTTTCCTTGACGGCGACGACCGGATCGAGATCGGCCAGCCGCGCCACGAGCGCCGGGCTGAGCGCGTTCACCGCGTTGCCCGGAATATTGTACAGGAGGACCGGCAGGCCGACCTGCGCGGTGACGTCCGCGAAGTGCGCGAAGATTTCCTCATCGGCCAGCTTCACGAAATAAGGCGGCAGGATCAGCGCACCGTCGCAGCCGCTCGCCTCCGCGTGGCGGGTCAGGGTGACGGTCTCGTCGACGGTGACGGCGCCGGTGCCGACGATGAGCGTGACGCGGCCGGCAATCGCATCGCGCGCCACCTCGTACAGGCGCTTGCGCTCCTCATGCGTCAGCGCCCAGAATTCGCCGGTGCAGCCGCCGACGACGATGCCGGTGGCGCCCGCGTCGATCAGCCGGTCGAGATTGGCGGCAAACCCCGCTTCGTCGATGCGCCCGTCATCGTGGAAGGGCGTGGTGACAGCGGGCATCGGCCCCTGCCAGTCGACACTGTTTCGATCCATCGTTCGCGACTTTCAGGCTTGGGTGTTGCCGACAGCCGATGGCGCGCGGGCGATTTCCAGCCGGCGGCCGTCGGCCTGGTCGAAGAGGTGGAGATTCTCGCGTTTGAGGTCGAAGGCGACCTGTTCGCCGATCTGAACGCGTGCCTCGCCGACGAGGCGGGCGGTGAGCGACACGTCGCCGGCGTCGAGGATAACGATCGTCTCGTAACCGGTCGGCTCGACCACGCGCACGCGCGCCTGCCAGGGGCCGGTGCCGATCAGCACGTCTTCGGGGCGGATGCCGGCGGTCACCGCGCGCGGCGCCATGGTGGGCGGCAGCGGAAGGTCGATCGTCAGTTGACCGAGCCGCAGCGAGGCACCCGCGCCTTCGCCGGCGAGAATGCCGTCGACCAAGGTCATCGACGGCGTGCCGATGAAGCCGGCGACGAAGCTGTTGGCGGGCCGATTGTAGATTTCGGACGGCGGCGCGAACTGCTGAAGGACCCCGTCCTTCATGACCGCGATCCGCGTCGACATCGTCATGGCTTCGAGCTGGTCGTGGGTGACGTAGACCATCGTCTTGCCCAGCCGGCGGTGCAGCTCGATCAGCTCGGCGCGCATGTGCGCGCGCAGCTTGGCGTCGAGGTTCGACAGGGGTTCGTCGAGCAGGAACACGCTGGGGTCGCGGACGAGTGCGCGGCCCAGCGCGACCCGCTGCTGCTGGCCGCCCGATAGCTGCTTCGGCTTGCGCCCGAGCAACGGCTCCAGCTGCAGCAGCTCGGCGACCTGCGCGAGTTTCGCCGCCTGATCCGCCTTGCCGACGCCGCGCTTCTTAAGCGGGTAGCGGATGTTATCCGCCACCGTCATGTGCGGATAGAGCGCGTAGGACTGAAAGACCATGGCAATGTCGCGGGCGCCCGGCGCCAGATCGACGACATCGCGGTCGCCGATGCGGATGCTGCCGCTGGTCGGCTGTTCGAGGCCGGCCAGCATGCGCAGCGTCGTGGTCTTGCCGCAGCCGGATGGGCCGAGCAGCGATACGAACTCGCCGGATTCGATGGTGAGGTCGAGGCCGGGGACCGC
This sequence comes from Sphingoaurantiacus capsulatus, assembly GCF_042648405.1. NCBI lineage: Bacteria > Pseudomonadati > Pseudomonadota > Alphaproteobacteria > Sphingomonadales > Sphingosinicellaceae > Sphingoaurantiacus > Sphingoaurantiacus capsulatus. The sequence goes on along the minus strand of NZ_JBHRXV010000009.1, from coordinate 63,648 downwards.
GACGGTTTCGCCGAAGGCCTTGCGGACCTTGTCGAAGATCACCTGTACCATGTTCAGCCTTTCACGCCGCCGGCGCCAAAGCCGCTGGTGAGATATTTCTGGAGGAAGGCGAAGATGACGATGAGGGGCACGCTCATCATCACCGAGGCTGCCATCAGCAGCGACCATTCGATGTTGAAGGCCGAGATCAGCATGTTCATCACGCCGGTGGTAAGCGGGCGCGCCTCGTCCGAGTTCACCAGCACGAGCGCATAGAGATACTCGTTCCAGGCGAGGATGAAGGTGAACAGCGCCGTCGAGATGATGCCCGGCAGCGCCTGCGGCAGCACGACGTCGACGAAGGCGCCGAGCCGGCTCGCGCCATCCACCATCGCCGCCGATTCCAGATCCTCCGGAATGCCGGCCATGAAGGATCGTAGCAGCCAAAGCGCGTAGGGCAGCGAGAAGGTCGTGTAGGCGATGACGAGGCTCGGCAGCGTGTTCGCCAGGCCGATGTTCACGAGCATCAGATAGAGCGGCGAGATGAGCACCACCGACGGCAGCAGGTAGGTGAACAGCACGAGGCTCGCGAGCGTCTCGCGGCCGCGATAGCTGAAGCGCACGAGGCTGTAGGCGCCGAGGACGCTCACCCCGACGACGAGGATGGTCGTCGAGATCGCGATGATCACCGAGTTCGCGAAATATTGCGGGAAGGGCGTGTCCTCGAGCAGCCGCCGGTAATGCTCGAAGGTGATCGCTTCGGGGATCAGGCTCGGCGGCGTCGCGAACAATTCGGTCTGCGGCTTGACCGACGTCACCAGCATCCACAGCAGCGGGAACGCGATGACGAGGACGAGCGGCCAGGTGACGAGGCTGGCGCCCAGCGAGATGCGCTTGCGATCGGCGCTCATGCCGCCTTACCCCGCGCGCGCGCCAGATAGGCGAGCATGAAGATCAGCATCACGATCATCATCGCGACGGCATAGGCCGCCGCCATGCCCATCTGGTTCAGCCCGAACGCTTCCTGATAAACGACAAGCGGCAGGGTGCGCGTGCCGTTCACCGGCCCGCCGCCGGTCATCAGATAGATCAGGTCAAACTCCTTGAAGTCCCAGATCGTGCGCAACAGGATGACGATCGCCAGCACGTCGCGGAGTTGCGGCAGCGTCACGTCGAAGAAGCGGCTGACCGGCCCGGCGCCATCGATCTTGGCGGCCTCGTAGAGCGCTTCCGGAATGGTCTGCAGCCGGGCGAGGATGGCGATCACCACGAAGGGAAAGAACTTCCACGCGCCGACAACGATGATGCTGAGCATCGCATTGGGCATGCTGCCGAGCCAGTTGACCGGCGCGTCGATGACGCCGGCGGACAGGAGCAGGTGGTTCAGGATTCCGTACAGATCGTTGAACAGCCAACGCCAGACGAGCACGGCGACGACCGTCGACAGGAAATAGGGAAAGAGCACGAGGCTGCGGGCGAGCGACCGGAACAGGATGTTCTGATGCAGCAGCAGCGCCATCGCCAGTCCGAGCAGGATCTGCAGCGTCAAGGTGCCGATGGTCCAGATCGCGGTCGTCGCGAGCGCAGACCAGAATTGCCCGCCGTCCAGCAGCTGGCGATAGTTGGCGAGGCCGACCCAACTTCCCTCGAGCGTTGGCGTGTAGAGCGAGAAGAAGGACAGGTAGATCGCCGACAGCAGCGGATAGACGATGACGGCGCCGAGGATCAGCACCGTCGGCGCGATCAGCGCCAGCCCGAGCAGGGCATGGCGCTTCTCGATCGACAGCGCGGGGCGTGTCGCTATCGCCGCGGTGTCAGCCACGCATCAAGGCCTGCAGCTTGGTGGCCGTTGCCGCGACGGCCGCGCGCGGGTTCTCCTTGTTCAGCACCACCCGTTGCACGAGTTCCGCGAGCGTATTGCTGGCGACGATCTCGCTGGCCTTCAGATTGGGCTGGTGCGCCGTCGTCTCGCGGCCGAGATTGTGACCGGCTGCCGCCGCGCGCGTCATCAGATCGATTGCCGGCGCATATTTCGAGATGAGCGGGTTCGCCCGATACACCGGATTCTCGGCGATCGGCTTCAGCACCGGCAGCACATGGCCCGGGGCGGCATGCAGCTGCGGGATATAGCCCTGCGGGTCGTAGAGCGACGCGGCGAACGCCTTGGTTTCCGCAAGGTGCGACGCGCCTTTTGGAATGATCAGACTCGGGAAGTCGTTGAACGTCCACGCCGGAATGGCGCGCGACGCGGTCGGGTAGGTCGCGCAGCCGATCTGGTCGGCGATCTTGGGGTTCTGGGCAGCGACGTTGGCGAGCACGCGCCCGCCGTAGATGCCGGTGGCCGTCGCGCCCGATACGAAGGCGGTCAGGCTTTCGCCCCAGCTAAAGTTCGACGCGCCCGGCGGGCAGAATTCGCGCATCGACTTGAAGAATTCGAGCGCGTCGTAGGTCGGTGCGCCGTCGATCGCCACGGAGAGGTCGGGCGCGAACACCTGCCCGCCCGCCCGGTGAATGAACCCGATGAAGATCAGCGAGGTCATGGCGTTCATGCCGTACGGCAGCGGCGCGCCATAGACGCCCGGTCGCTGTACGCGGCGGCACGCGTCGCGCAGCTCGTCCCACGTGGTCGGCGGCGTACCGATGCCGGCAGCCTGCAGCAGGTCCTTGCGATACCACAACATGTCGACGGCGGTGTTGCCGATGCCGGTGCCGCAGAAATGACCGTCCGCCGTTCGGTAGACGTCGTTCGCGCCGTCGAAATAGTTCGCCGGGCCGATGGCCTGGATGACGTCATCGACCGGCTCCAGGAGGCCGCGCGCGTAATAGCTCTGCGCGGTGAACGACGGCAGGTGCGTGACGATGTTGGGCAATTGCTTGGCGGCGAACGCGGCGGCGAACTGCGCCGGATAGCCTTCGTCCGATGTCGGCTCGAAAACCACCCGGATGCCGGCGTTTTTCGCCTCGAAGGCGGCGATCTGGGCGCGGTAAGCCTTGAGCTGTTCCGGCGAAGCCTGGGGCGACCACCAGCGCAGCGTCTTGCGATCGTCCTTGGCCCCGCAGCCGACCGTCAAGGCGAGCCCGGCCACCGCTCCGGCACTGGCCGCACGCTGCAACAATCCTCGCCGCGAAAGGACAGCGCGCGAAAGCGCCGGCGCGTTCGACAAATTCCCCACAATCCCCCCAAATTTTGTGCGCAATGCGGCCGTCTGTTCACTATTCTGATTAGCCACTTTCAGGCAAGGTTCAAACTTATAATTGGTTGATCGAGGCCCGAATCTCATCACCGTCAATCAGGCTAGAACCATCCCTAATCTGTGCGCACAGCGATCTCAGGTAACAAGGCTTCGACCGCGAGCTAGATGAACCGCCCGGGCGTGAACAGGCTCATGTCCTCCCCCGGATCGCGCCCGAGGATCGCGCTGGCGACCATGTGCGCCGACAGCGGGCCGAGCGTGTACCCGGCATCACCCGGGATGGCGGTGAAAAGGCCCGGTATCGTCGGCACCTCGCCAAGCACGCCCATGCCATCGACCGAAGTGTTGATCCCCGCCCAGGTGCGGATGATGCGCAGGTTGCCGAGGCGCGGCACGATGTGCTGCGCGAGGGTGGCGTTGGCGATGAGGCTGGCCAGTTCGACTTCGGGGTGGCCGCTGTCGTCCGCCAGCCGCGCCGGCCAGCCGCCGCCGATCACGATCTGCCCGGTGCCGAATTGCTTCAGCGTGATCATCCGGTCGGCGTGCTGCACGAGATGGCCGATCAACGGCTCCGTCGCCTCGGTGATATTCATGTGGAGCGGCTCAGCCGACGCCGGGAGTGCGAAGCCTTCTCCGATCGAGGCGGCGAGCGCCTTCGCACCGGCGGCAGCGGCCAGCACGACGCGGCCCGCGCGGACGACCCCGATCGACGTCCGGACATCGAACCCCGTACCCGACCGCTCGATGGTCTCGGCCGCGACGTTCTCGGCCAACACGACCCCGCGCGCGCGGATCCACCGCCGGATCGCCGTGTTACAGAGCAGCGGGTTGAGCTTCCCCTCGTTGGCGCAGAGTTCGGCACCGACGATCGCCGGGCTGAAATAGGGCGCAATGGCGTCGAGACCGGCGCGATCGAGGATCTCCACGTCAAGACCGAGCCGCTTTTCCCGCTCCGCCTTCAGCTTCAGGAAATCCAGCTGCTCCTGGCTTTCCGCGACCATGAGCCCGCCGGTGATCTTCAGGTCGAAATCGACGCCGAGCTTGTCCTCGAACGTGCGCCAGAACGCGACCGCCTTAGGATACAGCGGCAGCTGCCGCTCCATGTTGGGCACGTTCTGCGGATAGAGGCGCATGAAGCGACTCTGCATCTGCACGTGCAGGCTGCCCGCATTGGAAGACGAACCGCCACCGCGACCGTCATCGACGAGGAGAACCTCCTCGCCTTCGTCGGCCAGGAAACCCGCGACGCAGGAGCCGACGATGCCGCCGCCGATGACCAGCGTGCCGATCGACGGCGGGAGGGGAACAGCGGCTTGCACGACGGCGGATCAGTCGGATGCCGACGCCAGATCGCGGATCGCGATCGGCTTTACCGGCACGCGCGGCGCGAAGCCCGAGTGCTCGTCCGGCTGCCTGTCCGAGCCCTGGGCGAGAAGCGCTTCGAGAAGCGGCCGGCAATAGCGGCCCTGGCAGGGACCCATCCCGATGCGCGTCGCGCGTTTCAACGGCCCCGCGGCGATCACCCCCTCGGCCAGCGCCGCGCGGGCGTCGCCGAAGCACACCTCTTCGCAACGGCAGATGATCGTGTCGTCGCTCGCCTGCTCGATCCGGTAGGGCGGCGCGCGATAGAGCGTCCACAGCGCCCGCTGAAAGCGGCGATGTCGGTCGCCCTGCTTCTTCGCCGCCTCTCGTTCGCGTTCGAGCGCCGGCGCCAGCGGCAAGCCGAGCTCCGCGGCAGCGGCATAGCCGGCGACCGCGCCATCGGCGGCAGCCACCCGGGCGCCGCCCATCGCGGTACAATCGCCGAGCGCATAGACGCCGGCGACACTGGTACGACCGTCGCCATCGCGTCGCGTCACCAGCCGGTTCTGCTCAGCGTCGAAGTCATGCCGGCAGCCGAGCGCGCGAAGCAATTCGTTGGAAGGTTCGAATCCGTAGCCGATGCACAGGGCATCGACCTCGAACCGGCGATGGCCGCCGTTTTCCGAGGCGTTCTTGAGCGTGACGGCGAGACCCTCGGCAGTCCGCTCGATGGCGGCGACGACCATGCCGTCGATCATTGGCACACCGCGTGTCATTCGCTGCCAGTGATAGCGGATGCCGTCGCGGACGAGCGAAGGGGCCGCCGCGGCCATGGCCACCAGCGCGCCAAGATGCCGCGCGCCCGGCCGCGCCGATTCGACGACAGCCGCAACCTCGGCACCTCCTGCGAGCAACTCCGCCGCGAGCTGAAGATTCAGGGGGCCATTGCCGGCGATCAACACGCGCCGTCCGGGCAGCCGCCGGGCGGTACGCCACAGCGTCTGTGCAGCGCCGGTGGTCATCACGCCAGGCAATTGCCAGCCGGGGACCGGCCATCCGCGCTCATAGGCCCCCGTCGCCACGATCGCGGCCTTCGGCAGGTAGCGCACCGCGCCCCGATCGTCGGAGGCGGTGAATTCGGCTGGCGCGAACGCGCCCCACACCATCACGCCGGTTCGGATCTCGACGCCTGCCTCGAGCGCGCGGCGTACCAGCGCGAGTCCCTCGCGGTGCTGGGCATCCGGCGGCGCCACGTCTTCGCCATCGACGGCGAGGGGTTTGAAATACTGCCCACCCGGATAGCGGCGCTCGTCGACCACCACGACCGCCGCGCCGGCGCGCCGCGCCGCGATGGCCGCCGACAGGCCGCCCGGCCCGGCGCCGATCACCAGCACGTCCGGCCGCTCGGTTCGCAAGCTTTCGGCGGTGGCAGGCGGCAGCGCCGTCACCTCGGCGGCGAGAGCTTGGCCGTGGCGTTGGCGGCGGACGCGCAGCGGCCGGTCGATGCTCGTCATGCACGCGCGCTGGTTCGGCACACCGTCGACCTCGACGAGGCAATCCTGGCAAACGCCCATGCCGCAGAAGACGCCGCGGTCGGCGCCGGTGCGCGTCGCGCGCAGACCGCGAATGCCATGGGCCGTCAGCGTTGCCGCCACCGTCTCGCCGGCGCGCGCTTCGATCGACCATCCTTCGAAATCGATGCGGATGGGATCGCGCACCGCCGGTTCGACGCTGTCGAGCCGGGCGGTCATCAGGCCGTACGCATCTTGTCCGCTGCCCAGGCCGCAACCGACGCCTCAAGCACGCCCATCGGCACCGGACCCGACTTCAGCACCAGGTCGTGGAAGTCGCGCACGTCGAAACGCGCGCCCATCTTCGCCCGCGCGGCCTCGCGCGCCGCGAAGATGCGATTGGCGCCGACCTTGAAGGCGCAGGCCTGGCCGGGGATGACGCAGTAACGCACGATCTCGCGATCGGTCGAGATCGGCGGCTCGCCGGCGTTCTCGACCATCCACTTCACCGCCTGCTCGCGGTTCCAGCGCTCGTGATGCATGCCGGTATCGACGACGATGCGCGCCGCGCGGAACAGCTGCGACTGCAGTCCGCCGATCTGGCCGAACGGGTTGTTCTCGTAGACGCCCAGCTCGTCGGCGACATTCTCGGCATAGAGCGCCCAGCCTTCGCTGTACGCGGAGAAGCGCACCAGCTGCCGGAACAGTGGCAGCGCCGGCGTATTGCGCATCACGCTCGCCTGATAATGATGGCCGGGGACGCCTTCGTGGTGGATCAGCGTCGGCATCCGCCACGCTGCATTCTCCTCCGGCTGCAGCAGGTTGACGGTGATCAGGCCTTTCCCCTCGCTGCCGAGGCCATGGTACATCGCGCCCGGCGATCCCGGCTCGACGGCCGGCGCCATGCGGCGCACTTCGACCGGGTGGATGTCCACGGTGTGGAAGCCGTTACCAAGCTTCGCCGTCGTGTCCTTGATCTGCTGGTCGGCCAGCGCCAGCAGCCTGGCACGACCTTCGTCGCCGGTGGCGCGGAAGCGCGGATCATTGTCGAGCGCCGCCAGCCGCTCGCCGACGGTGCCCTTCGTCAGTCCCTGCGCCTTCAGCAGCCGGTCGATGCGTGCGGACAGGTCCCGGCACTGCTCAAGACCTTCCTTGTGCAGCTCACCCCCGGTGACGTTCGCCGTCGTGTTCGCGCGAAGCGCCGAGGCGTAATAGGCCTCGCCATCGGGCAGCCGCCACACGCCGGCGGTATCGGAGGCGCGCGGACGCAGCGCTTCCAGCGCGGCAATCTGGCGGTTGAACGCCGGCACGATCCGCGTGCGCAGGATGGTCTCCGCGCGCTGCGTCTGGTCGCCATAGCCCTGCGCCGCGATGCGCTTCAGCATCGGCGCGATGAGCTGGCTCTTTGCCGGCGGCTCGTCGCGGATCGCCTTCAGCTGCGGGATGGTGCGGTCGATGACGAAGCTCGGCGGCGTCACGCCGTTCGCTGCGTCGTAACGGATGAGATCGGTTTCCTGGTCGAGCACGATGGCGAAGCCGTCGAGCCGCGACAGCCAGTGCTCGACATCGACGGCGGCATCGAGCGGCTGCCGCTCGCCGATGGAGCCTGGCAGCCACCACCATGCGCCGCCCATCTGCTGAACGACATAAGGGCTCGGCCGCAGGTTGAGGTCGACGAAGCCGTAGCGGCCGAGCAGGTCGTCGAGCGTCGTGTAGACGAAGCGCGCCACATCATAATCGAGGGTTGCCCCGGACGACAGCGCGCCACGGTCGATCCGCGACAGGTCGGACAGTGCGACCTTGATCGCGGCGCGATCACGCTCGCGCGCGGCCTGCGACCGATCGTCGAGCTTCCCCCGCGCGTCCGGATAAGCCTTTGGGTCGTGGCGGCTGCTGCTCGCTTCCTGCGGCATGCGGCGGAGATAGGCTTCCCCGTGACGCTGCAGCAGCGCCGCCAGCGCCGCGTCCTGCTGCCCGGCCGCCGCGAATGCCGGCACTGCGCCGCTCATGGCAAGCGCTGCCGCGCCCTGCAGGAAACTACGCCGCTCGATCATGCAACCTCCACCCGTTCAGCAGGAAGATTGTTGCGGCATCAGCGCGGCCATCGCAACGAAAATCGCGCACAGCGATTGCGCTATCGAACCGACAAGTGTTGCAGATTTTCAACTGCTCGGCTGCATATCGAATCTGCCTTTAGCGGTAAATGTACGATTACTATATGTTATAACAGGGTTTTTACGAGTTATCCACAAAGTGCAGGCGCTCGTTACGGCTCGTTGACTAAATCGTATTGCGGACACTATAGCCGCATAGCGAACAAAATTCGGAGAGATTCTCATGTTCAGGGCGGTTGGTCGTAAAGCTTTATTGTTGGCGTCGGTGGCGATGGTGAGCCAGGCTCCGGCCTGGGCGCAGGACGCCGCGTCGACGGAGGAGCCGGGTGAGGAGATCGTGGTCACCGGCTCGCGCCTGTCGTCGCGCGATAACATCAGCAGCAGCCCGGTCAACACGACCACTTCCGAAGAGCTGGCGCTGCAGGGCACCGTCAACATCGAGGACGCGCTCGTCGAGCTGCCGCAGGCGGTTCCGGGCACCTCGAGCAGCAACAACAACGGCTCGAACGGCACCACCACGGTGAACCTTCGCGGCCTTGGCGACGTGCGCACGCTCGTGCTCGTCGACGGCAAGCGCTGGATCCCGTCCGGCAACACCGGCGTCGTCGACCTCAACACAATCCCGACCGCGCTGATCAAGCGCGTCGAGGTGGTCACCGGCGGCGCCTCGGCGGTGTACGGTTCGGACGCGCTTGCGGGCGTCGTCAACTTCATCCTCGACGATTCGTTCGAGGGCGTGCGCGTCGACACCAGCTACGGCATCACCGAGCGCGGCGACGGCGGCACCTTCGACGCCAACCTGACCGTTGGCGGCGAGTTCGGCGACGGCCGCGGCAATGCGACGGCGTGGATTGGCTATACCGAGCGCAAGCCGGTGTTTCAGGGCGACCGCGACTTCTCGGAATTCGCGCTGGCCGCCAACCGCACCGACGACGGTCTGATCCGTTCGGGTTCGACGACCTCGTTCCCGACCAACATCCTGCTGTCGGCGGTTTCCAACCGCTTCATCGACACCGACGGCGATTCGACGGTCAGCTTCGGCCCCAACGGCGAGCTGGTCGGCGTCGCGTCCAACTACAACACCAACCCGGTGAACTACCTGCTGGTCCCGCAGAAGCGCCTGCTCGCGGGTGCGAACTTCACCTACGACTTCGATGGCGTCGAAGCCTTCGGTCGCCTGACCTTCGCCAACAACCGCGTTTCGACGCAGCTGGCGCCGTCGGGCACCTTCTTCTCATCCTTCTTCATCAACCCGGACAATCCCTTCATTCCCGCCGCGACGATGGCGGCACTGGCTCGCGAAGCCGGCCCGGCGGGCACCAATGCGCTCGGCCAGTACCGCGTGTCGATCGGCTACCGCTTCGCTGCCCCGCGCAAGTCGGACTTCTCGCGCAACGCCTATCAGGTGTTGACGGGCGTCCGCGGCGATATCGGCGATCGCTGGAAGTGGGAGGCGTTCGGGCAATATTCGCGCACCGAGATGCAGACCGCGCTGTTCGGTGACGGCGACGCGAGGACCGTCCAGCAGGCGCTGCTGGCGCGCAACGTGGGCGGCACCATCCAGTGCATCGATCCGTCGAACGGTTGCGTCCCGCTCAACCTGTTCACCAGCGATCCCAACAAGATCTCGCAGGCGGCCATCGACTTCATCAGCCTCGACCTTCAGGTCCAGGCGACCACCGAACAGAGCGTGCTCGGCGGCACCTTGGCCGGCGACCTCGGCGACAGCTTCACGTCGCCGTGGGCCGGGAGCCCGATCGGCCTCGCCTTCGGCGTCGAGTATCGCGACGAGGACTCGGTCAATCGTCCGGACGCCAACTATGCGGCTGGCCGCTCGTTGGGCTTCACGTCGGCACCGATCGTGGTCGGTGGCCTGAATGTGAAGGAAGTCTACGGCGAGGTTCGTGTGCCGCTGATCGAGGACAAGCCGTTCTTCCACGCGCTGACCTTCGAGGGCGGCTACCGCGTTTCCGACTATTCGACGTCGGCCGGCACCATCCAGACCTTCAAGGCCGGCGGCGACTGGGCGCCCATCGAATCGCTCCGCTTCCGCGGCCTGTACCAGCGCGCCGTTCGCGCGCCGAACATCAACGAGCTGTTCCAGCCGCAGGTCGAAGGCGCCACGACCGGCACCGACCCCTGCGCGGGTCCGACGCCGGCTGGTTCGCGCGAGCTTTGCGAAGCCACGGGCGTTCCGGCCGGTCGCTACGGCGCCGTGCCGCTGCCGCCGGCGGGCCAGTTCCAGTCGTTCCAGGGCGGTAACCCCGACCTCGACGTCGAGAAGTCGAACACCTACACCATCGGTGCGGTGTTCCAGCCGAGCTTCGCGCCGCGCCTGTCGATCACGGCCGACTATTATAGCGTGAAGATTACCGATGCGATCGCGCCGCTCGCCGGCGGTGCGCAGAACGCGCTCAACGCCTGCTATCTGACGACCAAGGACGTCAACAGCGTGTTCTGCCAGCGCATCGTTCGCGATCCGGTGAACGGCGCCCTGTTCGGCGGCAACGAGCCGGGCATCTACGCGACGCAGGTCAACACCGGCCGCATCTCGACGAAGGGTGTCGACGTCAGCGCCAACTACAGCTTCGACCTCGGCGAATGGGGTGGCCTGCGCGCCAACTTCGTCGCCACCTATGTCGACAGCTTCATTCGTCAGGGCGGCCAGGGCCTGCCGGCCTTCGAATGCGCCGGCCGCTTCGGCTCGGTCTGCAACCAGGTGACACCGGACTTCAAGACGACCACTCGCCTGACCTGGGACATCGAGCCGGTGCTGCTCTCGCTGCGCTGGCGTCACCTGGACAGCGTCGAGCTCGACCGTATCGCGCTCGGCACCGACTCCAACGGCCGTGCGCCGGTGGAGAAGCTCGGCGCTCGCGACTACTTCGACTTCGACTTCGCGGTCGACGTGCGCGAGGGAATGACGATCAGCGGCGGCATTGCCAACCTGTTCGACAAGACCCCGCCGATCTTCGGAAGCGACGTCGGCGGTAACGGCGCCAGCGCCAACACCTACCCGGGCACCTACGACGGTCTCGGTCGGTCGTTCCGCATCGGGGCGCAGCTCCACTTCTAGCGGATACGACCTGTATCATCGTGGACCGCCGCGCCGGGTGCCTGAAGCATCCCGACGCGGCGGTCGACACTTTAATTCCGGGAGCGTGCACCTCCATCCAAGCCGCTCTGCCAATGGGTAATCGCCGTGATCCTTCGCAGTGTCGCGCTTGCGCTCCTCGTTTCCCTACCGATGGTCGGACTTCACGCGCAGTCGCCAGCTCCCGCACCTGCCGCCCTTATGACGGCAGCCGTCGATCCGGCACTCTACGCCGGTCTTTCGTACCGAATGGTCGGGCCGTTCCGCGGCGGTCGCGCGACCGCCGTAGCCGGCATCGCCGAGCAGCCCCACACGTTCTTCATGGGCACCACCGGCGGCGGTGTATGGAAGACCGACGACGCTGGCGGCCACTGGAAGAACGTCACCGACGGCTTCCTCGACGTCGGCAATATCGGCGCGATCGACGTGGCCGACAGCGACCCGCGCATCATCTATGTCGGCACCGGCTCGGCGGGCATCCGCGGCAACAGCTCGGTGGGCCGCGGCGTGTGGAAGTCGACCGACGGCGGCGCGACATGGCGTTACCTGGGACTCCCGGAATCGGGCGCCATCGGCAAGCTGCTGGTGCATCCGACCAATCCTGACATCGTCTATGTAACAGCGCTCGGCCGCCCCTTCGGCCGGAACCCGGAACGCGGCGTCTATCGCACGCGCGACGGCGGCGCCACGTGGGAGCAGGTGCTGTTCCTGAACGACGGCACTGGCGCGGTGACGCTCTCCATGAGCCCGGACAATCCGGACGAAATCTACGCCGGCATGTCGCGCATCGAGCGCAAGCCGTGGACGATGATCTCCGGCAGTCCCGAGGGCGGCGTCTACCGCACCACCGATGGCGGGGCTTCGTGGAAGAAGCTTGCCGGCGGCCTGCCGACGGGGCTCGTGGGCAAGGTCGGGGTGACGGTGTCGCCCGCCAACCCGAAGCGCGTCTGGGCGCTGGTGGAGGCGGAGCCGGACGGCGGGCTCTATCGCTCCGACGACCGTGGCGAGACTTGGACGCGGATCAACACCGACGCGCAGGTGCGCGGGCGGCCGTGGTATTATGCGCACGTACGCGCCGACCCGGTCGACCCGAATACCGTCTTCGTGATGAACGTGCCGCTGCTGCGTTCCACCGATGGCGGCGTCACGTTCAAGGTGGTGCCGGTGCCGCACGGCGACGTCCACGACATCTGGATCAACCCGCGCGACCCGAGAATTTTCGGCGTGGCCGACGACGGCGGCACGGTGGTGACGCTCAACAACGGGCGCACCTTCTCGTCGATGTACAACCAGCCCACCGCCGAGCTGTACGACGTGGTGGTGGACAATCAGATTCCCTACCGCCTGTACGGGTCGCAGCAGGACAGCTCGAGCATCAGCGTGTTGCAGCGGCGGTTGAACAACTCGCTGCGCCCCCAGCAGGAGTGGGGCTATGCCTCGGGCTGCGAGACGGGGCCTATCGCGTTGCACCCGGACCATCCGGAGATCGTGTTCGGCGGCTGCTACGGCGGCCACATCAACCGGCAGGACATGCGCGACGACACGCGCGTGAGTGTGACGGTCTATCCCGAGGCGTCGGCGATCGCGCCGCGCGACAAGATCAACCGGTGGCAGTGGCTGTCGCCGATCGTGGTGAGCCCGCACGACCCGGCCACCGTGTACCACGCGAGCCAGTATCTGTATCGCAGCCGCGACCGCGGCAACAGCTGGACGCGGATCTCGCCGGACCTGACGACGAACGACAAACGCTACCAGGCGTGGCCGGGCGAGCCGATCACCGCGGACAACCCCAACGGGGCGGAGACGTTCACGACGATCTTCGCGGTCACGCCGTCGCCGCACGACGCGCGCACGATCTGGGTGGGCACCGATGACGGCCGCGTCCACATCACGCGCGACGACGGCAAGAGCTGGACCGACATCACCCCGGCGGGGCTGCCGCCGCTCACCACCGTGAACCGCCTCGAGGTGTCGCCGCATGCGCCGGGCCGCGCCATCGTGGCCGCGCATCGCTACCGGCTCGACGATTTCAGTCCCTACGTCTACCGCACCGAAGACTACGGTCGCACGTGGACGCGGATCGCCGACGGCACCAACGGCATCCCCGCCGACCACCCGGTGCGGGTGGTGCGCGAGGACGACAAGCGGCGCGGGCTCTTGTACGCCGGCACCGAATTCGGGCTCTTCGTCTCGTTCGACGACGGCGCGCGGTGGCAGTCGCTGCAGCTCAACCTGCCGGCCTCGCCGGTGATGGACCTCAAGGTGCACCGCGGCGATCTGGCGGTGGCCACCCAGGGACGTTCCTTCTGGATTCTCGACGATCTGGGACCGCTGCGAGAGCTGGCCGCCGATGCGGCTCCCCGCGCGGCGCGCCTCTATGCCCCGCGCACGGCCGCGCGCGGCGTGGTCGGGGCGCCGCTCCGCGAGGTCGACCTCGTCCTTCCCGACGACCTGCCGCACGGCGCGCTGATCCACTATCTGCTCGCCGCCGACGCGCCGGAGGCGACGGTCGAGGTTCTGGATGCGCGCGGCACGGTATTGCGACGCTTCAGCGCCGGCGGCACCGGCGCCGAAAAGCTGGCGACAAAGGCCGGATTCCACCGCCTCGTGTGGGACCTGCGCGCCGATGGGCCGTTGGCGTCGGAGCCGAACGGCACCATCAAGCGTGACGGGCAGGGGATAAAGGTTTCACCGGGGCGCTACACCGTGCGGCTCACTGCAGGGTCGCTCGTGGAGACGCGTCCGCTGACGGTGACCGGCAATCCGCGCGCGCGCAGCATCACACAGGCCGATTACGACGCTCAGTACGTCCTGGCCAAGGCCGTGCGCGACACGATCACCGGCATGAACCGCGTGCTCGCCGATGTGCGCGCGCTGCGACGCGCCGTGCCAACCGCGGCGATCACCGCCACTGGCGCCGGCCCAGAGCTGGCAAGCCGCGCCGCCGCGCTCGATGCCGCGCTCCGTGAGGTGGAGGCGTCGATTGCGCCGCTGCCTGTGCCGGGCGTACGCGACGTGCCCGCCGGCCTGAGCGCACACTATGACACGCTCTACGGCGCGCTGGTGGGCGACGGCGGCTACGGCTCGGGGAGTGCCGAAGGACGTCCGACCGCGAGCCGGTTCCAGCGCAAGGCGGACCTCGACAGGCAGTGGCAGGCGGTGCGAACGCGGCTGAAGGCGCTCGCCGCCGAGGAGTTGGTGCGATTCAACGAAGAGGCGCGCGAACGCGGCCTTCCCGAGCTTAGCCTGTCATCCGCGTAGCGGCGCACGCCACAGCGCGGTATCGACGTCACCTACGAGACGATCCGCTGCTGGTGCGCCAAGTTCGGGCCGCAGATCGCCGCTGAGCTGAAGCGCCGGCGGCCGGCGCCCCTCGACGAGATGGTCTGCAATGTCCGCGGTCAGCGGATGTATCTCTGGAAGGGCGTCGACGACGAGGGTGAGATGCTCGACATCCTGCTCGACTCGCCGAAAGATGCTGGGCTTCAAATCTTAACACACAGCGAAGCGATTTCGCTCTTCCTTCGACCTCATCTACAACACACAGCCTCATCTCGCAGCCGCAAGGCTCTGCGAGCGATGAGGGGCGAAGCAATGCGCGAGTGGCGCGAAGTCACCGCGGCATAGGTGGACGCTGGAAGGGGCCTTTTGGCCTTTGAAAAGTTAACCTGACAGCTCTTGATGTCATTGCAAGGCCGAAGGCGCTAAGTTGAAACTCCCAAATCGCTCCAGAATTCTTGCCGCTCGCTAATCGAAGAAAGCCAATGATCGGCGTGTAAGCATCCCGTTCGGATCGCCTAGAGCGCGCGCGATGCTGAAATGGTCGTCGCCGGGCGTGGTGAGCAATGACACGGACGACCCCGCTGCCTTGGCGGCAGCGTAAAAGCTTCGGGTCTGCGCCTGGAATCCTGCCGGCTCCGTACTGCCCACGGCCAGGACAACATTGTTGGCGCCGGCAAGCGCCGCGCCGCTGATCGAAAGGCGCCGGCAATCATCTGCGCTGAGCGCAAGCGCCTTGATCTTCCCCAGCTCGGCGATGGCGGTCAGATCGAACAGCCCGCTGATCAACTGCGTGGCAAGCGGGTCGAAGGGTCGCCTGGGTGATGCCGTCAGTGCGGCGGCCAGATAGGCGCCGGCCGAATGGCCGACGACCGCTATGCGATCCAGGGCGAGTCCCCACCCCAGTGCCTCGGCGGCGATGCTCGCCGCCGCCGCTTCGACATTGGCGATAATCGCGTCGAGCGAATGGGCGGGCGCCAGGCCGTAGGTGACGGAGATATACGCGATACCGGCTTTGGTGAAGCAGGGCGCGGGAAACGCGACGGCATCCTTGTTGCCCTGTACCCAGAAGCCGCCGTGCAGGAAGATCAGCGCACCGCGCAGTCGACCGGTCGGGAAGAAAACGTCGTAAGCCAGTCCGGGCGCATTGCCGTAGGCGACGGTATGCCGCGACGGCGCCACAGCGACTGCAGTGCGGCTCGCTGCCACCCATTCGGCGACGATGTCGGGCATCGATGCAGCGACGCCCGACATCACGTCATAGTCGGCTTCGAGCCGCGGGTCGCTCATCCGAAACGGTAGCGGACCCGCACCCCGAAGGTGCGCGGCGGGGCGAGCAGCGCGTTCCGCGGAAAGCCCGTTCCGGTGCTGAGGAAGGTGGTCGTCACGATCAGCTTGTCGGTCAGGTTGCGACCATAGACGTCGAACGACCAGCGCTCATCCTTGGTAGTGAAGCCGATCGATGCGTTGATCTGCGTATAGGCTTCTTGCTCCTGAACGGGGCGGTTGTAGAAGTCGAGGAACACATCATCCTTGTAGCGCATCTCGCCGCGCGCCTTGACCTGTCCGGCCTCCAGGGGGATGTCGAGATTGATGCCGGCGGTCACCGCATGCTTCGACGTATTGGGCAGCACGTTGCCCGACAGGTTGCGGCTGACGTTGGTGATGTTGTCGACCGCGATCAGCTCGTCATACTGGGCGTCGAGATAGGCATAGGCAATGTCGAAGTTCAGCCCGTCGGTCGGCGCCAGGACCGTCTCAACCTCAAGACCGTTCACGGTGGAGTCCGCGGCGTTGGCGGTACGAACGAAGCCACCACGCGTGCTGGTGATCTGCAAGTTACTATAATCATAGTGGAACGCCGCGAGATTGAGGCGGAAGGCGCGATCGAGCGAGGTGTATTTGACGCCCGCTTCATACGACCAAACGAATTCCGGATCATAGGCTGGCGAGAACTGACCCATCGAGAAGCCGCCGCTGCGGAAGCCGCGCGCTGCCTGTAGATAAATCATCGCCTGATCGGTCGGACTGTATTCGAGCGTGAAGCGCGGCGTAACGGCGCTGGTCTTGTCGGTCTGGTCCTTGAGACATAGTCCTCCGCACAGCGGCGGGAATACCAGCGTCCCTTCCGGCACGCCGAGCAGGATACGGTCGGCATATTCGACCGCGCGGCGCTTCTCGCTCGACCAGCGCAGGCCGGCAGTGGCGCGAAGCTCGGGCAGAATCTGCACCGCGACACGACCGAACAGCGCATAGCTGCGGATGTCCTGCCGGGCGCCGGCGCGGAGGCCGGTGATCGCCGGCGCGAGGCCGATCGATCCTTCGGAGTCGACATTCTCGTCGAAATAGCTGGCGCCAAGCAGCCACTCAAACCCGCTGCTGTCGCCGACCAGCGTCAGTTCCTGCGAAATCTGCTCCGCCGATTCCTCCTGCGTGAAGCCGTTCAGACCGGGAAGGTCTGTTCGATAGAGGGCGGTCGAGGCGTCGAGTTCCGATTTGAAGAAATAGGAAGTGTCGCGATAGCCGGTGACCGAGGTCAGCTCGATTGAATCCGAGAGCGAAAACTTTGCCTCGATCGTCGCGGCAGCGAGATCCTGCTCGTTGAACGGATCCTGCTCGTTGCTGATGTTGCGCGGGTTGATCGCCGTTTCGAGACCATTCACGATCCGCGTCGGCACCGTGACGCCGCCCGCCAGCACCGGCGGCCGGACGTTGTTGAGGCCATTGCCGAGATAGACGAACGGGCCGGAACGGTCGCGCGCCCGGTAATAGTCGCCGATCACCGTCAGCTGGAAGGTATCGGACGGGTTGAATTCGATCGTGCCCCGGCCGGCGAGCGTATCGAGCGTGTCGATCTCGGTGCCGGTTGCGAGGTTGGTGCCGAAGCCGCCGCGCTTTTCGGCAGCGAAGACGAAACGGGTGCCGACCTTGTCGCTCAGCGGCGCATTGAGGATCGCCTCGGCGCGGCGCTGTTCGTCGCTGCCAACGCCGAGCTCGATCTCGCCTTCGAGGCGATCGGTCGGGCGCTTGCTGATGATGCTGACCGCGCCGCCGGTTGCGTTGCGGCCATAGAGGTCGCCCTGCGGCCCCCGCAGGATTTCGATACGCTCCATGTCGAGGAAGGACGAGCCGCCCTCGATGCTGCGGCCGATGTAGACGCCGTTTTTGTAGAGTGCCACCGAGGCGTCCGACGCCTGCGAGGTGTTGGTGTTGCCGATGCCGCGAATGTTGATGCGGGTGTTGCCCGAATAGGTCGAGATATTGAGCGAGGGAACCACGCCGTCGAGGTCGGCGAGATTGCTGTAGCCGCGCTCTTCGACGAGATCGCCCGACAGCGCAGTAATCGCGATCGGAATGTCCTGGATGCTCTCGCCGCGACGCTGCGCGGTGACGATGATCTCTTCCTCGCCCTCCGCCTGGGCAAGCACCTGCGCCGCCGATCCTCCAAGAAAAGCAATAAAAAGCATGCGAAAAGCGGTCGATTTGGACGAAGAGATGCGCGTCATGAGCCTTGCCCCACATGCTGCGGATGAATTTGTGTACAACAAAATACTGAACACGTTCATAGGCAACGTCAAACGACTGTCATCTTCTTGAGAATTGTTATCACTAAACAATTCGCTGAGTGAAAAGTCGGGTGCACCAGCAGGAAACTTCGTATTAACGTCTGTAACCTTGGGCGAGTATTTCAAACTGTTGCTGCGTGCTGAACCCGCACTCAGACGATCAGCGTGATGCGCCCGTGTGGCCGCAGCGCCTCCATGTGAAGCGTCGATTTCTTCTCCCTGATCCTTAGCGCGCCGCCGACCGCGACGAAGCGATACTCGTGGCGGCCGACATAGATGTCCTGATGCCCGCGCTGGTGCCGATAGGTGACGAAGCAGGAGGCGGCGCGCGCGGTGTCGGCGGTCGCTTCGAGCAGCTGCACGTTGGTAATGGTGTGAAGCACCTTCGACCGCGGATACTCGGCGTGGCAGGTCTTCTTCATCAGCCGTTTCACCCGCTCGCTGAGGCGAAAGCCGTTGTCAGCGATATAGTAGAGCGAGCTGGTCGACGAGGCGCCGGCCGGCGTGTCGCAGGCCGGGACGTAATAATGGCAATCCTCGGTCAGCAACTCGCGCCATTCGGGCAGCTTCCACGCGTCGAGCAGCGCGGCCTCGTGATAGAGGAAGTCCTCAACCTGGCGAGGGGTCAGCGTTCTCAGGTCCATGGCCTACGCCGCCTCCCCGCTCATGAGCCGATTCCACTGGGCCCAGAAGCCACGCATATGGCCTTCGTCCATCCAGTCCTCATTGTCCTCGCGCGGAATGCCCTTTGATACCTCGTTCCACAGCTCCTGCCGGCTGCTGAGCTCGTAGCTGACCTGGCAGGTTTCGAGCGCCTCGATGTCGTCGGGGGTAGCGAAGCCGCCAGGCCCCAGGAATTCGAGGAAATTGTTGAGCCGCGCCGAGCGCATTTCCTCGCTGTCGTCCTTGGGCGACAGCATCCACATGAAGGCATCCATGTAGCCCGGGCGAACCGGTTGAAACGATCGGATCGCGATCGCGTGGATGTTAAGTAACGCGAGATTGGGGAAAATCAGTAGGTTGAAACTTTGCCTGGTCACCCGCTCGGCGCGCTCGGCGCCGAGGCGCGCCTCGACCTCCTGCGCTTTCGCCTCGACCTGTTCGCGCACCGCCTCCCCCAGCGGCGGCTTCCAGTCGGCAACCGGCCGGCCCCAGGGGCCATAATATTGGGCGACGCCGTGACCGTTGCTGAGCTTGCGAACATAGCCTTGCGCAGTCGAAAGGTCGGGCGTCACGCCGGGCGACGCGTTGACCAGATAGTCGATGTAGCTCGGGTGCGTGCCGGGGCCGTGGTAGATGTCGATGCTATTCTCGGCGAGGCCCTTCCAGTTGCAGCGGATGCTGTATTCCTGGGTGCCGCCGACGACCTCCATGTCGGCGACGCTCTGGTCCATGATGACGTCGATATACTCCTTCGCGTCGGCCAGATAGTCGGACAGCGACATGATGGCGGGGTCGAAGCTGATGAAATAGAGGCCGCGGTAGGAGTCGATGCGCGGCACCGACACAAGGTCGACCTCACCGCACGAATTGAACTTCTCGCAGAAGCCATCGGCTCCCTGCAGGTGGATCATCTCGCCTTTGTTGTTCCACGACCAGCCATGGTAGATGCAGGTGAAGCTCTTCGCGGTGCCGCTGCGCTCCCGCGCGATCTGCGCGCCGCGGTGCGGGCAGATGTTAA
Source organism: Sphingoaurantiacus capsulatus (assembly GCF_042648405.1). NCBI lineage: Bacteria > Pseudomonadati > Pseudomonadota > Alphaproteobacteria > Sphingomonadales > Sphingosinicellaceae > Sphingoaurantiacus > Sphingoaurantiacus capsulatus. Next base: position 43,928 of record NZ_JBHRXV010000009.1, on the reverse strand, counting down.
GGAAGCAGCGATAGGCGCCATCGGCGCCGCGCGAGAAGATCAGCGGCCGCCGCGCGATCGTCCGCGTCAGATAGCTGTTGGGCTTCGCGAGCTCCGATTCATGGCCGACATAGAGCCAGCAGCGGTCGAAGACGCGCTCTAGCTCGGCGTCGAAGGTCTGCGGGTCGGCATAGGCCTTCCGGTTGACGCGGAACGAGCCGCGCGCCGGGTCGATCTGCACATATTCCGTCGCGGGCATGGTGTCGGTTCGACTTTCATTGAACATGTTGACTGAGCCCCAGTTCGCTGGCGGGCGCGAGCGCGTCAATCGACACCCGGCCCGAACGCGTTCTTGACTGCGCTGGCGCACCGATCGCGGCACTCGGCGACAATGATCGCTCGCTCAATTGATGCCGCGCCGCAGCGTCTCCGAGGGCGCCTCGCCGAAGCGGACCTTATACTCGCGCGAGAACATGCTGAGATTCTGGAAACCGCAGTTCATCGCGGTCTCGGTGACCGATCCGCCGAAGCCCGCGGTCTGCAAGAGCTCCTTGCGCGCCTGCTCGAGCCGGAGTTTCTTGAGCAGCGCCATCGGCGTGGTGCGGCGGAACTGGCGAAAGCCGTAGAATAGCGCCCGCGGGCTGACGCCGGCGACCTTGTGGATCTCGTCCATCGTCACCTGCTCGCGCAAATTTCCGAGTAGAAAGCGCTCGACGCGACGCACGTAATAGGGCGCCACCTGGTTGTCGCCGTGGTCGAGTTCGGCGCTGTAGCTGTTTGGGATCGAGGTGATCAGTTCGATCATCATCAGATGCTCGATCTGCCGGACGGTTCGCCAGTGCAGCGGCATGTCGTCCGCGTTGCGAAGCTGAAGCAGAATGTCGGACACGCGCCGCCACAAAGCAGCGATCCGCAAGCTCTGGTCGATGGTCGGAAAGTCGAATAGTAGCGGCCGGTCAAGGTCGTAGCCCAGCTCCTTTTCGAGCGAGCGCTGCAACGCGCTACGGCTGATCCATACCATCAGCTGGCGGCAACCATGGTTCCAGGTCTTGCGCGACCGGGTGTCGGGATTGATCACGAACATCGATCCGGCGCCGGCAAGGAAACTTTCGCCGCCCTGTTCGACGACGCACTCGCCGCCGATGTTGAGCTGGAGGAGATATCGATCGTCGAGACTTGGCGCCGTCACGTCGAAGCGACCCTCGCAGGCCACCGTAAGATGATCGAACGTCATATGCTCGAACGAGCGCTGCTCGTGCGTCAGCCTGAACCCCGGCCGCAACATGTGATGCGTCAGTTCATAGGGCCGTGTGATCCGATCCGAATAGGCGCGCGCCTCTCGGAATTGATCGGTGTCGAACAGCATCCGGCCGAAGCTCGGAAGCGCCTGTGCGGCAGCGTAGCAATCCGGTGTCATGACTTGGCCTCCCGTTCGTAGCGTACCACTCGCGCAAAGGAATCCAAGCGGCAAAATGAACATGTTCAGCAACAGGGCGATCCGGAATATGCGTTGGTCGGAAAGGCGCTGCATTGTGCGAAATTCCGTGCGCCTCACCCCCATGCGATGCCCGGCACCGAAATCTGAGCCGGGAGAATGATCGATGAGCGAGCCGAAGCTGTTCCAGCATGCGCAAGGAAAGCTGGCCTATCATGAGTTCGGCAGTGGGTCCGAAGTGCTGGTATTGCTGCATGGCGGCGGCCCCGGTGCAGGAGGCCTCAGCAATTATCGCCGCAATGTCGATACGCTGGGCGCCGAATATCGGCTGATCGTTCCTGACTTCCCCGGCTTCGGCGATTCCGATCCCATCGACATGAGCGGCGGCGTGTTCGCCTCGTTCGCCGGCGTCATCGTCGAACTGCTCGATCATCTCGGCATCGCAAAGGCGCATTATGTTGGCAACTCGCTGGGCGGCGCGGTGTCGCTCAAGACGGCGCTCGACCATGGCGACCGTGTCGACAAGCTGATCCTGATGGGCGCCGCCGGCGGCAAGCAGATCCTCACTCCCGCGCTTTCCGAGGGGCTGAAGCACCTGTTCGGCTATTACCGCGGACCCGGCCCCTCGCTCGAAAAGCTGCGCGTCTTCCTGTCGACGATGGTGCACGACGTCACCGCACTGACTCCCGAACTGATCGAGGAGCGCTACCGCGTCAGCACCGACCCGCGCCAGATTGCGCATAATCCGTTTGGTCAGGACCCGATGCCGGTGATCGAGGAGCTATGGCGCGAGCCGCTGGCGCGCGTCACGCACAAGACACTGATGATCTGGGGCCGCGACGACCGCACGATCCCGCTCGACAGCGCGCTCATCTATCTGGCGCAGCTCCCCGATGCCGAGCTGCATGTCTTTTCCAACTGCGGGCATTGGGCGCAGTGGGAGAAGGCGCCCGAATTCAACCGGCTGGTCTCGGAATTCCTGACGCGCTAACCAGAGCCACAGCATGTCAAACCCACTCTCGCTGGTGCGCGGCGATACCGGCACGCCGCTGTTCGAACTGACGATCGGCCAGGTGCTCGGCCGGGCCGCTGCCTCATGGCCCGACGATATCGCTGTGGTGTCGAGCCATCAGGATATCCGGCTGACCTTCCGCGAGCTGAAGGCGGCCGCCGACCGCATGGCGAAAGGCCTGATCGCCATGAGGCTCGCGCCCGGTGCGCGGATCGGCATCTGGTCGCCCAACCGCATCGAATGGGTGGTGACGCAGTACGCTGCGGCACGCGCCGGGCTGATCCTCGTCTGCATCAACCCCGCCTATCGATCCTCCGAACTAGAGCATGCACTCAACCTCGTCGGCTGCGAGGCACTGGTCATGGCCGAGCGATTCAAGACCTCGGACTATGTCGCAATGCTCCGCGAGCTGGCGCCCGAGCTCGACGCGGCGACCCCGGGCGGGCTGCGCGCCGCGCGCCTGCCGGCGCTGCGCTGGGTGGTGCTGATTGGCGGCGCGTCGCCGGCCGGGATGATCGGCTTCGACGATGTGGCGGCGCGCGGGGCGGCGGTGGACGACCCGACGCTCGATGAACGTCAGGCGACGGTCGGCCTCGATGACCCAACCAACATTCAGTTCACCAGCGGTACCACCGGCCGCCCCAAGGGCGCGACGCTGACGCACCGCAATCTCGTCAACAACGCTTTCTTCAACGGCCAGCGGCAAGGACTGGCGCGCGGCGATATCGTCTGCGTGACGGTGCCGCTCTATCACTGCTTCGGCATGGTGGCAGGCAGCCTCTGCTGCATGGTGACTGGCGCGACCGCGGTCTATCCGTCGCTGTCGTTCGAACCAGGCCCGACGCTCGAGGCGGTGGCGCGCGAGCGTTGCACCTCGGTTTACGGCGTGCCGACGATGTTCATCGGCATGCTTGAGCATCCGGACTTCGCCGACATCGAGCTGGGCTCGCTGCGTACCGGCATCATGGGTGGCGCGCCCTGCCCTGAAGCGGTGATGCGCAGCGTCATCGACGACATGGGGATGACGGGCGTCACCATCGCTTTCGGCATGACCGAGACCAGCCCGACCAGCTTCCAGACCGGCACCGGCGATGACATCGCGCACCGCGTCGAGACGGTGGGGCGCGTCCACCCGCATATCGAGGCGAAGGTCGTCGGCACCGATGGAGAGATCCTGCCGTGCGGCGAGCCGGGTGAGGTGCTGGTGCGCGGCTATTCGGTGATGCGCGGCTATTGGGACGATGCACCCCGCACCCGCGAAGCGATCGATGAGGATCGCTGGATGCACACCGGCGACATCGGCACGATCGATGCCGACGGCTATTGCCGGATCGTCGGCCGCGCCAAGGACCTGATCATTCGTGGCGGCGAGAATATCTATCCGCGCGAGGTCGAGGAACTGCTCCACACGCATCCGGCGATCGCTGAGGCGCAGGTGTTTGGCATCGCCGACGCGCGGCTGGGGGAGAAAGTCTGCGCGTGGGTTCGTGTCACTGAGGGTAACATGATTACCGCCGACGAGCTTCGCGCCTTCTGCAAGACGCGGCTCAGCCACTTCAAGGTGCCCGAGCATGTTCGCACCGTTGACGCCTTCCCGATGACGGTAACCGGCAAGCCGCAGAAATTCCTGATGCGCGAGGCGATGCAGGCCGAACTCCTGGCCGAGGGCCTGCACTAGCCTCCGATGTCGACGAACACCTCGCCGTTTTCGACAACGGCGGGGTAGCTGCGGAGCGCGTGAATGCATGGCGACGAGATCACCGCGCCGGTGCGGATGTCGAACCGCCCGAAATGCCAGCCGCACTCGATCGCGAAGCCGTCGAGTTCGCCTTCCTCGCTGAGCGACGACTGGCCGTGCGTGCAGGTATCTGACGTGGCGTAGAAGCCGCCGTCGACGCGATACAGCGCGATCGGCTCGTTGCCCTCGAGGCGCAGGATGCCGCCATCGGACAGTTCGTCTTCCCGGCAAGCTCGAATACGCGGCACGATCATCTCCCTGCTGATCATCAGAATCTACTGAACATGTTCATTTTCGTCAACCAGCAGTCGTTCCAGCTATTGACTGCCTAGCATGTTCAGGCAAACTGAACACGTATAGCAGACAAGGCACGGTCATGGCGGAACGCTCGTTCACCAAAGAGATCGACAAGCTTCGGCTTGGCAGCGGCGAAGAGTTCAACGGCGAGGGCATCCTCGCCGTGACCAAGGCGCTGCTCGAATCGGGCGTCAGCTATGTCGGCGGCTATCAGGGTGCGCCGATCTCGCATTTGCTCGACGTGCTCTCGGACGCGCGCGACATTCTCGCGGATACCGGCATCGAGTTCGTTGCCTCGAGCAGTGAAGCGGCGGCGGCGGCGATGCTCGGCGTGTCGGCGACCTATCCGCTGCGGGGCGCGGTGGCCTGGAAATCGACCGTCGGCACCAACGTCGCCAGTGACGCGCTCGCCAATCTCGCCTCGACCGGGGTGACCGGTGGCGCGCTGATCATCCTCGGCGAGGATTATGGCGAAGGGTCGAGCATCATGCAGGAGCGCACGCACGCCTTCGCGATGAAGTCGCAGGTCTGGCTGCTCGATCCACGGCCCAATCTGCCCAGCATCGTCAAGGCGGTGAAGACCGGCTTCGAGTTGTCCGAAGCGAGCCGGACGCCGGTAATGCTCACCTTGCGCATCCGCGCCTGCCACCTCTACGGCCGCTTCACCTGCGGCGACAATGTGCGGCCAGCCATGACGATGCGCGAGGCGATGGAAGAAACGCGCGACTTCGGTGCCGAGGGCTATACCGGCCCGCCGCACACCCTCCGCCATGAACAGGAGAAAATCCACAGCCGCTTCCCGGCGGCGCTCGACTTCATCCGGCGTGAGAAGCTCAACGAGATCTTCGACGGCCCCGACGACGATCTCGGGATCATCGTCCAGGGCGGCATGTACAATAATCTGATCCGCGCGCTGACCCAGCTCGACCTGTGCGACGTGTTCGGCGCCTCGCGCATCCCGATTTACGTCCTCAACGTCACCTATCCGCTCTGCAACGACGAGGTGGAAGATTTCTGCCGTGGCAAGCGATCGGTGCTGGTCGTCGAGGAAGGGCAGCCCGAGTTCATCGAGGAAGCGGTTCGGGCGATCCTCCACAAATCGGCGCTCGCGACGACGGTGATGGGCAAGGGCGAACTGCCCCGGGCGGGCGAATATAGCGTCGAGGTGATCCGCAACGCACTGGCGGTGTTCGCCGCGGGCAAGCGGCCGAACGCGTCACGCGATGTCATCCGCGTCGACGCCGCGGTCGGGACGACGCCGGCCGGTGCCGCGGGGCTTGCGCAGAACATCGCGCCGCGCTCGCCTTCGCTGTGCACCGGCTGCCCCGAGCGGCCGGTGTTCACCGCGATGAAGATGCTGCGGCAGGAGCTGGGACATTTCCATGTGAGCGGCGATATCGGCTGCAACGGTTTCGTGTTGCTGCCGCCGTTCGGACTCGGCCAGGGCACCTTCGGCTACGGCCTGTCGGCTGCGAGCGCCTCGGCGCTGCCCGGCGTGCCCGGCAAACGCAGCATCAGCGTGATGGGCGACGGCGGCTTCTGGCACAACGGCCTGAGCAGCGGCGTCGTCAACGCCATTTACAACAAGAGCGACAACGTCATCCTCGTCGTCGACAACGACTATTCGGCGGCGACGGGGGGCCAGGACATTCCCTCGACACGCGCCACAAACATCGCACGCAGCACCAAGCATGATATCGGCGACGCGGTGCGCGGGGTCGGCGTCAACTGGGTGCGCGAGGTCACATCCTACGACATCGAGGAAGTGAAAGGCGCGTTGCGCGACGCGCTCACTACCGAAGAAACCGGCCTCAAGGTTGTGATCGCTACCTCGGAATGCATGCTCAACCGGCAGCGCCGCGAAAAGCAGGTGGTAAAGAAGAAGCTCTCTGCCGGGCAACGCGTCGTCCGTCAGAAGTTCGGCGTCGACGCCGAGACCTGCACCGGCGACCGCAGTTGCATGCGGCTGTCGGGCTGTCCGTCCCTCGGGCTGCGCGACAATCCCGACCCGCTGAAGCGCGAGCCCGTCGTCCATGTTGAGGAATCCTGCGTCGGCTGCGGGCATTGCGGCGAGGTCGCGCATGCAGCGGTGCTCTGCCCGTCTTTCTACCGGCTCGACATCGTGACCAACGAATGTCCCTCGGAGCGTTGGCGCGCGCGGTTGCGCCGATCGGTGATTGGTTTCCTGCAGCGCCGGATCGAGCCGATCGAGGCGAACGCGTCATGACGGCGCGCATCACCACGATCGCGATCAACGCGATGGGCGGGCACGGCGGCGGCGTGCTCGCCGACTGGATCGCCGAGACTGCCGAAGCTGAAGGCTATTTCGCGCAGATCACCTCGGTACCCGGCTTCGCCCAGCGATCGGGCGCGACGATCTATTATGTCGAGATCTACCCGCGCGCCGGCGCGCCCGCCGCCCCGGTCTTCGCGCTGATGGCCGTGCCGGGCCACACCGACATCGTCATCGCCTCCGAGCTGGCAGAAGGGGGGCGTTCGGTGCTGCGCGGCTTGGTCACGCCCGACCGCACGACACTCATCACCTCGTCGCACCGCGAATATACCACTGAGGAGAAACTCTCGCGCTTCGACGGGCGTCGCGATTCGACCGTGGTGTTCGACAATTGCGTCGCCGCGGCGAAGCGCTTTGTCGCCTTCGACATGCGCGAGATCTCCGCTCAGGCAGGCTGTCCGCTGAGCGCGGTGCTGTTCGGCACGCTCGCCGGCGCGGCGGTGCTGCCCTTCGCGCGCGACGCGTTCGAGCGGACGATCCGTCACGGCGGGATCGCGGTGGCGGCGAACCTGCGCGGCTTCGCCACCGGTTATGACCGCGCGGTCGCGGGGACGCAGTCGCTCCCCGACGTGGAGGTCCGCACAACGGTTCCGGAGGCGCCGATCGGCACCGACCTGGCGGCCGAGGTGCGGCGGCGCTTTCCGGCGCAACTGCACGACCTGCTCGACCTCGCGGTCGCGCGCCTCATTGAATATCAAGGTGCGGGCTACGCGCGTCGCTACCTTGATCGACTGCAGCCGATCGTGGCGACCGACACCGCAGGACGCGGCTACGCCTTGTCGTTGGAGGTTGCGCGCCTGCTCGCGCTGCGCATGGCGCATGAGGACGTCATCCGCGTCGCCGACATCAAGACGCGCCGTCGCCGCTTTGCCAGCGTCGCCTCGGAGAACCGGCTGGTGGCCGATGGCACCTGGGACGTCACCGAATTTCTTGCGCCGCGCCCCGAAGAGGCCTTCGATCTGCTACCGGCCTCGATCGGCAAGCGGCTCGCCGCATCGCCGCTGGCGCACCGGATGTTCGGCAAGTTGCTGCACGGCGGCTTTACCATTCGCACCTCGCGCCTGCGCGGCTTTCTCCTGCTCTACGTGATCGCCCGGCTGCGCGGGTTGCGCCCGTACAGCCTCGGGCAGCAAATCGAGAGTCGCCTCATCGATGAATGGCTCGACCTGTTGCGCGGGATGAGCGCCGATTACGCGCTAGCGCTGTCCACCGCGCAATTGCTTACATTGGTGCGCGGCTACGGCAGCACGCTCGAACGCGGCCGGCAGAGCTATCACGCGATCGTAGCGGCCTTGTCATTGCTCATCGGGCACGCCGACGCGGCCGAACGCGTCGACGCCCTGCGCGAGGCGGCGCTCGCCGATGAGGACGGCAAGGCGCTCGACCGGGCCATCGACGCCTTGTCGCAATCGCTGCCGGCGCGCGCCGCCTGAGGAGATTCTATGCCAGCCTTCGTCCAGGAAAAGCTGATCCGCTTCCAGCATTGCGACCCCGCGGGGCTGATCTTCTACCCCAAGGCCTTTGAGCTTGGCGGCGAGGTGATCGAGGACTGGTTCACCTGCTTCGCCGGTCGCACGCCGCATGCCTTCCATGCCGTCGAGCACAAGTCGCTTCCGACGGTGAAGACGACCTGCGAATTTTTCGGCCAGATCCACGTCAGCGACTTGCTGAGCTACGAGCTGGTGGTCGAGGAAATCGGCCAGAGTTCGGTCAACGTCGCGATCACTGCATCGAAGGACGGCCAACCGCGCTATCGGATGAGCTCGACACTCGTTCAGGTTGGTCGCAAGTCCGACGGACGCTACGGCGCGCTGGCATTTGCCGACGACATGCGCGAAGCGCTTGAGCGATACCGGCGGCAACCGGCTGAAGCCAGCGGGGAAGGGGCGTAGATGGCGGCAAATCCGAAAGCACAGAAGGCGGCAAAGTCCGTGCCGAGCGACGGCCTTCGCCAGAGCATTATCGAGGCTGCGCGCCGCTCCTTCGCTGAAGAAAGCTACGCCGGCCTCACCATGCGCAAGATCGCGGCGCGCGTCGGGTGCACCGCGGGTGCGATCTATCTCTATTTCCCCGGCAAGGAGGATCTGCTCCGCCATGTGTGGGAAGACGAGTTCGCCAACCTCCATGTCTATATGCGCGGCGCGGTCGACCAGACGCGCGACCCGATCGAAAAGGTGCGTCAGATCTTTCTCGCCTGGGTGCGTTATTTCCTTCAGCACGCTGAGGATTTCCGCATCATGTTCGTCTGGCAGGGGCCGGGCGTTGAACGCGACCGGGTCGATCCCGCCTCAAGCTTCGGCCGTTCAACCGAGTCCTACCAGTATTTCCGCACAATGCTCAGCGAAGTCATCCGCGACGCACCTGCCGCGCCACGCGATCTCGACATGGCGATGCAGAGCCTGCTCACCGCTACCTTCGGCGTCGTGGCGATGGCCAACGGCCCGAGCCAGTTTCCCTGGTTCGACCCCGAGGAGGTCGCCGAGACGATCGTCGACTCGATCCTGCGCGGCTGGGGCGTCGAGGTACGGCGCGTCGCCTGACATGTTGCGTCGCTTCGACATCGTGGTGGTCGGCGCCGGCCATGCCGGCGTCGCGATCGTTGGCCGGCTGCGGCAGGCAGGCTTCGCGGGCAGCCTCGCGCTGGTCGGTGACGAAGCCTGCGCCCCCTATCAGCGCCCGCCGCTGACCAAGGGCTTCCTGGGCGGCGGCATGGCAGTGAAGGAACTGGCGCTGGCGGACGACCTCGCCGCGGTCGGCGTTGAGCATCTCGCGGGCGTCCGGGTCGAACTGATCGACCGTGACCGTAAGCAACTCCGGCTCAGCGACGGGTCAGCGATCGGCTTTGGAAAGCTGGCGCTTGCCACCGGCAGCCGGCCGCGACGGCTGGTGGTTCCAGGCGCTGAGGCCGCAGCGCCATTCTATCTGACGACGATGGACGATTGTCTCGCCTTGCAGGCGCGGCTGCCCGCCGTCGCCGGTGTCACGATCATCGGCGGCGGCTTCATCGGCCTCGAAGCAGCGGCGACGCTGCGTGGCCTGGGGCGCTCCGTTGCCCTCATCGAGATGCAGGATCGCCTGCTCGCACGCTCGGCCAGTCCGATCCTGTCGGCCTATCTCGAGGTTCTCCACCGCCGCGAGGGAGTGGATATCCGCACCGGCACCGGGATCGAGGCCATCGGCGCCGCAGGTGTCCGCTGCACCGACGGCAGCGAGGTCGCGGCCGATGCGATCATCGTCGGTATCGGCAGCCTTCCCAACGATGACCTCGCGCGCGCCGCCGGGCTGCGCTGCGACGATGGCATCGTCGTCGATCGCCACGGCGTCACCTCCGACCCCGACATTGTCGCGGCGGGCGATTGCACACGCCATCCGAACGACTTCGCGCCGACCGGCACCTGCCGCCTCGAATCGGTGCAGAACGCCGTCGATCAGGCCGAGGCGGCGGCGGCCACTTTGCTCGGCACGCCGACACGCTATCGGAGCGTCCCGACCTTCTGGTCCGATCAGTTCGACGCGCGCATCGGCATCGTCGGCATCGGACAGGGCGCGGAAGAGCTGGCGATCCGCGGCGAGATCGAATCCGGGTCTTTCTCGGTCTATGCCTTTCGCGATGGCCGGCTGGTCGCGGTGGAATCGATTAATCGACCGAAGGACCAGCGGCTGGCGCGCAAGATCATCCTGTCGCGCAACATCACCCCTGCGCAGGTGCGTGACCCCTCGATCGACCTCGCCGCAGTGCCGGCATGAGCCGCGTCGCTTGGCTGCGCTGATGGACACATCGTTGCGGCGCCCCGGTTGCCGCGGCGGCGTGGTCCGCGCTTCCTAGCGGGATCGTCGCTTGCCGAGGGGGCCATGCCGCAGTCGTTTCCGTTCCGTCACCGCGAGCTCGGCTATCTCGCGCTCACCGTTTCCGATCTGGCCGCATCGCTCAAGTTTCACCTCGACGTCGTCGGGCTCGAGGATCGCGGGCAAACAGATGGTGCGCAATTCTTGCGCTGCGGCGATCGCGACTATCAACTGCTGCTCGTCGAGGGCCCCGTACCCGGCCTGCAGCGTGTCGCCTGGGAGGTCGAAGACGACCGCCAGCTCGACGCCGCTTTCGCGCACTATGCGGTGCAAGGCTATCAGCCGGCGTGGATCGACGCTGCCGAAGCACGCGCGCTCCGCCTCGGTCGCGCCTTCCGCATCCGTCAGCGGGCGACCGGCATCGCCTTCGAATATTTTACGGGAATGAGCCGTCCCGTCGAACCCTTCCGCTCCGACCTCGCTGGGATCGACCGCCTCGGGCATGTCGTGTTCACCGTCGAGCACTTCGACGAATGCCTCGCCGAACTCACCGGCACGATGGGCTTCCTCGTCTCCGACTATGCCGGCGACGGCGTCGCCTTCCTCCGCGCCTTCCCCAATCCGCTGCACCACAGCTTCGCCATCCAGCGCGGCAGCGACGACCATCTCCAGCACGTCAACTTCATGGTCGACGGCATGGACACCATTGGCACCGCGGTGAACCGCCTCAACGACAGCGGCACGCCGATCGTCTTCGGCCCCGGCAAGCACTTCCCGTCGGGAAGCATCTTCCTCTACTTCCTCGACCCCGACGGCATGACCTTCGAATATTCGGCGGGGATGGAGGAGTTCCCCGAGGTCGCGGCGCGCGACGCGCGGCGGCTCGAGCCGAGCCTCAAGACCATCGACCTCTGGGGCGGCCGGCCCGATCCGCGCTTCGGCCGCACCGGCGCGATCGACCGCGGAGGTGACCGGCCCGGCGCATGATCGACATCCACACGCATGTGGTGCCCGAACATTTCCCGCAGCCGCCGCACGCCGGCTGCGGCGGCTGGCCCTGCATGCGCCACGGCGGCAGCGGCGCGATGCTGGCGATCGGCGGCAAGGACGTGCGGCAGCTCGACGCGCGTAGCTGGGACGTCGACACGCGGCTCGCGGCAATGGACGTCGAGGGCGCCGATATCCATGTGCTGTCGCCGATGCCTGACCTGCTCGGCTATGCACTCGGCGCTGACGACGGGCTGTCGCTGGCGCGCGCCGTCAACACCGCCATCGCCGCGATGGTGCGCCGCGCCCCCGCGCGCTTCGTCGGCCTCGGCACCGTGCCGCTGCAGGACGTTGATCTGGCGATCGCCGAGCTGCCGCGCCTGAAACACGACCTCGGGCTCGCCGGCATCGAGGCAGGCGCCTTCATCGGCGGCGATCCGCTCGGCAGCCCGCGCTTCCTGCCGCTGTTCGAGGCGCTGCAGGCGCTCGATCTCGCGCTGTTCGTCCACCCCGTGCGCACCGGCGTCGCCGCGCCGTCCTGCGGTCTGCCGCCCGAACTTGCCGTCAATCTGATCGACTATCCGGTCGATCAGGGGCGCTGCGTCACCGCCTTTCTGGGCTACGCCATCCGCGCGCAGGTTCCCGGGCTGCGCGTGGCGTTCGCGCATGGCGGCGGCAGCTTCGCGACGATCCTGCCGCGCCTGCAGGTGGCGTGGGAGCGCAACGCCCGCACCGCCGCGCTGTTCGGCGCCTCGCCGATCGAGCTCGCGCGCGGCCTCTTCTTCGACACGCTGGTCTACGAGCCGCCGCTGCTTCGCATGCTCGTCGACCTGCTCGGCGTCGGCTCGCTGTGCATCGGCAGCGACGAGCCCTTCGAGATCCGTCAGCCGCGGCCGGGTGACCGGCTCGATGCACTCGGTCTTTCGCCCGCCGACCTGACCGCTATCCTGGCCGGCAATGCCCGCCGCTTCCTGGGGATGACGACATGAACCAAGCCAGCCCGCGACTCGATGCGGATGTCGGCAGCGCGGCGACGCGTGGCGGCGGTTATGCCTGGTACGTCGTCGCGGTACTGACGCTCTTCTACATTTTGTCGTTCGTCGACAGGCAGATATTGAACCTGCTCGTCGATCCGATCCGGGCGCATTACGGGCTCAGCGACACGCAGATCAGCCTGCTGCAGGGCCTGTCCTTCGTATTCTTCTACAGTACACTCGGCGTGCCTATCGCTTGGCTCGCCGACCGTTCGCACCGCCGCAATATCATCGTCGTCGGGGTGGTCTTCTGGTCGCTGATGACTGCGATGTGCGGCTTGGCGCCGACCTTCCTGCTGCTCTTCCTCTATCGCATGGGCGTCGGCGCCGGCGAGGCAGCGCTGGTCCCCGCCGCCTATTCGATGTTCAGCGACTATTTCGGCAAGGAGGACCTCGGCCGGGCAACGAGCTTCTTCCAGGCGGGCGGTTTCTTCGGGGCCGGCCTCGCGATGATGGTCGGCGGCGCTGCGGTCGCCGCCGCCCAATCGCTCGACATCGTCGCGGCGATCGGTCTCGCGCCGTGGCAGAGCGTCTTCCTGCTCGTGGGAATCCCCGGCCTGCTGCTGGCGCCCTTGCTGTTCACCATTCGCGAGCCGGTTCGCTACGATGGCGCCCGCCTTGCGGACGGCACCGCGCCAACGCTTGCCGAAACGCTGGCCTTCGTCCGCTCGCGCCGCGCCTGCCTCGGCTCGATCTTCGTCGGCTTTTCGCTGCTCTGCATGGTCGGCTATTCAAGCCTCGCCTGGCTGCCGTCCTTCCTCATCCGCACGCATGGACTGACCCCGGCACAGGCCGGCTTCAGCTACGGCGCGGTATTCTGCATTTTCTCTACGCTCGGCGTGATCAGCGGTGGCGCGGTAGCAGCACGGCTGTTGCGCCGCGGCGTGAACGATGCGGCGCTGGTGGCGGCGCTGTTCAGCGCCGCCGGCCTCCTGCCGTCGATGGCGGTGTTGCCCTTCATCGAGTCGGTGCCGCTGCTGATGGTCGCAATCGCCGCCTCGACCTTCTTCGTTTGCTTGCCCTTCGGTATCGCGCCGGCTGCCATTGCCTCGCTCACCCCCAACCGGCTGCGCGCGCAGGTCTCGTCGGTCTATATCTTCCTGCTGAACGTGATTGGCCTCGCCGTCGGAGCGACGCTGGTGGCGCTCGTGACCGATTATTATTTCGCTGATGCCGACCAGGTCGGCGCGTCGCTGGCGATCGTCGGCTGCAGCGCCACGCTGCTCGCGGCAATCGTGCTCGCGTGGGGCCGTCCGCACCTGCGAAATGCAATGACTGCACGTTGAAAAGTTAACCTCGCCGCAGCCCACTAGTCAGCGGATGGCCAGCATATATTGGGATCGGAGTTGTCAGGCATAAATTCAACATAATGAGTGCCGCTTAAACCGGGTGCTGTCAGGTTAAAGCTACAATTGACTTTTGGGCGTGAACTTCGTCGCTAGTGTAGAAGAAATTTCCAAGCCTTCAGTATCTCGGCGGCAAACATCGGGCCGAAGCGGTTCCGCCAGAAGCGAACCGTCTCATGGCAGATATCGATACCGCGCTCGTGAAGAAGATCCTCAACGTTGCGCAGCAACAGCGGGTATTTCACATACATCATCACCCGAGGCGGATGACTTCGGGCGAGGAATTGAAACAGCGAAACGGGCTGGGTGGCTTGGCTCTGCCGCGGCTGCTCTTCCGGCGTCGACCACAGCATGCCACACAAGTCTGACAGTGCCATCCGAACATGTGCACCTGCCTGCCCTTTGATTTTCGCCTCAGTCGACGCCCCATTCGCCGAGCGCGTTGGCTCCGCCTTCGCCGGAGAGCGTCGGCTTGCCGGTGCGACCCGGCGTCCGGTCGAAGCGCGGCGCGGCGGCCGGCGCGCCGCCGATGAACACATCGCGCGCGGCGTTGGCGTGATAGGCCGGCGCCTCGGCGGGCGTCAGTACCGGCGACACGCAGGCGTCGAACGGATCGAACGCCGCCACCCAGTCATCGCGCGTGCGGCTACGCACGACCTCGGCGATGCGTGCAGCGCGCGCCGCCCAGTGGCGGCGGTCCATCTGGCCGTCGAAGTCGGCCGGGTCGAGGCCAAGGCCCTCAATGAAGGCGCTGTGGAACTGTGGCTCGATGGCACCGACCGCCAGATAGCCGCCGTCCGCGGTCTCGTAACATCGATAGAAATAGGCGCCGCCGTCGAGCAGGTTTTCGCCGCGATCGTCGGTCCAGAAATTCATGTCGCGCCACGCATAGGCCTGCGCCAGCAGGGTGGTCGCGCCGTCGACCATCGCGCAGTCGATCACCTGGCCCTTCCCCGAGGTCGCGCGCTCGACCAGCGCGGCGAGGATGCCGGTGACGGCGAACATGCCGCCGCCGCCGAAATCGCCGACGAGGTTGAGCGGCGGCGGGGGCGGCCGGTCGCCGGGGCCGATCATGTGCAGGCCGCCGGTCAGCGCGAGATAGTTGATGTCGTGCCCGGCCTTCAGCGCCAGCGGCCCTGTCTGTCCCCAGCCGGTCATCCGCGCGTAGACGAGGCGCTGATTGATCGCGTGCAGCGCGTCGGGGCCGAGGCCCAGCCGCTCGGCGACGCCGGGGCGGTAGCCTTCGATCAGCACATCGGCCCTGGCGACCAGCGCGGCGATCGTCGCCATCGCCTCGGGCGACTTGAGATCGAGCGCCAGCGACGGCCGGCTGCGGTTCAACGTGTCGAGGCGCGAATCGCCCGCCGACACCGCCGGCCCGCCGGTGCGGTCGATGCGCAGCACCGAGGCGCCGAGGTCGGCGAGCATCATCGCCGCAAAGGGGGTCGGGCCGAGCCCGGCGAGTTCGAGCACGCGGACGCCGACCAGCGGTCCCGCCGGCGAATGGTTGTCGTTCATGCGATCAGTCGATCCGGTAGTCGCGGCGCCGGAGGCGGCGGGTCTTCAGCCAGAAGTCGGTCGAATAGCTCGGCCACAGCAGCGTGTTGCGGCCGGTTTCGGGATCGAGGAACCAGCTGGTGCAGCCGCCGCCCTTCCAGACGCTCTTCTCCATCCGCCGGTCCATGTCCTCGGCGAAGGCGCGCAAGGCGACCGAATGGACCTCGATGCGGTCGGCCCCGCGCAGCAGCTTCAGCGCCTGCATGATGTAGTGGACCTGCGCCTCGATCATGAAGACTTGCGAGTTGTGGCCGCCGCCGGTGTGCGGGCCGGTGATCAGGAACAGATTGGGGAAGCCAAGCACCGCCGTGCCAAGCAGGGCGTTCTTGCCCTCCGCCGCCCACACCTGCTGCAGGGTGCGGCCGCCCATGCCGCGGATCGGCAGGTGCGAATGCGGGTTCTGCGCATCATAGCCGGTGCCGAGCACGATCGCATCGACCGGGTGATGCACGCCATCACGCGTGACGATGCCGGTCGCGTCGATGCGTTCGATGCTGTCGATCACCAGCTCGACATTGGGTTTCTGCAGCGCCGGGTAATAGTCCGACGCCACGATCAGCCGCTTGCAGCCGACCTTGTAGTTGGGGGTCAGTTTCGCCCGCAGCACCGGATCCTTCACCTGCCGATCGAGCAGGCCACGGCACATCGCCTCCGACTTGGCGAGCGCGCCCGGATCGGCCTTGGTGAAGCCGGTGGCGCGCTTCTCGTGCGCCCAGAACAGCTGCGCGCGGAACCACCAGCGCGCGAGGCGGCTGCGGCGGAGCTGCGCGCGCTTAGCGTCGTCGAAGGCGCGGTCGAAGCGCGGCGCGATCCAGGCGGCGGTGCGCTGGAAGACGCTGAGCTTGCCGACCTTGTCGACGATGGCGGGGACGACCTGCACCGCGCTGGCGCCGGTGCCGATTACCGCCACCGCCTTGCCGGCGACGTCATAGCCATGATCCCATTCGGCGGTGTGGATCAGCTTGCCGCCGAAATCCTTCAGGCCGGGAATGTCGGGATAGTTCGGATGGTGAAGCACGCCGATCGCCGAGACGAGCGTGCGCGCGTGGATCACCTCGCCATCGGCCAGCGCCACGCGCCAGATCTTGCCGCGCTCGTCCCAGGCGGCGCCGGCGACGTCGGCGCCATAGCGGATATGCTTGCCGAGGCCGAAGCGATCGATCACCTCCTCGAGATAGTCGAGGATTTCCGCCTGCGACGCGAACATGCGCGACCAGTCGGGGTTTGGCGCGAACGACAGCGAATAGAGGTGCGCGGGGATATCGCAGGCGCAGCCGGGGTAAGTGTTGTCGCGCCAGGTGCCCCCGGCACGCGTCGCCTTTTCCAGGATACGGAAGCTCAGGTCGCCGCGCTTCGCCAGCGCATGCGCCATCGCGATGCCGGCGAAGCCGGCGCCGATGACGGCCACGTCCAATGTCGTACCCGCGACCATGTCGCGCTGATCCCCTCGCATAAGCTAACGGCTACTCGTGGGTAGATATTGGGTCAAGCGGCATTTAACTACTGATCACAATAAATATACTGGACAGTAGCAGTACGCCTCTGCCACGCTGTCGGCAACAACGAAGCGCTGGCACTGGGAGGTTGATCATGCGTTCGGGCGCATTGACGTTTACCGCGACCGAGAAGGTCATCATGGGGCGCCCCGCCGCCGAGGTTATCGCCGAACTGGCCGCCGAGCGCGACGCGGTTCGCGTGTTCCTGCTCGTCGGCGACACGCTGCGCCGCGATACCGGCGAGATCGCGGCGATCGAGGCGGCGCTGGGCCGGCGCCACGCCGCGACCTGGAGTGGGATGCGCCCGCACGCGCCGCGCACCGACGTGCTGACCGCCACCCTTGCCGCGCGCGAGGCGAAGGCGGACCTGATCGTCACCGTTGGCGGCGGTTCGGTCACCGACGCCGGCAAGATCGTCGCGCTGCTGCTGGCGCATGGCGTCACCAGCGTCGAAGGCTTCGAGCCGCTGCACATCTACGTCGATCCTGACGGGCAGGTGATCAACCCGCTGAAGTCCGGCCCCGAGGTTCGTGTAATCTGCGTGCCGACGACACTGTCGGGCGGTGAGTTCAACACGCTGTCGGGCGCCACAGACGAGGGGGTCCAGCACAAGCAGGGCTATGACCATCGCGCGATGGCGCCGGTCGCCGTGGTGCTCGACCCGGCGCTGACGCGGCACACCCCCGAATGGCTATGGCTGTCGACCGGGGTGCGCGCCGTCGACCATGCGGTGGAGACGCTCGCCTCGATGCAGTCGAACGACTTCGCCGACGGCATGGCGGACAGCGCGCTGCGCCTGCTCGTCGAGGGGCTGCCGCGCGTGAAGGCGGACCCGTCCGATCTCGACGCGCGGTTGAAGTGCCAGGTCGGCGCCTGGCAGTCGATGATCTCGATCATCGGCGGCGTGCCGATGGGCGCCAGCCACGCGATCGGCCATATTCTCGGCGGCACCTGCGACGTGCCGCACGGCTATACGTCTTGCGTGATGTCGCCGTATGTGCTCGCGTGGAATGCGGAACATGACGCCAGCCGGCAGGCGCGGATCAGCGCCGGACTGGGGTCGCCCGGCGAGTCCGCTTCGGTGGCGCTCGACCGGCTTATTCGGGGATTGGGAATGCCACGGACGCTGTCGGAGGTCGGAGTGAGCGAAGACCGCTTCCAGCAGATCGCCGACTACACGCTGCTCGACATCTGGGGCCGCACCAACCCGCGCCCGGTGAGCAGTGCCGACGATATCCTGCAGATCCTGCGGAAGGCGGCATGAGCGCTGCCCCCGCCCGTCCCGCCGAGCCGGCGAACGACGAAGCGCCGGCGCGCGCCTCGCGCAAGCTGAAGCCCGAGGTCGCCGCCTACAAGCGCGGCCGCATCCTCGAGGAAGCATCGGCGCTGTTCCATACCAATGGCTATGGCGGCACCACGCTCGACCAGGTGGCGGAGCGGCTGCACGTCACCAAGCCGTTCCTCTATTCCTATTTCCGCAACAAGGGCGACATCCTCGCCGCCATCTGCGAGATCGGCATCCGTGAATCGCTCGCCGCGGTCGAGGATGCGGAGGGCCAAGCGGCCACCGCCGTCGAGCAGCTGCGCCTGACGCTGACCCGCGTCGCCGAGATCATCATCGAGCGGCACGAGTATATCGTCGTCTACCAGCGCGAGATGATGTACCTCGACCGCGTCCGCGCGCAGCAGATTCTGCGGCTGCGGCACGAGTTCGATTCGCGCATCGCCAAGCTGGTCGAGCGCGCCCAGCGGGAGGGTGCGATCACGCTCAACGACGCGCCGGCGATGTCGGTGTGGATGGGCGGGTTGCTGTCGTGGCTGCCCAATTTCTACCGGCCGACCAGCCGGCGCCCGAAAGAGCAGATGATCGACCAGGTGGTTCACGCCTGCATGAGGCTCGTCGGCCTCAACTGATCGGCCCGCCGGCGCGGAACGCGCGCGGCATCCCTGCCCAGATTTCCGGAGATCGATGATGAGCGATACGGCATCGCGCGATTTCAGCGACATTCGCATTCCCGATCGGCGCGCCTGCGTGCTGCGCTACCAGCTCGACCATTGGGCGAGCGTATCGCCCGAAAAGACGCACGTCGTTTTCCAGGATGGCGAGGAGTGGAGCTTCGCCGAGGTGCGGCGGCGGGTGCGCGCGGTGGCGGCAGGCTTCGCACGGCTCGGCGTGAAGCGCGGCGAGCATGTTGCGGTGTGGCTGCCGAACGGGCGCGAAGCGTTCCTGACGCTCTATGCCGTCAACTATCTCGGCGCGGTGTTCGTACCGTTCAACACCGCCTATCGCGGCAATCTGCTGGCGCATGTCGTCGCCAATTCGGACGCGAAGCTGATCGTCGTCCACGCCGATCTCGCGCCGCGCCTCGCCGACATCGATCGGGCGAGGCTTGAGCAGGCGGTCATCGTCGGGCGCGGCGATAGGGGAAGCCTGCCGGCGACGCCGTTCGAGGCGCTGTCGGGCAGCGGCGAGCCGCCCGAACTCGACCGGCCGATCGATCCCTGGGACATCCAGTCGATCATCTACACCTCGGGCACCACCGGCCCGTCGAAGGGCGTTCTCTCGTCCTACCTGCACATGTACAGCAACGCCGGGCCGGAGAGCTGGCCGATGGTAACCGGCGAGGATCGCTACCTGACGGTCGGGCCGTTCTTCCATATCGGCGGCATGGGCCCGCCGGTGGTGATGCTGGCGCGTGGCGGATCGGTGGCGATCGTCGAGAGCTTCTCGACCGACAGCTTCATGCCGCTGGTGAAGGCGACGCGCGCCACGGTGATCTTCCTGCTCGGCGTGATGGCGACCTTCCTGGTGAAGCGCCCGCCGTCGCTCGACGACCGCGACCATCATGTCCGTGTCGCGATGATGGTGCCGCTGACCGACGATGCCGCCGCCTTCAAGGAGCGGTTCGGCATCGATATCCACACCATCTTCAACATGACCGAGATTTCGTCGCCGATCGTGTCGGAGGCGAACCCCGCCAAGCCCGGCACCTGCGGCCGCGTGCGCCCCGGCGCAAAGGTGCGACTGGTCGACAGCAATGACTGCGAGGTGCCCGTTGGCAGCGTCGGCGAGATGCTGGTGCGCACCGACCGGCCGTGGGGAATGAACAGCGGCTACTACAAGGACGAGGCGGCCACTGCGAAGGCTTGGCGCAACGGCTGGTTCCACACCGGCGATGCCTTTCGCCGCGACGAGGACGGCTATTTCTATTTCGTCGACCGAGTGAAGGACGCCATCCGCCGCCGCGGCGAGAACATCTCCTCCTTCGAGGTTGAGCTGGAAGTCTGCGCGCATCCTGATGTGCGCGAGGCGGCGGCGATCGGCGTGCCCAGCGAATATTCGGAGGACGATGTGATGGTCGTGGTGGCGCCGGTGCCGGGCCGCAGCGTCGATCCGGTCGCGCTCACCCACTTCCTCGCCGACCGCATGCCCTATTTCATGGTGCCAAGGTATCTGCGCGTGCTCGACGAACTGCCCAAGACGCCGTCGGCCAAGGTGATGAAGGCGGAGCTGCGCGGCGAGGGCATCACCACCGAGACCTGGGATCGCGAGAAAGCGGGCATCCGCATCAGCCGCGACAAGCTGTCTGGCTAGATTCTACCGTTTGACTGAAATTATACTCACCGGTAGATACAAGAAAAACATATGCAGGGAGGGCGTCGATGAAGAAGCTGCCGGATTGGCCGTACCGCACCTACAATCGCGGTCGCTGGGCGAACGACCTCGGCACGCTCAACCTGCTCGGGCCCAAGGTCGTCGAACGCGCGGTGCGCTCGATCAAGAGCTACGAGAATTTCTCGATCGGCAGCGACCTGGTCCGCGAAGGGCTGGCGCCGGGCAGCGTCGCCTATAAGCATGAGATGACCTCGGTCGGCGCCTATTCGTTCAGCGCCGCTGAGGAGCAGCTGCAGAACGCATCGGATCGCATCACCGTCGAGGTCCACGGCATGGTCAACACGCATATCGATGCGTTCAGCCACGTCGGCCACAAGGGCGTGTCGTTCAACGACGTGCCGTTCGCCGAGGTCGCGAACAAGGACGGCGCGGTTCGCTTCACCGTGATGGATATGGCGTCGATCGTCACGCGCGCCTGGTTCGTCGACGTGCCGCGGCAGCGCGGGCTGAAGGCGCTCGTTCCCGGCACGCCCGTGCTGAAGGCCGATCTCGCGCATCTCGACGGCAAGGTCGAGCCCGGCGACGCGCTGATCATCCGCACCGGCCGCCACGCGGTCGCCGAGGTGTCGCCCGACGATCCCGCCGCCAAGGACAACCACGGCAACTGGTCGGGCCTTCACGTCGATTGCCTCGAGTTCGTGTCGAAGTGGGACGTGGTGCTGGTCGGCACCGATGGCCCCGGCGACAATTTTCCGAGCACGATCAAGGAATGCTCGGTGCCGATCCATGTGATTTCCGAAGGCTATCTCGGCATGCCGCTCGTCCACACGCTCAATCTCGAGAAGCTGGGCGAGGCGATGGCGAAGCGCGCCGACAAGAGCTTCATGCTCAATATCGCGCCGCTGCGCATCGGCGGCGGCACCGGCTCGCCGGTCAACCCGACGGCGATCATCTGATGAAGCGGAAGGACGATACGCCCGACGGCGGCCGTCGCGCTTTCCTGCGCGGCGCGCTGCTCTCGACGGCGGCGCTGCCGGTGGCGGCGGTCGAGGCGCAGGCGGACGTAATCGCGCCGAAGCCCGCCTACGACGACATCCGCGATCATCTCGATCACATCATCTAGCGCAACGGGGGCACGTATGCGGGCAATGTGGAAGCTGGCGCTGGCGGGCGTCGCGGCGATGGCGCTGGTGAGCGGCGCGACCGCGCAAGAGGCGTCGGGCGCAGGCTCTGATCGGGGCTGGGTCACGACCTGGACCACCGCGCTGCTGAAGCCCACCTTCGTGTTCAGCAACCCTGGCAACTACGGGTTCGAGAACCGCACGCTGCGCATGACCGCGCTGACCAGCAGCGGCGGCTCGAAGGTGCGCGTGCGCCTCACCAACCGCCACGGCAAGGCGCCACTCGTCATCGGCAAGGCGGCGATCGGCCCGCGGCACAAGCCATTCAACGCCGACCTCGTCCAGTCGCACATCCGCAACCTGACCTTCGGCGGGCAGGCGGGCGTCACCATTCCGCCGGGCGGCGACATCGTCAGCGACGCCGTGGCGATGGACGTGCTGCCGAGCCAGCTGCTCGGCGTCGACGTGTTCCTCCCCGAAAAGACCGGCGCCATCGCCTATAATTTCGCGACGGCGACCACCAGCTACAGCGCCGAGGGCGACCGCGCCGGCACGGCGAGCGGCAAGGGCTTCGAGCCGACGACGAGCTGGTATGTGGTCGAGGGTATCGAGGTCGAGAATCCGAAGTCGGTCGGCACCATCGTCGCCTGCTGCGATTCGGTCAGCATTACCGGGCAGGTCGATGCCGGCATGCGCTGGCCGGAGATCCTGTCGCGCGAGTTCCGCGAGCGCTGGGACGACCGCGCGCCAAGCATCGTGCAGACGACGCTCAGCGGTCAGCGACTGCTCACGACCTCGCACTATGCCGAAAGCTCGGTGTCGCGTTTCGAACGCGACGTGCTCGACGAGACCAACGTCAGGGCGGTGCTGCTGTTCGTCGGCGTCAACGACCTCGGCGTACCGCAGATGCCGCCGGTCGATATCTACTCGCCGACCAACGACGTCAGCGCCGAGGAGATGATCGAGGGCTTCAAGCGCGTGGTCGCGATGGCGCGGGCGCGCGGCGTGCCGATCTTCGGCGCGACGATCGCGCCGGGGTCGGGCTACGTCCACCTCGGCAGCCCCTATTGGAGTCCGGCGCAGGAAGTGAAGCGCCGCAAGATCAACGCCTGGCTGCGGTCGACCGACATATTCGAGAAGGTGTTCGACTTCGCCGCCGCGGTGCAGAATCCGCTCGACGAGGAATATTATCGGCCGGGCGCCAGCTTCGACAATATCCACCCCTCGGATTCCGGCCAGTATCTAATCGCCAAGTCGATCGATGTCGGACTGGTGATGAAGGCGGCCGAGCGCGCGAAGCCGAAGCCGGCGAAGCCGTAAAATCCAGTTTGACGGGCGCCGCTTTCGTTTCGCGCACGCTCATATCTACTGACAAGTATATTTTAGTATTGACGGGTATAAGTTGGACTTGTAGCCATTCTGGAGCCGTACCCGAGGACACGTCGGGAAGGCAGGAGACGGGGAGGGCATGATGCGTTACCGGATGAGCCTGTTCACCACCGCCGCGACGATCGCGGTGATCTGCGGCTCGGGCGCCGCGTTCGCACAGGACGCCGCGACGACGCCGCCGGCCGACGCCGTGGTCGCCGAAACCGACGAGACGGATTCGGGCGAGATCGTCGTCACCGCGGAGCGCCGCGCCACCTCGCTGCAGAAGGTCAGCGCCGCCATCCAGGTGGTCACCGGCGAGAACCTCACCAAGATCGGCATCGTCGATACCGAGAATCTTCAGGTTCGCGTGCCGGCCATGGTCAACTCGCGCCTCGGCGGCCCGACGCAGCGCCCGTACATCCGCGGCATCGGCAACGATCTCTACGGCATCGCCTCGGGCAACAGCATCGCGACCTACGTCGACGGTGTGTACATCCCGAACTCGACACAGAGCTTCCAGGCGTTCCTCGATACCGAGCGTGTCGAAGTGCTCAAAGGTCCGCAGGCCGTGCTCTACGGCCGCAACGCGACCGGCGGCACCGTGCTGATCAGTTCCAAGAAGCCGGAGTTCGAGTTCGGCGGCTCGGGCGACATCTCCTACGGTAACTATAACGACTTCCAGGTCCGCGGCGCGGTCACCGGCCCGATCGTCGATGATGTCATCGCCGTGCGCATCGCCGCGCAGTATCTGGACCGCGACGGCTTCGGCAAAAATATCCCGAGCGGCAAGGATCAGGACTTCTTCAGGAATTTCGCGGTTCGCGGTTCGATGCTGATGCGCCTCGGCGAGAATCTCACCGCGCTCGCGGTCGCCGACTATTCTAAGATCGAGACCGGCGACTATGTGAAGACGCCGAACCAGAACGCCTGGAACTATCAGGCAACCGTCGGCCAGTACGTCGAGGATCCGTGGCTGCGCTACGGCAACCACGACAGCTTCGCGCCGCTGACCGACGCGGGCATGCGACTGACCCTGAACTGGGACACCAGCTTCGGCGAGATCACCTCGACCACCAGCTTCCGCGAGTTCAAATACGGTCCCTTCACCTACGACAACGACGATGTCGGCATGCCGCTCAGCCTGCCGACCAATCCGCGCACGGTGCTCGGCGAACTGGCGATCGTCGGATCGGTGCAGGAATCCGACCAGTTCTCGCACGAGACCTACCTCGCCACGCCGACCGACAAGCCGCTGCGCCTGATCGTCGGCGGCAGCGTCTTCCTTGAGGATGCGATCGACCAGCAGCGCAGCTTCTTCTTCGCGCCGCGCTTCTCGAACCGCGCGCTCGACAACCCGGCCTATGCCGCCTTCGCCGATGCGAAGTTCGACTTGACCGAGAAGCTGACCTTGTCCGCCGGCGCGCGCTACTCGTCGGAGAAGAAGCGCTACACGCTGCAACCGCTCAACGCGACGCTGGCCGGCGTGATCACCGGCACCCGTCCGACGGTTGAAGGCAATTCGAAGTGGAACGACTTCACGCCGCGCTTCGGCGTCGAATATCGCCCGACCAACGACGTGATGCTGTTCGCCACCGCGACCAAGGGCTTCAAGTCCGGCGGCTTCAACACCGACAACCCGGCCAACGAGTTCGAGCCGGAGGACATCTGGTCCTACGAAGGCGGCATCAAGTCGCGCTGGGGCGGCTTCCTGACGGTCAACCTGTCGGCGTTCTATTACGACTACTCGAACCTGCAGGTGCAGCAGGTGCTGTTGCCAGCTGGCACCTCGATCGTCACCAACGCGTCGGAAGCCAAGATCAAAGGCCTCGACGGCGAGATCATCGTGCGCGCCGCCGACGGCCTGACGATCGGCACCAACTTCGCCCTGCTCGACAGCGAGTACGGCGACCTGACGTTGTTCAACGACCTGCTTGCGGTACCGACCAACGTCAGCGTCGAGGGCAACGTCCTGAAGCGCGCGCCGAAGACCAGTGTCGTCACCTATGTCGACTATGACGTGCCGATCGGTGCTGGTGAGCTGAGCTTCCACGGCGAGGCGATGTACCGGTCGAAAACCTACTACACGCCGTTCCAGGACGAGCCGCACGCCCAGCCGGGCTTCTGGCTGCTCAACGCCAACATCCGCTACAGCTTCGACGACAACCGCCAGTATATCTCGCTGTACGGGCAGAACCTCGCCAACAAGCTGTACGCGACCTCGATCGAGGACGTGGCGCGGTTCCTCGGGCCGCTCGACGGCGCGCCGCTCTACACCCACTACGGCCAGCCGCGCACCTACGGCGTGCGCTACGGCATCAGCTTCTAGACGAAGCCAGGTCAACTTTCCGGATCTCCCCGTCGGAGGAGAAGCGCGAGGCCTCGGCCCGCGCCTCTCTGCGTTGAGCGCGGTCATCGCCTGACAGAAGACCGCGCCGAGCCGCGCGTCTGGAACGGCGCCACGGCGGCTTTAATCGGCGGGAAGGGGCAGTCTAAAGCTATCAGCCATGTTTAACATAATGAGTGTCAGTCAAATCGAGACTATCAGGTTAAAACCATAATTGGTTTTCGAGGGTGATTTCCGCTCCCGCAGGCAGAAAATTTCCGCGCGTTTCCAACGCGGCTTGCACGTACTACCCGGTCAGTTTCGGATCGCGAGCTCAATTGTGGCTTTAACCTGACAGCGCCCCCTCAGGTTCTAGCGAGCCCCGGAAACTGCCGCCCGTATTCTGGCCGACGCTATGGTCAACGGCGGTCGTGCACCGCTCGCGCCGGCAGTAACTCCCATCTTGCAGCGGCGGAACGATCGCGCAGAGAGTTCGTCCTATCAGGGTGACATTGCGGAGAGTCTTGGCCGATCGACGATTGCACTTGGCGGCCGGCGGTGTGGTCGCAATTGCGGTCGCGGTGCTGCTCATCATAGCTGCGATGCCGTGGGGCGCCTTTAGACCGACAATCGAAGCTCAGCTGTCCAAGCAGTTCGACCGGCCGGTTAAGATCGCTCAGGTCGAGCGGATAGACAGTATTTCGTTCGTGCCGACCATCGAGCTTCGCGATGTCCGCGTTCCTCAGGCGGCTTGGGCCGGGACCGGCGATTTTGCCCGGATCGGGAAGGTTCGTATTCGCGTGCCGATCGTGCCGCTGTTGTTCGGACGGTTCGACCCGCGCTCTATCACGCTGTCAGATGCCCGCGTGTGGCTAGTCCGCGATGCGGCGCGCCGGACGAACTGGACGCGAGACAGCTCGGCCGATACCAGAAGTGACATTGTACCGACGCTGGACGCTCTCACCGTTGCCGATACGGTGGTCGACTATCGAGATGCGCTGCAGGACCGCCATCTGACCATCGCTGTCCTGGCCGATCCCGTTAGCGGGCTGCAGCTGGCCGGCAGGGGCACAATTCGAGGGGCGCAGGTCAAGGTCGCCGCGACCGCCCCCGCCGTCGGCCCCTCGACCGTCGGTCGTCCGTGGCCGTTCCACGCTCGGATCGACGGCAAGATGCTAGCGATGGATGTGCGCGGGATGATGAACCGTCCGCTCGACATCTCCCATCTTGAGATGCAGGTTGAGGCCCGCGCCGACGACCTGAAGCTGATCGACGCCGTTATCGAGGCCGGCCTCTTCGCGACGCAGCCAGTACGGCTGTCGGCGCGTGCTCGCCGCGACGGGCAGACGTGGAAGATTGATCCGATCCGCGGCAGCATCGGTCGGTCGGATATCGCCGGCACGCTCACCGTCGTGAAAGGCCAGCGCACAAATATTGAGGGTAGGATCGTTTCCAATGAGCTCAGTTTCGACGACTTCGCGTCGGACGCCGGCAGGGCTGCAGCAATCGCCTTGGAGAAGGCGGAGGGGCTGAAGCTGGTACCCAACACGCGGATCAACATCCGCAAGATCGACAATACCGACGGCGTGATCGCGTTCGATGTCAGGCGCCTGGTCGGCGGACGGCGACCGTCGTCGCTGACAAGTTTGAAAGGTCGCCTGACGCTCGACCGCCAGCTGATGACGGTCTCGCCGCTGACGATCGGGCTGAAGCGCGGTGCGATCACCGGTGTAGTAGAGGTGGATCAGCGCGGCGGCCGCGCGGTGCCGACCGTCACGCTCGACCTGACCATGCGCGATAGTAGCATCTCCGCGCTGGTCGGCGGCGCTGACGGCGAGGTTGACGCGCGCGTTGACGGCCGCGGCCAGCTGCGCGGGGCCGGCAGCACGATCCGTGAAGCGGTTGGTGCATCGAACGGCTCGATCGGACTTGTCGCGAAAAATGGATCTCTGCCAGCGAAGATCGCAGCTTTGATCGGGTTCGACGTGGCACGAGGGCTGACCACCGATAAGGACGAACGCGCTGGTCTGCGCTGCTTGGTGGCCAAGTTTGTGGTCAACGACGGTCGCGGGCGCGCCGAACCGTTGATCATCGACACGACGCTGAGCCAATCGCGTGCCACCGGTACGCTGACATTTCCGAGTGAAGCCTTCTCCCTCACCTTGACCGGAGCGCCTAAACAGAAAGCGATTCTACGTTTGCCAGGGTCGGTTAGCGTCGCCGGCACGATCCGCGCGCCGGACATCGTTATACCGCGCGAGACCAAGTCAATCGGTAATATCTTCAAGGCGATCGGTCGATCGATCAGTGGCGATCAAGAACAGCGGGCGACCGATGCTAATTGCGCTGCATTAGCAGCTCAAGTGCTCCGCTAGTGGCAAAAGTCGACCAACGTCGCCTAGTTGGTTTTGGGGAGGCGGGTTAGGTTGACGATGCTCGGAGAGGGAACTGGTCGCGACCGAGCCGCGCGTTCTTCGCGATCGTACGCACATCAACATGCGGCCAGGCCTCAATGTAGCGAGGCGGGTCTCCCTAAACTTCGATCTCATTCATACGCCTCAATAGCCCTCGTTTTTTATGGGCCCTCATTGGGGCTGCCTAATTGTTCGAAGATAGCTTGAAATTAGACGCCCGCGTCCTGCGTTCGGTCGCTTAGAGACGGCGCGCGGTTGATGTGAACTGGCAATCCGAAAAATCCACGCAGCCAGAGGCCGCTCAGAGGGTGTAAACCTCTGACCTCCTGATTTCAGCGCAACTTACGAGGAAGAGCAGGGGGAAGTGGCGGTGCTGTCAGTCTAATGCGAACTCGTCTCCTGCCGTGGGCTGACGGTTGGCGCCGAACGGGTCTGATGCATTGCAGCCGATCAGCCACAAACGTCACCGATCTCCACCGGACGTCATCCGCTATGCGGTCTGGCTCTAAGTTGACGATGCCAGGATTGAAGTGGCGCAAGGGATTGAAAGAGCGGCTCAGGCCGGCCCGCCTGTCACAATCGGGAAACCGGAGCCAGAATTTTGGGCTGACAGTGCCATCCCGTTACCCCAGCCTCTTTCGTGCCTCCACTTACATATATAAGATATCCTCTTTAACATGAGGGTCGGCACGTGAGCGACAGCCTGTTCGGGACACGTTATCCTTTTCACCCCTATCCTACCGGTTGGTTCGCCGTAGGTTTCTGCGAAGATGTCGCTCGGGGCAGCGTTCGCCCTTTGCGCTATTTCGGTAGAGACCAAGTGCTGTTTCGCACCGAGGCGGGGGTTGCCGTCGTCACCGACGCGCATTGCCCGCACCTCGGCGCGCATCTCGGCTACGACAGCTGGGTCGAGGGTGAGACGATCGTCTGTCCGTTCCACCAGTGGCGCTACGATACCGGCGGCAAGTGCGTCCATGTGCCGTTTGCCAAGAGCGTCCCGCCGCAGGCAAAAGTCCGCGTGTGGCCGACGGCGGAGCGCGGCGGCATGATCTTCCTGTGGCACGACCTGCAGGGCAGCGAGCCGCAGTGGGAGCTTCCCACCTATGACGAGTCGCGCAAGATCGCGGGCGCCGGCTTCCGCAAGCTCCACGACGACTTCGGCGCGGCGCATCCGCAGGACGTGTTCGAAAATGGCGTCGATTTCGCGCATTTCCCCGGCGTTCACGGCACCGGGCGCGCGATCTCCAACGGCGCGATCGACATGCGCGGGCATTTGTTCGCCAGCCCGGTTCGCATCCTGCCCGCCGGCTATGAAGGCCCGCTGACCGGCATCGACGTCGGGTCGACCGTCGACTCGGTGGTGATCGGCGGCGGCCTGTCGCGCGTCGAAAGCCGCACGCCGCACGCGCCCGGCATTTCGACGGTCTATTATGTGTCGGTGACGCCGGTCGACGCATCGCTGAGCCACTATTTCGTCCACCAGTTCTTCCTGAAGGACAACGACTGCCCGATGACCGACGCGCAGATCGAGGCGTTCACGACGCTCGCGCGCGACCATGGCCTCAAGGAACAGTATAGCGACGGCAAGATCTGGCCGTACAAGGCCTATGTCGAGCGTCCGCTGCTGAGCGCAGCGGACGGCCCGATCCTCAAATATCGCGAGTGGTACAAGCAGTTCCACCCGGAGATGGCATAGCTAAGGCTCAGCCGAGCGCGGCCTCGATCGCCTGGGTCAGCTCGGGCGCATCGGGGGCCGTGTCGGGGGCGAAGCGCCCGACGACTTTGCCGTCGCGGTCGACGATGAACTTCTCGAAGTTCCAGAGAACGTCGGTCTCGCTCTTGGGCTTGATCCCATAGCCCGCGAGCTTGGCGCGGAAGTCGCCGTTGGCGCTGGTGGCGGCCGGCTGCGCGGCGACGAGCGCGTCGTACAGCGGGTGGCGGTCGGCGCCGGTCACCGCGATCTTTTCGAACATCGGGAAGTCGACGCTGAAATTGGTGCGGCAGAAATCGGCGATCTCTTCGTTGCTGCCCGGCTCCTGCGAACCGAAGTCGTTCGCCGGGAAGCCCAGCACCTCGAAGCCGCGGTCGCGGTAGCGCCGATACAGCGCTTCCAGCCCTTCATATTGCGGCGTCAGCCCGCATTTCGACGCGACGTTGACGATGAGCAGCGCCTTGCCGGCGAAATCGCCGATCGACGCCGGTGCGCCGTCGATCCGCTTCAGCGGAATTCCACTCAGACCGTTCACTTTTGACTCCCTCTCTTTATGCGCGCATCTTATATATATAAGATAGACATCTAAAACCCGAATAGGTTAACGGGGCCCCTGGGGAGGAGCAACAACATGCTCGATTCACGCGAAGGCGAGGGAAGTCGTGAGCGCACGGCCGTCGATGCCGGCACCTACCTGCGCGACATTGAATCGCTGACCCGCCGGTCGGCCGGCATCTCCTCGCCCGAGGAGATCATCGACGAGGCGAAGAACGGTCGCATGTTCATCCTCGTCGACGACGAGGACCGCGAGAATGAGGGCGACCTCGTCATCCCCGCGCAGATGGCGACCCCCGACGCGATCAATTTCATGGCGAAGCATGGCCGCGGCCTCATCTGCTTGTCGATGACGCGCGAGCGTGTGGATCAGCTCGGGCTGCCGATGATGAGCCGCATGAACGGCACGCGGCATGAAACCGCCTTCACCGTCTCGATCGAGGCGAAGGAAGGCGTCACCACCGGCATCTCCGCCGCCGACCGCGCCCGCACCATCGCCGTCGCCATCGATTCGGCGAAGGGGCCGGAGCAGATCGTGACGCCGGGGCATGTGTTCCCGCTGGTCGCCCGCGACGGCGGAGTCCTCGTCCGCGCCGGCCATACCGAGGCGGCAGTCGACGTGGCCCGCCTTGCCGGCCTCAACCCGTCGGGCGTGATCTGTGAGATCATGAAGGACGACGGCACGATGGCGCGCATGGACGACCTCATGTCGTTCGCGCAGCTCCATGCCCTCAAGGTCGGCACCATCCGCGACCTGATCGCCTATCGCCGCCGCTACGATCACCTCGTCGAACTCGTCGCCGAAAGCCCGCTCGACAGCGTTCATGGCGGCACCTGGAAAGTCTGCACCTACGTCAGCCGCCCGACGCATTCCGAGCATCTGGTGCTGGTGAAGGGCAAGATCGATCCGAAGAAGCCGACGCTGGTTCGCATGCATCCGGTCTCTCCCTTCACCGATATGCTCGGCGAGAAGTCGGAGCGCACCGGCCAGCTGCAGCGCGCGATGGAGGTGATCGGCGATGAAGGCGCGGGCATAGTGGTGATGCTCGTCGACAATTCGCCCGACCGGCTGAAGCAGTTCGTGATCAAGCGCGCCGGCGCGCAGGACGTGGTCGAGCAGCGCGATTACGGCATCGGCGCACAGATTCTCAGCGACCTCGGCGTCCGCGACATGGTGCTGCTGACCAACTCGCTGCGCACCTACGTCGGCCTCGGCGGGCACGACCTGCGCGTCGTGGACCAGCGGCCGCTCGGCTGAGCGATTTGGATTCGAGATATTAAACTTATATAAGTTAGTAAGCTGATTCCCGGGGAGAGAATGATGACGCAGATCTTGATTCGCGGTGGCACCGTCGTCGACGGAACCGGCGCACCTGCCTATCGCGGCGATGTGCGTGTGCGCGACGGCGTGATCGACGCGGTGGCGCCCGCGCTGACCGCCGAGGATGGTGATCGCGTCGTCGAGGCCGATGGCTGCTTCGTCACCCCCGGCTTCATCGAATGCCACACCCATATGGATGCCGTGATGTGGTGGCAGCCGAGCCTCGACCCCCTCCCAGGCTACGGCGTAACCACCGCGGTCATCGGCAATTGCGGCTTCACCGCCGCGCCGATCTCGACGATCCCCGAAGTCCGTGAGGAGATGGTCAAGATCTTCTCCTTCTTCGAGGAGGTGCCGACCAAGCCGTTTCTCGAAAGCCTGCCGTGGGATTGGCAGACCTGGTCCGAATACAAGCGCTCGGTTGAGGCGAACGCCAAAACCGCGGCGAACATCGCCGGCTATGCCGGCCACATCGCCATCCGCCTGACCGTGATGGGCATGGACGCCTGGGACCGCGCCGCGACGCCCGCCGAGATCGAGAAGATGGCCGCGCTGCTCGAGGACGCCTTGCAGGCCGGCGCGATTGGCCTGTCGTCGAACTTCATGGACCATGACAGCAAGGACCGCCCGGTCCCGTCACTGCAGGCCGACGATGCCGAGATCAGCGCCTTCTTCGACGTGCTGGAGCGCTACCCGGGATCGAGCATGCAGCTCATCCTCGACACCTTCTTCCACCTGAAGGCACCGGAAACGATGGAGCGCCTCGCCCGTCTGGCACGCGGCCGCAACGTGCGCCTGCAGCTCGCCGGCGCCGGCGCGCTGCTCAACTTTCAGAAGGGCATCCGCGACAAGCTCTGGGAGCTGAACGCCAAGTTCAAGGCGGAAGGCCTCGATTTCTGGCCGAGCTTCGCGCACGTCCCGCCGACGACTGCGCTCAACTTCTTCAGTTCCTCGTCGTTCGCGCAGGCGAATGAATATGTCTGGCACGAAGTGGTGCAGGCCAAGAGCATCGAGGAAAAGACCGCGCTGATTACCAGCGAGGAATGGCGCGCGCGCGCCCGCGATTCATGGGACAACAAGGCGTTCAAGCAGTCACTTGTCGCCAATCCGCATATGATGATCCTCAATGACTCGGAGACCGGCGCCGGCCCGCTCGGGCTGACTCTGCGCCAGCTCGCCGACCAGGAAGGCAAGCACCCCGCCGACGCGCTCGCCGACTGGGTGCTGGCGAACGGTTTCCAGTCGATCGTCAGCCGCGAGCCACATGCGATGGACGACAAGCTGACCATCCAGATGCTGAAGGACGACCAGACCGTCGGCGGCATTTCCGATGCCGGCGCTCATGGCCAGATGCTGTGCGGCGGCGGCGAGAACATCCTGTTCTTCACCAAATTCGTGAAGAATGGTGACCTCACCATCGAGGAAGCGGTTCACGTCCAGACCGGCAAGCAGGCCGAGCATTTCAACTTCACCGACCGCGGCGTGATCAAGCCCGGCTACAAGGCCGACATTGCGGTGTTCGACATCGACGAGGTCGAGACCCGTCCGCTGAAGCGCGTGTTCGACGTGCCCGACGGTGACGGCGGCATGACCTGGCGCTTCAGCCGCGACGCCGCGCCGATGCGCCTGACCCTGGTCAACGGCGTGCCGACCTTCGAGAATGGCCAGTTTACCGAAGCTTTCCCGGGCAAGGTGATCGGGCCGACGATCACATCCAAGGCTGCCGCCGAAGCGGCGTAAAGACAGCCGGATCCAAGGGGAGAAATGGCGATGAACGAAGACAATCTTCCGTATCTGATGCGCGGTCGCAAGAAGGTCGAAACGACGAGCACCGCGCTGATCAGCTCGTCGAAATATCTCAACGACTATCGCATCCGTGAATGGGTCACGACGCAGTGCCTGAAGCGCAACGGCACCGACGTTCCGCCGACCTACGGCATCCCGATGCTGATCGAGGCGGTGCGGGAGGTCCAGGACCAGGACCGCATCGAAGAGCTGTTCAAGGAGGCACGCCGCACCTGGCCGGAGCTCGATCGCTGGTTTGACGATCGCTACATCTCGACGCTGCGCCGCGACGACATGAAGTCATGTCCCGAAGGCTCGATCGGCGGCATCTGGTACAAGCAGCTCAGCGGCGCCAACATGGAAGTCGATATCATTCCGGGCTTTGAGCCGAAGACGAGCTTCGAATATTTCTTCCTGCGTGGAGTTCAGATCCACGATTTCATGCACATTCTCGGCGGCGGCGGCTTCGACGGCCTCGGCGAGGTGATCCCGGCGTTTCTGAAGTACGGAAATCTGTTCCGCTGGCTCTCTCCCGAGTTGGCCGGCCTGCTCAACGTTCAGAACACGCTGCTGACCATCCCGATGTTCATGCGCACGCCGCTCCACTATCCGGAACTTTGGATGCGGATGTGGGAGCTCGCCGAGCGTGGCATGAACGTCGGCCGCACCTCGGACGCGCTGTTCCTCCATCGCTACGAGGATTATCTCGACCTGCCGCTCGCCGAGGCGCGCGTGAAGTTCGGCGTGCGCAACGCCGAGACAATCGATACCGCGCGCGAGTCGGCTTTCTGGAGCGAGACGGCGCCTGAGTTGATGGCCGCCGAATAGCTTTCGCTTTCGTCACGGGAAAAGGCGCGCCCGGCCGGGCGCGCCTTTTTTCCTTTTTACCAGCCTTCGATTTCTGCGAGGCCGATCCCGTCTACGACCCCCATGGCACGGACGGTCGCATCGTCTTCGGCGACAACGCGTGGCAGCCGCGGATAGCCGCCCGCCAGGCCGAGCCGCTCCAACACTGCCTTGGTGACGCGGATGCCGCCGTTGCCGTAGAGCGCCATGAACAGGCGCATGAGCTTGCCATGCATTTCCAGCAGCGCCGCCGCGTCGCCGCGCTTCCAGGCGTCAACCACCGACAGGCAGAGCTTCGGCGCCAGATTACCTTCCGAGCTGAGATAGCCGTGCCCGCCAAGCGCAAAGCACAGCAGCGCTTGGTGCGGGCCGCCGGTGCAGATGTCGATGCGGTCGGCGAGCGCGTCGATCAGCGTCCGCAGATAATTCGGATCCTGATGGCTGATATTGAGACCGACCAGCCGGTCATTATCCTTGAACAGATCGGCGATGACGTTCGTCGGGATGACGTAGCCGACCGACTGGTGCGTGGACATGATCATCGGCATGTCGACGGCGCGCGTCACCTCGGAGAAATAGCGGTCAAGTTCGCGCGGCGTCGGCGAGTGGCCATGGCCGACATCCAGCGAGTAGATCTGGGCTGCATCAACGCCGGCGGCTTTCGCAGTTTCAAGGAAGGCGACCATCTGCTCGGCGGTGCGCGGCTCGATACCCATGGCCCGGATCGGCGCACGGCCCTTCAGTTCATCGACGGCTATGTCGAGCACGCGGCGAGTCTCCTCAGCGGATAGCGTGTAGCCCTCGCCGCTTCCGCCACCACCGACATAGACTCCCATTCCTGCGTCGCCCAACTTCCTCAGGTGGCGCCGGAAGCGGCCTTCGTCGATCTGTCCGTCCTCGGTGAAAGGCGTGATGCTGATTGTAAAGACCTGGGCGCGATCGGTCTGCGATGTCATCGGTTGCTCCTCTCCGCTCAATGGCGACCGCCATCGGCGTTGGATGTTTTGTGAGTGGCATTGTAAAGATAAGTGCTGCAGGTAGATGATCGGTGGCCATTCCCACCGCAGCCACGTCGCGCGGGAGTCGGCGGAGCGATCCGCCCCGGCCGTGCGGCGTGGGACAAAAGGACCAGGGGCTAAGGTGAACGTCGAACGTCCGATTGCGCCGCGGCGCCTCAAGCAACCCCGAATCGCCGAGATCGTGGCCGATGGTCTCCGCCAGCGTATCCTGTCGGGCGAACTCAAGGACGACGATGTCCTCCCCAAGCAGGAGGATCTGATGGCCGAATTCGGCGTCAGCCCGCCGTGCATCCGCGAGGCCTTCCGCATTCTCGAGACCGAAGGTCTGGTGACGGTCTTGCGCGGCAACGTCGGCGGCGCCATCGTCCATGTCCCGCAGCCTCTCACCGCGGCCTATATGATGGGATTGGTGCTCGAATCTCGACGCGCGTCCTTGTTCGACCTGCTGACAGCGATGCGCATCCTGGAGCCAGCTTGCGCGGCCACATGTGCCGAACGCGCCGATCGCCACGCAACGGTTCTTCCCAAGCTTCGCAAGGTCCTCGACGACGGCATCGCCGCCATCGAGGACCCTAACGCCTTCATCGGGCTGGCGCGTCAGTTCCATACCGTGCTCGTGGCTAACTGCGGCAACGAAACGATGAGCCTGGTTGTGGGCTCGCTCGAGGTGTTGTGGTCGGCGCAGGTCGACACGTTGGCTCGCAACGCCTCGCAGCACGGCAGTTTCGCAGACCTTGCCGTCCGGCAATCGCTCGCCGACGAGCATGAGCGGATCTACCGGCTCATCGCCGAAGGCGATGCTCGCGGTGCCGAACAGGCGATTCGCGAGCATTACTCGGCCCACGCGGGCGAGCGGAAGCATGGTTTTGACATAGAGGCTCCGATCAGCGCAGCGCGTCTCAAGGCCTAGCATCCCAACCTAGGCTGCGGCGATCGATGCGGCGTCCAGCCAGGTGGTGACGGCTTCGATCGCAGGCCGCGGGCGCTCCGGAGCCGACTCGAGCGGCGTTCCAATCAGAATGAAGCCGGCGATGCGCTCTCCGGCGCCGAGCCCGAGCATGGCGCGAGCCCGCTCGTCGTACGCGTACCAGCCGGTGACCCAGTTTCCACCGAAGCCAAGCGCGGTCGCGGCGAGCAGGACATTCTGGCAAAGCGCCCCTGCCGAAAGGATCTGTTCCCATTCGGGAATGCGACCCTCCACAGCGCAGGACGCTACCGCGATCGCGAGCGGCGGCGTGCGTAGCTTCTTGATGCCGGCGCGTGCCTTCATCGCATCTTCGCGCTCGCCCGCGAGGAGGTCGAGACGATCCGCGAGCGCGTCCTTGGCGGCGCCCTCGAGGATGATGAAACGCCAGGGCGACATGCGCCCATGATCAGGAACGCGAAGCGCCGCGCCGAGCAATATGCTGAGCTGGGCAGCATCGGGGCCCGGCGTAGAAAGCGATAGCGCCGGCGGCGAGCGGCGGGCGCTCAGGAGCGCCATCATGTCGATTCCCCCGCGCTCCGCCGCCGGTGCGCATGTCGTTTCGTCGCCCATCATCATACTCCCCAATCAGATCATTTCATTATTGTCTTATCAAAGATGGTCAGTAAAGTGCGGGTAAGGACCGACATCAAGTCGGCTAACGGGGAGGTTACTCATGAATTTTGCTGATGCTCGGTTGTCTCATGCCAGGACGCGTCTCGCTATTCACGCGTCGTTAGCGGCCATTGCCCTGGCTACGCTCACCGGCACCGCCGCCGCGCAGGAAGCTGCCAGCGCAGCTCCAGTGTCGGCCGCGGCCGATGACCAGACGGTCATCGAGGACATCATCGTCACGGCGCGCCGCCGCGCCGAGAGCGCGCAGAGCATTCCGGTCGCTGTCACGGCGATCGGTGGCGACAAGCTCGAAGAGATGACCACCGTGCGTCTCAGCGACATCGCGGCGCTTGCGCCCAGCATCAAGGTGACTTCGGCGTCGGGAAGCGCCAATGCGCCTGTCATCTTCATCCGCGGCATCGGCACGATCACCACGGCGATGTACGCTGAACCGTCGGTCGGCCTCTATGTCGACGGCGTATACATGCCGCGCCCGTCGGGCAACGCTTTCGACCTCCCCGATGTGGAGCGCCTCGAAGTGCTGCGCGGCCCGCAGGGTACGCTGTTTGGCCGTAACACCACCGGCGGCGCCGTGCTCATTACCACGCAGACCCCGCGTGATGAGGCCAGCGGCAAGGTGACCTTTGGCTATGGCACCAACAACGAAGTGATCGTCGGCGGTATCATCCACACCGGCGAGATCGGCGACAGCGGCTTCAAGGCGAAGATTGCCGGCCAGATCCACAATCGCGACGGCTGGGTCGAGTCGCCCAACTTCAACCCGTCCGATTGGGGCGGCAACGAGAAGGGTGTCAATTTCAATGCCGCGCTCGTCGGCGAGATCGGCAACCTCCGCATCGACAACCGCGCGCGCTACGCGAAGATCGACTCTTTCACCTCGTGGGAAATCCTTGGCGGCACGCCGGCGGCGCTGGCGGCCTACACGTCGTCGGCGGCGGCGAACCCCGCGGGCCCGCCGTTCGTGGTCAGCGGCAACAAGCCTCGCGATTTCAGCTATCGCGACCCGCGCTCGACCGGCAATGCCGAGATCGAGGGCTACGGCAACGTACTGACGCTCGACTACGAGTTCAGCGAGGCCGCCAGCCTGAAGTCGATCACCGCCTACCAAGTGCTCGACCAGGATCTCTCGATCTTCCTGGGCGGCAGTTTCGTGCTTGGCCGCGTTATCAACCCGCGTGTCGTCGGCAATCCGATCGAGCCGGTCAGCGTCCATGTCACCACCGACAATCCGGGTCATCAAAAGCAGTTCAGCCAGGAGTTCCAGCTGGCCGGCGACCTCGGTGATTTCAACTACCTTGGTGGCTTGTTCATCTATGACGAGAGGGTCAGCGAGACGATCAACACGGAGCTGGGATCGGTGGCGACCACGACGCCCATCACGACCTTCATCCGGGTGAATCGCAGCGTTCCTTACAGCCAGAAAACCAAGTCGTGGGCAGGTTTCGGTCAGCTCAGCTTCCAGCCGCAGTCGCTTGACGATCGGCTCGAGATCAGCGCCGGCCTGCGTTACACGAAGGACACCAAGGACGAAGAATCGCGGACGATCGCGACGACCACGACCACGACCACGACCAGCCATACCGCGAAGGACAGCTGGGACAACTGGGGCTACGCGGGCTCGATCAGCTACAAGTTCGCGCCGAGCATCATGGCCTTCGGCCGGATCGCCTCGAGCTATCGTGCGGGCGGCTTCAACAACATTGCCGTGGTGGCGGCACCTTACGATCCGGAGAAGGCGCTCAGCTACGAGGCGGGTATCAAGACCGACCTGTTCGACCGGCGCGTTCGCTTTAACGCCACCGTCTACAAGACCGACTATGACGATCTGCAGATCACGCAGCTCGTCACCACGCCGAACGCTGCGGGCGGAACCACTTCGACCTCCTTCATCTCGAACGCCGCCAAAGCCGAATACAAGGGGTTCGAGCTTGAGGGCACCGCGCTGCTCGGCGAGCATTTCCAGATCGACGGCAACATCGGCTACATCGACCCGAAGTATAACAGCTACAACTTCGTTGTCCTCGGCGTGCCGACCGATGTGACCGCCGAGGCCAACTTCGCATATGTGCCGACCTGGACGACGCACATCGGTGCCGCCGTCAACACGGGCGACACCTCGGCGGGCAAGTTCACCTTCCGGGCCGACTATTCGCAGAAGAGCAGCACCGACCTGGCGTCGGTCGACCGGCTGTCGCCGACGGTGCGCAACTTCAAGTCTGGCAAGGACAAGGACCTCTCGGCGCGCATCATCTGGACCGACATCCCGGTCGGCGACGTCAAGCTGACGGCGCAGATATACGGCGAGAATCTGACCAACAACCGGTTCATCAATTTCGCCACGGATTTCTCGTCGCTCGCGACCGTCGTTTTCAATCGGCCGCGCAACTACGGAATCCGCATCAGCGCCGAATTCTGATTTGACTCGGGCGACCAAAGTTATCTATCTTATAGATGATTAGAGCGAGGGAGTTTATTGTGCCGCTAGGAAGTACCCGCCTCATTTCGGCTGACAGCCACTTCAATGAGCCTGGCGACCTCTTCATCAATCGCGTGCCGGCGAAGTTCAAGGACCGCGCGCCGCACATGAAGAAGTTCGAAGAAGGCGACGGCTGGATCTTCGAGGGCCTGCCCGAGCCGCGTAATTTCGGCTGGAACGCCTGCGCCGGTCTCGAGCCGGAGCAGATGAAGGCTTGGATGCACTTCGAGGATATGCGCAAGGGCGGGTGGGACCCGGCCGAGCGTGTCAAGGAACAGGACCGCGACGGCGTTACCGCCGAGGTCATGTATCCGACCCCGTCGCTGCAGGCCGCGATGGCGTTGGTCGAGGACGAGGAGTTCCACCTCGCGCTCGTCCGCGCCTACAATGACTGGGTCAGCGAGTATGTCGCCTATGATCCGAAGCGCTTCTGCGGCTTGGTGCTCCTGCCCAATCGCGGCGGCGCCAAGGTGGCGGTCGAGGAGATGAATCGCGTGCTCGGTCGTCCGGGCATGCGGTCGGTGATGTCGCAGGCCTATCCGAACGGCTCGGCCGTGATGAGCCCCGACGAGGATTACCTGTGGGCTGCGATCCACGAGCGCGACGTTTGCTATAACATTCACGTCGCTCTCGGCATCTACAAGCCGAGCCCGCACAAAGCGAAGCTGCCGGGCTATGGCCGCTTCTTCGATGCGCCGAACCGCTGCATCGAGTTCATCTTCAACGGCGTGTTCGATCGTTTCCCGAATCTGAAGGTCGCCTTTGCCGAGGTCGACTTCGGCTGGGTGCCCTACGTCAAGGAGCAGATCGACAACAACTACCAGCGCCTGGAGAAGGTGAACAAGTTCGGCCTCGAGCGGCTGCCCAGCGAGTATATCGATGAGCATTTCTACTTCGGCTACATGACCGACTCGTTCGGGCTGAACAATCTCGAGTTCATGAACCCGGATCGCGTGCTGTGGTCGACCGACTATCCGCACATCAGCGCCGATTATCCCTATTCGTGGCGCACGATCCAGGCGTCGATGTCGGGCGTCCCTGGACCGGTGAAGCAGAAGATTCTGCACGAGAATGCCGCAAAGCTTTACGGCTTCGACACCGAGGCCGCGACGGGCGTCAAGACGTCGCCGGTCGCTGCTGCGGCTTGAGTTTTCCCCAAGCGTAAACTCCCAATGCGCCGGCGGGCCCATCCCGCCGGCGTCTTTCTCCGGAACCCAGGCCATGCCGCAGCTCGATTTACGCCGCTTCAAGGATGTTCGCGTCGGTGAGGCGCTTCCCGCTACCGTCGCGACGGCGCTTGGCGACATGCCGAGCTGGTCGGAAATGGCAAGGCGCTATGTGCGCAACTGGGCCGGGCCCGGCGCCTTGATCGCCGAGCACCTGGCGACAGTCGGTAACGACACCGGCGCCGATGAGATCGAAGACATTGCGGGCTCGATCTACGCTCGCCACCTGGACGACAGCTATAATATCGATGTGCGGGTGGTCGCTCGCACGCGATCAGGCACCCGCCTCGTCGACATCGTCCGCGTCCGCCTCCACTGATCGCGGTGCAATCGCTCGGCGAGCTCTGCGCGCTCGACGGGCAGGTCGCCGTTGTCACCGGTGCGGCCACCGGCATCGGCGCCGCCGTCGCGCGGCGCTTCGCGGCAGCCGGCGCGCGCCTTTTCCTCATCGATCTCGATGAAGCCCGGCTGGTGCCGCTTGCCCGCGACCTTGGCGCGGACTGGCAGACCGTGGACGTCTCCGACTGGGCCGCCGCCGATCGGCAGGGTTACAGCATCGAAGCCGACATCCTTGTGAATTGCGCGGGGCTCTATCCCTCAGGACCGGTGCTCGAGCTCGACGAGGCGCACTGGGACAG
Organism: Sphingoaurantiacus capsulatus; assembly: GCF_042648405.1. Taxonomy (NCBI): domain Bacteria; kingdom Pseudomonadati; phylum Pseudomonadota; class Alphaproteobacteria; order Sphingomonadales; family Sphingosinicellaceae; genus Sphingoaurantiacus; species Sphingoaurantiacus capsulatus. The sequence goes on along the minus strand of NZ_JBHRXV010000009.1, from coordinate 2,946 downwards.
GTTGCTCGACGTGAATCTCAAGGCTGTTATGCGGATGACGCAGCAATTCGGGCGGGGCATGGTCGCGCGTGGGCGCGGAGCCATCGTCAACATCGCTTCGGTTCAGGCGCTGCGGCCCACTGCCGGCAAGGCGGCCTATGCCGCTTCGAAGGCCGGCGTTGTCGCCTTCACCCAGGTGGCAGCGCGCGAGTTGGCGCCGGCGGTGCGGGTGAACGCCGTCGCGCCCGGGCCGATCCTGACCGAGGCGGCGCGCAATGCCGCCGCGCAGCTGACCGATGAGGCCTCGGCGCGTGCGGCAAAGCGGCTGGCGCAGGTGCCGCTCGGCCGCATGGGCGACCCCGACGAGGTAGCGCGCGTTGTCCAGTTCCTCGCCAGTCCTGCCGCCGCCTTCGTCACAGGGGCCACCTGGACGATCGACGGCGGCGTGCTGCTCGGCTGACCTTCAGATCACCGTATTGCGGTTGCGAGAGGCGGCGATCCACAGCGTCATCGCGATCGCGCCGATCACCAGGAAGCTACCCACCGCGATGAAGGTACCGTGGATGCCGAGGCTGTGACGCAGCGGCGCGGTGACGATCGGGTTGAGGAAGTGGCCGAGGAATAGCGAGCTCGACAGCAGGCCCATCGCCTGGCTGCGCTGCAGCGGAGATACGCGATCGAGCAGGCGGTTCTGGAAGAACGGCATGTTCCAGCCGGCGCCGCTGCCCTCGATGATGATGAATACCAGGATCATCGTGTAGGTGGTGGCATTGCCGACCCCGATGAAGCCCAGCCCCATCAGCGTCGCCGCGAACACCAGCGTCATGCGCTGCGCCCGGCCATAGACGAAGGCAAAGGCGCCCGCTGCCATGATCGAGATGAACGCGCTGAGCGCCGGCACGCGCGAAATGAGTACCGCGTCGGTGACGCCGATTTCCTTCAGCAGGAACGGCATCTGGAACGACGGCATCGTGTGCGCCACCGAGAAGAGCAGCGAGAGCAGGTAGATCGGCCAGAGCTGCCAAACCGAGAATTTCTCGCTCGACGTCATTTGCCGCGCCGCCGCGATCGGTTTGTCGAAGGCGATGACGCAGAGCAGCAGCATCACTGCCGGCACGAGGAACATCCAGGCTGGCGAGCGCCAGCCGTGGTTCTGGACCAGCCAACCCGCAAACAACATCGTCGAGACCGTTCCGATCGACGAGATCGCCTGGCGGAACCCGACCATGCGCGAGCGTGCCTTGCCGGCGAACTCTGCGGCAAGAATCGTCGTCAGCGCGATATCGACGGTAACGACCGAGGCGCCGAGCAGGAATCGGCTGACCAGCAGCACCACGAAATCGTCGAGGAAGAGCTGCGACAGGCCGGTAATCGCCGAAAGGCCGAGCCCCACGAACAGCGATTTACGCAATTCCCAGCGCGCGACGATCCAGCCGGCGAACAGGCCGGCGACCGCCATGCCGGCGGGCGCCATCGTCACGACGAACTGCGCGCCGAGGATGGCGTCGCCCTGGCTGCCGAAATGCTCGGCGATTTTCTGGAGCGCCGGAACGACGGTGGTGAACGCCAGCGTCGTCTTGATGCCGCCGGTGAGGAGGATGAACATGACGAGCCAGCGGCGCCACGCCGGCCGGGTGTCCGGCTCGCGGTCCTCTATCTCGGTATCGTCAGCAGGTACGATCAAGGCCGCCAATGTAACCTCCCCCTGTCGGCGGCATCGCCGCCTTGCCCCCGCGACGCTGACCGTCGGCTTTCGGGCGATGATTCAACTATGGCGGCGACTGATGCCGCCGTCTGTATAAGTTCAGGCCGCCGCAGCTTCCCTCTCGGCTGCGAGCGCACGGCCCTGTTGGGCGAAGCGTACAACCTGCGCCGCCATCAGAGCCGCCTGGTCGGCAAGCTTCGGGTCGCGCCAGCTACCAGCATCGTCGAAGACCGGCTCGATGGTGTTGATCGTCATCCCGATAGGCGTGTTCCAGCCCCGTAGCGCATGGACGATGGTGCGCAGTCCGGTCAGCGCCGCCGCAGCTCCCTGCCAGCCGGCGCCGGTTCCGATGCAGCCGACCGCGCGTCCATCGAGATAGCAGCGCGTATCGCTGCGCAGATCCTCAGTGTAGTCGAGCACGTTCTTGACGAGGCCGGACACACCGCCGTGATAGCCGGGCGAGCCGATGATGACGCCGTCCGCTGTTCGCAGCGCCTCGATCAGGCGCGAGGTCAGCGGGCAGCGGTCGCTGATCCCAGGTTCGTACATCGGCAACGCGAGGTCGGCGCCGCTGAACAGCGTGGTACGCGCGCCGAGGCGCTCGGCGGCGGCGAGCACCTGCCGCAGCGCCTTTTCCGTCGAAGAATTGGGCCGGGTCGTACCGCCAATGGCCACGATCGAAATTGCTGAGTCCGCAGATGCCATTCTCAACTCCATCATATATAAGATACGGGGTTGGAAGGGGGCGCGCAATCGAGCGTCTCGATGCCACGCGCGCTTAATCGCGATTGCACCAATGCCAAAAGAATATCGCGGAAACGCGAGACGTTGCGCGGGATTTGCCACCTTGCAGTAGCGGGGGGTTCGGGTTGACCGGCTTCAAGTTATAAAAGATAGTTACGACTAGAAGCGGCGACCCTGAAAGCGGGCTTAGCCGCCGCTCGCACGCCGGGCTTTGACGGATCGGCGAACGGGCAATGGGGGAATGGTGGTCGCTGTGCTCGACAAGATCGTGGATATTGACGCGGCGGTTGCAGGCCTGTCGTCGGGCATGACGCTGGGCATCGGCGGCTGGGCGACGCGGCGCAAACCGATGGCGCTGGTGCGTGCGATTGCGCGCTCGTCGCTGACCGACCTGACGGTGGTCGCCTACGGCGGCCCGGAGATCGGTCTGCTGGCGGCGACCGGCAAGCTGAAGAAACTGGTCTTCGGCTTCGTCTCGATGGACCATTATCCGCTGGAGCCGCACTTTCGCGCCGCGC
>NZ_JBHRXV010000008.1:0-95659 GCF_042648405.1 Sphingoaurantiacus capsulatus | reverse complement strand
ACAACAAGCCCACTGAGGGAATCCAAATTCGATTCAGAGGAAAATCATCCCGCTCTAGGCGGTCAGCGCCGCAGCCGCTTCGGCGTTGTCCGCAATCGCCACCCGGTCTCGGCCCTGCGCCTTGGCGCGATAGAGCGCGCGGTCGGCGTCGCGGTACAGCGGCTCGAAGCTCGACGGCCCCATCGCCACGCCGAAGCTGGCGGTGATCAGGCCCGGCCCTTCGGGCAGGTCGATCGAGGCGATCGCGCGGCGCAGCCGCTCGGCGAGGCGGCCGAGCGCGGGGAGGGGCACGCCCGTCACCGCAATGCCGAATTCCTCGCCGCCGAGACGCCCGATGGTGGCCTCGCGGCTGTGCGTCTCGAATGCGCCCGCGACGGCGGAGAGCGCGCGGTCGCCGGCGTCATGGCCGAAGCGGTCGTTGATCGATTTGAAATAGTCGAGGTCCATCAGGATCAGCCCGACCGGCCGCCCGGCGGCGAGCGCCGCTTCCACGCCCGCAACGAAGCCGCGGCGGTTGAGCAGCCCGGTCAGCGGATCGGTATCGGCGAGCGTGCGCAGCTCCGCCTCGCGCTCGCGCGCCTCGCGGCGTTCGCGGCGCACCGAGGCGAGGCGATGGCTGACGATCAGCGACAGGCCGACCGTCTGCAGCGCGCAGAGCGACAGCACCAGCAACTGCCCGCTATCGTCATCGGCGGTCAGGCCGATGTCGCTGATGTGCGTCCACAGGACGGCGGCGATCGGGATTGCCCAGGACAGGCCGAAGTCGCGCGCCATGCGGCTGCCGCGGCGGATGGCGACGATGACGGCGATCAGCAGGGTCAGCGCGGCGGCGGGTACGGCCAGGCTGATCGACTGCTCGGCCATCCACATCAGCTCACGCGGGCCGACCGCGGCGAGCGCGCCGGCTACCCCGACAAGACCGCAGAAGGCCGACAGCAGGCGGTCCAGGAGCGGCGGCACCATGGCGCGCTCGGTCGAGGTGACGAAGAACTGCCCGGCGCAGGCGATGGCGCAGGTGGCGAGGAAGATGCTCACCTCGACCGACGGTGAGCCGGCGAGCCCCGGCGCAATGAGCAGCGCGGTCTGCGTCCACAACAACCCCCAGCCAAACACGCAGGCTGCCCAGGCCGAGTGCCAGAGCGCCGCGCGCTTCCGTGAGCCCAAGCCGACGCCGAGATTATAGGCGGCGGCAAAGCCGAGCAGGGCCAGCGCCGCGCCGGTGGCGAGCGTCGCGAAGGAGGCAGCGCGATCGGCGACGGCATTAGGGATCAGCCGCGCGCGCACGAGGTTGTGCGAAGCGAGGCCCTTGAAGCCGATCTCGACGCGGGTGATGGCGGCGTGGCGCAGCGGTGGGTCGAAGGCGATCTTGCCGCCGATCCGCCAGCGGTCGCCGAAATCGCCGGTGACCACCGACTGCCGGTCGATCGCGCCGTCGGCATAGTGGAAGCGGACGACCAGCGCGTCGAAGCGCGACTGGCGCACCGTCACCCGCCATTCGCGCCCGTCGAGCGGGGCCACCGATGTCCAGAGCCAGCGCTGCTGATAGCTGGTCGGGTTGAGGGTGCAGGGACCGGCGGCGGGCGCATCGCGGTCGGAAACGGTGAAGCAGGGCGCCTCGACCAGCCCGCCGCTATCGGCACGGGCCGGCGCACTCGCGACGAGCGCGAGCAGCAGTGCGAACGTGGCGCGAATGCACCACCGTCCGCCCAAGGCGAAAGCTGCCGTCAATCCATTCCCCTAACGGAGCCGCCTCACACGACTCCGCCTTTTTCGGCTGTTTCACGGAGGTTACGGCGGCGACCCTTTCCAAAAGGTTATCACGCCGTGAACCATATTTTGGGCGCTTCCCCGGCCAAGATGACGGGCCTGTAACAAGAGCATCACGAATCGCTCCTAAAGCCCTGCCCGAGCGGCGCGGGGGAAATGCGGCCGACTCAGGAATGCCGTTCCCCGCGCCTTCAGGACACTAAACCTCAAAGGGGCTTCGCGATGCGGCACTTCCGTAACATTCTGATGATCAGCTCGGCGGCGTTGGTTCTGGCCGCTTGCGGCGCCGACGATGTCGCTTCGCCGGGCGAAGGCACGCTTGTTCCGGCTCCCGCCCCGAGCCCCTCGCCGAGCCCTTCGCCGACCCCGACTCCGACCCCGGGTACTCCGGCAACGTCGTGCGCGACCGGCTTCTCGGACGCGGGCGTCGTCGGCAACTATCGCGTTTGCCGCATCCCGAACTCGATCAACGCCGATCTGACGATCCCGGCCCGCGCCGGCACCGCCTACCAGATCAACGGCCGCGTCGATGTGGGTATCGACGTCGGTGGCGCCACCGCGCCGCGCGCCTCGGGCCGCGCCGCGGTGCTCACCATCGAGCCGGGCACGCTGATCTTTGCCAACGGCGGCGACGCCGACAATGACTTCCTCGTCGTCAACCGCGGCTCGCAGCTGCAGGCGGTCGGCACCGAGGCCCGCCCGATCATCTTCACCGCGCGTGAGAACCTGACCCCGGGCGGCGTCACCGACACCAGCCAGGGCCTGTGGGGCGGCATCATCCTTGCCGGCCGCGCGCCGATCTCGAACTGTAACGCGACCGTTCCGGGCGGTTCGGCGGGCTGCGAAGCCACCGTCGAAGGCACCGGCAACGCGCTCTACGGCGGCGAGCTGCCCGCCGACAGCTCGGGTCGCATGCAATATGTGCAGATCCGCTACTCGGGCGTCGCCATCTCGCCGAACAACGAGCTGCAGGGCCTGACCACCGCGGGCGCCGGTTCGGGCACCACGATCAGCCACGTCCAGATCCACAACAGCGCCGATGACGGCATCGAAGTGTTCGGTGGCCGCAACTCGATGCGCTACCTGGTGATGACCGGCACCGACGACGACGCGCTCGACACCGATGTCGGCCACCAGGGCGCCTTCCAGTTCGTGCTCGCCATCCAGCGTACCGGCAACGGCTCGAGCGATCCGCGCGGCTTCGAGATCGACTCGAACGGTTCGGAAGACGCGCTGCCGCGTACCGACTTCCGCGTCGCCAACTACACGCTGGTTCAGCGCCTGACCTCGACGACGGTCGCCAACTCGGCGGCGATCCACCTGCGCGGCGGCACCGATGGCCGCCTGGTGAACGGCGTCGTCGCCCACACCGCCAACTCCTGCCTCAACATCGATGCCGCGCAGACCGTGCGGGCCGCCGATGCCGCGCTGCAGGACAACGGCGCGCCGGTGTTCAACGCCAACTACTTCGCCTGCACTCTCGCCACCGGCGCCCCAACGGGCAGCACCGCGGCGATCATCGACGACGGCAACGTCACCGCGGCGCAGATCACGGCGGTGCTGACCGGCGCGCCGAGCAGCGGCAACGTGCTCGACGGCACGGCGGCCGGCCTGACCGGCACCTTCATCACCGCGGGTCCGGCGGCGGCGGTCACGCCGTTCAACGCCTCGACGATGAACTTCACCGGCAGCGGCTTCCTGGTGCAGACCAGCTACATCGGCGCCGTCCGCGACGCGAACGACATCTGGTACCGCTTCTGGACCTGTGACTCGGGCTTCGCGGCTTTCGGCAGCGGCTCGTCCTGCACCTCGCTCCCGAACTGATCGGACGGATGAACGGACGGGGCGGCGCGCTTCACGGCGAGGCCGCCCCGTCTTTCGGTTGACCCCATAGGTACTGGACCTCGCCATGAAGAAGCCGCTCGCACTGGGGAGCGCCCTCCTCGTTTCAACGATCCTCGCCAGCCCGGTCTGGGCGCAAGGGTCGGCACCTGCCGCGCCCGCGCAGGCCACGCCTGAGGCCGCTCCGGCGCCGCAGGCCGACCCCAACGCGGCGGCCACCGAAGCTGCACCGGCCGCTCCGGCTCCGGCCGCTGCCGAGGCCGATGCCGCGCAGGATGACGTCGATATCTCGACCGTCGGCGGCAGTGACGGCGAGGAAATCGTCGTCCGCGGCCGCTATATTCCGAACAGCATCCGCGCCACCCCGGCGGTGATCTCGGTGCTGTCGCCCGAGGATATCGCGCGCACCGGCGAAGGCGACATCGCCGGCGCCCTGCAGCGCGTGCCGGGCCTCAGCGTGGTCAGCGGCGGCTTCGTGTACGTCCGCGGCCTCGGCGACCGCTACTCGCTGTCGCTCTTGAACGGCTCGCCGCTGCCCAGCCCCGAGCCGCTGCGTCGCGTCGTGCCGCTCGACATCTTCCCGACCTCGATCGTCGCCTCGGCGCTCGTGCAGAAGAGCTATTCGCCCAACTATCCGGGCGAGTTCGGCGGCGGCGTGATCAACCTCACCACCGTCGCGACCCCGCGCGATCCGTTCCTCGGCATCGGCCTGTCGGTCGGCCTGGACACCGAGACCACCGGGCAGCTCGGCTACACGTACAAGGGCGGCGACCGCGACTGGCTCGGCTATGACGACGGCACGCGCAAGCTGACCTCGGCGATCCGCGAAGCCGGCGTCAACGGCACCGACGTCACCGACCCGGCGGTCATCATCGGCCTCTCCAACGCCGAGACCACGCTGCTCCAGCGCAACGACAATCTGCCCGCGAACTTCTCGGCCGAACTCAACGGCGGCACGAGCTTCGACAAGGGCGACTATACGATCGGTCTCGTCGCCGGCGCCGGCTATAACTCGTCGTGGCAGACGCGTGACTCGCTGCAGCAGTCGACCACCGATCCGACGGGCGCGCTCGAGGAAGAGTTCCGCACCGTCCTCACCGACAACCGCGTGCTGGTGAACGGCCTGCTCGGCCTCGGCCTCGAGGTCGAGGAGCACAAGTTCCGCCTCACCAACGTCTACATCCACGACACGGTGAAGCAGGGCCGTCTCGCCTCGGGCTATGACGCGCGCAACTTCCCGGTGCCCGCCGCCGGCGATCCCAATCCGCAGATCGAGCAGAACACCTCCTTCTTCGAGCGTGAGCTGTACGATCTGCAGGGCGTCGCCGAGCTGAAGTTCGAGAACGTCAACGTCGACCTGCGCGGCACCTACGCCAAGACCCGCCGCGACAGCCCGTACGAGCGCTATTTCGGCTATGTCTACAACGCGACCATCGGCGACTATCAGAACCGCCTGACCGGTTCGGACACCGAATCCGCGACGATCGCGTTCAGCGAACTCGACGAGCGGATCTGGGCCGGCGGCGCCGACCTGACCTACAAGTTCGACAGCGCGCGGCCGATCAGCCTCAGCGTCGGCGGTGCGTACAGCGACACCGACCGTACATCGAGCCGCTACTTCTTCCGTTATCGGGGCCCCTCGGGCGGCAACGTGAACGATGCGGTGGCGCAGCAGCGGCCCGACTATCTCATCTCCGACTTCAACGTGCAGACCTATGGCCTGACGCTCGACAACCAGTCGGCGTCGCAGGCGGCGTCGGCCTATGACGCGGGTCTCGAGGTCAAGGCCGGTTACGCGATGCTGGAGGCCGAGCTGGCCGACGGCTTCCGCGTGTCGGGCGGCGTTCGCTACGAAGACGCGTCGCAGTTCGTGACCGCCGGCGCCTTCACGCGCACGCTGGCCAATGATTATTGGCTGCCGGCGCTGACCGTGACCTGGAATTTCGCCGAGGATCAGCAGTTCCGCCTGCACGGGTCGAAGACGCTCGCCCGCCCGCAGTTCCGCGAGCTGGCACCGCAGCTGTACCAGGATTTCAGCTCGGATCGCGAGTTCATCGGTAACCCGTTCCTCGAGGACAGCCAGCTCTACAACGCCGAGGCGCGCTACGAGAACTTCCTCGGCCGTGACGAGCGCCTGACGGTCGCCGGTTTCTGGAAGAAGATCGATAACCCCATCGAGGCGGTCGCCTTCTTCCAGCCCGACGGCACCTTGCAGACCGGCTTCTCGAACGCGCCGGAAGCGACGCTCTACGGCGCCGAGTTCGAGCTTCAGAAGTTCATCCCGCTCGACGGCTGGGGCGGCGACTTCTGGTCGACGCGTCGCGTCGTGCTCATCGCCAACTACACCTACTCGAAGTCCGAGCTGAAGGTGGGCGACGAGAGCGCGGTGAGCCCGATCGTCGGCGCGACGCTGACCCCGACGCCGATCCCGGCCAACCTGCTGTTCCGCGACGGCGCGGCGCTGACCGGCCAGTCGGATCACTTGGTCAACCTGCAGGTCGGCCTCGAGAATACCGAGAAGCTGTCGCAGGCGATGCTGCTGTTCACCTACGGCAGCGACCGCGTCACCAACCGCGGCCCGGTGTCCTTCGGCCAGCGCCTGCCCGACCTCATCGAGAAGCCGGGCGTCCGCCTCGACTTCGTGCTGCGCCAGGGTGTCCAGCTTGTCGGCAAGGAAGTCGAGCTGAAGTTCGAAGCCCGCAACCTCACCGGCGAGAAGTCGCGCGAGGTGCAGGAGTTCGACGGCGGCCAGGTGATCGACATCAACACCTACGACCTGGGCCGGACCTTCTCGCTGAGCGCCAGCCTGAAGTTCTGATCCGACAGGGAAGCGCGGCGGGCGGATCCCCTCCCACGCCCGCCGCCGCTTCCCGCACGAACAGAAAAGCGCCGTTCCGACGAACGGTCGGGGCAGCGCTTTTTTTTTGCATTTTGGCCAAACACATTCGATCCGTCATCCCGGCGAAGGCCGGGATCCATGCAACGGTNTTTTTTTTTGCATTTTGGCCAAACACATTCGATCCGTCATCCCGGCGAAGGCCGGGATCCACGCCGCCGANCATTTTGGCCAAACACATTCGATCCGTCATCCCGGCGAAGGCCGGGATCCACGCGACGGTCGGCTGGATCCCGGCCTTCGCCGGGATGACGATCTAGAGAGGCGAGGGGCCGCGCTCCTGGGCCCTCACGCCCGCCATCACCCCCAGGGGCGTTCGCGGTACCATTTGGTGATGATGTATTTGGTGCCCTTGCGCACCTTCATCCCGTGGTGGAGCGTGTTCGGGTTGGGCCGGCCGAAGGCGTCCTGGTTGTTCCAGGCGAGCAGCTTGCCCTGTTCGGGCTGCACGATCTTATCGATGTGCTTGAAGCGCGTCGCGCCGCCTTCGTCGACGTTGTTCAGGTAGATCATCACCGTCCAGGTGCGCTGGCCCGAACGGGCGCAATGCTCTTGGTAGCCGGGCCCATCCGGCTCGAAATAATCAGTGTGCGCCTTGAACTCCTGGCCGACTGCATAGCGCTGGCCCTGCATCAGTTCGCCATGCTGCTCCGTCTGGCCGGCATAGGCGGCGATGCGGAGGTCGAGCTGGCTGATCAGCGGGTCGTCCGCCCACAGGTCGCAGGTCTCGCTGGTGCGGAAATAGGGGTCGCCGTCATGATCGACGAGGTCGGACGGTCGCCGCTTGGCGTCGATCCGCGCCATCACCTCCGCGCACTCCTCGGGCGAGAGGAAGTTGCGCTTGATGAACAGGTCAAGCTTCTTGTTGGGTACGCGCTGCGCGCCTTCGAATGCCATGGCGACCCTATAGCGCGCGCGTGATCAGGCCGCGAGATGCTCCGCGCCGGCGTCGAGCGCATAGCCCGCCGAGCGAACCGTGCGCACCACGTCGGGCAGCGTGTCGTCGACGTTGATCGCTTTCCGCAGCCGCCGGATATGCACGTCGACGGTGCGCTGCTCGACATAGACGTCGCGGCCCCACACCGCGTCGAGCAGCTGCTCGCGCGAGAAGACGCGCCCCGGGTGCTCGAGGAAGTGGCGGAGCAGGCGGAATTCGGTCGGCCCCAGCGGGATCGACTGGCCGTCGCGCGTCACCTTGTGCGCGGCGGTATCCATGCTGATGCCGGCATAGTCGAGCGTCCCGCCCGACAGGGCAGGGCGCAGGCGCCGCAACACGGCGCGGACGCGCGCCACCAGCTCGCGCGGGCTGAACGGCTTCGTCAGATAATCGTCGGCGCCGGTCTCGAGGCCGCGCACCCGGTCGGCTTCTTCGGCGCGGGCGGTGAGCATCAGGATCGGCAGGTTGGCGGTCGGCGGCGCACGGCGGAGCCGGCGGCAGACCTCGATGCCCGACAGATTCTCGATCATCCAGTCGAGGATGACGATGTCGGGCTTGTCCTCGGTGGCCAGCACCAGCGCTTCCTCACCGTCGGGCGTGGTGATGATCTCGAAGCCGGCGGCCTCCAGATTGTAGCGCACGAGCTCGACGAGATTGGGATCGTCTTCGACGAGCAGGACTTTCGGACGCATGGCGGGCTCCTTGTTTCCCCGCGATTAGCGACGCGCCCTTTCGGCGATGTGACACTGGTATTCCAGATTTGTGACAGTCGCGGCTTTTCGACGGCGATTCAGCCGGTTCGCGGGACGGATTCGGGCGGTCGCGAGCCTGATCAAAGTTCGAAAATGCCCCCCGATCTGGCGATTCTGTAAAATATGACGCTGTAACAATTCTCTGTAACAATATTAAGTTTTGCTAAGTTATTGATATAGAGTTGATTTTTATCCTTCTCATCGATCGTCATCGAGACGTAACATTTCCCCACGATAACTTGAAAGTTTTGCCTGGGAGGGTTGGCATCATGCGTCTCACGGTTCTTGCTCCGCTCGCACTCATCGCGCTTTCGGCCTGCGCTGCGCAGACCACTACCGCGGCGATGCCCGAATCCGGCTATGCGCCGGGTGCGCTCGCTTATGGCGCGATCATGGACGCCGACTGGAAGCGCGCCGAGGCGCAGCTCGCCTCGTCGTCGGCGGCGGAGAATGATCCGGCCCGCCTGCTCAACCTCGCGCATATCTATCGCAAGACCGGCCGCGAACTGGAAGCCCGCAAGCTCTATCAGGCGGTTCTCGACGAGCGCGACATGACCCTGGAAACCGCCAAGGGCGAGCCGGCGTCGGCGCATCAGCTGGCGCAGCGCGCGCTCGCGACCCCGGTCGGCGTCGCCGCCCGCTGATCGTCAATCGTTGAGGGCGCGCTCCACGCGCGTCCACAGCTTACCGAACGCCGCGGCAGCCACGCTGCCCGGCGTTCGTGCCGTGACGGGCTGGCCGTGGACGGCCATGCGCTCGATCTCGCTCGCATAGGGAATGGTCGGCCAGTCGGGGCGCGACGCCACCGTATCGCGGTGCAGGCTCTTGCGTCGATCGACCATCGAGAAGACGGGCAGGATCGGCACCTTGCCGCCATGCTTTCCCGCGACCTGCTCGACGACCATGTCATAGACACGCAGCGACAACGGCGAGGGCAGCAGCGGCACCACCAGCAGGTCCACCGCGCGGAAAATCTGGTCGGAAAGATCGGCCTGGCTCGGCGGGCAGTCGAGCACCACCCGGTCGTAGCTGCCCTCCAGTTCCTTCAGCAGCTTCTTCAGTCGGTTCTTCTTGTCCTGCTCGGCTAATTGCGTGTCGAGCTTGCGCAGCGAGGCATCGGCCGGGATGACGTCGAGATTATCGATGTCGGTGCCGAGCGCCTGGCCGGCGATCTCCTTCTCGCGCGCGAAGAGGCCGCGGGCGCTGAGGCCCGGCTTCGGCGTCAGCCGCAGCGCGAAGGTCGAGGCGCCCTGGGCATCGAGATCCCACAACAGGGTGCGCCGCGCCGATCGCGTCGCCGCCATGTGCGCGAGGTGCACGGCGAGCGTGCTTTTCCCCACGCCACCCTTGCCGCTGTAGATCGCAATCGCCTTCATCGTCGCGGAACATGGTGCCACCGCGTTACGCTTCAATGACAGCATAAGCGGGATGGGTTGAGCCTCGACCGGGATGAGCCGACCCTTGCGGTGGAACGCGCTTATGCTGCTTCGTGTTGGTTAGGTGGGGCTAATTTCGAGGAGAATATCATGTTGAAGCCGATCGGCGCCGTGTGCGCCGCTGTCGCTTTTTCGCTTTCGCTTCCGGTCGTTGCGCAGAACGCTGCGGCACCTGCGGATGCGCCCGCCGCCACCGCACCGGCGACTGAAGCCGCCACGACCGCCAGCGCTACGACGCCGGCTGCCTCGGGTACGTTGATCGCCGTGGTTCAGGCGGATCCGAACCTGTCGACCTTCGCCAAGCTGGCAAAGCAGGCCAATCTCGAAGCGACGCTCGCCGGCCAGGGGCCGCTGACCGTGCTGGCGCCGACCAACGCCGCCTTCTCGGCGCTGCCGGCCGAAACGCTCGCCGACCTGGAGAAGCCGGAGAATGCGGTGAAGCTTCAGCAGGTGCTGATGTACCACATCATCCCGGGTGCGGCGCCGTCGAGCGCCTTCAAGGGCACCAAGGGTGACGTGCCGAGCGCCACGCCGGCCAAGCTGGTCGTCGACGGCACCGGTGCCACCGTCAAGGTCAACGACGCCACGGTGACCAAGGCGGACATCGCCGCGACCAACGGCGCGGTGCACATCATCGACAAGGTGCTGATGGCGCCGGAGGCGACCGCGGCTGCGACGCCGGCGCCGACTTCGACGCCGACGACCAACTAAAACAACAAAGCCCCTCCCGGCGCGAACCGGGAGGGGCCTTCAACCTCGAAGGGCATCGGTCGTGGCCGGTGCCCTTTTCTTTATTATTGCGAAGCGCCGAGCAGCGGCGCGCGGCCGGCGACGATCGCGGTCAGGCGGCCGACGATCTTCGCGACATAATTGCGGGTCTCGGCGATGCGCGGCACGCCGCCGGCGCGCTCGACGCGGGCTGGCCCGGCGTTATAGGCGGCGAGCGCCATCGACAGGTCGCCGCCGAAGCGATCGACGAGGAAGCGCAGATAGCGGGCGCCGCCGTCGATATTGGCATGCGGGTCGAGCGCGTTGCGCACACCCATCATCCGCGCGGTGCCGGGCATCAGCTGCATGATGCCGAGCGCACCGGCGCGCGAGCGGGCGTTGGCGCGATAGCCCGATTCCTGCCGCGCGACAGCGTCGATCAGCAGCGGGCTGAGGTTGTACTTCTTCGCCGCCGCCTTGACGCTGGCGAGCATCGGGCCGGGCACGCCGCGCAGATCGTCGTCGCTGGCTTCCAGCTCGTGGAGCTTGATCGATTCCGCGGCAAACGACGCGGCGCTGCGCTGGGCAGGGCTGATCGCCGGGGCGTCGATGACCGGGCCGGAGGCCGCGACCTCGGCGAGCATCGCCCGGCGCTCGGCCGCCTGCGTCAGCTGGCCGGCACCATCCCAGGTGCCGAGCGGCTTTCCCGCATTGTCAGGGAGCGCCAGCGTGCTCATCTCGAGCATCCCGGCCGAAGCCGACCCGGCGCAAAGCGCGGCGACGGCGCCGGCCGTCAGCGTCTTGGCAACAGCCCGCAAGGGCGTCGCCGAAGCGAACGCAAAAACTTTTAGCAACGGAAAACCCCGCAATTGCCACAACCCAAAAGTCGCGCCCCGAAAACTCCCCCTCAGGACTTGCGGCCAGCGACTTGACCGTGGAGCTATGGGGATCGGCCGCGGCGAGCAACCTTTGCGTCCGTAACCAAAGGTAAATGGAGACGACCGCGCGATGAGTTGCAAAAATCAACGCAACGAACGGCGCGCTGTCATATTCACATGGAAGGCTGCAACCGATTCGATTGAATAGTGGCAGACGCCCCGCGTTGCCCTAGCATGCGGGCATGAGTTCAGATTCTTCGACGCCCCCGTCGTTCGACCGCAGGTACGTCCGCTACACGCTGTGGATATTGCTCGCGGTCTATATCCTCAACTTCCTCGATCGCCAGATCGTCAACATCCTCGCCGAGCCGATCAAGCGCGATCTCGGCCTCTCCGACACGCAGGTCGGCCTGATGACGGGTTTGGCGTTCGCGCTGTTCTACGCGGTGCTGGGCATCCCCATCGCCCGCTATGCCGACGCACCGCAATCGAACCGCGTCGGCATCATCTCGGTGTCGCTGGCCCTGTGGTCGGGGATGACCGTGCTGTGCGGCCTTGCCGGCAATTTCGTTCAGCTGCTGCTGGCACGCATCGGCGTCGGGGTGGGGGAGGCGGGCTGCACCCCGGCCTCGCACTCGCTGATCGCCGATACGGTACCCCCCGAAAAGCGCGCCTCGTCGATCGCCTTCTTCGGCCTCGGCATTCCCTTGGGCGGCCTGCTTGGCATGGCGCTCGGCGGCCAGCTTGCCGACGCCTATGGCTGGCGCACCGCTTTCCTGATGGCGGGCGCCCCTGGCCTCCTGATGGCGGTACTCGTCTGGTTCACGATGAAGGAACCCCGCCGCCGCTTCGCCGCGGTCCCCGGCGCCCCCGTCGCACCGCGCGCGAGCTTCAAGGAGGCATGGACGGAGATTCGCGCCTCCCGCGCCTTCGTGCCGCTCACCATCGCTGCCGGCACTGTCGCCTTCCTCGGCTACGGAAAGGGCGTGTGGACAACGATCTTCTTCATCCGCACCCACGGCCTGACGCCCGGCGAGGTCGGCCTCTACCTCGGCGTCGGCTACGGCATCGCCGGCGTTCTCGGCACCTGGCTCGGCGGCTGGCTCGCCGACCGCTACGGCGCACGGCAGCCCCGCCACTACCTGACCGGGCCCATCGTCAGCATGGTGATCGCCGCGCCGCTACTCTACTGGGCCTATTCGGTTGACGACTGGCGGGTGGCGCTGGTTATCCTGTTCTTCCCGACCATTGCGAACTCGCTCTACTACGGTCCGGCCTACGCCTGCGCGCAGAGCCTCGTCAGCCCGCGTTCGCGGGCGGTGGCGGCCTCGCTGATCGTGTTCGCCCAGAATTTGATCGGGCTGGGCCTCGGGCCGCTGTTCTTCGGCATGCTGTCCGACGCGTTCCGTCCGATGGCGGGGGAGGACAGCGTCCGCTGGGTGCTCTACGGCGCCGCCTTCCTCGGCATCATCCCGTCGATCTTCTTCTGGCTGGCTAGCCGGCATCTCAATGCCGAGATGAAAAAGGGGTAGCTGCGTCACCCGTTCGGGTGATTTGGCTGGAAACGTGGTCGGCTATCGCTGGTCGGGCAACGCGGTTCCCCCAGAACAGCGTTCGTCGGGGCCGGCCGATCGCGACCCAAGGACGGTGCCGACGAGGAAGCCGGAGGCGCAGACGACCGCGTCTCCGGCTTTTCGTTTCAGTTGCCACAGTCGCCGACGGCGCGGATCAGCGCATCGGGATCGAACGGCTTCGGCAGCACGCGGATATCGGCGGGCCGGTTCGACAGCATCTCAAGGTCGGCGTAACCGGTAATCAGCAGCGCCGGCATCGTCGGGCGCAGATTGCGCGCCAGCCGGATCACTTCCAGCCCCGACACCAGCGGCATCGCATAGTCGGTCACCACCACGTCGAAGGCATCGGGGTCGCGTTCGAGGATGGCAAGCGCCTCGGCGCCGCCGCCGGCGCTGGTGACGTCATGGCCGCCGTCCGCCAGCACCTCGCCGGTCACCGCCCGCACATCGGGATTATCATCGACGAGGAGCACACGCAGCGCGCGGGCCGAGGCGGGCGCCGGCAGCGGCGCCTCCACCGGCGCGGCGGGCTCGGCAGCATCCGCAGCGGCGCGCGGCAGCCAGATTTCGATGCGCGTGCCCTGGCCAACGACGCTGTCGATGCGCAGCGTGCCCCCTGACTGCTGGGCGAAGCCATAGACCATCGACAGGCCGAGGCCGGTGCCCTTGCCGACATCCTTCGTGGTGAAGAAGGGCTCGGTCACCCGATCGAGGATGTCGGGGGCGATGCCGGTGCCGGTATCGAGTACCGAGATCACCACATACTCGCCGGGCGACAGGCCGAGCTCGCCGCCGAAGTCGATTCCGCGGTTCTCCGCCGCGACCACGATTGCGCCGCCCTCGGGCATCGCGTCGCGCGCGTTGATGACGAGGTTCATCAGCGCGAGTTCGAGCTGGTTGGGGTCGACGAACGCCGGCCACAGCGGCTCGCCGATGCGCCAGTCGACGCGCACCAGCCCGCCGAGCGTATGCGCCAGCAGATCGTTCATCGTGTCGGGCAGGGCGGGCAGGCGCACGACGCGCGGCTGGAGCTGCTGCCGCCGCGAGAAGGCGAGCAAGCGGCGCACCAGCTCGGCGCCCTGGTCGGCGGCGTGGCGCGTCATGTCGAGGATGCGCTTGCCCTCGTCGGGCAGCTGGCAGCGCCGCTCAATGAGGCCGAGCCCGCCGAGCACCGCGGCGAGCAGATTGTTGAAGTCGTGCGCGATGCCGCCGGTCAGCTTGCCGATCGCGTCCATCTTCTGGGCCTGCAGCAACTGGCCCTCGAGCTGCTTGCGCTCGGTCACGTCGAGCAAGGTGCCGACGATCTCCTTCGCCGTGCCGTCCTCATCGCGGACGATGATCGACTGATCGAGGAAGTGGCGATACCCGTGCTCGTCGCCGCGCCAGCGATACTCGGTGGCGACGAGACCGCCCGCGGCGTGCGCGCTGTGGCTGGCCAGCACACGGTCTCGATCGTCAGGGTGGATGCGCTCGATCCACTCCCCCGGCGTCATCGCCCGGTCGACCCCGGTCAGCGCCGCGAAGTCGCCGCCGACCAGCTGCGGCGGCACCGATGCGTCGGTCGCGTCGCGGACATAGAGGGCGAGCGGGAGCGAGCGGATGATCGCCGCCTGCTGCTCCTCGGCGCGGCGTAGCGCCTGCTCGGCGAGCAGCTTTTCGGTGTTCACGCGGAGGTTCTCGTCGAGCAGCCGCTGCTCGCGCTCGGCCTTGCGCTGGATCTCGCGGGTCTTTTCGAACAGGTCGACGAACACCGCGACCTTCGACTTCAGGATCATCGGCTCGACCGGCTTGAACACATAGTCGACCGCGCCCATCGCATAGCCGCGCAGGAGGTGGTCGTCCTCCTTGTTGACCGCCGACACGAAGATGATCGGGATGCGCTTCGACTGCTCGCGCTGCCGGATGATCTGCGCCGTCTCGTAACCATCGATGCCGGGCATGTAGACGTCGAGCAGGATGACCGCGAAATCATCCTTGAGCAGGTGGCGAAGCGCCTCCTCGCCCGACGAGGCGGTGACCACGTCGGCGACATCCTCGAGCACGGTGGTGAGCGCCAGCAGGTTGCGCTCGTCGTCATCGACGACGAGCACGCGCGCCCGCACGGCTGCCGCATCGCCCGCCTCGGCTGGCTTTACCGCCATCACCGCCGCTTGCAGCTTGAGCTTGGGAGACGCCATTCGCCGTCGCTCATCCGCTTACGAGGGCCAGGGCCGGCTTCTCGGTGCGCTCGCGCGCGCGGCCGATCCACACGCGGAGGAGGGCGAGCAGCAGTTCGATATCGACCGGCTTGGCGATGTAATCGCTAGCGCCGGCGTCGAGGCACTTCTGCCGGTCGCCCTTCATCGCCTTCGCCGTGACCGAGATCAGCGGCAGGTCGCGCATCGACGCCCGCGTCCTGATCTCGCGCATCGTCTCATAGCCGTCCATGTCGGGCATCATGATGTCGATCAGCGCAACGTCGATGTCGGGTGAGTCATCAAGGATGGCGATGCCCTCGCGGCCACGCTCGGCGTGGACGACCTCCATCCCGAAGCTCTCCAGCACGCTGGTCAGCGAGTAGATGTTGCGGATGTCGTCGTCGACGATCAGCACCTTCGCGCCCGCCAGCTCGGCCGCGCCGCGCAACCGGGTGGATTCGACGCCGACCGGCTTGCCCTTCGTCCGCCGCAGCACGGTCTTCAACTGCGCCGACAATTGCTCTGAATCATAGGCGAGGCAGACGGTGCGGCTGGCAGCGAGGCGGTGCGCGCCTTCGTCGACCGCCTGCGGCTCGTCGCCATAGACGACGATCGGCACGCCGTTGATGCCGGCGATGGCCTCCAGCGCCGCGACGGTCTTGGCGTTGGTCTTGGCGGTATGCCCGAGGCTCAGCACGATACCGTCGAAGCCGGCGAGGTCATGCGCGTCCGCCGCCTTGGCGACGCTCGCCGCGACCTCGACCGCCGTGTTGTCGTCGGCGATGGCGGCGGCAAGTGCTGCGCGCTGCGTCTCCGACCCGTCGATCACCAGCACGCGCCGGTCGGTGCGGCCGATATGTGCCGCCAGCCGCCCGAACACGCCGACCAGCGCGTCGCGGTCGGCGGGCTTCGTCGTGGTGCCGAACGCGCCCATGCCGACAACGCCGGCGATCTCGCTGGCGCCCGAGATGACGTGGATCGGCAGATGCCGCGTCTCGGGGTCATGCTTGAGGAGATCGAGCAGCACCCAGCCGTCGATGTCGGAGAGGCCGAGGTCGAGCGTGATCGCGTCGGGCTGAAGCTTGCGCGCGAGCGCCAAGGTGCCGGCGCCGGCCGTCGAGACGACGCCCTTCAGCCCCGCCTCTCGTGCGAGATCGAGCAGGATCGACGCGAAGGTCACGTCGTCCTCGACGATCAGCACCGTCTTGTCGCCGGGGCGCAGCCCCTCGCGATCGTCGGTGATCTCGATCGAGCTGCTGAGCATCTGCGGACCCATGTCGGCGCCGCTGTTGACGTAGCGCGCCGGGGTACCCTTGGCGGCGGTATCGATCGCCGGGACGGCGTCGAGCGGCACGTAGAGCGTGAAGGTCGAGCCTTCGCCCGGCGTCGACTGCACCTGCAACTCGCCGCCCAAGAGGCGCGCGATCTCGCGGCTGATCGAGAGACCCAGACCCGTACCGCCATATTTGCGGCTGGTGGTGCCGTCGGCCTGCTGGAACGCCTCGAAGATCAGCTTCTGCTTGTCGTCGGGAATGCCGATGCCGGTGTCGGTGACCGAGATCGCCATCGCCTGTCGCGCCGACTTCAGCACCGGATGATTGGTCGACCAGCCGGCCTTGGCGACGCTCAGACCCAGCGTGACGCCGCCATCGGCGGTGAACTTGAAGGCGTTCGACAGCAGGTTGAGCACGACCTGCTGCAGCCGCTTCTCGTCGGTGCGGATCGAGCTCGGCAGCTTGTCGTCGAACTTGATGGTGAACGCGAGATTCTTGTCCGCCGCGATCTGGCGGAAGGTGCGTTCCATATGCTGCTTGAGGTTCGACAGCGGCATCTCGCCGACGTCGATCGACACGGTGCCGGACTCGATCTTCGACAGGTCAAGGATGTCGTTGATCAGGCTGAGAAGATCGGTGCCCGCCGAGTTGATGGTTCGGGCGAAATCGACCTGCTTGTCGTTGAGGTTGCCCTGCGGGTTGTCCGCCAGCAGTTTCGACAGGATGAGCAGCGAATTGAGCGGCGTGCGCAGCTCGTGCGACATGTTCGCTAGGAACTCGGACTTGTATTTCGAGGTAAGCGCCAGCTGCTCCGCCTTCTCCTCGATGGCGCGTCGCGCCATGTCGATCTCGATATTCTTCGCCTCGACCTGTTTCTTCTCGTTCTCGAGCAGCTGCGCTTTCTCCTGCAGTTCCTCGTTGGTCGCGTGCAGCTCTTCCTGCTTGCGGGTAAGCTCGGTCTGCCGCGCCTGAAGCTCGGCGGTGAGCAGCTGCGACTGCGACAGCAGGCCCTCGGTGCGCATCGTCGCGGCGATGGTGTTGAGCACGATGCCGACCGATTCCATCAACTGGTCGAGGAAGGACTGGTGGGTCTCGTTGAACTCGCTGAACGAGGCGAGCTCGATCACCGCCTTCACATCGTCCTCGAACAGCGCGGGGAGGATGATGACGTTCGCCGCCGAGCCGTGGCCGAGGCCCGAGCCGATGCGCAGGAAGTCCGCCGGCACCTCGTTCATCAGCATGCCGCGCTTGTCGGCGGCGCACTGGCCGACGAGACCTTCGCGCAGGTCGAAGCGGGGTTTGAGCGCCTCGCGGTTCTCCGCGCCGTAGCTGGCGACCAGCTCCAGCACCGTGTCGTCGCCGTCGCGCTTGGTCACGTAGAACACGCCGTATTGCGCGTTCACCAGCGGCGCGAGCTCGGACATGATGAGGTTCGACACCGTCGACAGATCGCGCTCGCCCTGCAGCATGCGCGAGAAGCGGGCGAGGTTGGTCTTCAGCCAATCCTGCTCGGTGTTCTTGAGCGTCTGGTCCTTCAGGTTGCGGATCATCTCGTTGATGTTGTCTTTGAGCGCCATCATCTCGCCCGACGCCTCGACGGCGATCGAGCGGGTGAGGTCGCCCTTGGTCACGGCGGTCGCCACGTCGGCGATCGAGCGCACCTGCGAGGTGAGGTTGGCGGCCATGGCGTTCACGTTGTCGGTAAGGTCGCGCCACAGGCCGGCGGCGCCCGGCACGCGCGCCTGTCCGCCGAGCTTGCCCTCGATGCCGACCTCGCGGGCCATGTCGGTCACCTGATCGGCGAAGGTCGCCAAGGTCTCGATCATGCCGTTGATGGTGTCGGCGAGCGCCGCGATCTCGCCCTTGGCGTCCACCGCCAGCTTGCGCTTGAGGTTGCCCTGCGCCACCGCGGTCACGACGTCGGCGATGCCGCGCACCTGGTTGGTGAGGTTGGTCGCCATCAGATTGACGTTGTCGGTGAGATCCTTCCACGTGCCGGCGACGCCGCGCACGTCGGCCTGACCGCCGAGCTTGCCCTCGGTGCCCACCTCGCGCGCCACGCGCGTCACTTCCGAAGCGAAGCTGTTGAGCTGGTCCACCATGGTGTTGATGGTGTTTTTCAGCTCGAGGATTTCACCCTTCACGTCGACAGTGATTTTCTTCGACAGATCCCCGCGCGCCACGGCGGTGGTCACCTCGGCGATGTTGCGCACCTGACCGGTCAGATTGTCGCCCATCAGATTGACGTTATCTGTGAGATCCTTCCACGTGCCGGCCACACCGCGCACCTGCGCCTGGCCGCCGAGCTTGCCCTCGGTGCCGACCTCGCGGGCCACGCGCGTCACTTCCGAGGCGAAGGAATTGAGCTGGTCCACCATCGTGTTGACGGTGTTCTTCAACTCGAGGATTTCGCCCTTCACGTCGACGGTGATCTTCTTGGACAAGTCGCCGAGCGCCACCGCGGTGGTCACCTCGGCGATATTGCGCACCTGACCCGTGAGGTTCGCCGCCATGGCGTTCACGTTGTCGGTCAAGTCCTTCCAGGTGCCGGCGACGCCGATCACCTGTGCCTGACCGCCGAGCTTGCCCTCCGTACCCACTTCGCGGGCGACGCGCGTCACCTCCGAGGCGAACGAGTTGAGCTGGTCCACCATCGTGTTGATGACGTCCTTGATCTGCAGAATCTCGCCGAGCGCGTCGACGGTGATCTTCTGCGTCAGGTCGCCCGTGGCGATGGCGGTCGCCACCTTCGACACGTCGCGCAGCTGCACGGTCAGGTTGCCGGCCATCGCGTTGACGTTGTCGGTCAGATCCTTCCACGTACCGCCGACGCCCGGCACCTGCGCCTGACCGCCGAGCTTGCCCTCGGTACCGACCTCGCGGGCCACGCGCGTCACTTCCGAGGCGAAGCTGTTCAGCTGATCGACCATTGTGTTCATGGTGTTTTTCAGCTCGAGAATCTCGCCCTTCACGTCGACGGTGATCTTCTTCGACAAGTCGCCGCGCGCGATGGCGGTGGCGACCTCTGCGATGTTGCGCACCTGGCCGGTCAGATTGCCGGCCATCAGGTTGACGTTGTCGGTGAGATCCTTCCACGTACCGCCGACGCCGACCACCTGCGCCTGTCCGCCAAGCTTGCCCTCGGTGCCGACCTCGCGAGCCACGCGCGTCACTTCGCTGGCGAAGGCGTTGAGCTGATCCACCATGGTATTGATGGTGTTCTTCAGCTCAAGGATTTCACCCTTCACGTCGACGGTGATCTTCTTGGAGAGATCGCCGAGCGCCACGGCGGTGGTCACCTCTGCGATGTTGCGAACCTGATTGGTGAGATTTTCACCCATCAAGTTAACGTTATCGGTCAAATCCTTCCACGTGCCGGCGACGCCGCGCACCTGCGCCTGACCGCCGAGCTTGCCTTCGGTGCCCACTTCGCGGGCCACGCGCGTCACTTCACTGGCGAAGGAGTTGAGCTGGTCCACCATCGTGTTGATGGTGTTCTTTAGCTCGAGAATTTCGCCCTTCACGTCGACGGTGATCTTCTTCGAGAGATCGCCGAGCGCCACGGCGGTGGTCACCTCGGCGATGTTACGCACCTGACCGGTCAGGTTATCGGCCATCAGGTTGACGTTGTCGGTGAGATCCTTCCACGTCCCGGCGACGCCTTCCACGCGGGCCTGCCCGCCGAGCTTGCCCTCGGTGCCGACCTCGCGCGCCACGCGCGTCACTTCCGAGGCGAAGCTGTTCAGCTGATCCACCATGGTGTTCATGGTGTTCTTCAGCTCGAGGATTTCGCCCTTCACCTCGACGGTGATCTTCTTGGACAAGTCGCCGCTGGCCACGGCGGTGGTCACCTCGGCGATGTTGCGCACCTGCGACGTCAGGTTGTTGGCCATCGCGTTGACGTTGTCGGTGAGGTCCTTCCAGGTACCGGCGACGCCTTCCACGCGCGCCTGACCGCCGAGCTTGCCCTCGGTACCGACCTCGCGCGCCACGCGCGTCACCTCGGCGGCGAAGCTGCCGAGCTGGTCGATCATGTTATTGACGACCTTGCCGATGCGCAGGAATTCGCCGCGCAGCGGCCGGCCGTCGATCTCGACGGTCATCGTCTGCGACAGGTCGCCCTTGGCGACCGCGCCGATGACGCGCGCCACCTCGGCGGTCGGCTGCACCATGTCCTCGATCAGTTCGTTGACCGACCGCACGGCGGTTTCCCAGCCGCCGGTGGCGCCCTGCACGCGGCCGCGCTGGCCGATCTTGCCTTCCTTGCCGACCACGGTCGACAGGCGCTCGAACTCCTTCGTCATCTGGTCGTTGAGGTCGATGATCTCGTTGAGGGTCGAGGCGATCTCGCCGTCGATGCCGGGGAAGTCGTCGGAAAGGCGAACCGAGAAGTCGCCGCGTCGAAGAGCCTTGAGAGCGTTGAGCAGTTGACGACGATCGAGGTTGTCGCGCCGCGCTTCGATGTTCACGAACGTCTCTCCCGAGGGACCGCGCCGCCTGCCGGGCGGACACGTCCAAACTACTGCCTTGCCTGAAGCGTGAAGGGGTGAAGATAACGGCCGAAGGGTCGCGCGAATGACGCGATCAACTCACTCCGGTCGCAAGCTCCCCCGCTAAAAGACGCTTCTTCCCTCCTCCGAAACGCTGCCCACGGCCTCCGGTTCCAAACCGGCAAAAGCTTTTTCGAAGGGGTTGTCAGCCTTTCGGCGCGCGGCCTAGGAAGCGGTCGGGATGGCGATCAGCAACCAACTGGCCGAGTTCATCCGGGGGGCTTTCCCCTCGGTATGGTCGCTCGAGCTGCTGCTGCTCCTGAAGAGCGAGCCCGATCATGCGTGGAGCGGATCGGAGCTTGTCGAACGCCTCCGCGCCAGCGATCATGTGGTCGTTCAGGGAGTGGGGGCGCTGGTGGCCGGGGGGCTGATCGCGACGGAAGAAGGTGGGCGCGTGCGCTATGCGCCGGCGTCGCCCGAGATCGCGCGCCTCGCCGACGAGGCGATCCACCAATATGCCAAGCGGCCCGATGCGGTGCGGCGGATCATCGTGTTCGCCGGCAATACCGGGCTGCAGGCCTTTTCCGACGCCTTCAACCTGCGGAAGGACTGAGGCATGGATGGCTTCGCCTTCCAGTCGGCGGTCTATCTCCTCTGCCTCGCCACCAGTGCGGCTTGCGCGCTGCTGCTGGCGCGCAGCTATTCGCGGACGAAGGCGCGGCTGCTGCTCTGGTCGAGCCTGTGCTTCGTCTTCCTCGCGCTCAACAATCTGATCGTCGTCATCGACATCCTGATCCTGCCGACGCAGATCGACCTGTCGATCTGGCGGCTGGTGCCCTCGCTGGTCGCGGTCGGCGTGCTGCTTTACGGCTTCATCTGGGAGGCCGAATGACGCCCGATCCGCTCTTCTATCTGCTGTCGGGGCTGATCGTGATGGGCGACCTCGTCGCCGCGCTGTTCTTCCTGCGCTTCTGGCGGCAGAGCGGGGACCTGCTGTTCGCGACCTTCGCCGGCGCCTTCCTGCTGCTCGCGGTCGGGCAGGCGCTGCTCGCGCTGACCAACGCGCCCGTCGAGGAGAAGAGCTGGATCTACTTGCTGCGCCTTGCCGCCTTCGTGATGATCATCTTCGGCATCGCCCACAAGAACCGCTCGGAATAAAGGAAGAAATTCGTTTCGGCGCGGAACGGTCGCCCGATCGCGGGGTTAGGTCGGACAAATGATTCTGCGACATCCTGCCATCGGCCGCTTCGGGGAATAAGTCGCCCCGCTGCAACGTCGAATCCCTATCGAAGTCCAAAGCTCACGGCATCGCGCGCGACGGCTCGTCCCGCGACGTGCCGCGTACCGGAGGTGTGTATGCTGACCGAAGACCGCTCGACCCCCGTGGCCGCCCTGGAGACCGACGAGGAGGACACCGCCTTCTTCCTCCGCCGCGCCGAGCAGGCGGTCGAAGCGGCGGCGCGCGCGACGCATCCGGCGGCGGTGCAGGCACATTACCGGATGTCGGGCATCTATCTCGATCTGGCGGACGGGATGCAGCCGGCTGAATGAAACCTCCCCTCCCCGAGGGGGAGGGTTAAGGGGTGGGCTGCCGCTAGCAGGCGAGCACTCGGAAATTAGCCCGCGCGAGGAGAACCCACCCCCAACCCCTCCCCCTCGGGGAGGGGAGGGTTGTCGCGCCCGACCTCGCTCCCTAAGCAGGGCTGGTGACCGAGCGTTCGTCCACCCTCCGCGCCTTTCTCGCAACGGAAGCGGCCGGCGGTTTCGTGCTCATCGCCGCCGCCGCCCTCGCGCTGATCATCGCCAACTCCCCGCTCGCCGCCGCCTATTTCGACATGCTCGGCACCCGGCTCGGCGGCCTCAGCCTGCTGCACTGGGTCAATGACGCGCTGATGGCGATCTTCTTCCTGCTCGTCGGGTTGGAGATCAAACGTGAGATGCTCGCCGGCGAACTGTCAAGCTGGCGGCAGCGCAGCTTGCCCGGCCTTGCCGCGGCGGCGGGCATGGCGGTGCCGGCGCTGATCTATCTCGCGGTGGCCGGCGGTGATCCGCAGGCGGCGCGCGGCTGGGCGATCCCGGCGGCGACCGACATCGCCTTCGCGCTCGGCGTGCTCGCGCTGCTTGGCCCGCGCGTGCCGGCCTCGCTCAAAATCTTCCTGACCGCGCTCGCCATCCTCGACGACATGGGCGCCGTGGCGATCATCGCCGTCTTCTACACCGAGCAACTGGCGCTGCTGCCGCTCGCCGCCGCACTCGCCGGGTTGGCAATTCTTTATGCGCTCAACCGCCTCGGCGTGACGCGGCTGACACCGTGGCTGCTCATCGGCGCGCTCGTCTGGTTCGCCATGCTGAAGTCGGGGGTTCACGCGACGCTCGCCGGTGTCGCGGTGGCGATGACGGTGCCGCTGCGCGCCAAGCCGGCGGTGTCGCCGCTGCACCGGCTGGAGCATCGGCTGCAGCCGTGGGTCGCCTTCGTCATCGTGCCGATCTTCGGCTTCGCCAACGCCGGCGTGTCCTTCGCCGGGCTCGATCCGGCGACGGTGCTCGGCCCGGTGCCGCTCGGCGTCGCGCTCGGCCTGTTCCTCGGCAAGCAGCTCGGCATCGCTGCCGCAGCGGGGGTGGCGATCAAGCTCGGCTGGGCCTCGCTCCCCGCGCACGCCACCTGGCGGCAGTTCTACGGCGTCGCCATCCTCTGCGGCATCGGCTTCACCATGAGCCTGTTCATCGGCGCGCTGGCGTTCGGGGAGGGGAGTGCGCTCAACGAGGCGGCGAAGCTCGGCGTGCTCGCCGGCTCGCTGCTGTCGGCGCTCGCCGGCTATCTGCTGCTCGCCGGCACCCAGCCCGCCAGCAGCGCACGCAACGCCGACACGAACGCCAGCGGCTGATCGATCATCACATGATGCGCGGCGTCGGGGATGACGATGCCGGGCGATCCGGCGGGTGCCGACGCGAGGATATAATCGGTGACCTCGGCGGGCATCAGCAGCGACCGGTCGCCCCAGATCAGCGCGAACGGGCAGGCGATGCGCGGCAGCAGCGGCGCGCTCTCGCCCATCTCGAATTTGGCCCACAGCACCGGATCAAACTTCCACGTCCAGCCGCCCTCCACCTCGCGCAGCGACCGCTGCGCGATGAAATCGGTTATATAGGGGGTGATCGACGGCTGCTCGGGCGCGAAGCGGAAGCGGGTGAGCGCCTCGGCGAGCGTCGGATAGACGCGATGCGGCTTCGCGTCCTCCATCCGCGTCCGTTTGTGGCGCGGCTTGTCGGGGGCGTGGACGGGCGTGTCGACCATCACCGCGCCGCGCAGCCGGTCGCCGTGGCGCACCCCGATGTTCATCAGCGGATAGCCGCCGAAGCTGTGGCCGACGAACACCGGCTTCACTTCGCTGTCGAACAGTCCTTCGGCCTCGGCAACGGTCATCGCTTCCGCGATGAAACTATCGACCGAATAGCGCTCGCGATGCGCCGACCCGCCCATGCCGGCCCACGACATCGCGGCGACACGATAATCGGCCGCGAAGAAGGGCGCGATGAAGCTCCACCAGTCGGCATGCGCGCCATTGCCGTGCAGGAACAGCAGCCCCGGCTTGCCACGCTCCCCCCAGCTCAGGCTCTCGATCGCCGCGCCCTCGACCTCGACGAAGCGCCGCGCGGGCGCCTGCGCGATCGCCGCATCGAACCACGCGGGCGCCGGCGGCCGCTCGCCGCCATAGCGGGCGAGTGGGGCCTTCAGATCGTCGCTATCGGTCACGCCATCTTGCCGGGCACCACCGGGTGCGAGCTCGACAGGCCGCCGTCGACCGCGATCGCCTGCCCGTTGACGTAGGACGCCTCGTCCGACGCGAGGAACAGCGCCACCTTCGCGATCTCGTCGGGCACGGCGGCGCGGCGCAGCGGATTGAGCTGGCCGAGCTTGTGGTCGGTGCCGCGGGCGCGCGCCATGTCGAACACCGGCTGCGTCATGCCGGTCTCGGTGAGGCCGGGGCAGACCGCGTTGATGCGGATGCCGGTGCCGCCGATCTGGTTGGCGACGGTCTGCACGAGGCTGATGACGCCCGCCTTCGACGCCGAATAGGGGATGCCGCCAGCGCCCGAGCGCAGGCCCGCGACCGAGGCGGTGCAGATGATCGAGCCCTTGGTCCCCCGATCGATCATCACTTTCGCTGAGGCCTGAACGGCCAGGAACACGCCGGTCAGGTTGATGCGCAGGATGTCGTTCCACAGTTCGGGCGTCAGCTCGAACAGCGGCACGAGGCCGCCCGAAACGCCCGCGTTGGCGAAGGTCACGTCGAGCCCGCCGAAGCTGTCGAGCGCCGTCGCCACCGCCTTGTCGACCAGCGCCTTGTCGCCGAGATCGCCGACGATCGCCTCGGCCCGGCCGCCGCCTTTTCGCACCATCGCCACGGTCTCCTCGACCTCGGCGGCGCGATCGGCGGCAACGACACTGGCGCCCTCGCTCGCGAACAGCAGCGACGCCGCCCGCCCGATGCCGCTCGCCGCGCCGGTGATCAGCGCGGTTCGTCCTTCAAGCCGTCCGGCCATGATTACTCCCTCTCTCGTTCTTTCTCGTCATCCCCGCGAAGGCGGGAACCCAGTCCATTCAAATGACGTGCCCGCTCTGCGGGCGCCGTGTTCGCTTCGTGCTGGTTCCCCGCCTTCGCGGGGATGACGATGCTGTGGTTGGTATGTCGTGCCCTATCCGCCGGCCTTCATCGTCTCGCGGGCGATGACGATCTGCTGGATCTGGCTGGTGCCTTCGTAAATGCGGAAGATGCGGACATCGCGGTAGAAGCGCTCGATGCCATAGTCGGCGATGTAGCCGGCGCCGCCATGGATCTGCACCGCCCGATCGGCGACGCGGCCGACCATCTCCGACGCGAAATACTTCGCCGCCGCCGCTTCGAGCGTGACGCTCTTGCCAGCATCACGCGTTCGCGCCGTCTCAAGCGTCAGCGCCTTCGCCGCAAGGCTTTCGGTCTTGCTGTCGGCGATCATCGCCTGAATGAGCTGGAACTCGGCGATGGCCTTGCCGAACTGCTTCCTCTCCGCCGCGAACGCCACGCAGTCGGCGATCAGCCGCTCGGCGACGCCGACGCAGACCGCGGAGATGTGCAGCCGCCCGCGGTCAAGGACGCGCATCGCCACCTTGAAGCCTTCGCCCTCGGCGCCAAGCCGGTTCTCGATCGGCACGCGTACCCCATCGAAGCTGACGGTGCAGACATGGGCACCCTGCTGGCCCATCTTCTTCTCAGGTGGGCCGACATGCAGGCCCGGCAAATCGCCGGGGACGAGGAAGGCGCTGACGCCGGCACCGCCCGCCTTGTCGGGGTCGGTGCGCGCCATCACCGTGAACAGCCCCGCCTTGTCGGCATTGGTGATGAAGATCTTCTGCCCGTCGAGCACATAGGCGTCGCCATCCAGCCGCGCGCGGGTCTTCACCGCGGCGGAGTCGGAGCCCGCTTCCGGCTCGGTCAGCGCGAAGCTGGTGACGATCTCGCCGCTGGCGATGCCCGGCAGCCACTTGGCCTTCTGCGCGTCCGACCCGAACATCACCAGCCCCTGGCTGCCGATGCCGACGTTGGTGCCGAACACCGATCGGAACGCCGGCGAGGTCCGCCCCATCTCGATGGCGACGAGGCATTCCTCCTCCATCGACAGGCCAAGGCCGCCGTATCCTTCCGGGATCGTCAGCCCGAACAGGCCGAGTTCGCGCATCTCCGCCACCACCGCCTCGGGCACCTCGTCGGTCTCCGAGATGTGCGCCTCCAAGGGACGCAATCGCTCCGAGACAAAGCGGCGGACAGTGTCGAGAAGCTGGGCGAGGGTATCGGAATCGAGGGACACGGCGGCTCCATCTTCTTTCCCGTCATCCCGGCGAAGGCCGGGATCCACACCGGCCGTCGTCATGGATCCCGGCCTTCGCCGGGATGACGTGTTGGAAAGAATCTTAGCTCGCGCTCTTCCGTCCCGACAATGCGAGAAGAAATAGGGCGGCCGCCGCGAGGGTCAGCGCGGCGAGCATCCCGCCCGCCATCGGCAGCGCGCTGCCGTCGACGTGGAAGAAGCCGAGCAGCGCGGTGCCGACCGCGGCGATGCCGAAGCTCAGCAGGCCGGAAAGCCCCGAGATCGACCCCGCGCGCACCGGGTCGACCGACAGCGCGCCCGCCGTGGTGTTGGCGGCGAGGAAGCCGTAGGTCGACATGACCAGGAACAGCGGCACCAGCACGCCCCACATGCCGCCGAAGCCGGTGGCGGCCGCAACCGCCATCGCCACGCCCCACGCCAGCGCGAACAGCGTCGCCATCGCCGCCACCCGGTCGGTCGAATAGTGCAGCAGCAGCCGGCGGTTGATCTGGCTGCCGATGACGAGACCGACGGCGTTGGTCCCAAAGATCCAGCTGAAATGCTGCGGCGGCACGCCATAGGTGCCGATGATCAGGTCGGGCGAGGCGGCGATATAGGTGAACAGGCAGGTGCCGTTGAACGCGCCCGACAGCAGATAGCCCATCAGCCGGCGGCTTTTCAGCAGCTCCCAATAGGCCTGCGCCGGCGTTTCGGTCGCCGCCTGCGCCGCCGTCTCCGCCGATCGCGATTCGGGCAGCGCGACGAACACCGCGAAGAACAGGATCACGCCGAAGCCGGTCAGCAGCCAGAAGATCATGTGCCAGTCGGCGATCGTCAGCACGAGCGCGCCGAGGATCGGGGCGACGATCGGCACCACCCCGAACACCAGCATGATCAAGGACAGGATGCGCGCCGTCTCCTGATGGCCGTAGGTGTCGCGGATGAAGGCGCGGCTCACCACCAGCGCCGCGCAGGCGCCGAAGCCCTGCACGAAGCGGCCGATGATCAGCAGCTCGGCGCTGTTCGCCAGCGCGCACGCCGCCGAGGCGACGATATAGAGGACGATGCCGGCAAGGATCGGCGGGCGACGGCCCGACCGATCCGACCAGGGCCCGTACAGCACCTGCCCGATGGCAAGCCCGGCGAGGAACGAGGACAGCGAGCGCTGCACGTCGGCGGGTGCTGCGTTCAGCGCCTGGCCGATCGTCGGCATCGCCGGCAGGTACATGTCGATCGACAGCGCCCCGAACGCGCTCATTGCGGCGAGGAGCGTGATCATGCCCCATGAGGGGTGCGCGGCGCGCGGTGCGTGCATCGGTCCCCTCCATGTTTCGGGTAGTTGCGGCGGGGCTTCTATCGGCTAACCATCCGCAACGCAAAGAACGCACATCATGGGGAGTCACGACATGGCCGGTTTCACGTCACGCGAGGTACGTTTGAAAAGCCGCCCGGTGGGCATGCCCCAGGCGGGCGATTTCGAAGTCGGCAGCGTCGAGCTGGCGTCGCCCGGCGAGGGGCAGGTGCTGGTCCGCAACCGCTGGATGTCGGTCGACCCCTATATGCGCGGCCGCATGTACGACCGGCCGAGCTACGTGCCGCCGTTCCAGGTCGGCAAGCCGCTCGAAGGCGGCGCGGTCGGCGAGGTGGTGGCGAGCGGCTCGCCCGACTTCAAGCCGGGCGACCTCGTCATGTCGATGCTCGGCTGGCGCGAGGGTTTCGTCGCGCCGGCGAACACGCTCGAAAAGCTGCCCGCCGACGCCGGCGTGCCGGTCGAGGCGTTCCTCGGCATCCTCGGCATGCCGGGGCTCACCGCCTATGCGGGACTGCTCGAGATCGGCCAGCCGAAGGAAGGCGACACCGTGTTCGTCTCGGGCGGCGCCGGCGCGGTCGGCTCGATCGTCGCGCAGATCGCCAAGATCAAGGGCTGCACCGTCGTCGCTACCGCCGGCAGCGACGAGAAGTGCGCCTGGCTGAAGTCGGTCGGCGTCGATCACGCGATCAACTACAAGAAGGGCAATCTGCTGGAGGCCGTCCGCGCCGCCGCGCCGAAGGGCATCGACGTCTATTTCGACAATGTCGGCGGCGAGCATCTGGAAGTCGCGCTCGAACTCGCCAAGCCGTTCGCCCGCTTCGCCGAATGCGGGATGATCGCGCAGTATAATAACGAAGAGCCCGCGCCGGGGCCGCGCAACCTGATCTACGTCGTCGGCAAGAGCCTGAAGATCCAGGGCTTCATCGTCACGCAATTTGCTGGCCTGCGCCCGCAGTTCATCAAGGACATGAGCGGCTGGATCGCCGGCGGCAAGCTGAAGTGGGAGCAGACGGTCGAGACCGGCGTCGACAACGCCGCCGGCGCCTTTTTGAAGCTCTTCTCCGGCGGCAACACCGGCAAGATGCTCGTCAAGCTGTGAGCGAGGAGTTCGGCACCGTCCCCGACATGATCCGCGCGCACGCCGGCGCGCGGCCCGATGCCGATGCGCTGATCCAGGACGGCGTGCGGCTGAACTATGCCGAACTCGACGATCTGATGGACCGGATCGCCGCCGCGCTGCAGCGCGAGGGCGTCCGGCCCACCGAAAGCATCGCGATCTGCGCCTCGACCTCGATCGAATATGCCGCGCTGTTCGTGGGCGCGCTGCGGGCCGGCGTCGCGGTGGCGCCGATCGCACCGTCGTCGACGCCCGAGCAGATCGTCGGGATGGTCGCGGACTCGGGCGCCAAGCGCTTCTTCCTCGACGCCGAGGTCGAAGCGGCAATCAGCGGCCAGCCGCACGATCCGGCCACGCCGCGCACCGCCTTCGAAGCGTTCGAGGCGTGGATCGAGCCCGAAGGCGCGGTGCCGGCCCCGGTCGATATTCAGCCGGAGTGGCCGTTCAACATCATCTACTCTTCGGGGACGACCGGCACGCCGAAGGGCATCGTGCAGAGCCACGGCATGCGCTTCCAGCACGTCAACCGCGCCGAGGCGAGCGGCTACGGCCCCGGCACCGTGTCGCTGCTGTCGACGCCGCTCTATTCGAACACCACGCTGGTCAGCTTCTTCCCGACCTTGGCGGCGGGCGGCGCGGTGCTGCTGATGAAGAAGTTCGACGCCAAGCGCTATCTGGAGCTGGCGCAGGCCTACAAGGTCACCCACACCATGCTGGTGCCGGTGCAGTACAGCCGCATGCTGGCGCTGCCCGAGTTCGACGCCGCCGACCTGTCGAGCTTCAGGATGAAATTCTGCACCTCGGCCCCGTTCGGCGCCGCGCTGAAGACCGACATATTGAGGCGCTGGCCCGGCGGCCTCGTCGAATATTTCGGGATGACCGAGGGCGGCGGCTCCTGCGTGCTGGTCGCGCATGAATGGCCCGACAAGCTTCACACCGTCGGCCGCCCGATCCCGGGCCACGACATCCGCCTGATCGACGAGGAGGGCCGCGAAGTCCCGACCGGCGAAATCGGCGAGATCGTCGGCGCCTCGGCGGCGATGATGAACGGCTATCACAACCAGCCGGGCAAGACCGACGACGCGACCTGGGTGTCGCCGGGCGGCACCCGCTACATCCGCACCGGCGATGTCGGCCGCTTCGACGAAGACGGCTTCCTGACGCTCATGGATCGCAAGAAGGACATGATCATCTCGGGCGGCTTCAACATCTACCCGTCCGACCTTGAGGCGGTCATGCGCGGCCACCCGGACGTCGCCGACGTCGCGGTGGTCGGCGTCCACTCCGCCGACTGGGGCGAGACGCCGGTGGCGTTCGTGGTGTCGAAGGGCGCCGACGCCGCCGCGATCAAGGCGTGGACCAACGAGCGGCTGGGCAAAACCCAGCGCCTGTCCGACGTGCGCCTGCTCGACGAACTGCCGCGCAGTCACATCGGCAAGGTGCTGAAGCGCGACCTGCGCGACGGCTACGCTTAGCCCGTCATCCCCGCGAAGGCGGGGACCCAGTCCATCACAAACAACCTGCCAGCTATCGCTGGCGCCTTTTGCTTTCGTGCTGGGTCCCCGCCTTCGCGGGGATGGCGATAGGGTGCGCTAGGTCGCCGGCGCCTTCCTGATCGCCACCAGCTCCACGTCAAAGATCAGGTCGGCGTTCGGCGGCACGTCGCGCTTCAGGGTCGGTTCGGGCGGCTGATGCGTCCGTCCCGGCTTCGCGTAGGCGAGGTAGCCGGGCAGGTGGAAGCGCCACTTGTCGCCGACGCGCATCATCTGCACCAGCGCGCTGAAGCCGGGGACGACGCCGCGCACCGGAAATTCGGTAATGCCGCGGCCTTCATCCGCCGAGGTCGAGAAGATGTCGCCGTTGGCGAGCTTGCCGACATAGCGGATGGTGACGAGATCGGCGCGCGTCGGGTAGGCGCCGGCGCCCGGCCCGGCGGCGAGCACCTCATAGCTCGGCCCCGGCATCGCCACCGGCGCGGCCGTCGCCGGCACCGCCGCCATCAACAGGCCCGCCATCACCATCATCCGCATCGCCGTCTCCCTCGTTACGACCATTGGTCTAGCGCTTGCGACCGTTCGTGGAAATTGATGTCTGAAGCCGCCGCCTGCGGTTAAGCTTGCGGTCGAAGGATTCACGAAACGGGGGCCATCATGGACATCATCATCAACGGCAAGCGGCAGCGCTTCGACGGCGACCCGGACATGCCCCTGCTCTGGTACCTCCGCGACGAACTCGGCCTCGTCGGCACCAAGTTCGGCTGCGGCATCGCGAGCTGCGGCGCCTGCACCGTGCATGTGAACGGCGAGGCGCAGCGGTCCTGCTCGGTGCCGATGGCCGGCGCGGAGGGCGCCAGCATCACCACCATCGAGGGGCTGGCCAAGGGCGACAAGCTGCACCCGGTGCAGCAGGCGTGGATCGAGGAGGATGTCGCCCAGTGCGGTTACTGCCAGGCCGGGCAGATCATGGCGGTCAGCGATTTCCTGAAGAGCAACCCCAACCCGACCGATGCCGACATCGACCAGTCGATTGGCAATCTCTGCCGCTGCGGCACCTACCCACGGGTGCGCAAGGCCGTCCACCGCGCTGCGGCGCTGATGCGGGGTTGAGGCGATGACGATCATGTTCAATCCGACCCGTCGCGGCTTCCTTCAGGCGGCCTCCGCCGGCGGCGCCTTCCTGCTGTTCGAGGCGCGCGAGGCGGTCGCCGCCGGCGAGGTGCCGCCCGCCGACAAGCTCGGCCTCTACATCCGCATTTCGCCCGACAATCGCGTCACCATCGCGACGGCCACCACCGAGATCGGGCAGGGGACCAACACCGCGATCCCCATGCTGATCGCCGAGGAACTCGATGTCGACTGGGCGAGCGTCACCGTCGAGAACATGCCGTCGGTGTTCACGCTCGACGATCAGGGCCGCCCGCAGGAGAAGGTGTTCACCAGCGGCGCCGGCGGCTCGGGTGCCATCGCCGCCGGTTACGAGCCCGGCCGGCAGGCGGGCGCCGTGGCGCGTCATCTGCTTATGGCCGCCGCCGCCAAGCAATGGGGCGTGCCGGCGAGCGAGCTGACCACGTCGTCGGGCATCGTCCATCACCGCGCGTCGAAACGCAGTGCGCGCTACGGCGAGCTGGTGTCGCTCGCCGCGCAGCAGCCGGTGCCGACCGAGCCGCTGCCGCTGAAACCGCGGAGCGAACATCGCATCATCGGCAAGGCGCAGAAGCAGAAGCAGGCGCTGGCGATCGTCACCGGGCAGCCGCTTTACGGCATCGACCAGAAGATCGACGGGATGCTGCACGCGGTGGTGCTGCGCTCGCCCTATCTCGACGGCGCGGTGAAGTCGCTCGACGAGACGGCGGCGCGCGCGGTGCCGGGCGTTCGCCATGTCGTGAAGCTCGCGCGGCCGGAGGTCGGCACGCATGTCCGCAACAAGAATCTCTGCGAAGGCGTCGCCGTCGTCGCCGACAGCCTGTGGGCGGCACGCAAGGGCCGCGACGCGTTGCAGGTCGAATGGGAGGCGGGGCCGAAGCGCGAGAACAGCGACGCGGCCTATGCCGCCGCCTGGGACGCGCTCGCCAATGGCGATCGCCATCGGGTCCGCGATGTCGGCGATGTCACCGCCGCCTTCAACAAGGCCGCCAAGGTCATCGAGGCGCGCTACGAGGCGCCGCTCGTCGCCCACGCGACGCTCGAGCCGCAGAATTGCATCGCGCATGTGAAGGACGGCCGCGTCCGCCTGATCGCGCCGACGCAGCTTCCCGTCGCCGCCGTCATGGCCGCGTCGATCGCGGCGGGTGTCGCGCCCGGCAATGTCGACCTGACGCCGGTGCGCTCGGGCGGCGGCTTCGGCCGGCGGCTCTACCAGGACCCGATCATCGAGGCGGTGACGATCTCCAAGGCGGTCAACGCGCCGGTGAAGCTCGTGTGGACGCGCGAGTGCGACATGAGCACCGATCTCTACCGCCCGGGCGGCGCCCACCTGCTGCGCGCGGCGATCGACAAGGACGGCAATCTCACCGGTTGGGAGCATCGCGTCGCCAGCCAGTCGCGCCTCTACCGCGTGGCGCGTGAGGACAATCCGGGCGCCGATATCTTCCAGCGGTCAGAGGTGGCGCCGGAGGACTGGCCGGGCAGCTTCGTGCCCAACCGCCGCTATGAATATGTCGCGATGGATTCAGCGACGATCCGCGGCGCGTGGCGCGCGCCGGGGCATACCGTCAACGCCTGGGTGCAGCAGGCCTTCCTCGACGAGATCGCCGCCGCCGCCGGCCGCGATCCCCTCGAATATCGCCTCACCTCGCTGGGTGAAGCGCGCGACCTCAAATATGAGGCGCATGGCGGCCCGATCTTCTCGACCGGGCGCCTGTCGAATGTGCTCAAGCTCGCGGCGGAGAAGGCCGGCTGGCAGGGGCCGGCGGGCGGCAACGGCAGGGGCCGCGGCATCGCCGCGCATTTCTCTTTCGGCACCTATGTCGCGCATGTCGTCGACGTGTCGCTGAAGGAGGACGGCGGCTTCTCGGTCGATCGCATCGTCTCGGGCATCGATTGCGGCATCGTCGTCAATCCGAACGGCGTCGCCATGCAGAACGAAGGCGCGATCAACGATGCGCTGTCGACCGCGCTGGGGCAGGCGATCACCGTTAAGGACGGGCAGGTCGAACAGAGCAACTTCGATGGCTACGAGATGATGCGCATCGACCGCGCCGCGACCAACATCGAGACGCACACCATCGCGTCCGATGTGGCGCCGCGCGGCATGGGCGAACCGTCGATGCCGCCGTTCACCCCCGCGCTCACCAACGCGCTGGCCGCAGCGAGCGGCAAGCGGATCAGGAAACTGCCGATCGGTAGTCAGCTGGCATGATCGGGGAGGCGGCTGGCATGATTGCTGAAGGCGGCTGCCTTTGCGGCGCGGTGCGCTACCGCTTCGACGCGGAGCCGACCAACATCGGCTATTGCCACTGCTCGATGTGCCGCAAAGCCAGCGGCTCGCCGGTGATCGCTGCCTGCACCTTGCCGCGCGACCGCTTGCAGATGCTGCAGGGCGAGGACGCGCTGGTCCGTTACCCTTCCTCGCCGGCGGTGACGCGGCTGTTCTGCGGCACCTGCGGCGGCCACCTCTTCTTCGACATTCCCGACGAGCCCGACACCATCGACATCTGGCTCGGCTCGCTCGATGAGCCGGATCGCGTGGTGCCGACCTTCCACATATACGCCGCCGACGCGGTGGCATGGCACCGGATCGACGACGGCCTGCCGCGCTATCCGGCGGGACGGGCGAAGTAGCGGCGGCCTCAAACACCCCAATTCGTCATTCCGGCGAAGGCCGGAATCCATACCCATCGTCGAATGGATCCCGGCCTTCGCCGGGATGACGGCCGTGGGGTGCGCCGGGGCGCAGCCCCTACTTCTCCCGCAGTGCCTTGTCGCCCACCCGCTGGATCGGGCTCAGGATGTAGCTCAGGATCGAGCGCTTCTCGCCGAGCAGGTCGACCTCCGCCACCATGCCCGGCGTGATCGCCAGCGGGCGGCCGTCGTTGCCGAGGAGGCGGCCGTCGGTGCGGACGCGGACGAGATAATGCGTCTCGCCGGTGCGCTCGTCGGTCAGCACCGCGTCGGGGGAGATGCGCTCCACCCGGCCCTCCAATGACCCGTAGATCGAATAGTCGTAGGCGGTGAGCTTCACCTGCGCCCGCTGCTCGGGATGGATGAAGGCGATGTCGGCGGGCGCCACCCGCGCCTCGATGACCAGCGCATCGTCGCCCGGCACGATCTCGACCAGCGGCTCGCCCGGCTTGACGATGCCGCCGACGGTGTTGACCAGCACGCGGTTGACGGTGCCGCTGATCGGCGCCTTCAGTTCGGTGCGGGTGACGCGATCCCGCAGCGCCGGCAGCTCGCGGCCCATACCGGCGAGTTCGGCCTTGGCGGCGGTGAGATCGTCGACCGCCTTGGCGCGGAACTGTTCGCGCACCGCGCGCAGCTCGGACGACGCCTCGGCCACCGCCGATTGCGCGCCGCGATATTCGCCGCTCGCCTGTGACGCGGCGGACTGCGCGCGCAGCAGCTCGATCTGCGGCTCGATGCCTTTCTCGACCAGCGGGCCGATCAGCGCCAGCTCGCGGTCGGCGAGGCTCTTCGCCTGCGCGCGCGTCGACACGGTGGTCTGCGCCTGCTCAAGCCGTGAGCCCGCCACCGACAGCGCGGCCGACAATTCCGACTGCCGCGCCTGATGCAGCGAGCGCTCGGCGGCGACGAGGGCGGGGGAGGTGGTGACGAGACCCGGCGGGAAGCTCGGCGAGCCGCCGCCGACTTCGGCCTGCAGCCGGGTGATGCGCGCGACGAGGGCATTGTAGCCCTCCTGCTCCTTGGTGAACTGCGCGGAGAATTGCGTGGCGTCGAGGCGCAGCAGTGCCTGTCCCGCCTCGACCTTCTCGCCCTGCCGCACGAGAATCTCGCGGACGATGCCGCCTTCGAGGTTGGAGACGACCTGCAATTGTCGCGACGGGATCACGCGGCCCTGCGCGCGGCTGACTTCGTCGACGCGGGCGAGCGCGGCCCAGCCGACGAACAGGATGACGAAGCCGGCGATCGTCCACAGCAGCAGATTGGCGGCGCGGCTCGGCTCGATGCGATCGGGCAGGCGCTCGATGTTGGCGGTCAGGTCCATGACGCTACTGTCCTCCCACCGCGACCGACTTCAGCACGTCATCGCGCGGCCCCTGCGCGACGATCTTGCCGCGGTCGAGAATGATCACCCGGTCGACGAGCTTCAGCATCGAGGCGCGGTGCGTGACCAGCACGACGCTCTTTCCCTTCAGCTCAACCTCCATCCGGGCGAGCAGCGCGTTCTCCGACTGGATATCCATCGCGCTCGTCGGCTCGTCGAACAGCAGCACCGGCCGGCTGCCGGCGACGGCGCGGGCGATGGCGATCGACTGGCGCTGGCCGCCCGACAGGCCTTCGCCGCGGTCGGCGAGGCGCAGATCGTAGCCGTTCGGAATCTGCCCCATGAAGTCGTGCGTGCCCGACACCTTGGCGGCGCGCAGCACTTCCTCGTCGTCGACCGCCGCATCGCCTAAGGTGATGTTCTCGCGCACCGATCCCGACAGCAGGAACACATCCTGCAACACCGCGCCGACGTTGCGGCGCAGGTCGTCGGGGTGGATCTGGCGCACATCGGTTTCGTCGATGAACACCGCGCCCTCGGTCGCCTGATAGAGGCCGAGGATGAGGCGCGCGACGGTCGACTTGCCCGAGCCGACGCGGCCGAGGATCGCGACGCGCTCGCCGGCGCCGATGGTGAAGGATACGTCGTCAAGCGCGCGCTGCGTCGAGCCCGGATAGCGGAAGATGACGTTCCTGAACTCGATGCGCCCCTCGATCGTCTTGCGGCGCAGATAGGTGGCGCCGTCGGTGACCTCGCCCGCCTCGCTCATCATCTCGTTGAGCTGCCGATAGGCAGTGCGGGTGTGGCTGAGGCGCGTCAGCAGGTTGGCGATCTGCGACAGCGGCGCGACGCAGCGCCCGGCGAGGATCGAGCAGGCGATGAGACCGCCCATCGTCAGGTCGCCGCGGCCGATCAGGAACACGCCGACGATGATCGTGCCGACGTAGCTGATCTGCTGCGCCGACCCGGCGACGTTGATCGCGATGGCGCTGACCATCCGCTGGCGCATCGACAGGTCGGCATGGCTGTCGACCGCGTGCGACCAGCGGTCGGCGAGCAACGGCCCGGCCGACGACGACTTCACCGTCTCGAGGCCGGAGATCGTCTCGACCAGCACGCCCTGCTTCGACAGGCCCTGGCCCATGCCGCCCGCGGCGAGGCGGCCGAGCGCCGGCTGCACCAGCCAGCCGGCGGCGATGACGACGGGCACCGCGAGGAGCGGCACCAGCACCACCCAGCCGCCGATCGAGGCGATGACCGCGAGGAACAGGATGATGAACGGCACGTCGACGAGCGCGGCGAGCGTCGCCGAGGCGAAGAATTCGCGCAGCGCCTCGAACTCGCGCAGCAGCCCGGCAAAGGCGCCAGCCGAACCCTTGCGCGCTTCCATCCGCATCGCCAGCAGCCGCTTGAAGATGGCGGCGCCGAGGTCGCGGTCGATGCGCTGGCCGGCGATGTCGATGAAATAGCCGCGCAGCGATTTCAGGATGAAGTCGAAGATCAGCACGATCGCCACGCCGACCGACAGCGCGATCAGCGATTCGGTGGCGTTGTTCGGAACGACGCGGTCATAGACCACCATCGAGAACAGCGAGGTGACGAGGCTGAACAGGTTGATGAGGACGGCTGCCAGCGCGACCTGCCCGTACATCTTCTTGTTGGCGCGGATCGGGTCCATCAGCCATGGCGCGATGCGTGGGGGTGGGGCCTTGATGTCGTGATCGGCCATCAGCGGCCTCCGAAGAGCGACTGGGCGTCGCTGAAGCTGAAGGAAAGATTGAAGTGGTCGAGCAGCTCGCCGGTGCGGTCGAGCAGCACGTGCCGCGCCACGTCGAGCTCGGTCGAGCCCTGCAGATAAGCGGTCGCCGCCTCGAAATAATCCTGCTCGGCCTGCAGCACGTCGAGCAGGCTGCCGCGCGACACCTTGAACTGCTCGACGAACAGGTCGCGGGTGCGGCGGTTGGCGATGTAGGCGCGCTCCAGCGTCGCCGCCTGCTTCTCCAGCACGCGGACGTCCTCGAAGGCGATGCCGGCGTCGCGGCCCGCCTCGTTCACCACCCGCTCGGCGGCGAACTCCGACTGGCGGTAGCGGGCGAGCGCCTGGTTGGCGCGGGCCGAGGTCTGGCCGCCGCTGAACAGATTGTGGCGCAGCACCAGCCGGCCGCGCACGTCGTAATCGTCGCCGTCATCAAGCACGTCATACTGCGTGCCGTCGATGACGCCGGTGATGCGCGGCAGCCGGTCAGACCGGGCGGCGCGCCATTCGCGCTCCGCGCTCGCCTCGCGCGCCTTCGCTGCCGTCACTTCGGGTGCGCGCGCGCTCAACTCGGCGGCATCCTCGGCGGTCGCTGCCTCGCTTTCCGGCGGGGCGGGGCGGACGATGCGCGCCGGCGCCGGCTCGCCGAAGGCTTCGAGATAACGCGCCCGCGAGGAGGCGAGCTGTCGCTCGAACCGCGCGACGGTGCCCTCGGCGCTCGCCAGATAGGATTCGACCCGCGCCACGTCGCCGCCGGCGCCATAGCCCTGCTCGAAGCGCATCCTGGTATCGCTCAGGATATCGCGGTGCCGCTGGATGAACGCCTGACCCATGTCGTTGAGCGTCTGGTAGGCGAGCACGTCATAATAGGCCGCGACGGCGCGCAGGCCGGCGTCGTTCGCTACCCGCCGCACTTCGGCCTCGGCGGCGGAAATCCGCGCCGAGGCGGCGGCGACTCGCCGGGACGTGGCGCCGAAATCGAGCAGCAACTGCTCGGCACTGATGTTGGCGTCGGTGCGGGTGCGCGGGCGCGACCGCTCGATGATATTGTCGTTATCGATCTCGAAATTGCGGGCGATGCTGTAGTCGCCGTTCAGCACCACATCGACGCGCGGCAGCCGGCCGGCGCGGATTTCGGCGCGCACCTGCCGCGCCTCGCGCTGCGCGGCGATCGCCTCGAGCACGCTCGGGTGACTTTCGATCGCGCGCGTCACCGAGGGGCCAAACGCCGCATTGGCATCGGCGCGTTTCAAAAAGTTGAGCAGCGGGTCTTTCGCGGGATCGATCGCCTGCGGCTGCCCGGACGGGCCGGGCAGGGTGGCGATGGGGACCTGTGCGCCGGCTGGCGCGGCCAGCAGGAGCGCCGCGACGGCGGCTGCCGTGCGTGATGACTTCAAGATTCCGTTCCCAAACTGCGCTACCCGGCCGGTCCCCTCGGCAGAATGAGCGAAACACTCTTGGCCTGACGCTCGTTTGAGGTAGGCTTCGCGTTACATAACGGGAATTCTCTGGGGAGGGAATTGCATGCGCTGGAAACTGGCGCCACTCCTGTGCCTTGCACTCGCCGGTGGCGCGTCTGCCGCCGATCTGGTGCTGCCCGCGCCCAGCGACTCGACCTACCTCCTCAACGTCTATCGCGATCTCCACCAGCATCCCGAACTGTCCTTCCAGGAAGTGCGTACCGCCGCCCGCCTCGCCGCCGAGGCGCGCCAGCTCGGCTTCACCGTGACCACCGGCGTCGGCAAGACCGGCGTCGTCGCGGTGTTGGAGAACGGCCCCGGCCCGGTGGTGATGATCCGCGCCGACATGGACGCGCTCCCGGTGCAGGAGGAAACTGGGCTTTCGTTTGCCAGCAAGGCGACGGCTACCGGCCCCGACGGGCAGACGGTGCCGGTGATGCACGCCTGCGGGCATGATCTGCACATGGCCGCCTGGGTCGGCACCGCCCGCCGCCTCGTCGCCGACCGCGCCAGCTGGTCGGGCACCTTGGTAATGATCGGCCAGCCTGCCGAGGAACGCGGCGGCGGCGCGCTCGCCATGCTGAACGACGGCCTCTACGAACGCTTTCCGAAGCCCGACTATGTGCTGGCGCTGCACAGCCATGCCGCGCTCCCCGCCGGGATGATCGCCTATTCGCACGGCTATGCGCTGGCCAACGTCGATTCGGTCGATCTCGACATCCGCGGTATCGGCGGCCACGGCGCCTATCCGCAGGTGGCGAAGGACCCGATCATGCTCGCCTCGCGCACCGTGGTGGCGCTGCAGGAGCTGGCGGCGAAGGAAAGCCAGCAGCATGACACGCCCGCCGTCATCTCGGTCGGCTCGATCCACGGCGGCAGCAAGCACAACATCATCCCCGACGAGGTGCGGCTGCAACTGACGGTGCGCAGCTACGGCGACGAATCGCGTGCGCGCCTGCTCGACGGCATCCGCCGCATCGCGCTGGGCGAGGCGCAGGCCGCCGGCTTTCCGCAGGACCGCATGCCGGTGATGACCGTCGGCGACGACTTCACCCCCGCGACCTACAACACCGACCGGCTGACCCGGCACATCGGCGATCTGTTCGCCGAGCGCTTCGGCAAGGACAAGGTGATCCTGCAGCCGGCGGTGATGGGCGGCGAGGATTTCAGCGAATATTACCGCGCCGACACATCGATCGAGAGCCTGATCTTCTGGCTCGGCGCCGTCGATCCGGTCGAATGGCGCGCGGTGAAGGGCAACCCGTCCAAGCTCCCCGCCCAGCACAGTTCCCGCTTCGCCCCCGACGCCGCGCCCACCATCGCGATGGGCGTCGAGGCGATGAGCAGCGCCGCGCTTGGCCTGTTCGGCCGTGATGCGAAGCCGCTGCCGCCGGCCACGCTGGTGATGAAGGGCAGCCGCAAGCGTGGGGCGTTGAGCGCGGGCAAGTAAGCGGGGCGAGCACCGCCGCAACACCCCACACCCGTCATACCGGCGAAAGCCGATATCCAGCTGCAACTCACTGTCCTCTCCCGCTCACCCTGAGCCTGTCGAAAGGCGAGCGCGCGCACGCTGGTCGTGCAAACCCATCACCCTTCGACAAGCTCAGGGTCAGCGGGGGAGGGGGTAGACGCCCCTTCACCAACAAAACCGATCACAGCCATCGGAACTCCTCATTAGCACTCCTGCGAATCATTCGCATATACCTCGAACCCGAGGAGACGCCGATGCCGACCGAGTATCTGAAGACCCTGACCTACCTGTCGATCCACCTGACGATCGGCTTCACCGTCGCCTATCTGCTGACCGGCTCGATCGAAATCGCCGGCGGCATCGCGATCATCGAACCCTGCGTGAACGCTGTCGCCTTCTTCTTCCACGAGCGTGCCTGGGCCGGCCGTCTGTTCGGCCGCACGCCGGTTGCTGCCTGAAATGCGATTGGCCGTTCC
This sequence comes from Sphingoaurantiacus capsulatus, assembly GCF_042648405.1. Classification (NCBI taxonomy): domain Bacteria; kingdom Pseudomonadati; phylum Pseudomonadota; class Alphaproteobacteria; order Sphingomonadales; family Sphingosinicellaceae; genus Sphingoaurantiacus; species Sphingoaurantiacus capsulatus. The sequence continues at coordinate 54,826 of NZ_JBHRXV010000008.1, read as the reverse complement.
GGGCGAACGATCCTAGCGCGAGTGCGGGCTAGTATCGGCGTGCGCGCCCTCTAAGCTGGCCGCAAAATACCTTGGAGGGAGCCGGTTATGCGCGACTATCTCAAATTCTACATTGACGGTCAGTGGGTCGACCCGGTCGAGCCGAAGACGCTCGACGTCATCAACCCGGCGAACGAAGGCGTCGCCGGGCGCATCAGCCTCGGCTCGGCGGTCGATGTCGACCGGGCTGCGCAGGCCGCGCGCCGGGCGTTCGCCAGCTTCTCGCAGACCAGCGTCAAGGATCGCCTCGACCTGCTGGGCGCGGTCGTCGCCGAATATCAGAAGCGCTACAACGACATGGCCGCCGCCATCACCGAGGAGATGGGCGCGCCCGCCTATCTCGCCAACCAGGCGCAGGCGGCGCTCGGCATCGCGCATCTGCAGACCGCGATGGCGGTGCTGAAGGATTACAAGTTCGAGGAGCTGCGCGGCACCACGCTGCTGGTGAAGGACCCGATCGGCGTCTGCGGCTTCATCACGCCGTGGAACTGGCCGGTGAACCAGATCGCGACCAAGGTCGCCCCGGCGCTCGCCACGGGCTGCACGATGGTGCTGAAACCCTCCGAGGTTGCGCCTTTCTCGGGGTACATCTGGAGCGAGATCATGCACGCGGCCGGCGTGCCGGCGGGCGTTTACAACATGGTCAACGGCGACGGTCCCACCGTTGGCGCCGCCATCTCCAGCCATCCGCAGATCGACATGGTCAGCTTCACCGGCTCGACCCGCGCCGGCATTGAGGTGGCGCGCAACGCCGCTCCGACGGTCAAGCGCGTCCATCAGGAACTGGGTGGCAAGTCGCCGAACATCGTCCTCGACGATGCCGACTTCAACGCGGCGATCGCCGGCGGCGTCAAATCGGTGATGATGAACTCGGGCCAGTCGTGCAACGCGCCGACCCGCATGCTCGTCCCCGCCGGCCGCATGGCGCAGGTAAAGGAGATCGCCAAGGCCGCGGCCGAGGCGACCACCGTCGGCGACCCGACCGGCAATTCGGCGATGGGCCCGGTCGTTTCCGAGGTTCAGTTCAACAAGATCCAGACCTTGATCCAGAAGGGCATCGACGAGGGCGCCACGCTGGTCGCCGGCGGTGTCGGCCGCCCGGACGGGCTGGAGAAGGGCTATTATGTGAAGCCCACCGTCTTCGCCGACGTCACCAGCGAGATGTCGATTTCGAAGGAGGAAATCTTCGGGCCGGTGCTCGCCATCCTCGGCTACCAGTCGGAAGAGGAAGCGATCGCGGTGGCGCACGACACCGAATACGGCCTCGCCGCCTATGTGCAGGGCGAGCCCGAGCACGCCCGCCGCGTGGCGAAGTCGATGCGCGCCGGCCAGGTGAACATCAACGGCGCCGGCATCGACTTCATGGCGCCGTTCGGCGGCTACAAGCAGTCGGGCAACGGCCGCGAATGGGGCGACCACGCGTTCGGCGAATTCCTCGAGACGAAGGCGGTCCTCGGCTTCGCACCCAAGGAAGCGGCCGAGTAGGGGCGCCCCTCTATCACGCACCTGACGTTCGTCATCCCATCCTTTGCCGGGATGACGAATGTTTGGGTAAGGGCGGTGAGCGGTGCTGTGCGCCTAACTCGCTACCGCCTCGAACCACGCCGAAAACGGCGTGGCCGGGCTGCCAACAGGCCGATCCCAAGCATCATCATCTGCCAGCCAGCGGGTGCCGGTATCGCTGTCAGCGTGGCCTCGTTCACCGTCGATCCGACATAGAGGAAAAGATCGCTATCGGCGTTGAGCAGCCCGTAGTTGAAGCTTCTGCTCGCGAACAATGACAGCGGCATCAAGCTGGTTATGAGGTCGTCGCCGCGCGCGCTGGCGGAAAAATCGAACGCATTGAAAGTAATGCTTTCGGAGACGAGACCACTGCCCACGTCGAAGGCGTAGCCGCTTGGTGGAGAGAAGTTGTAATTGAAAAAGTTGAACGACTGCGCGTCGACCGCACCGACAACATCCCGATCGTTCCAGATCTGTATCTGGCTGTTGAACGAGAACAGGGGGCTGAATGTGGTCGTGTAAGAACCGATGCGGGCGGTTATCCGGGATCCGACCAGATCGTAGATATTGACGGTCGGGTCCGCGTCGAAGGTCGGCGATACGGTCGCCGGCGCTGTGTCGAAGGTAACGCTCAGGCGAAACTCGTCACCGACAGAGACCATGCCCGAAGGCGTCGAGACGACATTGCCGCCCTGCCGGGCCGTCAGATAGTCGACGTTTCCGACAACATCGAGGCGAAACGCCGCCGCCCGGGCGTCCGACGCACTCGCCAACGCAATGATCGAAACTGACAAGCAGATAGCGGCGCGCATCGATTTCCCCCCGGTCGCCGCTACACTTGCGGCCGCGATCGGCAAGAGTCTAGTCGTCAGTCGGTCACCGCCTTGAACCATGGCGCGAACGGGCCGTTGCCGAGCGCCATCGCCTGCACCTGTGCATGCGCCGCGTTCAGCGCCTCGGTCGCCTTGGTGTTGGGATGCACCGGCCGCCGCAGCGGGCGACTGCCCGCCGGCATCGCGATGATCTCGCCGATCGCGCGCGCCACATCCATCGGGTCGGTGTTGCCGCCGGTGCCGAACATCTTCTCCGCCATCGCGATGTGCGGGGCATAGGCCGCCTTGCGCTCGGTATCGGCGCGGGCCAGCGCCGCGTCGGACAGGCGGCGGCCGTTGGCCCACACTTCGGTCGGGTAGCCGCCCGGCTGGATGATTGTCACCTCGACGCCGAACGGCGCCAGCTCATAGGCCATCGCTTCGAACATCGCCTCGACGCCGAACTTGGTCGACGAATAATGGCCGACGCCGGGGATGACGACGCGCCCGAGCTGCGACGACACGTTGAACACAAGCCCCGCCTTCTTCGCCCGCATCGCCGGCAGCACCGCCCGGGCGACGCGCAGATAGCCGAAGAGGTTGGTGTCGAAGATCAGCTGCGTCGCCTGAAGGTCGAGCAGCTCGACCGGGCCTGAGATGCCGATGCCGGCATTGTTGACCAGCACGTCGAGCGCGCCACCCGCGATCTTCTGCGCTGCCGCGGTACCCGAGGCGACGAGCGCGTCGCTCAGCACGTCGATCTCGACGACGCTCAGCCTCAGCTTCTCTTTCGCCGCGACGTCGGCCAGCTCCTGCGCTTCCTTGCGCTTGCCGCCCTGCGTGTTGCGCATCGAGGCGATGACATTGGCGCCGTTCCGCGCCAGGTGCAGCGCGGTCAGCTTGCCGAAGCCCGAGCTGCAGCCGGTGATCAGCACCGACTTGCCCGCCACGTCGAGCTTCGCTTGCGCGGCCACGGGGGCCGCGCTCGCTGCTGCCATCACCGCCGCGCCGCCGAGCAGCGCCCGCCGGTCGATCCCGTTCTCAGCCATCGTTTCCTCCCCGAAATATCTTTTGCGGCAGCTTACGCCTGATGCCGCTTATTGAAAGGGGGAGTAGGCGGCGGCCGCGCGACCATTAGGATGGCCGCCAACAATCCACGGGGAGTATCCGACACATGACGCTTCGCACGCCCATCTGCGACCTGCTCGGCATCGAGCATCCGATCCTGCTCGCCGGCATGGGCGGCGTCTCCTATGCCGAGGTCTGCGCCGCGGTCAGCGAGGCGGGCGGCTTCGGCTCGCTCGGCATGGCGGGCACCTCGCCGGAATTCATCCGCGGCCAGATGCGCCGGGTGAAGGAACTGACCGACAAGCCGTTCGGCGTCGACCTGCTCGCCGCGCAGCCCGAAACGCTGATCGAAAGCGTCGACGTCATCATCGAAGAGGGCGCGAAAGCCTTCATCGCCGGCCTCGGCGTGCCGACCTCGATCCTCGAAAAGCTGCACGGCGCCGGCATCGTCGTGATGAGCATGTGCGGCACCGTCCGCCACGCCGAGAAGGCAGCCGAGGCCGGCTGCGACGTGGTGATCGTGCAGGGCACCGAGGGCGGCGGCCATACCGGCTCGGTCGCCAGCGTCGCGCTGTGGCCGCAGGTCGTCGACGCGGTCGACGTGCCGGTGATCGCGGCGGGCGGCCTCTACGACGGCCGCGGCCTCGCCGCCGCGCTGGCCTTCGGCTGCCAGGGCGTGTGGATGGGCACCCGCTTCATCGCCAGCGCCGAGGCGCACGCCGGTCAGCCCTACAAGGACGCCATCGTCGCGATGAGCGAGGCCGACACGGTGATCAGCCGCGCCTTCACGGGCAAGACGCTGCGCGCTATCGCCAACGAGACCACCAAGGAATGGGAGGGCAAGCCGGTGCAGCCGTTCCCGATGCAGGCGATGGAGTCAGTGCGCGAGAACCGCCTCGGCCCGATCGCCGGCATCGTCGACAATGTCGACCCCGCGAAGCAGTGCCTCGCGGCCGGGCAGGGCGGCGGCGGTGTCCGCGAAATTCTGCCGGCGGCGGAGATCGTGCGGCGGACGTTGCAGGAAGCCGAAGCGGCGATCGGCAGGCTGCCGGGCTTCCTCGTCCAGCAGAAGCAGGGCGTGGCGGTCGGGCCGTAAGCGAGTTCGCACCGCGCTTCGCACCCCTAAACCCGTCATACCGGCGAAAGCCGGTATCCAGACCGACCGTCGACTGGATACCGGCTTTCGCCGGTATGACAGATTTGAAGTAATAGGGGGGATGCGCGCGAACATCGCGCCTGTCAGTCCCTCTCCCGCCTGCGGGAGAGGCTAGGTGAGGATGTGCGAGCGCCAGCGAGCTTGGCGTCGGCGGTGCTGAACTGAGAAGGCGGTACACCCTCACCCTCCCATCCTCCTTCGCTAAAGCTCCCTCCCTCTCCCGCAAGCGGGCGAGGGAAAGGCCAGGCGCCGCTGACTCTTCACCGTCCGATTGGATACCGGCTTTCGCCGGTATGACGGCTTGAGGTTGGAACTGCCGTACAACCCCATCGTCATCCCCGCGAAGGCGGGGATCCATTACCGCCGATGCCTCGGGGAATGGACCCCGCGGTCGCCGGTACGACGATATTTGAAATAAGCCAGGGGATGCGCGCGAACATCGCCCCTGTCGGTCCCTCTCCCGCCTGCGGGAGAGGTTAGGTGAGGGTGTGCGAGCGCCAGCGAGCTTGGCGTCGGCGGTGCTGAACTGAGAGGGCGGTACACCCTCACCCTCCCATCCTCCTTCGCTAAAGCTACGGAGGACGGGCCCCTCCCTCTCCCGCAAGCGGGCGAGGGAGAGGGCGGCCTTAGCGCCTCACTCCCCGCCCGGCGTCTTGTTCACGCGATAGTCGAGCGGCGGCTTCCGGTCGCCGAGTAGGCTTTTGTAGACGAAGTTGGGCCCGCGCCGCTGGTCGAACTCGGCCTTCGCCGCGACGATATGGTCGGGGTTCTGGTAGAGTTCGATCGCGGTCAGCGCCAAAATCTTCGCGGCGTTCTGCATCCCCTGGAAGCCGATCGGCGTGCCGCCGGCCGCCACTGCCTGCCAGCTATGCGCCGCCGTCCCCGGCACCCAGGTCGCGGTCGAGAAGCCGGCGGTCGGCACCGTGTAGCTGACGTCGCCGACGTCGGTCGAACCCGCGCCATGGCTCTCGCTCAGCGGGTCGATCTGCGTCGCTTCCGCCAGCGTCCGCTTGGTATCGAGCGACGGCAGCAGCTTCTGCGCGAACGCGGTGTCCGCCGCGCTGTACTTCACCCCGCCGACCTTGGTCATATTGGCGTGGACGATGTTCTGCAAATAGCGGTTGGGCAGCAGGCTGTTGATGCCGTGAATCACCTCATGCTCGACGGTCGTGCCGGTGCCGAGCGCGGCGCCCTCCGACGCCTTCACCAGCCGATCGAAGCTGTCGCGCACGATCTCCGGGTCGGGGTTGCGCATGTAGTAGAAGACTTCGGCATAGTCGGGGACGACGTTGGGCGTGCTGCCGCCCGAGGTGATGACATAGTGCATGCGCGATTCCTGCGGCAGGTGCTCGCGCATCATGTTGGCCATCATGTTCATCGCCTCGACGCCGTCGAGTGCCGAGCGGCCGCGCTCCGGCGCGCCGGCGGCATGGGCGGAGACGCCCTTGAAGCGGAATTTGCCCGACTTGTTGGCGTTGGTCGTCTCGATGTCGGCGCTGTTCTCCGATCCCGGATGCCAGTGCAGCGCGATGTCGACGTCCTTGAACAGCCCGTCGCGCACCAGATAGACCTTGCCCGCGCCGCCTTCTTCCGCCGGCGTGCCGTAGAAGCGGATGGTGCCCTTGGCGCCGGTCTTCTGCAGCCAGTCCTTCACCGCGATGGCGGCCGAGGCCGAGGCGACGCCGAACAGATGATGGCCGCAGGCATGGCCCGCCGACTTGCCGGGCACCGGCTGGCGGGTCGGCACATCGGCCTGGTTGATGCCGGGCAGCGCGTCGAACTCGCCGAGCACGCCGATCACCGGGCCGCCGCTGCCCCAAGTCGCGGTGAAGGCGGTCGGGATGCCGGCGACGCCCGCCTCAATCTTGAACCCCGCGTCCTTCAACTGCTTTTGCAGCAGCGCCGACGATTTGGTCTCGAGATAGCCGACCTCGGCGAAGGTCCAGATCGACTTGGCCAGCTCGGCATTCTTTGCCGCGTCGCGGTCGATGCGGTCGAGCGCCACCTGCGTGTCCTGCGCCTGCACCGCGCCCGCGACGAGCGCCATCATCGCCGCACCGATCAGCTTCTTCATGTTCGAGATACCCCAGCCGGATTCGAGAAGGCCGGCATGTTAGCGGGGGATCGGCGGGCGGCTACTGCTTTTCCGCTATTGCGGATCGAGCGGCGCACTCAGCACCGCGGTGCGGATGCCCTGATCCTTCAGCCACTTCCCGAAACACAAGAATTTCTTCGAATCGATCGTCGGGCTGATCCGGGTCAGCGACAATGTCTTCGGTTCGATCTGCGTCCAGCTGAGATCGCTTTTCGCCAGCCCGCAGGTAACGGCGGCGGCATCGATCGCCGACGGCGTGGCGATCGTCAGGGCGGCGGAAGCGAGGAGGGTGATCATGTCCGTTTGCCTAGCATTGCGCCGCCCGCCACGCCACGCCTTGCACCGTCGCGCGCGACCCGATAGCGCAGGGATATGCGCTTCCTTTCCGACAACGCCGCCTCCGTCTGCCCCGAAGTGATGGAGGCGGTGGTCGCCGCCAACGTCGCCACCGACAGCGCCTATGACGGCGATCCCTGGTCGAAGCGGCTCGACGATACGTTCTCCGACTTCTTCGGTACCCGCTGCCGCGTGTTCGCGGTGTCGAGCGGTACCGCGGCGAACAGCCTCGCGCTCGCGTCGCTGGTGCCGCCGTTCGGCGCGATCGTCTGCCACCGCGAGGCGCATATCGAGGTCGACGAGTGCGGCGCGCCCGAATTCTTCACCGGCGGCGCCAAGCTGCTGCTGTGCGACGGCGACCATGCCAAGCTGACCCCGGAGAGCGTCGCGACCGGCACCGCCGCGATGCGCGGCGACGTGCATCAGGTGCAGATCCGCGCGCTGTCGCTGACGCAGGCGACGGAGTACGGCACCGTCTATTCGCCCGACGAGGTCGCGGCGCTCGCCGGTATGGCGAAATCGCGCGGCTGGCGCGTCCACATGGACGGCGCCCGCTTCTCCAATGCGCTGGTCCATCTCGGCTGCCACCCCGGCGACGTGACCTGGCGCGCCGGCGTCGAGGTGCTGAGCTTCGGCGCGATCAAGAACGGCGGCATGTCGGCCGAGGCCTTGGTGTTCTTCGACGAGAGCCTCGCCGAGGATTTGCCGTTCCGCCGCAAGCGCGCCGGGCAGATGCCGTCGAAAGGGCGGTTCAACGCCGCGCAGCTGATCGCTTATGTCGAAAGCGGCGCATGGCAGCGCAACGCCGCGGCGTCGAACGGCGGCGCGCGGAGGCTGGCGGCGGCGGCGGGCGCGCGGCTGACGCATCCGGTCGAGGCCAACGAGGTGTTCGTCGACATCGGCTCGAACGGCGACAGGCTGCGCGCGCAGGGTTTCAACTTCTACGATTGGGGCGCCGCCGGATCGGGCGAGGCGCGCTTCGTCGTTTCGTGGGATCAGCGCGAGGAGGAGATCACGGCGCTCGCCGCCGCCTTCGCCGCGCTGGAATAAGGGGGAAGCGATGTTCAGCCATGTGACGCTCGGCACCAACGATGTGACCAAGGCTGAACCCTTCTACGACGCGATCATGGCGGTGCTCGGCCAGCCGTCGCTGATGAAGCAGGGCGGCTCGCTCGCCTATGGCTCGTGGACCGGCGAAAAGATTTTCATCGTGCCGCCCTTCGACGGTCGCCCCGCAAGCCACGGCAACGGCGAGCACATCGCCTTCATCACGCAGGACCGCGCCATCGTCGACGCCTTCCACGCCGCGGCGCTGGCCAATGGCGGCAGCGACGAAGGCGCGCCGGGACTTCGCCCACATTATCACGCCAACTATTATGGCGCCTACGTCCGCGACCCGGACGGCAACAAGTTGCAGGCGGTCTGCCATCGCTCGTTGAAGGACTAACCGCATGCCAGCCATGCGAAAGCAGCGGGTGGTCGAGGCCGTAACAACCGGCTAAAGCCCGGCCTCACGACCGCAGGAGCCGCACCCCTTGCACGCCCCCGTCGAGCCGCAAAAGGCCGGTACGCCGCAGCTCTTGCCGTCGCGCATCCTCGCGCAGTTCGCCATCGTCACCCTGATCTGGGGGTCGACCTGGCTGGTCATCCGCGGCCAGCTCGGCGTGGTGCCGCCGACCTGGTCGGTCGCTTATCGCTTCCTGATCGCCGGCGCCGTCATGGCGGTCGCCTGCCTCGTGACCGGGCGCAGCCTGAAGCAGCCGGCGAAGGCGCACGGCTTCTTCCTGGTGATGGCGCTGTTCCAGTTCTCGCTGAACTTCAACTTCGTCTATCGCGCCGAAGCCTATGTCACCTCGGGGCTCGTCGCCGTGGCCTTCGCGCTGCTCGTGGTGCCCAATGCCATCCTGTCGTGGCTGTTCCTGAAGCAGCGCGTGACGCTCCGCTTCGCCTGGGGGTCGCTGCTTGGCATCGTCGGCGTCGGGCTGATGTTCTGGCGGGAGTTCGACAGCGCCGGCGACGGCGTCGCGATCGGCCTGTCGCTGACGCTGCTCGGCGTGCTTGCCGCCTCGATCGTCAACGTCATGCAGGCGACCGAGATGGGACGCTCGCTCGACATTCGGGCGGCGCTCGCCTGGGCGATGCTCTACGGCGCGGCGGGCAATGCGATCTACGCCTGGGTGACGGTGGGGCCGCCGGTGATCGCATGGACGCCGACCTATATCGCCGGCCTCTTCTATCTCGGCATCGCCGCCTCGGCGGTCGCCTTCACGATCTATTTCGACATGATCCGCGCCATCGGCCCGGCGCGCGCCGCCTATTCGAGCGTGGTCATTCCGCTGGTCGCGATGGCGCTGTCGACAATCTACGAAGGCTATGCGTGGAGCGCCCCGGCCCTCGCCGGCGCCGCGCTGGTCTGCGCGGGTTTGTACATCGCGCTGAGGGCAAGGTCGCGCTGACGGCTGAGCCGCGCTTCGAGCGGATGCGCGCCTTCCCAGTCACCCCACTACCGTCATACCGGCGAAAGCCGGTATCCAGACCGACCATCGACTGGATACCGGCTTTCGCCGGTATGACGGATGTGTTGGGGGGGCAGGCGGTCACGCTGCCCGGCTAGCCTCAAGCTCCCGGCACAGCCGCCACACCTTCTCGGGCGTCGCCGGCATCTCGAGCTGCGTGCCGTCGAGGGCGTCGATGATCGCGTTGATGATCGACGGCATCGCGCCGATCGTTCCCGCCTCGCCGCAGCCCTTGGCGCCGAGCGGATTGTTGGGGTTGGGCGTGCCCAGCGTGTCGAATTCGACACGCGGCATGTCGTCGGCGCGCGGGATGCCATAATCCATGAAGCTGCCGGTCAGCAGTTGCGCGCCGTCGCCATAGACGATGTTCTCGATCAGCGCCTGGCCGAGCCCCTGCGCGATGCCGCCGTGCACCTGCCCCTCGACGAGCATCGGGTTCATGATCGTGCCGAAATCGTCGACGAGCGAGTAGCGCGCGACCTTCACCATGCCGGTCGCCGGATCGACCTCGACCTCGGCGATGTGGCAGCCGTTCGGCCAGGCGGGCTTGGGCGCGGGGATACTGTATTTCGCGCGGCCGTCGAGTGCCTGCGGGTGCTTCGCCGCCAGCTCGTGCAGGCTGATCGTGCGGTTGGTGCCGCGCGCGCTGAACAGCCCTTCGGCATAGTCGATCTCGGCCGCATCCAGATCGCCGGCGGCGAGGGCCTTGCCGCGCTCGATCATCTCGTCGGCGGCGACGATGATCGCCCCGCCGCCCCACACCAGCGAGCGCGAGCCGCCGGTGCCGTGGCCCTGGTCGAGCCGCTCGGTGTCGCCCTGCACGATGCGCACCCGGTCGATGTCGATGCCGAGCTGGTCGGCGAGCACCTGCGCATAGGCCGTCTCATGGCCTTGCCCGTTCGACTGCGTGCCGACCGCCGCCTCGACGATGCCGTCGGCGGCGACGCGGATGTCGGCGAATTCCTGTGTGCCGCCGCCGCCCGCGATCTCGACATAATAGCAGAGGCCCCGCCCATAGCGCTGGCTGCGGCGCACCGCGTCGGACTTGCGCGCGGCGAAGCCCGCCCAGTCGCTCTGCCGCACCGCCTTTTCGAGCACCGCCGGATAGTTGCCGACGTCGAAGGTAAGGCCGAGGCCGTTGGCGTGCGGCAGCTCGTCGGGACGCAGCAGGTTGCGGCGGCGGATCTCGTCGACGGAGAGCCCCGCCTGCCGCGCCGCCGCCTCGATCAGCCGCTCCATGATGTAGGCGGATTCGGGCCGTCCGGCGCCGCGATAGGCGTCGACCGGCGCGGTGTTGGTGATGACGCCGTGGACGGCGTTGTGGATCGCCGGGATGCGGTAGACGCCGCCGATGATCGTGCCGCCCGCCATCGTCTGGATCGCCGGGCCGAAGGTCGATTGATAGGCGCCGAGGTCGGACCAGGTTTCGACCTTCAAGGCGGTGATCATCCCTTTCGCATCGAGCGCCAGCACCGCATCGGAGACCATCGCGCGGCCGTGCGTGTCGGTCTGGAAGGCGTCGGAGCGATCACCGGTCCACTTCACCGGCCGCCCGAGGTCGCGCGCGGCGATCAGCACCAGCGCATATTCCGGGTAGACGAAGCTCTTCATGCCGAAGCCGCCGCCGACGTCGCCGGTGATGACACGGATCTGCTCGGCGGGCACGTTGAGGATATGCTTGGCGAGCTGGTCGCGCATCCCGGCGACGCCCTGGCTGCCGGCGTGGAGCGTGTAGCCGCCCTCCGCGTCCCACGACCCGACCGCGGCGCGCACCTCCATCGAGGTCGGCGCCACGCGGTTCTGCACGACGCGCAGCCGGGTGACGTGCGCGGCACCGTCGATCGCGGCCTGCGCCGCGGCCGCGTCGCCTTTCTCCCACAGGAAGATGTCGTTGCCGCCCGGCCAGATTTCGGCGGCGCCGTCGGCGATCGCTTCGTCGATGGTGGTGATCGCGGGCAGCTCGTCGAAGTCGACCTCGATCGCCTCGGCGGCGGCGCGCGCGGCCTCGCGGCTGTCGGCGACGACGAAGGCGATGCCGTTGCCGACGAAGCGCGCCACGTCGGTCAGCAGCGGGTGCGGCGTCTGCACCTTCGACAGCGGCACGATGCAGGGAATGCCGCCATAGCCGGCGACATCGGCGGCGGTATAGATGGCGAGCACCCCCGGCATCGCCTTCGCCGCCGCCGTATCGATGCTGGCGACACGCGCATGGCCATAGGGGCTGCGCAAGGTCACGCCATAGGCCATGTCCGGCAGTTGCACGTCGTCGGTGTATCGCCCTTGGCCGGTCAGCAGCCGGTCGTCCTCGATGCGCTTTACCGAATGTCCGCCGAACTTCATGGGGTCGTCTCCACACAGGCGCGCAGGCCCTCGCGGTAGTTAGGGTAGCGCAGGCGATAGCCGAGGTCGCGCTTCATCTTGCCGTTCGCGACGGCGCGGCGCTCGCTGTAAAAAGCGCGAGCCGGCGCGGAAAGTTCGTCGGGCGTGACGAGCGGCGGGTAGGGGACGCCCGCCAGGTCGCAGGCACATTCGGCGACGGCGCGGCTGGTCGCCGGTTCGTCGTCGGCGACGTTCCACACGCCGGGTCCACGCTCGAACGAGGCGACCACCGCACCGACGATGTCATCGACATGGATGCGGCTGAACAAATGTCCCGGCGCATCGACCCGCGGGCTGCTCAGCCGGTCAAGCGCCGAGCGTCCCGGCCCATAGATGCCCGGCAGCCGGAACACCCGCATGTCCGCCCGCAGCGCCTGCCACGCCAGATCGGCCGCCGCCCGCGCCGAGCGCCGCCCGGTCCCGACCGGCGCGCTTTCATCGACCCATGCGCCGCCCGCATCGCCATAGACGCCCGTCGAGGAGAGATAGCCGACCCACTCGGCCGCCGAGACGCGGATGGCTTCGCCGTAGCGCTCAAGCACCGGATCGCGCTCGCCCTCGGGCGGCACCGACAACAGGATATGCGTCGCCCCTTTGATCGCATCGAGCATCGCCGGATGGTCGAACGCGAGCAGCGTGTCGCTGCCCGTGCGGCTGGTGCCGATCACGTCCCAGCCGGCGTCCCACAGCCGCGTGGCCAGGCGGGCGCCGGTGTAGCCTTGTCCGATGATCAGCAGGCGGGGCATGGGCGCTGCTTATCGCATCACCTCCCCGACGGGGAGGGGTAAGGGGTGGGCGTTCGAGCGCCCGTGTCGCCCGATCAAGTCAACCGCGTCAGCCGAGCCCACCCCTTACCCCTCCCCCTCGGGAAGGGGAAAGATCACTCGATATCCGCCGCGCCGATATTCTCCGCCTTCCACTTCATCGCCGTCGAGACGCGGGTGTGGCCCGAGGGGTGGTCGAAGAAGATGATCTCCTCCCACGTTGACGGTTCGATCTTGCGATAGGTGGACAGCTTCATCGCCACCTTGGCAAAGCCGTCGGGCGCGCGGGCGGCGGCGAGGCCGAACACGTCGGCCTCCTGCTCGTGCATGCGCGTCAGGCTGTTGGTGAAGGGCGTCGCCAGCATGAAGTAGACGGCGAGCACGATGAACGCCGCCGGCACCGCCGCCGGATCGGTGACCTCGGTCACGCCCCAGCGCCCGCCCCATTTGCGGAGCAGCACCGGCACCAGTTTCGCCACCGAGAGATAGGCGAGCAGAATGATCACGCCGAAGCCGAGCAGCAGCGAGAAGCTGTGGTTGAGCACATAATGCCCCAGCTCATGCCCCATCACCGCGCGGACCTCCGCGGGCGTACCCTGGTTCAGCAGATTGTCGTTGAGCGAGATGCGGATCGTCGGCCCAAGGCCGGAGACGTTTGCCGAGATGCGCGTCGTCTGCCGCGACTGGTCGACGACATAGACATTGTCGGCGGGCACGGTGTTGGCGCGCGCCATCGACAGGATCTGCTCGCGCAGCGGCCCCGCCTCCATCGGCGAGTATTTGTTGAATAGCGGCGCGATCGAGACCGGCGCCACCATCAGCAGGATCGCGACGAACACCAGGGTCGCGGCCGCACCGATTCCCCACCAATTCTCACGATAGCGCCGCACCAGCGCCAGCAGCCCGCCGATCAGCAGCGACATGACGACGATGCTGATGGCGAGACCCATCGTGCCCTCGCTGAACCACGCGCCGAAGCTCTGGTTGGAGAGGCCATACTGATGCTCGCGATAATATTCCTGATACCAGGACCAGGGTAGCGTCATCAGCGAGATGATCAGGATATAGGGCGCCGCCCACAGCAGCGAGCGCAGGAACGGCCGCTGCGTCCGTCGCCCCGCCCAAGCGGACAGGCGCGCCGACCAGCCGAGCCGGAGGAAGATCAGATTGGTGACGATGCTGACCACCGCCCCCCACAGGATCAGCCAATAGCCGCCTTCGAAATAGGCGTCGGACTTGGCGCGCGCCGCCCCCGACAGCGTCGCCATATAGGCCTGCGTCGCGGCCTCGGCATCGAACGCCGGCGCGGTCTCTTGCGCCATCACCGGCACGGCGGCGCACAATGCCGCCGCCGCCAGTCCCAATCCCAATTTCCTCATCTTCGTTCTCCCCCCGGATGCGGCCGCTATTCGGCCCCGAAGCCCTTGAATGTCGTCCCGAAGAAATCGCCCTTGTTCCAGCGCGGCCGCTCGGCCACGTCGGCCAGCTCGCGCGCCACGGCATAGTTCACCGCGGCGAAGCGGGCGGCGGCGGCATAGTTGATGCCCTGCGCCAGATCGTCGTTCGGGCGGTGATAGCGGGTGGCGCGGAACACGCGGTCGGCCTCGGCGCCGCCGTTGCCCGGCCCCGTCTTCAGGAACACCGACGGCACGCCCTGCTGGACGAAGCGATAATGGTCGCTGCGGGTGAAGATGCCCTGGTCGGGGCTGGGGTCGGCGGCGAGCGCGAGGCCCAGCCCCTCGGCCGCGCGCTTCACCGCGCCGCCGATCGTCGAGCGGTCGCCGCCATAGGCGACAACGTCGGTGAAATCATGGATGAGGATCGGCATATCGAGATTGACGTTGGCGACGATCCCCGCCTTGGGCACCGTCGGGTTCTGCGCGAAATAGTCCGCGCCGACGAGGCCCTTTTCCTCGGCGGTAACCGCGAGGAACATCACCGTGCGCTTCGGCTTCACGCCGTCCTGCTGGAAGCCCTTCGCCACCTCCAGCATCGTCGCGATGCCCGAGGCATTGTCCATCGCACCATTGTAGATGGTGTCGCCGTTGACCGCCGGCCCGACGCCTTCATGGTCGAGATGCGCCGACAGCACGACGACCTCGTCCTTCAGCTTGGGGTCGCTGCCGGGAATGACGCCGGCGACGTTCGAGCTGACGCCGGTGCCGACCTTGTTCTCCAGCGCCACCGCGGCGCGCAACGGGAGGGCAAAGCGCGGCATCGGCACCGCCGTCGCCGATTCCGCCGCCGCCATCAGCTGCGAAACCGTGGCCGGCGCACCGGCGAACAGTTTCTCGGCGCCCGCGAGGCCAACGGTAGCGATCGGCGGCGCGCTCGGCGCCGGGAACCAGGGCTTGCCCGCCTTGTCGGTCCAGGTCATGCCCGCGCTGTCGAAGCTGCCCTTCAGCCGCGCGAACGGCAGCACCTTCTCGCGGGTCGGCGTGTAGACGGTGATGATGCCCGCCGCGCCGCGCGCTGCCGCCAGCTGCCGCTTGGTGACGGCGTTGCCATAGTGCGCGCGCTCCTCGCCCTGGAACCACTTTGGCGCGCCGAACAGCACGACGACGATCTTCCCCTTCACGTCGAGGCCCTTGTAGTCGTCATGTTTGTAGCCGGGCGCCGACACGCCGAAGCCGGCGAACACCAGCGGCGCGTCGAGCTTCACCTGCGGCAGCGGCGTTCCTGCCGGCACATAGTCGTCGCCGAAAATCAGCGGCACCGCCGCCCCGCCGCGCGGCGTCAGGGCAATGCTGCCCTTTGACGGCGTAAAGGTCGTCATCGGCACTTTCTGCAGGAAGCTCCCCGCGTCGCCCGCCGGGGTCAGGCCATATTCGATGAAGCGCGACGCCACATAGGCGGCTGCGATGTCATATTCTTGGGTAGCCGCTTCGCGCCCGCGCATCGAATCGTCGGCGAGGAAGCTGATATGCGCGCGGATGGTTTCGGTGCTGGGCTTGTAATTCTCGGCCTGGACGCCCGTCGCCGCCAGCACCGCAACCGCCGCTACCCACTTCTTCATGCCTGCTCCGCTCGCTGAATTTTGGGGAAGGCTAGCGCGGCGCGCGGGCGATCACCAGTCTTCCGGATCGGGGCGGGGCAGGGTGACGATGAACACGGTGCCGCCGGTCGGTCGCGGCTCGGCACGGATGTCGCCGCCGTGGGCGCGGACGATCGACCGGCAGATGGGAAGGCCGATGCCCATCCCGGACTCTTTGGTGGTGATGAACGGTTCGAACAGCCGGTCGGCGACCGCGGGCGGCAGGCCGGGGCCGCGGTCGGCGACGAGCAGCTCGATGTCGTCGTCCTCGGTGGCGCGGCTGGCGATGGTCAGTTCGCGCTCGCCGTTGGCATGCATCGCCTCGACCGCGTTGCGCACGAGGTTGAACACCACCTGCTGCAGCTGGATGCGGTCGACGAGCACGATATCGGCGTCGGGATCGAGCTTCAGCTTCACTTGCGCGCCCTGGGTCAGCGCGTCGCTGTGCGCGATGCCCACCGCCTCGCGGACGATCGCGGCAAGGCTTTCCGGGCGCCGATCGACCTCGCCCTTGGTGATGAAGCGGCGCAGGCGGTTGACGATCTGCCCGGCGCGCACCGCCTCGTCCGACACGCGGTCGAGCACCGCGGCGACCTCGTCGTCGCTGCCATCGACCGACAGCATCATCTGCGCGGCGGCGGCATAGTTGGCGACGGCGGCGAGCGGCTGGTTCAGCTCATGCGCCAGCGACCCCGCCATCGTGCCCATCGCGCTCACCCGCGACACATGGATCAGCTCCTGCTGGGTGCGCGTCAGCTCGGCCTCCGCCTCCTTGCGGCGGGTCACGTCGCGAAACACCAGGATCGACATGGCCAGCTTGCCGGCGGCATCGAAAACCGGCTCGCCGCTGTAGACGGTGTAGGCTTCGCGCCCGTCGGGGAAGCGGGCGCGCGCCTCGCCCGGCCCGATGCGCTCGCCGCGCAGCAGGCGCGACAGCGGCCGTGCCGCCATCGGGATCGGCTCGCCGCCTTCGTCGAGCACGTCGAAGCGGCTGTGGATCTCGCCGATGGTCAGGCCCAGCAGTTCGGCCTCGGGCGCGGCGGTCATGCGGGCATAGGCGTCGTTGGCGAACAGCACGCGTCCTTCCGGCGACACCGCGGCAACGCCTTCCTCCAGGCTGCGCAGGATCGCCTGCAGCTCGGCCTCGCTCTCGCGCAACTGCTGGTTGGTGCGCTTCAGGTCGGTGATGTCCTCGACGCACACCACGAACTGGCGCGGGCTGCGTGGCATCTGCGCCGAGGTGACGCGCACCTCCATCCGCCGGCCATCGGGCAGCACATAGGTCTTCTCGAACGGCTCGGCCTTGCCGGTCGCCCGCGCCTGTTCGGCGGCGATGCGGTCGCGCTCCAGATGGTCGGGGTGGGTCACGCTCACCCAGTCCCATGCCCCGCTCTCGAACGCGGCACGCGTCCCGCCGGTAATCTCCAGCAGCCGGTCGTTGATCGCCAGCGTCTCCTGCGTGTCGACGTCGATGATGCACATGCCGACGACGCCCGATTCGAACACGCCGCGAAACCGCGCCTCGCTCGCCTCCAGCGCGGCCTGCGTTGCATAGCGGTCGGTGACATCGCGCACCGACAGCATGGCGAACTCGATCTTGCCGTCGGCGCCGAGGATCGGCTGGCCATTGTAGATGAAATGATGGATCTGCCCGCTCTTCTTGAGCCGGGCGACGATGTGCAGGTCGCGGATCGTCTCGCCGCGCAGGATGCGCAGGATCGGGCGGTCGGCGCTCGGGATCGGCGTGCCGTCGGAGAATTCGACATCGAAAGAGGTGAACAGCTCGTCGAGGTTGGCCCAGTCGCGCTCACCCAATTGCTCGGCGTAGAGCTGCGCATAGGCGCGGTTGAAGAAGCCCTGCTTGCCGTCGGCGGCGATGGCGATCACGCCCTCGTTCATATTGTCGAGGAGAGCGCGCAGTTGCGCGTCGCTGGCGTGGGCGAGCGCCTGCGCGGTGCGGCGGTCGTGGACATCCTCCAGGCTGCCGTACCAGTGCTGGTCGGCGACATCGAAGCGCCCGCGTACCCGTGTCCAGCGATAGCCGCCGTCGACCGTGCGCATCCGCATCTCGCCGTCGAAGAACGTCCCGTCCCGCACCGCGGCGATCGCCACCTCGCGGATCGTCTCGCGGTCGGCGGGGTGGACGGGGTCGAACGGCTCCATCCCGGTGGCGCCCGGCGGCGGCAGATCGAGCGGCGATCCATGCGAATCCTCGGCGAAGGTTACCCGGCCCTCGCGGTCGGCGGTGATGAAGACGGCGGGGTAGGTGCCGGCAAAGCGCGGATCGAGCGGGGAGAGCGCGGCCCTGCCGCCAGCGTCGCTGGGATCGCGCGTCGTTGTCATGGCCGCAATCCTTTGCACATCGACCGGCCTGCCGGAACCGCTTTTGCCGCAGGGTCTTTCGCGTCGCGTCCGCGATCACTAGATGGGGTCAGGCCCGCATGATTTCGCTGCGGGGGCGTAACGAGTTGCCTTTGCGTGGCCTGTTGCGCATTCAAACGACGTTAAGGCTATCGGGGGCATCAGCGCGACATGAGTATGCGATCGAACATCGGCGACCTCCTGAAGTCGGCTTTCGTGCCCGACGATCAGGTGATGCCGCGCGCGTTCCTCGACCTGCTGGACCAGCTGGCCGCGCTCGAGGAAGGCAAGCCGCGGCCCGGCGCGCTGTCGGACGAGGCGTTCAAGGACCAGATCGCCGCGGTCATTCCGCAGCTGCGCGCCTTCGGCCGCTCGCTGTCGGGTAGTGCCGACCGCGCCGACGACCTTGTGCAGGAGGCCGTGCTGCGCGCCTGGGCGGCGCGCGAGCGTTTCCAGGAAGGCACCAGCTTCAAGGCATGGACCTTCACGATTCTGCGCAACCTGTTCCTCAGCCAGATGCGCCGCACCCGCTTCACCGCGGAGTGGGACGAACTTGCCGCCGAGCGCGTGCTCGCGGCCCCCGCCGATCAGGACCGCCATATCCACGTCGCCGACGTGCAGCGCGCATTGAACAAGCTGCCCGCCGCCCAGCGCGAGGCGCTGGTGCTCGTCGGCGCCGGTGGCGTCACCTATGAGGAAGCCGCCGAGATCTGCGACTGCCCTATCGGCACGATCAAGAGCCGTGTCGCCCGCGGCCGTACTGCATTGATCGCGATGATCGAGGGCACCGAGGAAGACCAGCTCGAGGCGCTGGAAGCGTAATCAGGCTGCGGCAGGCTGCCGCAGGCGATTTTCGCGGAACCAAAGGTCGGACGGGCCGTTATCCTCTTGTCCGCCTACCAAGCCCCCCGCTCTGGCGGACATCTAACCGGCCCGCGCCTCATCCCCCCGATGGCGCGGGCCGCTTTGCGTTTGTGGGGGCTTTCAGGTCAGCTCGGGATTTCCTGCTTTGACGCCAGCACCGCATGGCGGGCATGGCGCAGCGCCGCCTTCACATCGGCGATGGTGAAGCTCGATCCCTCGACCTTGGCCAATTCCCGCCAGCTTACCGGCACCGCGATCGGCGCGTTGAGCCGGGCGCGGGTGGAGAAGGGGGCGATGGCGGTGGCGCCGCGCTGGTTGCGCAGCCAGTCGATGAAGATGCGGCCCGCGCGTCCCGCCTTCGACATTTTCGAGGTGAAGCGGTCGGGGTGGGCGCCGGCCATCTCCTCGGCGAAGTTCTTGGCAAAGGCCTTCACTGCCTCCCAGTCGTGCTTCGGCGCCAGTGGCGCGACGAGGTGCAGGCCCTTGCCGCCGGTCAGCAGCGGCCAGCAGTCGAGGCCATGGTCGGCCAGCCTTTTTTTCACTTCCTTCGCGGCTTCTCGCACTGCGTCGAAGCCGAGCCCCTCATCCGGGTCGAGGTCGATCACCAGCCGGTCGGGCCGTTCCAGATGGTCGATGCGCGATCCCCAGATGTGGAATTCGAGCGTCCCCATCTGCAGGCACGCGATCAGCCCTTGCACATTGTCGATATAGACATAGGGCTGCGCCTTGCCCTTGGTCTCGTCGATCCGCACCTGGCGGACGCCGGCGGGGAAGATGCCGCTGTCATGCTTCTGGAAGAAACATTCCTTGCCGCGCCCCTGCGGGCAGCGGACCAGCGACAGCGGCCGCCCGGCGACATGCGGCAGCATCGCCTCGGCCACCGCCTCATAATAATCGACCAGCTCGCGCTTGGTGGCGCCAAGCTCGGGGAACATCACCTTGTCGGGGCTGCTGATGTGCACGCCCGATCGATTGAGCTCGCCGTCGACGGTCACCGCCTTGTCGAGCCCGATCTCCTTCGCCGGCTTGTCCGCGCGCAGCCCGATGAAGCTGCCGTGGCGGACGAGGCCATCGGGGGTGATCTCGCCGAACGCCACCTCGGCGACCAGCTGCGGCTTGATCCATTGCGCGCCTCGGCGCGCGTCGGCGGTCAGCTTGTCGAACGCCGGCTTGTCGACCGTCAGCGGCTTCATCCGTTTGGCGATGTCGGCGATGGTTTTCGCATCGAAGCCGGTGCCGACGCGCCCCGCGTACTTCAGCTTGCCACCCTCGTAGGTGCCGAGCAGCAATGACGCGAAGCCGCGGCCCTTGTCGGATTTCGACCAGCCGCCGATCACGAACTCTTGCCGCTTGACGCATTTGACCTTCAGCCAGGAGGTCGATCGCTTGCCGATGTACTTGCCGTCGCCGCGCTTGCTGACGATGCCCTCGCCGCCGAACTTGCAGAGCGTCTGCAGCACCTGCTCGCCGTCGCCGGCGATGTGGTCGGAATAGAGCAGGGGGTCGCCGACATCGGCGATCAGCGGCTGCAACCGCGCCTTGCGGTCAAGCAGCGGAAGGTGGGTGAGGTCGGTGCCGTCGAGCTCCAACAGGTCGAACGCGAAGAACTTCAGTTCGCCGCCGTCCTTCAGCGCGTTCTGCAGCTTCGAAAAGCTCGGCATGCCCTTGTCGTCCAGCGCCACCACCTCGCCATCGATCGCCGCCGACTGTGCGTCGATGGCGGCGGCGGC
Organism: Sphingoaurantiacus capsulatus; assembly: GCF_042648405.1. Classification (NCBI taxonomy): domain Bacteria; kingdom Pseudomonadati; phylum Pseudomonadota; class Alphaproteobacteria; order Sphingomonadales; family Sphingosinicellaceae; genus Sphingoaurantiacus; species Sphingoaurantiacus capsulatus. Next base: position 34,169 of record NZ_JBHRXV010000008.1, on the reverse strand, counting down.
GCGGGCGATCGACCCGAACTCCTCAGTCCAGTCGTTGCCCTTGCGCGTATAGGCCGCGACCTTGTCGCCCGACTTCACCAGCAGGCAGCGATAGCCGTCGTACTTGACCTCATGCACCCACTGACTGCCGGCCGGCGGCACGTCGGCGAGGGTGGCGAGCTGCACATCGCGGAATTTGGGCGGCGGCGCTGCCTTCGTCGCGCGCTTCGGCTTCACCCCCTCGGCGATATCGGCCATCGACCGGCCGGTCTTGATGCTGGTGACGTTGTCGGCGGTCAGGTCGGTGTCGCTGCTGGCGAACTTGTCCTCGACCTTGCGCAGCAGCCAGTTCTCGCGCCCGCCCGGCTTGTCGGGCTTCAGCCGGACGAGCAGCCACTCGCCCTTCATCCGCTTGCCCTTCAAGCGGAAGTGCAGCTTGCCCGATTCCAGCCCCTCGCGCGGATCATGCAGCGGCTCCCAGCTGCCGTCGTCCCACAGCATGACGGTGCCGCCGCCATATTCGCCCTTGGGGATCGACCCTTCGAAGCTCGCATAGCTCATCGGATGGTCTTCGGTGCGCACCGCGAGGCGCTTGTCGTCGGGGTTGCAGCTCGGCCCGCGCGTCACCGCCCAGCTTTTCAGAACGCCGTCGATTTCCAGCCGGAAGTCATAGTGCAGCCGCGTCGCCGCATGCTTCTGCACGATGAAGCGGTCGCCGGTGCGCACGGCGACCTTGCCCGGCGGCTCGGGCGTCTTCTTGAAATCGCGCTTGGCATTATAGGCGCTGAGCGCATCCTTGGCGCGGGCGGCCATCAGCTCAGGCGCGCTTGCGCGCCGGGGCCTTGGCGGGCGCCTTCTTCGCCGCGGGCTTAGCGGCCGGCTTGGCCTTCCCCTTCGCCGGCGACTTCTCCAGCGACGCCTTCAACGCCGCCATCAGGTCGACGACGTTCGACGGCTTCACCTCGGCCTCGTCGTTCGCCGCCTTGATGGTGCGCTTGCCCGACAGCTTGCGGTCGATCAGCGCGCGCAGCGCATCCTCATAGCGGTCGTGGAAAGCGTCGGGGTCGAACTTCTTGGTCTTCTTCTCGATCAGCGTGGTCGCCAGCTCCATCAGCTCCGCCGGCGACTCCTCGTTGCCGATGCCGCGGAAGAACTGCTTCGCCTTGTTCACTTCCTCGGCATAACGCAGCGTTTCCAGTACCATGCCCTGGCCGCAGGGCTTCAGCGCGCAGATATATTCGCGGCCGCGCAGCGCCAGTTGCCCCAGCCCGACCTTCTTGGTCTTTTTCAGCGCGTCGCGGACCACGCGGAACGCTTCCTCGGCGAGGTCGTCCTGCGGCACCACGAAATAGGGCTTGTCGAAGTAGATTGCGTCGATCTCGTCGAAATCGACGAACTGCGTCAGCTCGAGCGTCTTCTTGCTCTCCAGCTTGACGCCTTCAATCTCCTTCTCGTCGAGCAGGACATAATTGCCCTTCTCATACTCATAGCCCTTGGCGATGTCGGCGGGGTCGACGGCGCCGAGGCCCGGCACCGTCTTCTCGTACTTGATCCGCTTACCCGACGGCTCGTGGATCTGGTTGAACGAGATGCCGCCCGCCGACCGGGTCGCGCTGTACAGCTCGACCGGAATCGACACCAGCGCCAGCCGAATCTGTCCCGACCAATAGGCTCTGGCTGCCATAAATCACCATTCCTGCTTCCTCGGACGCGCGAGTCAAACGGGAGTCTCCGGGAGTCGTTCCGGACACGTGGCGGAATCCGCGATGACGCGGGTTGCGCGCGGCGGCTCCACAGCGCACCTACGGCGGCAAGGAGATCGTTCATGCTCGACGCCGCGTCCACGCCCCAGGTCACTCGCCTCGCCGACTACCGCCCGCCCGCCTGGACGGTCCCGGCAATCGCGCTGGACTTCGATCTCGACGACAAGGCGACGCGCGTTACCTCACGGCTGACGGTGGAGCGCGGCGAGGGCGGGCCGCTGGTCCTCGATGGCGAAGGGCTGCGGCTAATTTCGCTAAGCGTCGACGGCAAGCCGCTCGGCGACGGCGACTACAGCTACGCCGACGACAAGCTGACGATCACGCTCAACGGCGATTCCCATATCGTTGAAAGCGTTGTCGAAATCTCGCCGATCGCCAACACACAGCTCATGGGCCTTTACGCCTCGGAAGGCATGCTCTGCACCCAGTGCGAGGCGGAAGGCTTCCGCCGCATCACCTTCTTCCCCGACCGCCCCGACGTGCTGTCGCGCTTCACCGTGAAGATGACCGCCGACAAGGCGCGCTACCCGGTGCTGCTGTCGAATGGCAACCGCGTCGCGGCGGGCGAGGGCAAGGACGGTCGTCACTGGGCCGAGTGGGAGGACCCGTTCCCCAAGCCCTGCTATTTGTTCGCGCTCGTCGCCGGCGACCTGTCGGCGCTGAAGGACGAGTTCGTCACCGCCTCCGGCCGCAAGGTGGAGCTCGGCATTTGGGTGCGCGAGGCCGATGTGCCGCGCTGCCGCCACGCGATGGATGCGCTCAAAAGCTCGATGCGCTGGGACGAGCAGGTCTATGGCCGCGAATATGATCTCGACCTGTTCAACATCGTCGCCGTCTCCGACTTCAATTTCGGCGCGATGGAGAACAAGGGCCTCAACATCTTCAATTCGAAATACATCCTGGCCGACGCCGATACCGCGACCGACCTCGATTTCGACAATGTCGCCGCCGTCGTCGCGCATGAATATTTCCACAACTGGACGGGCAATCGCATCACCTGCCGCGACTGGTTCCAGCTCTCGTTGAAGGAGGGCCTGACCGTCTATCGCGACCAGGAATTTTCCGCCGACCATGGCTCGCGCGCGGTCAAGCGTATCGAGGATGTGCGCATGCTTCGCGCCGTGCAGTTCCAGGAGGATTCGGGGCCGCTGGCGCACCCGGTTCGTCCTGAAAGCTACATGGAGATTTCCAACTTCTACACGGCGACCATCTACAACAAGGGCGCCGAGGTCATCCGCATGCTGGCGACCCTGCTGGGGGCCGATCGCTACCGCGCGGGCTGCGACCTCTATTTCGACCGGCACGACGGGCAGGCGGTGACCATCGAGGATTGGGTGAAGGCGCATGAGGACGCCAACGGCCTCGACCTGACGCAATTCCGCCGCTGGTACGCGCAGGCCGGCACGCCGCGCGTCGCCGTCAGCAGCCGCTACGATGCGGCGTCGAAGTCGCTCGAAATCGACCTCGCGCAATCGACCCCGCCGACGCCGGGTCAGGACAGCAAGGCGCCGTTCCACATCCCGCTCGACGTCGCGCTGTTCGGCCGCGACAGCGGCGCGCGACTGGGCGACCCGCGCCTCATCGAGTTGAAGGATTCCAGCGCCACCATCCGCCTCGACGATGTCGCCGAGCCGCCGGTGCTGTCGATCAACCGCGGCTTCTCCGCCCCCATCGCCATCGACGCGCCGCAGACCCGCGAGGAGCTGGCGCATCTGTCGGCGCACGACGACGACCCCTTCGCCCGCTACGAGGCGCTGCAGCGGCTGGCGCTGCTTACGCTCACTGACGCCATCCGCCGGGGTGACGAGGTGGCCGACCCGGCACTCGTCGATGCCGTCGCCGCCACGCTCGACAGCGGCCTCGACCCGGCGTTCATCGGCGAGGCGGTGCTGCTGCCGAGCGAAGCCTTCATCGGCGACCAGATGCCGACCGTCGATCCCGACGCCATTCATGGGGTACGCGAGGCGACGCGCCGCACCCTCGGCAGCCAGCTCAACGACCGCTGGTGGAGCGCCTATCGCGCCAACCGCGACAACCGCTACGAATTGAACCCCGAGGCGAAGGGCCGCCGCCGTCTGAAGAATGTCGCGCTTGGCTATCTCGTCGCCGACGCCGACCCGAAGGCGGTGTCGACGACCTTCGAGCAGTTCGGCGACGCTGACAACATGACCGACCGGCTGGCCGCGCTCGGCCTGCTCACCAGCCTTGAAGTCGGCGAGCGCGAGGCAGCGCTGGCCGCGTTCCACGCGCGCTACAAGAATGACCCGCTCGTCCTCGACAAATGGTTCGCGACGCAGGCGCTGTCGACGCATCCCGACGCGCTCGACCAGGTCATCGCGCTCAGCCGCCACGCCGATTTCTCGCGCACCAACCCCAACCGCTTCCGCGCGCTGATCGGCTCGTTCGGCGCCAACCAGCCGCGCTTCCACGCGGCGGACGGCGGCGGCTATGCCTTCCTCGCCAACGAGGTGCTGGCGGTCGACGGGCTCAATTCGCAGTCGGCCGCGCGCATGGTACAGCCACTCACCCGCTGGCGCCGCTTCGGCGCCGACCGCGCGGCGCTGATGCGCGCCGAGCTGGAACGGATTCTGGCCACGCCCGGTTTGTCGAAGGACGTGTACGAGGTCGTCTCGAAGGGCCTTGCCTGACCATCAATCTCTTGCGGCATGAGGGGAACGCCGTGGCCACAGGACTGATCGCGCTGCTCGACGATGTGGCGGGCATCGCCAAGATCGCGGCGGCCTCGCTCGACGATGCCGCGGGGCAGGCGGCGAAGGCGGGCGGCAAGGCGGCGGGCGTCGTCATCGACGATACCGCCGTCGCGCCGTCCTACGTCGTTGGCTTTGCCGCCGAGCGCGAGCTGCCGATCGTCTGGAAGATCGCGGTCGGGTCGCTGAAGAACAAGCTGCTGTTCCTGCTGCCGGCGGCGCTGGCGCTGAGCCTGCTCGCGCCCTGGGCGATCACCCCGCTGCTGATGGCGGGCGGCGCCTATCTCTGCTTCGAGGGCGCCGAGAAGCTTTACGAGAAGCTGGTGCCGCATCCCGAGGGCGACGGCAGCAGCGTCGGCGAAGTGATCGCCGATCCGCACAAGCTGGAGGCGGAGAAGGTCGCCGGCGCCATCCGCACCGACCTGATCCTCTCCGCCGAGATCATGGCGATCACCCTGGCGACCGTCGCCGACGCCAGCTTCGTCACCCGCGCGACGGTGCTCGCCGTCGTCGGCATCGGCATCACCATCCTCGTCTATGGCGTCGTCGCGGTGATCGTGAAGGCCGACGACATGGGCATGGCACTCGCCCGGCGCAGCTCAGCCGCGCTCGCCGCCTTCGGGCGTGGGCTGGTCAAGGCGATGCCGGCCATCCTCGCCGGTCTTGGCGCGGTCGGCACCGCCGCGATGATCTGGGTCGGCGGCGGCATCGTGCTGCACGGCATGGAGGAATATCACCTCACCGGCCTGCCGGGCTGGGTGCATCACACCGCCGTCGCGGCGGGCGAGGGCTCACCCGTGGCGCACGGCTTCGTCGAATGGGCGGTGGGCGCGGCGTTCGCCGGCGTGTTCGGGCTGGTGGTGGGCGGCATCATCGTCGCCGTCCTGCACCTGATCCCGCGCAAGGCCGCCGCCCACTAACCCACCGCCCGTCATACCGGCGAAAGCCGGTATCCAGTTTCAGAGCACACACCGTCCCATCCGCTTACCCTGAGCAAGTCGAAGGGTGAGTGCTCGCACGGCTGGCTGGATACCGGCTTTCGCCGGTATGACGGTTAGGGGTGTGGACTGATCAGTCGTCGAGCGCGGCGTACACCATCGTCCGCAGTTCCCGCCGCACCGGATAGGTGCTCGACGGGATCAGCTGCGTCATGAAGATTGCCACCAGCTCCTCGGCCGGGTCGATCCAGAAGAAGGTGCTCGCCGCCCCGCCCCAGGAATAGTCGCCCGCCGAGCCGGGGATCAGCGTCTTCGCCGCATCCATCGTCGTCGCGAAGCCAAGCCCGAAGCCGACGCCCGAATAGCTGGCTTCGGAGAACAGCGACACCGACAGCGCCGGCAGGTCGACGCCACCGGGCAGGTGATTGGCGGTCATCAGTTCGAGCGTCTTGCGGCTGACCAGCCGGTGGCCGCCCGCGGTGCCGCCGTTCGCCAGCGCCTGCGCGAACTTCATATAGTCGCCCGCCGTCGACACCAGCCCGCCGCCGCCCGACATGAAGCTCGGCGGCTTCAGGAAGGTTGAGGTCGCCGCATCGTCCTGCACCTCGATGCCGCCCGCCTTGGTCGGCTGGTAACAGCTCGCAAAGCGGTGCGCCTGACCCTCGCGGACGTGGAAGCCGGTGTCGACCATGCCCAGCGGATCGAAGATGCGCCGCTGCAGGAACTCCTCGAACCGCTCGCCGCTCACCTTCTGGACGAGATAACCGAGCACGTCGGTCGCCACCGAATAATTCCACTTCTCGCCCGGCGAGAATTCGAGCGGCAGGCTGGCGAGGGCCGCGATGAAGCCGTCGAGATCGCCGTCCTTCTCGATCTCGCCGATCTTCGCGGCGCGATAGGCGGCATCGACATTGGTGCGCAGCTGGAAGCCGTAGGTGAGGCCGGCGGTGTGGCGCAGGAGGTCGACGACCTGCATCGGCCGCTCGGGCTTCTTAGTCTGGAAGCCGATGCGATGCGTCCCGCCCGCGAACACGCCGAGGTTGCGCCATTCGGGGATGTAGCGGTGGACCGGATCGTCGAGGGCGATCAGCCCTTCCTCGACCAGCATCATCAGCGCGATCGAGGTGATCGGCTTGGTCATCGAATAGATGCGGAAGATGGTGTCTTCGCTGATCTTCAGCCCGCGCTCGATATCGGCATGACCGCGCAGGCCGACATGCGCGATCTCGCCGCGCCGCGCCACCATCGTCAGGGTGCCGGGCAGGCGGCCCGCGTCGACATATTTCTTCGCGAGGAAATCGTCGATCTTGGCGAGGCGCTTGGCATCAAGGCCGGTCGATCGGGTGCGCGTCAGCATTTTCAGCCTTCCTTCGCGATACGCTCGATCGCGGCGACCGCGCGATCCACTTCTTCGATCGTATTGTAATGGCAGACGCCGACGCGGGCGAGACCGCCTGAATTGGAGAGGCCCAACCGCTCGATCACCTCGACGGCGTAGAAGCTGCCCGACCAGATGAAGATATTCTCCGCGGCGAGCTTCTGCGCGATCACCCGCGGGTCGATGCCGTTCAGGGTGAAGGCGAAGGTCGGCACGCGCTCCTGCATCGTCTGCGGCCCCCACAGCCACAGCCCGGGCACCGACAGCAGCCCGTCGAGCAGCCGCTGGCCCAGCCGCGTCTCGTAGGCGGCGAGCGTGCCGATGCCGCCAAACGCCTCGATATGCTCGATCGCGCCGAGCGTGCCCGCCTGTCCCTCGAACGACGGCGTGCCCGTCTCCCACTTCACCGCCGGCGGCGAGGCGGGGGAGGGGCGCAGCTTGTAGGCGGTCAGCTCCTCGAGCAGCGCCTCGCGCCCCCACATCACGCCCTGGTGCGGCCCGAAGAATTTGTAGGGCGAGGCGACGAGCAGGTCGCAGCCGAGCGTCGTCACGTCGACCGCCATGTGCGGCACCGACTGGACGGCATCGACATAGACGAGCGCTTGCGGGTTGGCGTCCTTCGCCGCCGCGGCGATGGCGGCCACGTCGTTGATCGTGCCTAGCGCATTCGACGCATGGCCGACCGCCACCAGCCTTGTCCGCTCGCTCAGCACCTCGCCGAGCGTGTCGAGCCGCAGCCGGCCGCTGTCGGGATCGAGGTCGATCCAGCGCACGGTCAGCCCGCGGTCCTTCGCGACCAGCAGCCACGGCGCGACGTTCGCGTCGTGGTCGAGCCGGGTCAGCACGATCTCATCCCCCTCGCGCCAGCGCGCCGACAGCGCGCGGGACAGCGCGAGCGTCAGCGAGGTCATGTTCGGCCCGAACGCCACCTCGCCCAGCTGGCCGCCCAGGAAGGTCGCAACGGCGGCATGTGCCTCGCGCGTCAGCCGGTCGGTGGCGATCGCGGTGGCGAAGGCGCCGCCAGCGTTGGCGGTGCCGCTTTCCATATGCTCGACCATGCGGGCGATGGCGCGGCGGCAGACCTGCGTGCCGCCGGGCGCGTCGAGGTAGAGGCGCGGGTAGCCGCCGTCATCGACATGCAGCGCCGGGAACTCGCCACGCACCTTTTCCACATCGAACATCGCCCTCGGCCCCCTCATGCGGTGCGAACCGCTTGTTAACCATCCGTCGCGCATTGTCGCCAGATTGTCATTCAGGGGTCACGAATGAAGCCCGAACTCGCGCTGGCGCCGTCACTCGAATCGGCGGTCGGAACGGTAGCCGCCGAATGCGGCAGCTTCGCCATCGAATGCAGCGATGTCGCCGGCTACGTCAACGCCGTCGGCGCGCGCATCGAGGAGCAGCTGGAGCTGCTGCGCGCGCTCGAACAGGTATCGACGACGCTGCTTGCCGATCAGGCCAGCGTCACCGACGCCACCGACGAGGCGCATCGCTACGCGCAGGACACCCGCGACCAGCTCGAACGCTCGGCGCAGGCGATCGGCGCGACCATCGACGTGTTCAGCGGCCTCACCGATCTCGTCCTTCATCTCGGCGACCGCATGCTCAACCTGTCGAGCGCGCTCGAACAGGTGCGCGGCGTGTCGGCGGGCATCGACAAGATCGCGCGGCAGACCAACCTGCTCGCGCTCAACGCCACCATCGAGGCGGCACGTGCCGGCGACGCCGGGCGTGGTTTTGCGGTGGTCGCCAGCGAGGTGAAGAAGCTCGCCGCCGACACGCAGCGCGCCACCGCCGAGATCGGCCGCACCGTCGAGCAACTGGGTGCCGAGGCGGCCGGCATCGGCCGGGAAATCGAGGGCGGCGTCGCGCGCGGCAAAGAAGCCCGCACGCAGGCCGCCGAGCTGCGCAGCGCGCTCCACCACACCGTCAGCTTCGTCGACCAGCTCGACGGTCGCACCAACGACATCGCCGCCCGCTCGCAGACCATCCGCACCAGCGTGCAGGAGGTTCAGAACGGCCTCGCCGCCTTCGCGGTGGTGGCGCGCGAAAACACCGCCGAGCTGTCGCGCTCGGGGCAGCGGCTCGACCAGCTCGAGGCGATGTCCAACTCGATGCTCGACCTCGTCGCCCATTGCGGCGTCGCCACCGCCGACACGCCGTTCATCGACGATGCGCTGGCGGCGATGCGCGAGATCCAGGCAACGGTCGAGGACGGCATCGCCCGCAACGAAGTCTCGATGGCCGATGTATTCGACAGCGTCTACCGCCCGGTCGCGGGCTCCAACCCCGAACAGTTCATGACCGGTTTCGTGCCCTTCGCCGACAAGATGATCCGGCCGCTGCTCGACAAATGGGCGCGCGACGAGCGCGTCGTCGGCTGCGCCATCGTCGACATGAATGGCTATCTGCCGACGCACGTCAGCGCGCGCTCGCAACCGCAGGGGCCCGACCCGGTGTGGAACGCCGAGCATTGCCGCAACCGCCGCATCTTTATGGACCCGCCAACCCGCGCCGCGCTCGATAGCGAGGCTGACTTCCGCCTCTACACCTATCGCCAGCCCTTGGGCGGCGGCCGCTACCGCGCGGTGAAGAGCCTGTTCGTGCCGCTGAGCTTCCGTGGTCGGCGCTGGGGCAATTGCGAGCTGGCCTATGTTGATTGATCGGCGTCGGCGGATTTTACACATCGCATAGGCGCTGAAACCCGCGGAAATCCTAAGCTTCTGCGATTCCCGCATTTCGTTTCGTTGGCACAACGCTTGCTTTTGCCCGGTGGGGTCCAATCCACCGTGTAACTTGTGAGATCACGATGCGGACGACTCTTGCCCTTTGCCTGGCGGCCCTCGCGCTGTCGGCCACTCCCGCCAGCGCGGCGGTTCTCTATAGCGAAGACTTCGAAGACGGCATCTTCGACGGCGCCACGCTTGGCGACGACCTGCCGGGCGGCCTCGGCGGCGGCTCCAGCCTCTTCCATGTGACGCAGAACGCCCCGGCGTCGGGCAGCTACACGCTCGGCTTCACGCGCGACGAGACGCCGGGCAACACGCCGAACGGCACCTATGCCAACGACTACACCGGTACGCTCTATTCGCCAGAAGTCGTTCTGCCGAGCTTCGGCGCGATGATGTTGAGCTTCGACGTTGCCAACTTCGGCCGCGGCGACAGCTACTACGACCGCTTCGATATCGGCATCTTCACCGGCGGCGGTCACTTCGTGAAGGCGTCGACCTACCCCGACTATGCCAACATCGGCGCCGAGATTTACAGTCAGGGCGCCTACAACGCGATGCAGTTCGACATCAGCCAGTACATGGGCCAGGCGATCCGCATCTATATTCACTACAGCGTGATCGGCCAAACCCCCTTCGACTATCCCGGCGGCCGTATCGACAATCTGCTGATCACCGATGACTCGATGGCCGTGCCGGAGCCCGGCGCGATCGGCCTGCTCGGTCTCGGCCTGATCGGCGTCGCCACCGGCCGGCGTCGCCGCAAAGCCTAAGCCTCGTCCCGGCGCAACCGCAGCAACCGCATCAGCTGCCGGTCGCGCCAGGCGATGCGCGCGTCGCGCCCGTCGAGCGGCAGGGCCGCCCGGCGCTGGGCGGTGACCTCGCCCACCAGAGCCTCGGTCCACGGATCGTCCTGGCCCCGTTCCGCACCCATCCGGGCGTAGGCGGGGCCCAATTTTTGCGCATGCGCAGCGATGCCGCCGGCGGTGTTGAGATCGACCGTCTCGAACGGCCCGATCACCGACCAGCGCAGGCCGAGCCCGTCGCGCATCACCCGGTCGATATCCTCGACCGAGGCGACGCCGTCGCGCACCAGGCAATAGGCCTCGCGCAGCACCGCGCCCTGCAGCCGGTTGAACACGAAGCCTTCGACTTCCTTGCGCACCAGCACCGGCTGCATGCCCGCCGCCTCCAGCAGCGCGTGCGCCCGCTCGACCGTCTCGGGCGCGGTGAAGGGGGCGGGGACGAGTTCGATCACCCGCAGCAGGAAGGGCGGGTTGCCCGGATGCGCGACGAGGCAGCGCGGCGAGGCGGCCAGCCCGTCGGCAAAGCGCGACGCCGGCATCGCGGACGACGAACTGGCGAGGATCGCGTCGGCCGGCGCCAGTGCATCGAGCTGCTCGAACAGCGCCCGCTTTAGCTCCTGCCGCTCTGGCGCGCATTCCTGCACATAGGCGGCGTCGCCGACCGCTTCGGCCAGATCGCCGGTAATCGCGATCAGCGCCTGCACCGCCGCCGGCTCGGCGTCGAACAGGCCATAGCCGTCGAGGTCGTCGAGCGTCGCCGCGATGCCCTTCGCCGCTGCCGCCCGCGCGCCTTCGTCGGGCTCGAACAGCTTCACCGGGAAGCCGCGCCCCGCGAACAGCACGGCAAAGGCGCGGCCGATGGCGCCGGCGCCCAGCACCGCGATTGTCGGGTTGCGTGCGGCGTCGGAAGTCTGCTCCATCTGGTCCTCTCGAAAGCTTGCGGGATCGCGGTCGCTATGCGACATGATGTTCGCAGAGCGTGCAAAAGTTCGCAAGGAGATGATCGACGGTGGGGCAGGTTTCGGGGGTTTCGCTGGAGGGTCGCCGCATCCTCGTCACCGGTACGTCGAAGGGCATCGGCGCGTGCATCGCCCCCGCGCTCGGGGCCGCCGGCGCCACGGTCATCGCGCATTATGGCAGTGATCGCGACGGCGCCGTCGCCGCGACCGCCGCGATCCCCAAGGACCGTTGCCACCTCGTGCAGGCCGACCTTAACGACCTTACCGCCGTCGAGCGGCTGTGGGACGAGGCGGAAAGCTTCGCCGGCGGCATCGACGTGTTCGTCAACAACGCCGCGGTGATGCGCTTCGACGGCGGCTTCGACGAGCCGCTGGAGGTCTGGGACCGCATCTGGAACGAGGCGATGCAGGTCAATGTGCTGGCGCCCGCCCGGCTGATGCGCCGCGCGGTCAATCACTTCCTGCCGCGCGGCGGCGGCGCGATCATCACCATCTCGAGCTGGGCGGCGCAGCGCGGCGTCACCAACCCGGCGACGATTGCCTATGGCGCGTCCAAATCGGCGGTGCGCGCGGCGACGCAGAGCATCGCCCGCGCCTATGCCAAGGACGGCATCCTCGCCTACATCATCGCCCCCGGCGTGGTGCGCACCCGCCTCTCGGAGCAGTTTGCCGCGACGCAGGGCGGCGAGGAGAAAATCTCCGCCAACCTCGCCTCGGGCGAGTGGGTGACGCCGGAAGAGCTGGCCAAGCTGGTCGCCTTCCTCGCCACCGGCCAGGTGCCGCAGCTCTCCGGCGCGACGCTCGACGTCAACGGCGCCAGCTACATCCGTTAAGATAGGGCGCATGCGCGTCACCACCCCCGGCGTCGAGCGAGCGGGCGAGCCGTTCAGCTTCAGCTTCGACGGTCAAGCCGTCGAGGCGTGGCCGGGCGAATCGCTGGCTGCGGCGCTGACCTCGGCGGGCGTGTTTTCGATGCGCGAAGCGCGCGACGGCAGCCGCCGCGGCCTGTTCTGCGGCATGGGTGTCTGCGGCGAATGTTCGGTGATCGTCGATGGCGTGCAGCGGCGGAGCTGCCTTGAGCCCGCGCAACCGGGCTTGAAGGTCGCGACGATGCCGCCGCGCGCACCGGTGGATCTCGCCGCCGAAGCGCCATCCGCGCCAGCCGATGAGTTGACCCCTGACGTGCTGGTGATCGGCGCCGGACCCGGCGGCCTCGCTGCCGCGCGCGCCGCTGCGTCGGCGGGGCTCGACGTGCTACTGGTCGACGAACGCGTGAAGGCCGGCGGCCAATATTTCAAGCAACCGGGCGAAGGGATGCGCCTCGGCGATGCGCTCGATGCGCAGTTCGTCGAAGGGCGCGAACTGATCGAATCCGCCAAGGCCGCCGGCGCGAAGCTGCTTCCCGGCGCGACCGTCTGGGGCGCGTTCGGCCCCGACGATGTCGCGGTGGTCGCTGACGGCCGCCGGCTGCGCATTCGTGCCAAGCGCGTGATCCTGTCCCCCGGCGCCTATGAGCGCGCGCACCCGGTGCCCGGCTGGACTTTGCCCGGCGTGATGACCACCGGCGCGGCGCAGACATTGCTCCGCGCCTACCAGACCTCGCCGGGCCAGCGCGTGCTGATCGCCGGCAACGGGCCGCTTAACCTGCAGGTCGCCCGCGAGCTGACGCGCGCCGGGGTGGCCGTTGTGGCGGTTGCCGAGCAAGCGGCAATGCCGGGGCCGGGCGATGCGCTCGATCTCGCACGCATGGCGGTCAACGCACCGGGGCTGGTGGTCGATGGCGTCGGCCATGTCGCGGCGCTGGCGCTCGCCGGCGTTTCCATCCGCTACCGCCATGTCCTCACCCGCGTCGAAGGCGAGGGGAAGGCGCAGCGCGCCGCCATCGCGCGGGTCGGTGACGACGGCAGGATCGTCGCCGGTTCGGAACGCTGGTTCGACATCGACGCCGTCTGCCTCGGCTATGGCTTCCTGCCGCAAAGCGAGATCGGCCGCGCGTTGGGGTGCGCCTACGACGTCACACCCGCCGGCCTCGTCGCGCAACGTGACGACGAGGCACGGTCGAGTGTGCCCGAAGTCTTCATCGTCGGCGACGCCGGCGGCCTCGGCGGCGCGAGGGTCGCGCTGGCGCTCGGTACGCTGGCCGGTACCGCCGCAGCCCGCGATCTCGGCAAGACGCCCGCCGATACCGGCGCGGTGAAACGCCTGCTGGCGCGGCACCGCAGCTTCCAGGCGGCGCTGTGGCGGGTCTATCGGCCGGTCGAACTGACACAGGATCTGACAGCGCCCGACACGCTGCTGTGCCGCTGCGAAAGTGTCGACCGTGCCACCGTCGACAGCCTGCTCGACGATGGTCTCGGTACGCTCTCCTCGGTCAAGAAGGCGTGCCGGATCGGCATGGGTCGCTGTCAGGGCCGCTATTGTGGTCCCGTGGTCGCTGCGCGCATCGCCGGCCGCACCGGCAAGCCAATCGAAGCCGATGCCTGGTTCGCGCCGCGCACCCCGTTCAAGCCGATCGACGCGCGCCTGTTGGCGGGGGACGACCCGGCGTAGTTTCGCCGCATGATGAACAAACGTGCGCAATGTGAACTTTTTGCATTGACGCGAACGCCGGCCGCCGACACGATGGCGGCGGGAGGCAGGACCGGGTGACAGGGGCATTTCGACATCGCGCAAGCGGATGGCTGCACGCCATCTTCGCGCTGATCGCACTGGCCGCCTGGGTGCTGCCGGGCGCGGCTGACGCGCGCACGGTGGAGGAAATCCGCCGCGAAGGCGTGCTGCGCGCCGGCGTCAATCCGAACTTCCCGCCGATGAGCGTCTATGGCGCCGGCAACCAGCTCGTCGGCTTCGATGTCGACGTGGCGCGCGAATTCGCCAAGCGCCTCGGCGTGCGGCTGCAGCTGGTACCGACCGAAGCGGCGCAGCGCGTGCCCTTTCTCGTCTCGGGCCGCATCGACCTGTCGCTCGGCGCGCTGACCGTCACGCCCGAGCGCGCCAAGCTGATCGACTATTCGGTGCCGCTGCACTCGGAGGCAATGGGCGTCATCACCACCGCGAAGGTGCCGGCGTCACGCTGGGAAGACCTCGACAAGGCGGACATCACGCTCGTCAACATGCGCGGCAATCAGTCGGTCGAGGTGCTGCGCGAAAAGCTGCCGAAGCCGCAGCGGCTGCTCGTCGACGGCAACGCCGACACGATCCGCGCCATTGCGCAGGGCCGCGCCGACGCGCTGGTCGAGAATGTCGACTTCTTCGTCGGTTTCACCAAGAATTACCCGGACGTTCAGTGGCGCGTCCTCGCCGATCCGATCTTCGTCGCCTATTGCGCGGTCGGCATCGCCAAGGGCAACGGCAGCCTGCAGACCTTTCTCAACGCGCAGCTGCTCGACATGCACGAAAGCGGCGTCGTCGATGCGCTCTGGCGCAAATGGTACGACGCCTCGATGACGGTGCCGGTGCCGGCCGAGATGCTGGTGGCGAGCCCGGTCGCCGTGGCCGATGCCAGCGCCGTGCCCGCCGCCTACAGCTTCTCCTTCGGCGAGACCTTGGCGCAGCTCCCGTACCTGCTCGGCGGCGCGCTGATCTCGCTGCAGATCGCCTTCATCAGCTTCTGGTCGGGCGCAGTGATCGGGCTGTTCGGCGCGGTCGGCAAGCAGTATGGCGGCAACGCGGTGCGCCGCGTCATCGACGCCTATGTCACGCTGTTCACCAACACCCCGGCGCTGGTGCAGATCTTCCTACTCTACTACGCGCTGCCCGACGCCGGCATCAAACTCGCGTCGATGACCGCGGTGCTGATCGGCCTGTCCTTGAACGCCGGCGCCTATCTGACCGAGATCATCCGTGGCGGCCTCGCGTCGGTGCGCAAGTCGGAGATGGAGGCGGCGGTGACGCTCGGCATGAAGCCGCGGCATATTCTCGTTCACGTCATGCTGCCGCATATCGCGCGCACCATCTTCGGGCCGCTCTCCAACTTCTTCGTCTGGCTGGTGCTCGGCAGCTCGATGGCGGCGCTGTTCGGCGTCGAGGAGCTGACCGGGCGCGCCATCAACATCAGCACGGCGAACCTGCGGACGATCGAAACCTTCGCGATCGTCGGCGGCATCTATGTGGTGCTGACCATCGCGGCGAGCGCCTCCCTGGCATTGGTCGGCCGCTATGTCTTCCGCGTCCGGGCGAGGGTTTTCTGATGCTCGAACGCGTCCTCACCGAAGCGCCGACTTTCTTCACCGCCGACAACGGGATGTTCCTGCTGGCCGCGCTCGGCCGCACCATCGCGATGACCGCGGTCGGCTGCACCATCGGCTTCATCGTCGGCCTCGGCCTTGCGGTGCTCCGCCGCACGCGCCGTCGCGAGCTACTGCCGCTGAAACTGCTCGCGACGCTCTATGTCGAGACCTTCCGGCGCATCCCGTTCCTCGTGCTGCTGGTCATGGTGCTGTTCGCCGTCCAGCCGCTGCTGCCTGACATGCCGCTGCTCGGCATCGCGACGATCGCGGTAACCCTGGTCGCCACCGCCTTCCTGTCGGAGATCATCCGCGCCGGGCTGGATTCGGTGCCGCGCCAGCAGACCGAGGGCGCCGAGGCGCTGGGCTTCTCGCCGTGGCAGACCTTGCGCCATGTGCTCATCCCGCAGTCGATGCGGGTGATCCTGCCGCCGGCCGCCGCCTTCGTGGTGATGTTCGTCAAGGACACCTCGCTCGCCTCGCATCTCGGCGTCGTCGAGCTGACCTTCTCGGGCAAGATCCTCGTCAACCGCGGCTTCTCGCCGGTGCTCGGCTTCGGCGCGATCCTCGCTCTTTACTTTGCCCTGTCCTATCCGCTGAGCCGGTTCGCGGCTTGCCTGGAGAAGCGCCTTGCATCACCTCGAAATCCATAACCTCGCCGCCGGCTACGGCGCGCAGATGATCCTCAACGACGTGACGCTGTCGGTCGATCGGGGCGAGGTGGTGAGCCTCATCGGGCCGTCGGGCTCGGGCAAGAGCACCTTGCTGCGCGTCCTCATCGGCCTCACCGAACCGCGCGGCGGCGAGGTGTTCGTCGGCGGCGACAAGGTCGATTACGGCAAGCGCGCCGATGTCGCGAAGCTGCGCGACCGCACCTCGATCGTGTTTCAGCAGTACAACCTCTTCCAGAACATGACCGTGCTCGGCAACGTCACCGTCACGCCCATCAAGATCCGCAAGGAACCGCGCGCCGAGGTCGAGGCGCGCGCGATGGCGCTGCTCGAAAAGGTCGGCATGGCCGACAAGCGCGACGCCTATCCCGACGACCTGTCGGGCGGCCAGCAGCAGCGCGTCGCCATCGCGCGCGCGCTGGCGCTCAACCCGGAAATCCTGCTGCTCGACGAAGTGACCTCGGCGCTCGATCCGGAGCGGGTGGGGGAGGTGCTCGACACCATCCGCTCGCTCACCCACGAAGGCATCACCATGATCATCGTCTCGCACGAGATGTCGTTCGTGCGCGAGGTGTCGACGCGGGTGGCGATGATGGACGGCGGCAAGGTCGTCGAATGCGACACGCCCGAGGTGATCTTCGGCTCACCGCGCGAGAAGCGCACGCAGGATTTCGTCGGCAAGATCCTCCGTCATTGAGGCGCGAAGGCCGCGAGGTCGAAGCCCATATCCGGGCGCTGGCCCTGCACCATTTTCGCGATGGCGAGCGCGGCGGCTGGCCCGCCGGTAAAGCCCATCCACGGCACATAGTTGATGAAGGCGCCGGGCGCGCCGGGCAGCTCGCCGAGGATCGGCAGCCAGTCCTCGGTGCCGTTCACGATCGCCGCCCAGGTGCGCACGATCTGCAGCGCGCCCACCGCCGGCACCACCGATTTCGCCACCGCGAGATTGGCGGCGAGCGACGCCGGGTCGGCGACCGGGCGACCGCGCGCGTCGAGCTTGGCGGGCCAGCCGCCGCCGATCAGCACGGTGCCGATGCGCGTCTGCTTCATCGTCAGCTTCTCGCCCGCGCAATAGACGAGGTGCGGCAGGAATTTCTCGGCCGGCTCGGTGACGTTCGCCTGGATCGGGAAGCCCTGGATCTCGATCGAGCCGCCGAGCGATTCGACGAGCTTTCCGGTCTCGATGCCGGCGGCGATCACCAGTCGCGGTGCGGCGAAAAGCTGCCCGGCGGCCGCAGCCTCATAGCCGTCGCCGGTTCGCGCGACACGCGCCTCGCCCGCGTTGCTGACAATATGTGCGCCATGCGCACGGGCCGCGGCGGCGAAGGCGGGGGCGACCACCAGCGGGTTCGCCTTGCCTTCGCTGGGGCAGAAGGCGCCGCCGATCGCGTTCGTGGACAGGTAGGGCGCGCGCTCGCGGATGGCCGCGCGATCGAGCATTTCGATCTCCAGCCCGGCGTCGCGTTCGATGCGCGCCTTGGCCTCGATCTGGCGCATTTCCACATCGTTCGCACCGACCAGCAGCCCGCCGCCTACCCCGATCTCCAGGTCGGCGCCGAGCTCGGCTTCCAACCCCGTCCAAATGTCGAGCGACGCCTTGAAAAGCTGGACGGCGGGCGTGAAGGCGCGCGCCCAATTCTCACCCTTGTGCACGAACGGATCATGCGGGATTTGCGCGTGCAGGCTGCCGGCGTTCGCACCCGAGGCGAAGGCGTTCAGTTCGCCCGCCTCCAGCAGCGCGACCGACACCCCGTCGCGCGCCAGATAATGCGCCGTCGCGCAACCCGCGATGCCGCCGCCGATCACAATCACGTCAAACCGAGTGCTCAAGAGGCGCTTCCCATATTGCCAATCCGAAAGTGGGCGCTATGCTGACACTTGTTCGCAAAGCGTAGCATTTTAGCGTTTCGCTTTACACTCCATTTGTCCACCTTGCCCGGTGCATCGGGCGCCTTTGGAAGTCACGCATGTCAGAGCCATTCCGCGGAAGCTATACCGTCGCCGTCACGCCGTTCACCGCTGATGGTTCCGGTATCTGCGTCGACTCCCTCAAGCGCTATATCGACTGGCAGGTCGAATGCCGCGTTCCCGGCATCATCGTCCTCGGCACCACCGGTGAATTCCTGACGCTCGACGAAGAGGAGCGCCAGACCGTTGTGCGCACCACGGTCGAGCATACCGCCGGCCGCATGAAGGTTCTGGTCGGCACCATGGACGCCTATACGCCGAAGGCCGTCGCCTTCAGCAAGAGCGCGCAGGACATCGGCGCCGACGGCCTGATGATCATCCCGCCTTATTATTACACGCCGACCGAGGACGAGATTTTCGGCTATTACCGCGCCATTACCGACGCGGTGAAGTTGCCGATCATGATCTACAACAACCCGGTCACGTCGAACGTCGACATGAAGGCGTCGCTGGTCGCCAAGCTGACCGCCGCTTTCGAGAATATCCGCTACATCAAGGAAGCCAGCATGGACGTCGCGCGCGTCTATGACGTGATCGAGGCGACCAACGGCGTGATGAACGTGTTCGCCGGCGAGCGTCCGGTGGAGAGCTTCCTTCTCGGCGCGGTCGGCTACGTCAATCCGTACGGCAACTACCTGCCCTACGCGACGACGCGCATGTGGGAATATCTCGAGCAGGGCCGCATCCCCGACGCCGCCGCCATCCAGCGGCTGGTGATGGAGATGGACCATGTCATCGCCGAGGGCCACCCGACCTACGGCCACCAATGCTATTCAAAGGCGCTCGCCGCCGCCGCCGGCTACCCGGTCGGCGACGTTCGCCCGCCGATCACCCGCTTCGCGGACCTCAACGCGTCGGACAAGGCCCGGCTCGACGTGCTCGTCGGCTATGTGAACCGGATCAACGCGCTGGTCGGCGAGATCGAGGCGCGGGACAAGGCGGCGTGACCGCCGCCGGCCCGGCCGGCGGCTCGCCAGCGGACGGGGCGGGTCTGCCGCCGCTGTTCACGCCCTTCACTTTGAAGGGCGTCACTTTTCGCAACCGCATCGTCGTCACGCCGATGTGCCAGTATGCGGCGGTCGATGGCCACGCCATTCGCTGGCACCGCGCGCACCACGGCCGCTTCGCGCTGAGCGGGGTCGGCGGCGCGCTCGTCGAATCCACCGGCGTGTCGGCGGAAGGCCGCATCACCCCCGGCTGCCTCGGCATCTATGATCCGGCGCATGTCGAGGGGCTGGCGCGCATCGTCGCCATCTACCGCGACCAGAATATTCCGGTGGGCATTCAGCTCAACCACGCCGGCCGCAAGGCGAGCGCCGATGTGCCGCTCGCCGGTGCAGCACCTTTCGCCGCCGACGATCCGCGTGCCTGGCGCATTGTCGCGCCGAGCGCGGTGCCGCTGATCGACGGCTGGCCGACGCCGCACGCACTGACCGAGCCCGAGATCCTCGCCATCATCGACGATTTCGAGCGCGCCGCGATCCGCGCCGTCGCCGCCGGTTTCGACTTCGTCGAGATTCACGGCGCGCACGGCTATCTGCTCAACAGCTTCTTCTCGCCGATCAGCAACCACCGCGACGACCGCTGGGGCGGTTCGGCCGAAAACCGCATGCGGCTGCCGCTCGACATCGCGCGCCGGCTGCGCGCGGCGATCCCGGCGAACATGCCCTTGTTCTACCGCCTGTCGGCGGTCGACGGCATCGAAGGGGGCCTGGGCATCGAGGACAATGTCGCGCTGGCCGCGGCGTTGCGCGATGCGGGCGTCGACATCATCGACTGTTCGTCGGGCGGCATCGCCGGTGCGTCGGGCGGCTCCACGGTCAAGCCGGGGCCGGGCTATCTCGTGCCCTTCGCCGATCAGATCCGCCGCGAGGCAGCGATGCCGGTGATGGCGGTCGGGCTGATCTTCGAGCCCGTGCAGGCCAATGCGGTGATCGCCGACGGCCACGCCGATCTCGTCGCGATGGGGCGGCAGTTGCTCGCCGAGCCGAGCTTCCCGTACCGCGCGGCGATCACGCTCGAGCATCCCGACGCGAACAGCGTCCTGCCCGATGCCTATTCCTTCTTCCTGCGCCGCCGGCCGGTGGAGCCGCGGCGCGACTGACGACGACCTACGGGGGGCGAACATGAAGCGACTGGTCAGGCTGGTTCAGACCGCGGCGGTGGGCGCGATCCTGCTGGCGACCAACCCGGCGCTCGCCGCGCAGCCCGCGCTGGAGGCGGTGTTCAAGGACTTCCGCGCCATCGTGCCGCCGAAGCGCGTGAAGGGCGTCCCCGACTATACCGACGCGGCGATGGCGGCGCAGCTTGCCGCGCTGAAGCCGCTGATGGCGAAGCTGGCCGCGATCGACGACAACCAGTGGCCGGTCGAGGACCGGGTCGACTACATGATCGTCCTCGCCGAGATGCGCGGGCTCGACTTCCAGCATCGCGTCCATCGCCAGTGGAAGCGCGACCCGGCCTTCTACAGCCCGACCAACCTCGGCTTCGGCCCGAAGATCGACGGCGCCTTCTCGATCCCGAAGCTGCCGCTCGACCGCAAGAAGGCGAAGGAACTCGCCGACAATCTGGCGGCGGTGCCGGGCATCTACGCGCAGGCGCGCACCAACCTCACCGAGGTGCGCGGCGACCTGGCGCGGCTGGGCATCACGCAGAAGAATATCGAGATCAACGTCTACGACCGGCTCGCCGCCGATACCGCCAGGAGCAACCCCGACGTGTCGCGCCGCGCCGCCACCGCGCGCGACGCCACCGTGCTTTTTCGCGACTGGCTCGTTCAGGTCGCGCCAACCGCGCCGGCGCATGGCGGCATCGGGCGCGAGGATTACGACTGGTATCTGAAGCACGTCCTGCTTTTCCCCTATAACTGGGAAGAGATGCGGGTGATCGGCGAGCGCGAATATGAGCGCTCGATGGTCTTCCTGAAGCTGGAGGAGCACAAGCACCGCGGCACCGCGATGATCGAGCCGGCGGAGACGCTCGCCGAGTTCGAGCGCCGCCGCAACGTCGCCGACCTGAAGCTGCTCGACTTCTTCAAGAAGAACGACATCATGACGGTGCCCGACTGGCTGCAGCCGGTGGTGGGCGAGGGGCCGTACATCCTGCCCGGCGACCGCGATCCGAAGAAGCCGGGCGCCTTCGATCCGCCCGTGCAGCGCCACTTCTTCCGACAGACCGAGGACCGCGATCCGATGCCGCTGCGCGCGCACAACCTGCCGGGCCATCTGTTCGACAGCATCATGCGCGACCGCGACCAGCGACCGATCCGCGGCGCCGACCGTCTGTTCTTCATCAGCGGCACGCGCGTCGAGGGCTGGGCCTTCTATCTCGAGGAGATGATCCAGCAGATCGGGGTGATGGACGACAGCCCCAAGGGCCGCGAGATCAACTATATCCTGCAGGCGAAGCGCGCCGCGCGCGTGCTGCCCGAACTGAAGCTCCATTCGAACGAATGGACCTATGACGAGGCGCTGAAGTCGCTGACCAGCCGCACGCCCTATTGGATGGGCCCCGACGACGCGATCGGCCGCTTCGACCTCGAGCTCTACCTGCGCCAGCCGGGCTACGGCATCGGCTATCATATCGGCAAGGTGCAGTTCGAAGCGCTGATGGCCGACGTCGCGCAGAAGGAAGGCCGGAACTTCGACCTCAAGCGCTTCCACGATCGCTTCCATTCCTATGGCGTCATCCCGATCTCCCTGATCCGCTGGGAGATGACGGGCAAGGACGACCAGGTGAAAACCATGCGCTGACGCACGTCGGGCGGCGCGGACTTTTCGCCCCTGCGCCGCCCGTCGTGACGAAGCATATGGCGGCGGGACCCTACCGGTCCCGCCGCCCTTTTTCTGACTAACTCGCGGGCATCGGCTTGCGGTCGAAGAACGCCTTCACATCCGTGTCGTCACCGGTCATCTCGTAACGGATGAGCGACAGCGGCAGCAGGCCCTTCACGATGATCTCGTCGTGGAAGTCCTTCAGCACGAACTTGTCGCCGAGCTGCTGCTTCCTCGCCGCCAGCAGCTCCCACATCTGCACATTGCCGATGGTATATTCCATGCCGTGGCCCGGTACCGTGCGGAGGTGGGCATAGGCCTGCGCCACATTGGCATCCATCAGCGGCGTGGTCGTCATCCAATAGTCGACGACCTCGGCGGAGGTCATCTCGTTACGCTGGTTCCACACGTCGCCGATCGAGCGCGCCGAGCGCCACAGGCCGAACAGCTGGATCAGCTCGCGCACGCGCGGCCGGTCGTCGAACAGGCCGCTCTGCACCGCCATCTCTTCGAGATAGAATCCCCAGCCGGACCAGCGGGCGTCGCTCCGCACGCTGCGCCGGATGAGGTTCGACGCTTCCTTCGAGACGCGAAAACTGAAGCGGTGGCCGGGGATGACGGCGTGGAGGTGATCCGGCGACGGATCGCGGAACTGGATCTGCTCCCAGTAATTGGGCGGCGTCCGGCGCACGGTCCACGGCACGTTGAACGGCGTCTGGTACAGCGGCGGCACGACATGCTTGGCCCAGTCCGCCGGGATGTACGGCGGGATGGTGATGATCTGGTCATCGGTCATCCATTTGCGGATGCGCGCATCGGTATCCGCGACACGCTTCACATATTCGTCGCCGTCCTTCGCCATCGCGATCTCGGGCAGCTTGCGGTTGCGGTGCCGCTCGATGGCATAAAATCCCCGGTAGCGCTCGAGTTCGCGCTGGCCGATCGTCTCGATGTCGTCGGACGTGTACGGGATCAGCAACACGTTGCCGATGTACCAGTCGAGCGCGTCCTTTCCGACGCCGGCGCGGCCGGTCATCTTGCCGCGATTGGCAACCAGCCAGCCGCGGAAGGAGTCGAGTTCGCGGAGCGCAATGTCGATCTCGCCGACGAGGTCGGGTTGCTGCGGGACGGCGCGCTCGCGCAGGTCGCGGTACCAGCCGATCACGCCGGGCGGTGCGACCTTGCGCGCCGGGTAGCCGTCCTCGATCCCGTCGGATGTCGTCAGCGACGCGATCGCCAGATCGGCGTGATCGGCGGCCACGTCGGTCAGCGTCTCCCGCGCCTGGGCGAGCGTCGCGGGAATGCCGCGGATCTGGCCGCGCAGCTTGTCCAGGGCAGCGCCGCTCACCGGCAGCGTCGTGAACGCCGGCCGCTGAAGCTGCGACACGTAGAAGCCCGGATCGCGCGCCCAGGGGCGGGTGATGCGCAGGATGAACTCCGCCTTGTCGAGTTCGGCGCGCGTGACGAGATAGTCGACCTTCTGCGGCGGCGACCAGCGGGCCACGCCCATGTCGGCCATGCGGGCCTGCAGCGCCGAGAGGTCTGCGCGGCGCTTGGCAACGGCCCCGGCGCGGAAGTCGGTCCTGGTGACGTCGGACTGGGTGGCCTGCCACGCTTGGAAGTCGGCGAACAGCGCCAGAAGGTCCGCGTGCGTGCCCCGGCCGTTCGGCTCGGCCGCCAGCGCCGGCGACCCTGCCAACAGCGCCAGTGCCACGCAGCCAGCCTTCAAGCTCGCGACCGCGCTCGCGCGCCATGCCCGGTTGGTCATCTTTTATCCCTGAATCATGTGAACAGCCGCGGCGTGCACCGCTCCCCCGGCACAGGCCAGGGAAGCGGGCGATCGTCACTTGGCCGGCATCGGCTTCCGGTCGAAGAACGCCTTCACGTCCTTGTCGTCGCCGGTCATCTCGTAACGGATGAGCGACAGCGGGAGCAGGCCCTTCACGATCATCTCGTCGTGGAAGTCCTTCAGCACGAACTTGTCGCCGAGCTGATGCTTCCTTGCCGCCAGCAGCTCCCACATCTGCACATTACCCATCGTATATTCCATGCCGTGGCCCGGCACGGTGCGGATGTGCGCGTATTTCTGCGCGACGTTGCCGTCCATGAACGGCGTCACCTTCTGCCAATAGTCGGCGACCTCGCCGGAGGTCATCTCGTTGCGCTGGTTCCAGACGTCGCCGACGGTGCGCGCCGCGCGCCACAAGCCGAACAGCTGGATCAGTTCGCGCACCCGCGGCCTGTCGTCGAACAGCCCGGTCTGCGTGCCGAACTCCTCCAGATAGACCGCCCAGCCCTGCCAGCGGCTGTCGCTCTTCACGCTGCGGCGGATGACGTTCGACGCTTCCTTCGACACGCGCAGGTCGAAGCGGTGGCCAGGGATGACGGCGTGGAGGTGATCCGGCGACGGGTCGCGGAACTGGATCTGCTCCCAGAAATTCGGCGGGGTCGGCCGCACCGCCCACGGCACGTTGAACGGCTCGGAATAAGGCGGCACGATCAGCTTCGTCCAGTCCGCCGGAATGTAGGACGGGATCGTGATGATCTGCTCGTCGGCGATCCATTTGCGGATGCGCGCGTCGGTATCGGCGACGCGCTTCATATACTCGTCGCCGTCCTTGGGCAGCGCGATCTCGGGCAGCTTGCGGTTGCGGTGCCGCTCGACGGCATAGAAGCCCCAGAAGCGGTCGAGCTCGCGCTGGCCGATCGCCATCACCTCGTCCGAATTATACGGCATCAGCATGACGTTGCCGATGTACCAGTCGAGCGCGTCCTTCCCGACGCCGGCGCGGCCGTTCATCTTGCCGCGGTTGGCCTTGAGCCAGCCCTCGAACTCCTGCAGCGACTTGATCGACGCCTCGATGTCACCGGTCAGTTCGGGCTGCTGCGTCTTCGCGCGGCCGAGCAGATCCTGGTACCAGCCGATGACGCCCGCCGGCGCTTTCGCCCGCGCGGGATAGCCGTCCTCGACGCCGTCCGAATTGGTCAGCGAAAAGATCGCGAGGTCGGCATGGTCGGCGGCGACGTCGTCGAGCGTCTCGCGCGCCTGGCCGAGCGTCGCCGGCACGTTCTTCAGCTGTGCGCGCAGCTTCTCCAGCGCGGCGCCCTGCACCGGCAGGTTGGTGAACGCCGGGCGCTGCAACTCGGAGACGTAGAAGCCCGGATCGCGCGCCCAGGGGCGGGTGAGCTTCAGCACGAACTCGGCCTTGTCGAATTCGGCGCGGGTGGTGAGGAAGTCGACCTTCTGCGGCACCGTCCAGCGCGCCACGCCCATATCGTTCAGTCGCGCCTGCAGCCCGGCCAGTTCCCTGGTGCGGGTGGTGATCGCGGCGTCGCGATAGTCGGTGGCGGTGACGTCGGAAGACTTCTTCTGCCAGGCCTGGAAATCCTCGAACAGCTTGAGGAGGTCGGCATGGCTGCCCTTGCCGTTCGGCGCCGCCGCCATCGCAGGCGTTGCCGTCAGCATCGTTACCGCCGCTACGCACGAGATCGCGAACTTCGACGCGGCCGACGACCGCCAGAGCCTTGCCCCCACCTGACTTCTCCCTGCTTAAGCACCCATGTCTTGTGATCGGACTCGGACGCTATCATAGTGAATATGTGGTCGCAATGCGAACGGACGTTCGGAGATTGATATGAGTTCGACAGGCGAACAGGACTGGCAGGGCATCGTCAATCGGGTCCGCGCAGGCCGCGCGCTGCAGCCCGCCTCATGGCCCGGCGGCGCGCGCTGTGCCGTCGCCTTATCCTTTGATTGCGATCATGAATCCTTCGAAATCGGCGCCGGTGGCCGCGCGATCGGGCGCCTCGCCTGGGGCGAGTTCGGGCGGCGGGTCGGCGTGCCGAAAGTGCTCGATGTGCTGCGCCGCGCCGAGGTGCCGGCGAGCTTCTACATGCCGGCGATGTGTGCGCAGATCGACCCGGATGAACCGCGTCGCATCATGGCCGACGGCCATGAGGTCGGCATGCACGGCTGGCTGCACGAGAATAATTCGCTGCTCGACGAGGCCACCGAGCGCGACCTGATGCGCCGCGCCTTCGACGTGCTGAGCGCCACGATGGGGCAGGCGCCGGTCGGCTTCCGCTCGGCCAACTGGGATCTGAGCCCGCACACCATCGAGATCGTGCGCGACATGGGCCTCGAATACGACAGTTCGCTGATGGCCGACGAGAGCTGCTACGAACTGCTGCTCGATGGCGCGCCCACCGGCGTCGTCGAGGTGCCCGTCGAATGGCTGCGCGACGATGCCGTCTACCTGCTGTTCAACCGCCAGCCGGCAACGCGGCCCTATCTCTCGCCCGACGAGGTCTACGGCATCTTCAAGCGCGAGCTCGACGCCGCGTGGGAAGAGGGCGGCGTCTTCCAGCTCGTCATGCACCCGTTCGTGATCGGCTATCGCTCGCGCATCTGGATTCTCGAAAAGCTGATCGAGGATGCCAAGGAAAAGGGCGGCGTCTGGTTCGGCACCCACGCGGAAGTCGCGCGCTGGGCCAAGGCAAACGCCGCCCCTTGAGGCGGGGCTAGTACGCCCCGATCTTTTTCACCTCATCGTCCTTGCCGAGCATTTCCCAGCGAATGAGCGACATCGGGATCATCCCCGACTTGTTCATGCCGTCGTAGAAGTCCTTGATGCGGAAATCCTTGCCCTTCGCCTCGGCCAGCTCGCCGATCAGCTTGTCGACCTGATGCTTGCCGCTGATGTAGCTGGTGCCATAGCCCGGCTGGCGCAGATACAGCTGCTGCTCGCCGGCGAGCAGCTTCAAGGTCGGGCTCATCCAGCCGTTCGGCGTGCGCGCCACCTGCATCGCCTTGGCCTCATCCATCGTGAAGATGTTGGCATGGGCGTAGAGCGAGGCGAGACCGCGCGCTGCGCGCTGCGCCTGCATGATCCACACGATCTCGCGCTCGCGCGGCCGGTCGTCGAACAGGCCGGCGTAGAGCATCGCCTCTTCCATGCCCGTCGCCTGGCCTTCGGCGCGGCTGATCCAGATGTTGTAAAGGAGGGGCGCGCGACGGATCAGGCTCGGGTGCGGGTCCTTCTCGGTCATCTGCAGGTCCCACCAATGGTAGAAGTGGGTCCACAAGGTCATCGGCGCGCGGTGCATGGTGATGTGGAAGAAGTTCTGGCGCTCGGGCGGCACATACGTCCCGCGCTGCGCCATCAGCGCCGGCTCCATGTAATCCTTGACCGTCAGGATCTCGTTGTCGCCGAGGAACTTCAGATAGTCCTTCACCGCCTTGGTCGCCTGGGCCTCATAGCTGGCGGCGTCGGTGGCGCCGGCCAGCTGCGGCAGGTTGCGGTTGTTATGCTCCTCCAGCCGCAGCGCCGCGTGCGAGCGGCCGAGCTCGCGCTCGAGCAGCGCGACCTCGCCCTCCCAGGTCAGCGGGGAGAGCTGCACGTTCTTCAGATACCAATTGTAGTTCTCGACGCCGACGCCCGACGGGCCGGTCTTCTTCGGCAGCTCGGCCTTCAGCCAGGTGACGAAGCTGTCGGTCGCCTTGCGCGCCTCGGCGGCGGCCCTCGCCACCTCGCGGTTGCCGGCGCGCTTTTCGAGGTCGGCGAGCGCGTCCGACTGCTCCTGCATCGTGTCGATGCCCGCCGACCACAGGTCGCGGGTGTTGGCGGTAAGGTTGGTGCGGCCCTGCGTCAGGAACGGCGGGATTTGCTTGAGGCCGGCGGTCAGCTTCTTCGCCGACGCGGCATCGAGCGGGAATTTATACTGCCACAGCTCGATCTCGCCGTGCGCCATCGGCCCTTCATGCGCGGGCGTATCGCTGATCGCCGCCCACAGCAGCTGGTAGAAGGCCGGGTCGCGTTCCCAGGGTTTGAGCACGCGCAGATCGAAGTCGAGGCCGTTCATCTCGGCGCGGACGATCTGATAGTCGATCAGCTGCGAGGTCGACCAGCCGGCGCGGTCGATCGCGGCGAGGCGGGCCTGCCACTGCTTCAGCTCGGTCGCCTTCTTCGCCATCGCGGCGGCAGTGTAATCGGGCGCACCGTCGCGGGTGCCCGAATATTCGAACACGCGCCATTCGGTGAACAGCGTCTCCAGCGCGGCATAGCCGGCGGGCTTCGCCGCCTCGGTCTGTGCCAGTGCCGGCGCCGCGCCGCCCGCCACCGTTGCGGTTCCGAGCAGCAGTGCCGCCCCAACTTTGCGCGCCATGCGACCAACCCCCTTCATCGTTCCTCCCGTCATGATAGCGTGTCGGCGTCGTTGCGCCGAGCCACGAGCCAATAGCCGACCACGTCGCCGCCGCCCGAAAGCTGCGCCGACATCGTCGTTTCGAAACCTGCGGCGGTGAGCATCGCCGTCGCGCTCTCCGCCATCTCGCCGCGCACCGCGGCATCCGCCAGCGCACCCATGCGCACGCGGTGGCGCCCGAGCTGCGTAACCATGAAGTCGATCGCCGCGGCCAGCTCGGCGGGCGGCATCAGCGGCGCGACGCGCGCGATCTCGCCGAAGCTCACGTAAAGCTGGTCAAGGATGCCGGTGTTGGTCGCCTCGCCGATCATCGCGGCAAGCTCGTCGCGCAAGGTAGCGATCACCGCGTCGATGCTGCCGTCTTCCTGTGCGGTGCGCAGCCGCTCGGCGACGCGGGACGGACCCAGCAGTTCGTCGATCTGCGCGGCCTGCTCCGCCGCCTGTTCGGTGACCACGCCCTCGGCCGCGTGGCTCAACACCACAAGCTGGCCGGCGCATACCCGCGCGGCTTCGGCAAGCGCCGGTTTGAAGCCTGCATATTCGATGCCGAACTGGCTGACGACGCAATCGAAGCTGCGGTCGGCGAAGGGGAGCGCGGCGGCGTCGATGCCGCCGTGGATGTCGAAACCCTCGCCGGACAGGGTGGCGGCCGGTGCCAGGTCGACGCCCGTCGCCTGTATTCCGCGCGCGAGCGCGCCCGTCGCGCCCGCGAGGTCGAGGAGGGCGCCCTTGCCGCAGCCAATGTCGAGCAAGGTCGCGCCGTCGGGCAGCGTTGCAAACAGCGCGCGCCACCTTGCGGCGACCTCACGCTGCACGGCCTCGGGGAACTGCGCGGTGCAGCCGTGCAACCCGGCGTCGACCCAATAGTCGCCCCAATGCTCTTCGCTTCGCCCAGCCTGGGCGTGCGTCGCGTTGTCACTCGCTCTCATCTGCGTGAGTTTCCTCCCGGCGCCTCCCTGCGCCAACCAGATGCTAGTGCATTCAGGCCACACATGCGACAGGAGTTTTGTGCGCAGCGCGCCGAAAAGTACGCATTGCGCGCAAAACTGTTTGACACCCGAAACCCTGCTTGTGAATATTCGAGTGCCAAAAGGCGGAGTCGTAAAACTGTCAGAAAGACAGGGTCCGCACAGGGAAAAAGTTGCGTTGGCGAAGGGGATTTGAGCCGAGCGAGCTGGAACGGACGAAGGGCCGTACAGAGGAGGTTATATGGGAACCGGGGGAACTAGCATCATGCAGATACGGCGTTCGCAGTTGAAACATCTGTTCTTTTCAAGCGCGCTTTCCAGCCTTGCCCTGATGGCGATGCCGGCTTTCGCGCAGGACGCCGATACCGCAGCGGCCGACGCGGCAGCGACGGCCGAAGAGAGCGAGATCATCGTCACCGGTTCGCGCCTCGTGCGCCGCGACCTCGTCGCGACCAGCCCGATCACCACCATCGACAGCGCCGTCCTGCAGGACTCGGGCGCCGTCACGCTCGAAGGCGCGCTCAACAACTTCCCGCAGCTGGCGCCGGACAACACCAGCACCACCAACCAGAGCGGCGGCTCGGGCGTCCTCAGCGTCGATCTCCGCAGCCTGGGTGCCGTGCGCACGCTCGTCCTCGTGGACGGCCGCCGCTACATCCCGGCCGACGTCACCGGCCTCGCCGATCTCGCGACGATCCCCGACCTGCTGGTCGAGCGTGTCGAGGTGATCACCGGCGGCGCCTCCGCCGTTTACGGCTCGGACGCGATCGCGGGCGCGGTCAACTTCGTGCTGAAGCGCAACTTCGAAGGTCTCGAAGCCAACTACCAGTATGGCGAGACCTCGCGCGGCGACGGCGCCTCGCACAAGATCGACGTGGTGTTCGGCGCGAACACTTCGGACGATCGCGGCAACATCACCGCTTATGGTTCGTACACCACGCGTGACTCGATCTTCATGGGTGATCGCGCCTTCTCGGCGAATCCCGTGCTCGCCGACGCGCAAGGCGTGTTCCAGCCGTTCGGCTCGGGCAACGTCCCCGGCGGCTCGATCGGCATCAACACGACGCAGATCCCGCAGATCACCGGCGTGCCGAACCTCAACAACGCCAGCGGTGCCTGCCCGGTCGCGCACACCGGCATCCGCTTCGGCCCGAACGGCGAGCCGCTGCCCTATTGCCGGCCGAACGACCAGTATAACTATGCTGCGCCGAACTTCCTGCTGCGCCCGTTCGAGCGCTACCAGGCGGCGGTCAACACGCGCTACGAGATCACCGACGGCATCGAGGCCTACGGTCAGTTCTTCTACACGCGGAAGGAAAACAGCTTCCAGCAGGCGGCCGAGGCGGTGACGCCGTCGAGCTCGGGCCAGCAGGCCGGGACGGTGCTCATCCCGAACGCCGACACCAACCCGCTGTTCACGCCGCAGCTGCGCTCGTTCTTCGCGTCGAACCGCGGCTTTTTCGATCCGGACGGCGACGGCGTGTTCACGCTGCGCAACGTCGGCCGCCGCTTCGAGGAGTTCGGCCCGCGTAACGTCAATTATGTCGCTGACAGCTTCGGCTTCACCGGCGGCTTCCGCGGCGACATCGGTGACAGCGGCTGGAAGTGGGATACCTTCTACCAGTACCAGCAGTCTGACGTGTCGCAGCGCCGCGAGAATCTGCTGTCGCGGTCGCGCACCACGGCGGGCCTCGACGTGATCCTCGTCAACGGCGTGCCGCAGTGCCGGAACCGCGAGATCCCGAACTGCGTGCCGGTCAACATCTTCGGCACCGCGACGCTGACCCCGGCGCAGGCGAACTTCCTCTCGGTCAATACGACGACCGACGAGCGTTTCACCCGCACCGTGGCGGGCGGCTCGGTCGCTGGCGACCTGTTCGAAATGCCGGCCGGCCCGGTCTCGACCGCGTTCGGTGTCGAGTATCGCAAGGACAGCTTCGACAGCGTTCCCGACGAAGTCGCGCTCAACAACGACCTCGCGGCCGTGTCGATCGCGCCGATCATCAACGGAGGCAGCCTCAACCTGTTCGAGGTGTTCGGTGAGGTCCGCGTACCGATCCTCGCCGACAAGCCGCTGATCGAGAGCCTCGCGGTCGAAGGCGCCTTCCGCTACGCCGATTATTCGACGGTCGGCGGCGTGTTCACCTGGAAGGGTGCGATCGACTGGGAAGTCACCGACTGGATGCGTCTGCGCGGTAACTACAGCCGCGCGATCCGTGCGCCGAACCTCAACGAATTGTTCGCGCCGGTCGGCTCGGGCTTCATCGGTGGCACCGATCCCTGCCTTGCAAGCGCCAACCCGAGTGCGGCACAGAAGACTCTCTGTCTCGCACAGGGCGTGCCGCAGGCGTTCATCAACACGCTGCAGGTCGGCGGAAGCCAGGGCTTCAACCGCACCACCGGCGGCAACCAGAACCTGACCGAGGAGACGGCGGACACGCTCACCCTCGGCGCGGTGTTCACCCCGGCCTTCGCGCCGCGTCTGTCGCTGACCCTCGATTATTACGATATCAAGGTCGACGACGCGATCGCCACGGTCGACGCGCAGCTGCTCGTCAACACCTGCTTCCAGACGCTCGACGCCGCGAGCCTCGCCTGCCAGGCGATCACGCGGAACAGCTCGGGCAACATCGATCAGGTGCGCGCGCCGCTGCTCAACATCGCGCAGCGCAAGGTCCGCGGCCTCGACATCACCGCCAACTACAATTTCGACCTGCCGGGCGCGATCGCGATCGGCGAGGAGGCGAAGCTGGCGGTGCAGCTGGTCAGCAGCTTCCAGTTCGAGGACAGCAACCTGCCGCTGGCGGGCGTTGCCGAAGTCGAGTGCGCGGGCTTCTACGGCGGCCCCTGCTCGAGCGACAGCGTTCGCATCACCCCGGACTTCCGCGCGTTCCTGAGCGCCGCCTACACCAGCGGGCCGGTGACGGTGCGGAACACCTTCCGCTACACCGGTGACGTCGAACTGTCGCCGATCGCGCCGCCGACGCAGAGCGGCACGATCAGCTCGTTCGTCTACTGGGACCTCTACGCCAGCGTCGGGTTCAAGGAAGAGATGTTCGAGGTGTTCGGCGGGGTCAACAACCTGCTCGACAAGCAGCCGCCGATCCTCGGCTTCGCGGCCGGCGGCGACGCCAACACCAACGTGCAGCTCTATGACGTGATCGGCCGGCAGTTCTTCGTCGGTGCGAAGGTGAAGTTCTAAAGGGTCAACTTTCGGCTTCGGGGCGGACGGCAACGTCCGCCCCGG
This sequence comes from Sphingoaurantiacus capsulatus, assembly GCF_042648405.1. Lineage (NCBI taxonomy): Bacteria > Pseudomonadati > Pseudomonadota > Alphaproteobacteria > Sphingomonadales > Sphingosinicellaceae > Sphingoaurantiacus > Sphingoaurantiacus capsulatus. The sequence goes on along the minus strand of NZ_JBHRXV010000008.1, from coordinate 1,852 downwards.
ATGCTTGAATCGTGGGGAGAATGCCATGATGAAGAATGTGAAGCGCCTGACCGCCGCGTTGCTGGTCACCGCTATGCTGCCGGTGCCGCTGATGGCACAAGGCGCGCCCGCCGCCGCCACCCAGGCGCAGCCGCCGGCGGGGCAGGGCAGCTATGCCGACCTGACCAAGCTGTTCGACGAATTCCTCACCTTCAAGGGCAGCACACCCGTCGTTGGCGAGCTGAACTCGACCAACGTCCAGGTCAGCCTCAACGACTATAGCGCCGCCTCGATCGACGGCCGTCGCAACCAGATGAACGCCTTCCTGCAGCGCGTCGACAACATGAACGTCGCGGCGTGGGACAAGGCGCAGAAGGTCGACTGGCTGGCGGTTCGTGCCAAGCTCAACGAGCAGAACTTCCTTCTGAACGTCTCGAAGCCGTGGGAGCGCGATCCGGGCTTCTACGTCGACCAGATGCTCGCCATCACCTTCGTCGATCTGCCGCTGAAGGGCGACGCGCTGAAGGCGACGCAGCGCAACCTGCGCGCCGTGCCGATCCTCGTCGAGGCGGCGAAGCGCAATCTGAAGAACGTCCCCGGCGACTATGCCGACCTGGCGCTGCACAACCTCGCGGCGGCGGACGGCGTTGGCCACGGCCATCCGTATCGCACGGTGCCGCCCGCCGGCGTCGTCGGCTGGTATGACGATCTCAACAGCCGCGCCAGCCAGCAGCCGGCGCTGCGGGCCGACATCACCAAGGCGCGCAACGCGGTGCTCGACTTCCAGGCCTGGCTGAAGGCGCAGCGTCCCTCGATGACCGCCCCGGCGGGTGTCGGCGAGGCCAACTTCAACTGGTATCTGAAGAATGTGAAGCTGCTGCCGTACAACGCAGAACAGCTGCTCACGCTCGGCGCCCGCGAGACGCAGCGCCTGTGGGCGATGAACGCGCTCGAGCAGCATCGCAACCGCAAGCTGCCCGAACTGAAGCCGGCCGAGACCGCCGCGGACTACGCGCAGCGCATCGCCAAGACCGACGAGCGCATCCGCCGCTGGCTGGTCGAGGAAGAGATCATCACGATCCCATCCTATGTGAAGGAACTCGACACCAACGTGCCGTTCATCCAGCGGCAGGGCGGGCTCAATTTCTGGGAAGAAATCCAGTTCCGCGATCCGAGCCCCGACCATCTCCACGCGGTCATTCCGGGTCACCGCTTCGACGGCGTCGTCGCGCGCCAGAACAAGCACCCGATCCGCGGCCGCATCACCGACGGCGTGCGCACCGAGGGCTGGGGCGTGTGGGTCGAGGAAGGCGCGCAGCGTCTCGGCTTCTTCGAGGACATCGGCCGCGTCCGCGAGCTGATCGACTATTTCGGCATCTTCCGCGCCGTGCGCGTGGCGGGTGACATCAACCTGCAGCTCAACCGCCAGACGCTTCAGGAAGTGATCGACGGCTGGCGCGAGTGGACGCCGTGGCTCGACGCCAACGTCGCCCGCGTCGACGCCGAAATCTACCTCCGCCGTCCGCCGGGCTACGGCCTCGGCTACACCATCGGCATGATCGAGATGCAGAAGCTCGTTGCCGAGAAGAAGCATCAGGACGGCGACAAGTTCGTCCTGAAGAAATTCCACGACGACTTCATGGCGGCCGGCCGCCTGCCGATGTCGCTCATCCGCTACGAGATGACCGGCAAGGATGATGAAGTGAAGAAGTTCTGGGCGCGGGATCCTCTCCCCTCACAACAGTAGATAACGCGCCTGCAACCTCGGGCCCGTCTCCCCCAACGGAGGCGGGCCCGTTGTTGTTTGTGGGGGCTAGGCTCCGGACTCAATTGCACCAGTAGATGATGGTTGCGGCGATGAGGGCTGCTGAGA